>JADJJE010000001.1:0-600000 GCA_016706685.1 Sandaracinaceae bacterium | reverse complement strand
CGATGTCGTGGGGCTGCCGGAGCTCACGCGCTTCACCAGCGAGTCGCAGGTCAGCGTCACGTATCGCGTGGGTCGCAACCTCGAGACGCGCACCTTCCGGGGGCTCGCTCTGGAAGCGCTCAACGGTGCGTTCCGGCGCGCGCGGCCGGCCGAGGTCCGGGTGGAGATCCGCGGCCTGCGCGAGATCATCCGCGACATCGATCCGCTGCAGCTGGTGCCCGTGGTCGACCTCGCTGGGCTGCCCATGGGACCAGGGACGCAGTCGGTGCGGGTGCAGGTGCGTGGGGTCCCCTCCGGCGTGGAGGTGGTCAGCGTGCACCCCGCCGAGGTCCTGATCGTCCGCTGACAGCGGATGCCCATGGCCACCCTTGGTGCAGCCCCTCGGACGTGTTAGGACGATGAGGCTCAGCGAAGAGCGAAGGGTCGTGGTGGTGGCCGAGATGGAACCGACATCGCACGACGCGTACCGAGCGCAGCGGGCGCACGGAGCAGCGCGTCAATGAAGCGGCTCGACACGCTGCGCGACAACGCGCTCGCCACGGCCTTGATGTCGCGCGCGGCCTACTACTCCATGGTCAAGCTGCGCGAGGACTCGGACCTCACGCCCGTGCGGCTGGTGGAGCACTGGGCCGAGCAGCAGCCCAACGGCCTGGCCATCACGGGCCCGGACGGCAGCTACACCTATCGCGCCCTCGACGGCGGCGCCAACGCCGTGGCGCGCTCGCTGCAGGCCCTGGGCATGGAGAAGGGCCAACGCCTGGTGCTCATGATGGCGAGCCGGCCCGAGTTCTTGGTCGCCACGCTGGGCGCCGCCAAGCTGGGCGTGGCCACGGCGCTGCTGCCCAGCACGCTGGTAGGCGACGCGCTCGTGCATGCGCTGCGCGTGATTCGCCCCGACGCGGTGCTGGTGGGGTCCGAGTGCCACGCCGCCTGGACCGCGCTGGGCGAGGGTGGTGCCGGGCTGCCCAAGAAGCGGCTGGTGTGGGCCGACGTGCGCGAGCCTCTCGAGCTGGACCGCTGGGCAGAGGACCCGCAGCGGCCGCTGCCCGAGTGGGACGACTTCGCGCGGCGTGTGCGCGACGCCTCCGGCAAGCCGCTGTCCGTGAGCGATGGGCACGACATGCGGCTGCCCTTCGTGCTGTTGGCCAGCGGCGGGCCTTCGGAGCTGCCGCGCATCACCCTGGTGACCAACCAGCGCTTCCTGCAGGGCTGCTACTACTTCGGGCAGGCCGTTCTCAAGAGCAACCCCACCGACGTGACGTACAACGCCGGGCTGCCGCTGGCGCACCGCGCCGCGTTCTACCAAGCGTGGGGCGTGGCGCTCACGGGAGGGGGCGCACTGGCGCTGCGGCGCAGCTTCGACCCGGCCGCGTTCTGGGAAGACTGCGACCGCTACGACGTGACGTTGGTGGCGTATCTGGGTTCTACCTGCCGCGGCCTGCTGCGTGCCCCCGTGCACCCCAAGGAGACCACGCACCGCACGCGCGTCTGGCTGGGCAGCGGGCTCGCTGCCGAGGTCTGGAGCGTCTTCAAGGAGCGCTTCAGCGTGCCTTCGCTGCTCGAGAACTACATCGCCACGGGCGGCCATGTGGGGCTCATCAACCTCTCGGGCCACGAGGGTATGGTGGGTCGCCTCGGAGCAGGGCGCGGGCAAGTGCTGGCGCGCGTAGACCCCGTCACCGAAGAGTTCATTCGCGAGGGCGGAAAGCTGGTGCAGGCCGGCCCCGGTGAGTCCGGCGTGCTGTTGGCGAAGATCGGCCCGCTCATGGCGTTCGAGGGCTTCGAGGACCCGGCCGACAACGCCGCCAGCATCCTGGTGAACCCGTTCGGGAAGGACGAGCGCTACGTGAACACGCGCGACTTGATGACCCTGCACGAGGGGCAGTGGGTGTCGTTCGCCGCCCGCGTGGCCGACGACGTGCGGGTGTATGGCATGACGCTGGGCTCGGCCGACATCGAGGACATCTGCGCCGAGGTGGCCGGTGTGCGCGACGCCTGCGCGTACCCGGTGGTCACCGACGGCGAGCGGGCCGTGATGGTGGCGCTGGTGGTGGACCCGAGCTTCTCGTTCGACGCCTTCGCGCGGCACGTGCACACGCAGCTCCCACGAGACGCCCGGCCCCGCTTCGTGCGGCTCGAGGCCAGCCTGGCCACCACGTCCAGCCGTCGTCCCGTCAAGGGGGCGCTCTTCGTGGAGGGAGCCGACCCCAGCCGCACGTCTGCGCCCGTGTTCGAGCTGCTGAGCAGCGGGAGCTACGCGCCCGTGGGAGCGGCCGCGCGCCCGGCCGGCCGAGGCGAGCAAGCCCTGATCGCGCCCGAGTGACGCGCGCTGCGCGGCGACGGGTCCTGACCTCGCACGACGTGCTACGGCATCCGATGTCCTCTCGCGCCGCGCGCTACGTGTTGCTGACCACCGCTTGCTGCGTGGGCATCCTCTCGCCGGCGCGGGGCTCCGCCCAGGAGGCCGACCCACGCGGCGAGGCGCCCGCTTCGGCCAGCTCGCCCAACGAGCTGGCGCAGCCCGACGAGGTCGCCGCCGACGAGGACTCGGACCTCGCGACAGCGACACCCGATCCAACGCCCCAAGTGCCGACCGTGCTGCAGCGGCCCATGAGTGAGTCGCGCGTGGATGTGGTGGAACAGGCCGGCGTGGGTGGCCCGGTGGCCTACGCGTCGGCGGGCGTGCTGGAGGTCGGCGGCTCGGGCTCCATCTTCGCCGCGAGTGACTTCATCGGCCTGCGCTTTGCGCCCTTCGTCACGTGGTTCGCCTTCGACGGAGTGGGCTTCTCCTACATCCACGAGATCTACGGTGGGTCACAGGCAGGTACCGCCAGCTTCGGCATGCTCTTGCACATCGAGGTGAGCTTGCACCTGCGTGTGTCGGACCGAGTGCTGATCGCGCTGGGGATCGCGCCCGGGTTGCTCTACAACACCGAGGACTTCGGTGCGACCGCCCGTGCACGCGCGGGGGTAGACGTGCTGGTGGGCCGCTCCGGGCTGTTCCACCCCATGTTCTACTTCGTGGGGGGCAACAAGCCGCTGGTGGCGCAGGTGGACGACGTGCCCGTCACGCGCTGGGGCTACGGCATCGAGATCACCTACGGCGCGATGTTCTGAGCGCTCTGGCTACATCATTCTGATGCTCCGGCGTCGAGGAGCCCGCGTGTGAACCCTTCAACGAGGCGGCGGAACGCTTCTTGCGTAGGCGTGCGCGCGTGAGCGATTCCCCCATCGAAGCACCCGAACAGCCCGAGGCACGGCCAACGCCGAGCCGGTTGCGGCGCTGGACGCTGCGGCTGCTGAAGGGCGTCGTGGGTCTGCTCGTGCTGCTGGTGGCTTTGGTGCTGGCCGCCTATGGCGCGCTCCAGACCCATGCAGGCCGACAGGTCTTGCTCGACCGGCTCGTGCCCATGATCTCCGGGCTGATCCCCGGGGAGATCCACGTGGGCAGCATCACCGAGGCGCGCACGGGGGGCATCACGCTGCGCGACATCGTGGTGCTGGACCGCGAGGGGCTCGAAGTGCTGCGGGTCAGGCAGGCCCGCACCCTCGTGCGCTTTTCGTCGCTCCTGCGCGGGCGGGTGGGAGCTCGAGTCGCTGGTGGTGCACGGCGCCCGCGTGGTGCTTCGCACGAGCGAGCGAGGGGGGCTGACGCTGGTGGAGGCGTTCGTGGATGACGAGCCCGATCTCGTCGAGCCGGAGAGCGCGCTGGTGGTCGTGTTGGACGCGGTGCAGGTGCGCGGCAGCACCGTCATCCTGGATGTGCTCGATCAGCCGCCGGTGGAGGTGCGCGACGTGAGCCTGCGCGGCCGCGTGCAGGTGGCCGACGACGTGCGCGTGACGCTGGACAGCGCCTCGTTCCGGACCTCGCGGGGCGGGACCTCGCTGGTGAGCACCCGGTCCCTGCGCGGCGGCTATGACTCGGCGCCGGGCGCGGCGTCCCAGCTGGACACGGTGCTGCGCGGCGATGGGGACGTGATCTCACTCGACGCGACCGTCCGGAACCCGGCCTCACGGGAGGCCGATCTGCTCGAGACCTCGGTGGACGTGCGCCTGGGGCTCGCGCCGCTCACCACGCGCATGCTGGCGGCGTTCGGACAGGGTGACCTCGCCACGCAGCTGCCCGAGAGCGTGCGCGCCGACATCCACCTGACGGGCAGCCTGCGCGACGCGCGGCTCGAGAGCACCATCCACGTGGCGGAGGAGTCGCTCACCGTCACCGCCCGCTACGTGATGGATGGCGATCGCAGCGCGCGTGTGTGCACCGAGGGTCTGACGCTGCTGGCCTTGCACAGCAGCCTCCCGGACAAGCACCTGCGGGGCTGCTTCACGCTCGAGTCCGGGGTGTACGTGGAGGCGGAGACCGCCATCAGCCTGCGTGTGGAAGAGGCCGTGCTGGATCATGAGCCGCTGCCCGACGTGCTGCTGAGCGGCCGCCTGAACATGCGCGATCGCTTCTTCGACATCGACGCGCTGACGCTGCTGAACGTGGCCGAGGCGACGCCGCCGCGACTCACGCTGACCGGGCGCGTGGGCTTCGGGGGCGCGGTGGCGCTGACGCTGGACGTGAACGAGCTGAGGCCCGCGGACGAGCCGGCCCTCGCGGCGCTGTTGGGTGACGTGCGTGGCGCGCTGAGCGCCCACGTGACGGTGCAACTCGACGAGCCCGCAGCACCCGAGCTGCCGAGTGGGGTGCACATCGCGCTCGAAGCCAGCGTGCGTGGCCTGCGCGCTGGAGGCGTTCGCGCGCGTCGCGTGCGGCTCGGGGGTAGGGTGGAAGGCACCACCGCGGATCCACGCATGGATGTCCGAATCCTCGCCACGGAGCTGGCCGACACGTCGGGGAGCGGTCTGCGCTCGCCACGCACGAGCGTCCACGCGGTGGGAGGCCTGAGAGACGTGACGCTGGACGTGGAGTCGCAGCTGCTGCAGTCGCGCGCCTTGCGGCTCCACGCGCGCGCCCGGGAGCGTGGCGGTACGTGGCGTGCGGGCGTGACCGGGACCGCGGGCACGGCGGAAGATCCCTGGCAGTTACAGGTCGACGACTTGGCGTACCAGACCGAGTCGGGGGACCTCCGCATCGGCCGCGTCGCCCTCTCGCACGTGGACAGCCTCCTCACGCTCGCGGGCGCGCTGCGCGGCAGCGGAACGCTGAGCGCCGACCTGCGCTTCGAGCGCTTCGCGCTGCACGATCTCTTGGCGGCTCTCGCCATTCCCATTCCGGGCTTCGAGGCCGAGCTCGGCGGGACCGCTCACCTGGCGGGCACCACGAGCATGCCCACCATCCAGGCCAACCTGGCGCTCTCCAGCGTGAGGTACGAGGAGCTCCGCGACCTGAGCGCCGAGGTGGCCCTCGCCTACGGGACCACCAGCGCGCGAGTCGACGCCACCATCGCGCTCGCGGACGCGGGGACCGTGACCATCGCGGGGGGAGCAGAGTGGGGTCGCCCGCTCCCCGTGAGCCGCGTCCTCGAACAGGCCACGCTCGACGTGACGGTCAGGTTCGACGAGGTCGCGCTCGGGCTGGCCGACCGCGTGAGCGCAGACCCGCTGGGAGTGGCCGGGACGCTCTCGGGCCATGTCCACATCGCCGGTGTGGCCGCGGCACCGCAGCTCACGTCGAACCTTCGCGTGCTCTCGCTGGTGGTCCCTGGCCTGCCCACCCCGCCTCCCAACCTCGCGGCGCAGCTGGAAGCGCAGTGGCAGGACACGCTGGTCGCCAACCTGCTGACCACCGATGACGAGGGCGCGCTCGTCAAAGCCCGCGTGACCCTGGAAGCGCCGTCGAGCGCGCTCGTGTCGGGCTTGGTCGTGCTGTCGGAGACCCCGTTCGAGGTGACCGCGTGGCTCGCCGAGCGTCCCCTCGACCAGCTGCCCAGCGATCGGCGAGCCTCCGGCGATCGCTCGGCGGCCGCGTGAACGCCACCGCGACCGTTCGTCACGTGCCGGGGCGTCCCATCGAGGGCGAGTGGGAGGCGCACCTGCTCGCCCCGGCGAGGAGCGCCACGCCCGGCTCCGAGCCAGAGTCACCGCCTGCTGCGGACACCGAGGCGGTCCTCGGCAGTGGGACGGCCGTCACAGCGTGTGGCGGCGACGCGCTCGACGTGGCGCTCACGGGTACGCTTCGCAACGAGCACACCGCCACCGAGCTGATCGTGAACACGGGTGGCCAGCAGCCGCTCCGTATCGAGCTCAGCGCAGCGACCCCCATCGAGAGCTGGTTGAGTGGGGAGCAGGCCCCGACCGTCAGCGCTGCCCTCGCGGGGCGCATCGTGGCCCTCGACCTCGGCAGCCTCCCCATCGTGTGCGAGCACGTGCGCGGCACCGTCGACGGGACGCTGACCGGCGAGCGCCTCGGGAGTCCGACGGCCGAGCTGGGGATCCACCTCGTGGCACCGGCGTTGGTGTTCGGTCGCGATGCGGCGGTGGCGATGGCGCTGGATGCCTCGGTGACGAACGCGGGCGCGACGTCCGAGGTGGTCGTGCGTGCGAGCGACGGTGGTCGCGGCGACGTCCAGGTACAGTTCCCGTTCACCTGGGGCGTGGATGGCCTCGCGCCCGCCATCCCCGATGGTGCCATGACCATGCGAGCGCGCTTCACGGACCTGTCTCTCGAACCCATCGCGGGGATCACGCCGTTCGTCCGACGCCGCGCGGGGACCATCGACGGCCACCTCGAGATCAGCGGGACGCTCGATGAGCCGGTGCCGAGCGGCGAGATCCGTCTCCACGCGGCGACGCTCATGATGCCTGGGCTCGGACAGCGCCTGTCGGACCTCGAAGCCCACGTGTCCCTCACCCCCAGCAGCATCGTCGTTCACGAGCTGCGGGCGCGCGATGTGCGAGGACGGATATCCGTCACAGGGGAGGGGCACTTCAGCGGTCGTCAGCCCACCAGCCTCGAAGCCACCCTCGAAGCATGGGATTTCCCGGTGCGGCAGGCGGGCTTGATCATCGCCACGGTGACGTCGCACGCGGAGCTGGACCTCGAGCGGCGGAGCGATGCGCTGCGCGGCGAGCTGGTGTTCCAGCGCTTGGTCGTGACCATGCCGGACGAGCTGCGCACCGCGGTGCAAGACCTCGCGCAGAACAACGACATCGTGTACCTGGACTCGTACCCAGCGGGCTGGGAGCCACCGGAGGTCATCGAGCCGGAGGAGGCAGTGGCGACCAGCGAGGTGGACGACGAGTCCCCCTTCGTCCCCACGTACTTCCACATCGATCTCGAGCGCCCGTTCTGGGTGCAGCGCTCGGACTTCGCCATCCAGCTGACGGCGTCGCTCGACCTCGGTGTCGTCGAGGAGGGCGTCCGCCTGAGCGGTGTGGTGCGCACGCAGCGCGGCTACCTCGAGCTGCTCGGTAGCTCGTTCGACATCGAAGAGGGCACTGTGAGCTTCCCCGGAGGGACCACCATCTCGCCCGTGCTCGATCTCTCGGCGGTGTCCAACGCCGGTCTCGACAACGAGGTGCGCGTGCGCATCAAGGGCAACCTCATGGAGCTCCAGCTCACGTTCTTCGACCGGAGCGGCAACGAGATCACCGCGGGCCTCGCGGTGCAGTGCATCACCACGTCGCAGTGCAGTGAGGTCGGTGACTTCTCGTCGGGCGGGGAGGGTCAGCAAGCCACCGAACAGGCTCAGAGCGCGCTCGCGAGCCTCACGGTGGGGCTGCTCACGGCGGCCGCGCGACACGGCCTGGGAGATGCCGTCCCGCGCATCGGCGTGAGTACGGGCGGTGGCTTCGACAGCGTCAGCGCCCGCGTGGGGTTCGAGGCCAACCGCCTCATCCCCAAGTTCCTGCGGAACATCGTGTTGGGCCTCTACATCGAGGGCTTCGTGAGCAGCGCCGGGACCAACGAGAACCGGGCTGCGGTGCAAGAGACCAACTCCCAGGCCTCCGGCGGCTTCCTGATCGAGCTCCGTCATCCTCGCAGCCTGGTCACGCGTGGTCGCTTCGCCCCGCGCAGCGGTTGGTCCCTGGACGTGCTGTGGCAGCGATGAAGCGGCTCGCCTTCGTCGCGTTCTGTCTCCTGGTGGGTGGGTGCAAGACCATCCCCGAGGATCGCTATGGCATCACCCGCCTGCGCTTCGAGGGCGCCGAGCACATCGATGCGCGCGCTCTCGCGACATGCCTTGCCAGCCACGAGCGAACGCGCGTGGGCATCACGCTCGGCCTGCCCGGCAGCCCCTCGTGTGGGGAGCCGCCCTTCGACGCGCGCTACGCGGAGCTGCGCCTCTGGACGTGGCCCTGGACCGAGTGGCCGCTGTTCGATCAGTCGCTGTTCGACCAGGACCTCGACCGCGTCATCCGCTGGTACCGCGCGCGCGGCTATCCGAACGCGCGCGTGGTCGAGACGCGCATCACTCCCGCCGCGGCGCGGGACAGCGACCTAGTCGAGGAGGACACCGCCTGCGAGCGTGACGACGGCGACGAGGGCTGCCGCGTGCGCATCACCATCGTGATCGACGAGGGCGATCCCATTCGTGTCACCACGGTGCGTGTGCTCCACGGAGAGGGGCAGGTCATCGACCCCGACCTCGCCGAAGAGCTCGAGGACGCCGTCGACCTCGATCCCGAGGAGCGCTTCGACGAGTACGCGTACGAGCTGGGCAAGACCCAGCTGCTCGGCGTGCTGGCGGATCGCGGCCACTGCCATGCGGTGGTCGAGGGCAGCGTGCGCATCCTGCGGGCGGCCCTCACCGCCGAGGTGGACTACCGCGTCACGGCGGGCCCCGTCTGCCGCGTGGGGGAGGTGACCGTCGAGGGCGAAGTGGACTTGCCGGTGGGCCCCATCCGGCGCGCCAGTAAGCTCCGCACCGGCACGCTGTACGACGCGAGCGACATCCTCGACGCGCAGCAGGCGGTCTTCGCGCTGGGTGCCTTCTCCACCGTGGAGGTGGAGGCGGATGTCGTGGCCGGCGTCAACGTGGTGCCCATCGTCATCCGCGTCACGCCCGCTCAACGCAACCGCTTCATGCTGGGCGGCGGCGTTCAGACGGGCCAGGCGCTGAGCACCACCGATGGGGACGCGCAGCTCGTGAACCAGTGGGACTTGCACGTGCTCGCGGGTTGGGAGAACCGAAACCTGTTCGGCGGCATGCGACGCCTCTCCCTCGAGGACCGTGTGCGCCTGATCTCGAACGAGCAGTTTCCCCGCTTTTCGAGCTTCGCCGCGAACCAGAACCTCGGCAACGTGCTGACGCTCGAGTTCGAGCAGCCCGCCTTCATCGAGGCGCGCACGTCGCTCAAGATCACGGGCCTGTACGACGTGGGGCCCGATCCCTACGCAGCGTTCTTCCGGCACGCCATTCGTGCTGGCGTCGACCTCGAGCGCGCGTTCTGGGAGCGGCGCATCCGCATCTCCGCGGGCATCCACATCGCCTCGTACATGGTGCCGGGAAGCCCCATGTCCGCATCAGACGCTCAGCAAGATTGGCTGGTCACGTACTGGCAGCAGACGCTGGAGCTCGACCTGCGCGACCAGCCCGTGCGCACTCGGCAGGGGCTGTATCTGAGCCTGCGCCTGCAAGAGGCGGGCTTCGGCCTACCGAGCAACTGGAGCTACCTCCGCATCCTCCCCGAGATCCGCGCGTATGCCCCGCTGCCGGCGGGCATCGTGCTCGCGGGCCGCTTTCGCATAGGGGCGATCTTCGGCCGCGAGAACTTCGGAGACGCCATCAGCGCCGACAACCCGCTGCGCATGGGGCCGGACATCCATCGCTTTCGTGGCGGCGGGCCCGTGAGCAACCGTGGCTTCCTCGCGCAGCGCTTGGGCGACGGCGAAGCGGGCGGCACGCGCCTGTGGGAGGCCAACCTCGAGCTGCGCGTGCCCATCAGCCAGAACCTCTGGCTGGCCACTTTCGCCGACATGGGGGACGCGAGCCGCGAGGAGCGCTTCCGGTTCAACTACCTGCAGCTGAGCGTGGGCGGCGGCGTTCGCTACTACACCATCGTGGGCCCCATCCGCGTGGACGTCGGCTTCCGAGTGCCGGGCGCGCAAGTTCTCGGCGGGGGCGACCAGCGTGAGCTCGGGTACTGCACCGAGCCCGACACGCTGGTGGTGGTGGACTGCGCGGGGTCTTCCCATCGCGGACGGCTCTTCGGCGGCCCGGGCGGGGCGATTCACATCACGCTGGGCGACGCCTTCTGAGGCGCCACGCGAGCACGCCCACGAGACCCAGGCCCAACGCGAGCCAGGGCGATGATGAGCGCTTCTGAACGCTGCAGCCGCAGCCACCCCCGTCGCCGGGCTCCGTTCCGCCGTCCGCGCCGGTGCTGCCGTCCGGCATGGGGATGACCCCGCCGTCACCGATGGGCGTGACGCCACCGTCGGGGGCCACCACGGGCTCGCAGTCGCCGTCGCAGACCTCGAACGCGCCGAGGTCGAGCGGGCCGTCTGCGTTGCGCGGAGCGGTGGCCAGGTGCGCCACGTACTCGAGCAGCAGCGCCGGGACGCCACCCGCCAGCGCCGCGCCGCCGTTGCGCACGGTGGCGTTGGGCACCAGGTGGAAGTCGAACGCGGCCCCGTCCACGAAGCCGGGCGTGGTGCCGGTGGTGACGCTGGTGGTGGTCACCACGGCGTCGAGCGCGGCTTCCACGCTCACGTCCCAGGTGGGCGGCAGGTAGCTGTTCACGATGGCCACGGTGGCGCCCGTGCTGGTGCTGCTGTCCAGCAGGTAGATCTGCGTGGAGCTGGGCGTCACGAAGATGCTGTTGCGGATGTCGAGGTCGGGCGCGGGCGCGTCCGCGTGGAAGAACGTCGTGCGCACCGCGCGGGTGGAGTACACGGTGTTGTTGTAGAAGCGCAGCGTGCGGCGGTAGGTCTCGGGGAAGGTGTCGTCGTCGCCGCCGAAGTGCACCACCTGCGACTGGGTGGTGTCGTCGATCTTGATGAACACGTTGCCGTAGACGTAGGTGGGCGTGCTGGCCACGCGCATGGTGAAGTCTTCGTCGTCGGTCTGCGCGTGCACCAGGTCGAGCGCGCGGTTGCCGCCCTCGATGAAGTTGTAGCGAATGACCGTGCCGGCCGAGCGGTCCTTCAGGTTGTTGCCCAAGCAGCCGCTGCACAGGGGCCCGTAGCGGTTGCCCTCGAACACGATGCCGTCCGTCTCGGTGTAGCTGTTGTGCTCGAGCGCGCGCCCCACGTTGCCGTTGCCCCACAGGTAGTTGCGCTCCACGCGGAGGTCCACCGTGCCCGGCGCCGAGAACAGGCCGTTGCCGTTGCCGTGCAGCTCGCAGTCGCGGATGACCACGTGCGATGCGTCCTCCACGTAGATGCCCGACGCGTTGTGTCCGGGGAAGAGGCCGTCGTGCGCGAAGTCGATGTGCGCGTTGCGGAACTCGAGCCCCTCCACGACGACGTGCTGCGCGCCGTTGCGCAGGCTGAGCAGCGAGCGCACGTGCGTGCCCGCGCCCTGCACCGCGTTCTCACCGTCGATGACGGGCCGCGCGTTGCCAGCGCCGCGCGTGCCGCGGATGAGGATGGGCGACTGCGCGGTGCCCGACGTGGTGACCGCGAACGTCTCGCGGTACGGCTCGGCGCGATGCGGGATGGTCACGATGTCGCCCGCCGTGAGCGAGCTCCAGGGCACGCTGGCGAGCGTGGGGTAGCTGCCGCTGCCGACGACGTATTCCTCGGCATGCGCGCTGCGCGCACCCCACAGCAAGCCGACGATCAAGGTCCCGACCAAGGCACGGAAGACGTTTCCCATGCGCACACGGTAGCCGACCTCGAATCGCACACGTCATGGGTTTCGCTGACGCCGCACTCTTCCGCTTGTCCGGTTGTGGCGGGCGGTGAGACGCTGCTACGCAGCATCCCCCCCCAGGACACCCCGATGTCGAACCTCCCCACGCGCGCGGCATGTGCCCTGCGCCTGATCGCCGTTCTCGCCACGTTGCCGATGTTGGCCCCCACGCGCGCCGCGGCCGACCCCACGCTGGACGCGCCCGTCATGGTCACGCTCACCGCGTGGGTGTATGCCACCGAGCCGGTGCAGGTGGAGCTCTTGGCGGACGGCATGCCCATCGCGACCATCATGGTGGTTCCAGGCTCCTTCGTCTTCGAGTCCTCGACGACGGGCGCGGCGCTCGAGAGCATCACCAGCGCGCCGCTCTGCACCAACCTCTCCGCCCGCCTGGTCGGAGGGAGCGCGTCCGTGGGCGTGATCGCAGCCGAGGTGACGTGGGCGGTGTCCGGGGTCGAGTCGCACTGTTTGCATGACGACTCCGGAGGAGACTGCGACGACCCGTGGCGCGCGCTCACGGACAACGGACCGCCAGCGAGCTCCGCCGCAGGAACCACCTGGTACTCGGCCCCGGGGGATCGCGACGGGGACACCGTGGACGACTGCCTGGACCCCGACATCGACGCGGACGGCCTCGCCAATGCCCAGGACCTCTGCCCGGGCGACGCTGATCCGCTGAACACGGACACGGATGGCAACGGAGTGGGCAACGTGTGCGAGCTCCCCACGCGGCCGTTGGCGGTACCGTGGCTCGGGGACCCGACGCGCCCGCACACGGCGGTCGCGGGCGTGCCCATCCTGCTGCAGGGCGTGGCGCTCGGACGCGGCGACACGCCGGCGGTGATCACCTCGGCGGAGTGGGATCCGGGCGACGGGTCTCCCGCCGTTCCACTCGACACGTCCGACCCGCGTGAGCTGGCCACGCTCCACACCTACACGGGCACGCCCGGACAGACCTTCGAGGCGGTGCTGACGGTGACGGATCGCTTCGGGGTCCCCTTCCAAGCGGTGTTCCTCGTCATGCTGCGCGAACCCACGCTCGACGCCGAGATGGAGATGACCATCGACCGTGCGCTGTGGTCGTTCCACGCGAGTCTGGGCCGCTACACGGCCGAAGGCGTGCCCGCTGGGGTGGTCATGCCCCGCAATCACTACCCCAACATGCAGGAGGTGCTCCCGCTGACCGTCCAGGCGCTCGCGGTGAACAACCACCTGCCCGACGGAGATGGCTCCGTGGACCCCTACGTGCACGACGTGAGTCGATTGCTGCGCTGGCTCGAGGTCTCGCTGCAGGTGGTCCCTGCTCCGAACAAGAACGCGGGCGCACCGGACGGCAACGGCAACGGCAACGCGATCCGCGCGCTCAACTCGTATCGCCCATGCATCAACAGCCTCGGCGGCATCGCGCTCATCGCCAGCGCCGCCCCGGAGCGTGTCGCGCTGCTGGGCCCCGTGGGCGCACGCGGGCTGACCTATCGCCAGCTGGTGGAGGACATGGTGGACTACTACGCGCTCACGCAGATCGACAACGCGACGAACTTTCCTCCCCGCGGGAGTTGGGGCGACAGTGGCTTCGCGAACGCGGGAACCCTCGACACCGAGTCGGGTGGGTGCGCGGCGAGCGTGATGCACCTGGCGCGCAGGGCGTGGGGCATCGCGCCAGCGGCCCACACCTTCGTTCGAAGCGAGAACTCGCAGTCCTTGAGCTCTTACGCGACCCGGCCGCCTTCGTCTTATGGCCCGCGCACCTGGTACGACGGCGCCCATTCCGGCACGTTCCCCGAGACGACCTTTGCCGAAGGGGTCGCGTCCACGGCAGCGGGTGGGCTGATGCACCTCCACAACCGAGTCGGCTACGACCCCTTGGTGACGGGCGGGGGACCCGCTCGGGATCTCCTGGGCGTCTACCTGTGGACCGCCGAGTACCACCGCCTGAACGACAACTACGGCAGCGGGACTCCGGACTCCAATGGGATCTTCGCCGAGGGCCTGCGGAGCATCGCGATGGCGTACCGGTTGGCCGCAGACGCCTCCGGAAACCCGACCCCCATTCGCTTCGTGGACGACCGCGCCGCGGACGAGGTGCCGCCGTGGGACTGGTTCCGCAACGACGTGCCCAGCGGATCCCCTGCGAGCGCCGGCCCCAAGGGCATGGCCCGCGCCTTGCTGGACCACTTCCCCAGCTGGCTCGCGGGAGCCTACATGGACAGCGGGATCCTCCGCCTCAGAGGACCCGCGGCCGTCCCCATTGGGGTCACGATCCTCTCGCAGGCTGTGGTGGAGCGCGGCCCACGCGCGGAGTGCCAGGCGACCGCATCGGTGCGCACGCAGGCGGGCGTGGAGGTGACGCTCGACGCGAGCACGTCGTTCCACCTCGACGCGGCGCGAGACGTGGTGTCGTACGCGTGGGAGCTGGGCGACGGCGCGACGGCGACGGGGGACGTGGTCACGCATGTCTACGCCACGCCGCAGACGCTGCCGCTGCGCTACGTGCCCACCATCACGGTCACGGACGACCAGGGAATCCCGCACAGCAGCTCGTGCGTGGTGCGCTACACCAACACGGCGCCCACGAGCGCGGGCCGCGCCTACACCACGGAGGAGGACGAGGCACTCGACGGCAACGTGCTGATGGACGACCCGGCCGCGCAGGACGTGGATGGACACGCGCTGACCGCCGAGGTGGTCACGCCCCCCATGAACGGGATGCTCGTGCTCGCGGCGGGTGGCGCCTTCACGTACACGCCGGCGCCGGACTTCTTCGGGATGGACACGTTCATCTACCGCGTGCGCGACGAGCTGAACGGCAGCGTCACGGCCACCGTGACCATCACGGTCACGTCTGTGGACGAGCCGCCCAACCCCGACGCGGGCGTGGGCATGATGGACGCGGGCATGATGGACGCGGGCATGATGGACGCGGGCATGGGCACGGATGCGGGCATGGTCACGACGGACGCAGGGATGGTCACGACCGACACAGGCGTGGGCACGATGGACGCGGGCATGGTCATGATGGACGCGGGCATGGGCACGATGGACGCGGGCATGGGCACGATGGACGCGGGCGGCACCACGCCCGATGGAGGCACCCGCGATAGCGGTGTCCAGCCTCCCCCAGCGGGCGGAGGCGGGGGCTGCAGCGCCTCGAGCCGAGCGGACGGCGCGGCGTGGTGGCCGGGGCTCCTCTTGCTGGCCCTCGCGCATGTCCGGAGGTCGTCACGCACACGCGGCGCTTGAGAACGTCAGGCGCCCAGGACCCACTGCTTCCCTCCGGCTCCGAGGACCGCGCTCAGCGCGCCTCGGGGCCACCCCCGTTCTCGAGCGGAGCCCGGCCCGCTGTGGCACTCTTGCTGGTGGGTGGAAGCATGACCGACGAGTTCGAGCGGCAGTACCTGGGCGTGGAGGACGTGGTGCACAGCGAGAAGGTGACCTTCCGCGGTGCATTCCTGCTCGTGGGCACGCTGTCGCTCGCGAGCGCTGGCTTCTCCGTGGTGGGCTTCGTGGCCGCCGCCGGTGGCGACCTCCAAGCGCTAGCTGGCGGCGCCTTCTTCGCGCTGGTGGCCGCGACGCTGGGCTTCGCGAGCGTGGCGGGCAGCGTGCTGCGCACCATCGTCACCAAGAGCGAGGTGGTGTGCCACGCCGGGGTGCGTCACGAGCTGCGCATCCCGCTCGCAGGGGTCACGCAGGTCACGCTCACCAAGTACGACCCTGCGGCGCGCCAGCGCGTGATCAACGAGGGCAAGGGCGCCTTCGCGGCGATTCACCCCAGCAAGCCCATCCTGTGCGTGGAGTGGGTGGACGCGGGCGGCAAGGACCACGTGGCCTACGTGGCGTCGGAGGCCCCCGAGAACCTGGCGGGCATCATCCGCGCTGGGGCTCGCAGGGCGCAGGCGCTCGGCACGCGGGTGCGCGTGGACGAGGTGAGTGCCGCCATGAGCGAGGTGGAGGCCGAACTCGAGCTCGAGGTGCGCGCGAAGACGGCGGCGCCCCGCGAGCACGAGAGCTGAGCGGCAGGGGCGGGGACGGGACCCCGAGTTCGGCCCGAGGGCGACGGCCCGGGCAGCGCATTCCCGCGGCCCACCCCGCCGCCCATGGGACAAAAAATTCCTTCCGGGGGGGCTGAGCCCGATATGTTGCGTGCCGTGTCGGTCAGCCGCCCACCCACCAGAGCGTCAATCGCCCTCGCGCTCTACTTCCTCATCGCGCTGGTCATTCCGACGGCGCTCCGCATCGACCGGTTCCCACTGTCGTGGGCGCCGATGTACGCGATGAATCGGAGCTCGGACTCGATGTGGGTCTCGGTCTTCGACGGGGAGTCGGTTCGTACACGCGGCTTCGAGATTGTCCGCCGCGACGGGAGCACGGGATGGCTCTCCCATGTGGACATGAACATCCCCTTCCGCGCGTTCGGAAAGATCTTCACTCAGCGCGCGTTCGGGCTCGGCCCACCGAAGCATCGACGCGCCGTCGATGACGCCGGGCAGATCGACCTCGTGCGCGTCGATTGGGCAAGCCGGATCATGACGGCGGCCAACGAGACGCTGGGTCTTCGGCCGGAGGATCCCCGCTTCATCGTCGAGATGAGGGCGCGGCGAAGTCTCGTCGAGGTCGTGGACCTTCACGGCAACCCGCGCCTCGTCGGAGCGCCGTACGAGAACGTCTCGACGCTTCGTTGGGAGAACGGGGCGGTGAGCATGACGCTCGACCACGAGCCGCCGCGGGGTCTCGAGTGCTACTAGAGCGAGCGCGCAGGTCCTGGAACCGCCACTTCTTCGAGCACCCCGTGAGCGTGCAGCGGCTCGTTCGCGCGCGTGTCGTGCTGGCGGTGGGGCTCATGGTCTTGAGCGGAAGCGACTTTCACACGCTCTTCACCATCGACTTCGCCGGCCCAACGATGCGCTTGCTCGAGCCGGTCTGGTTCTTTCACGTCTTCGGGATCGATCGCGCGCATCCCGTGACGGTCCTTCTCGCGTTCGGCCTCCTGATGGTCGGCAACCTGGCTCTCCTCGTCGGATTCCGCGTCCGGGCGGCCATCGCGATCATCTGCGTGTCTTTTCTCTACCTGCAAGGCGTCCGCGACAGCACGGCAGGCGACGAGCACCACCGCTTCTACATGTGGTTTCACGCGCTCCTGCTGCTCGCGTTCTCACGGTTTCCGGAGATTCGCGGCGCCGGCCGTCTTCCCGTCGACCCACCGCTCGAAGCCTGGCAAACGTCTTGGCCGATTCGAGCCGCGCAGACCTACGTTTGCGGGTTCTACTTCGTGGCAGGTCTCGCCAAGCTCCGGGTGAGCGGGCTCGACTGGGTGCTCGACGGAACCGCGATCCAGAAGATGCTCATCATGAAGGGTACGCGCTGGGGCATCGACGACGGCACACTCGGCTGGTTCGCAGAGAACCCGCTACTCTGTCACTTCACCGTCCTCAGCATCCTGGTGATGGAGCTCGGCTTCCCGCTCGTGTTCTTCCTGCGCGCGAAGCGCGCGATCCTCGCGTTCCTGGTCGCGATGACCGTGTTCCACTGGTCGAGCGCAATCTTCGCAGAAGTGAATTTCTGGGTCACCCCGGCGCTCCTCTTTGCGCTCTTCTATCCTTTCGGCGAGACGCCTCCGGCTTCCGAACTCACGGCCTGACAGGGGAGGCCATGCGTGCCACCCCGGCCGAGGGTGCAGCGAAATCACACGGTCGTCGCCAGGGTCGAGGGACCCCGCTAGAGTGCGGCGCATGGGCTACAACGCCGACGGCTTCGTGATCCGCATGAAGTGCTACGCCGATGCCGAGGCGGTGAAGCAGTGGCTCACCACGGAGGTCGTCGTCGACACGCTGCTCGCTCCGCTCGCGGCCGACGGATACCTCGGCCGGGCAACCCACGTCTCGCACGACTTTGCGCCACCCGAGCCCATCCACTCCATGGCAGAGCTGCGCCGGCGCGCTGCGGCGTGGCGCTACGGCATCGTCTCGCTGTTCGCGGGCGACCCGGCCGACCCGGAGTTCGAGATCTTCCTGGGCCTCGAACCCGTGGGGCCGCGGTTCGCCGTTGCGGTGGCGGGCGCTGATCCACGGTTCCGCGACGACGTGGCACGCTGGGTGAGGACGTGGAGCCACGGGCTGGCCGCAGCCCGCGTGCGGTTTGCGACCGGGCGCTTCGAGCCGGCGCGCGCGACCTACCCGCGACCGACGCCGCCCCGCACCTCGCTGGACTGGCCGCCAGGCTCGCTCGACCAGTACCTGGGCCGTGCCTGGCACCGCGCCGATGCGGAGTGCGCGGCGGTCCTCGAGGCACTCGAGCAAGCACCCCTGCCGCAAGGCGCGTCGCGCATCATCGATCGCGACGTCGTGCACATCGCGTTCGCGACCGACCTACAGGACGCCGCTGCGGTGGCAGCCGCGCGGTCGGCGCACGAGCGCTGGATCACGCCGCTGGTGCAGGCCCCGCCCGAACGCGGCTGGAACGAGCATGGCGACGGCGCGGTGGGCGCACTCTCCTCGCCTCGCCTACGGGTCGTCGAAGGGATGACCTTCTACAACGATGAGACCCAGGTCGGCCACCAGGCGCTGGTGGTGTTCCCCGACGGCTCGATCGAAGAGGACCGCTGGGCCGCAGCCGAGGCCATCGCCCGCGCGGGCGCGCTACCCGATGGCACGCCGGTCAAGTCGGTGCGGCTGATCTTCCCGCGCCGCGCGGACGCGCTCGCCATGCACGCGCGCGCGCTCGCCGCCGGCTTCGAGATGACGACCTACGGCGACGGCCCGCAGCTCTGGCAGGTCTACCCGCCGCCGCCATGACGGCGCAGCCGCTGCCCTCACGACACCGACCGCCACGTCATTCTGACCAACGGGCTACATCGATCTGGTGGCCATGCACCAAGAGCACCGAGGCCCATCGGGGGGGGACGACGCTGCGCACCCTCCTCTTCGCAGCAGGTGCGAGTGCCACACCTCTCGACTGCGCACGAAGCGATGGAGCAACGGCGCGCTACTTGCACGAGGGCCATCGGACTCGATGCTTTGATGCCTATTCTCACGGACCAAGAACGAATCGGCACGACCATCGGGGACGGAAAGTACACGCTGGAGCGCGTTCTCGGCCGCGGCGGGATGGGCACCGTCTTCGAAGCGATCCACACGTGGACCGGACGCCACGTCGCGGTGAAGCTCCTCCTGAACGAGATGGCGTTGGACGTCGACGCCAGTCACCGCTTCCTCCAAGAGGCTCGCTCGGCCACCGCCATCGAACACCCGAACGTGGTCGAAGTCCTCGACATGGGGCGGCACGACGATGCGTCCGTCTACATGGTCTTCGAGTTGCTGCGCGGCGAGTCACTCGCCGACAGGCTCGAGGAGAACGGCCCGCTCGATACGATGCAAGCCGCCATGATCCTGCTCCCAGTGGCCGACGCGCTCGCCGCCGCGCATCGACTCGGCATCGTTCATCGTGACGTGAAGCCCGACAACATCTTCCTCGAAGACGACGGAATGGGCTATGTGCGCCCGAAGCTCCTGGACTTCGGCATCGCGTGCTTCTCCGAGCGCAGGGGTGGCGTGACGAGTCCCGGGGTCATCATGGGCACCCCCGGGTATCTGAGCCCGGAGCACGCGCAGGGCTTCCAGGCGGGGCCGGCGTCGGACGTGTGGTCGCTCGGCGTGGTGCTTTTCGAGTGCATCACCGGCTACTGCCCCTTCGAGAGCGAGTCGCTGACGGGCGCGATCCTCGCTATCGCCTCGCGCCCGATTCCCTCGCTCCGCGAGCGTCTCGACGTGCCGGAGCCCATCGCCAGACTCGTCGAGAGCACGCTCGTGCGCAATCCCGTGGCGCGTTTCCCGGACGGCGCCGCCTTCCGCGACGCGCTTGCCGCAGCCTCGCAGGTCGAGTTCGTGCCATCGCGCAGTCGCTCCGTGCCGCCGAAGATCGTCCGCGACTCGGACGAGCTCTCGCTCTCCAGCGCGCACCGCGTGGAGGTACGGCAGTCGAGTCCGGCCCCCGCGCTCATGCCCTCTGGGCACGAGCCGCCGCCTGTGCGCGTACGCCCCGCCACCCCCTTGCTCCTCGTCTCCGTCGACGCCGAGGCGGTGACCCGTCGCATCGATCCAGACCGCGGCGGCGCACGCTCGGTGGTCGACGCCGCCCACGACGACGATCTGGACGAGCTCGAGGCCTCCGCCTTGTTCGCTTCTCTACTGCCCAGGTGGGGTCGTTGGCGGCGTGCCGCCATGTTCGCGCTCGCCCCGCTCCTGCTCTTCCTCGTCCCCACGGTCGCGTACCGACCCACGCAGCCGGGAGGCATTCGCGCCGAGGGCGGCGTGGTCACGGTGGCGGCGGCCGCGCCCGACACGAGCGCGCCCCCTTCCGACGTTGGATCCCCGGCATCGTCCTGGTCGGTCGTCGCTCACACCGCCGGCTCGGCGGACGGGTCGCCCGTTCCTCCTATTCTGGCCGCGACGGGAGGCGATGGCGCGACCGAGGCACGCGCGCATTCGCGTGACCGATGGGGCAGTGGCAGCATGGAAGCGGTCGACGCCGGCCCACAGGCGGTCGATGCCGGCACAGAGCCGGTTGACGCCGGCACATGGACGGCCGACGCTGGCACAGAGCCTGTCGACGAAGCGACGCTGTTCGACGCGAGAAACTGAGCCCCGCAGCTCGTTCGCATCGGGCAGCCGCATCCCTCGTGCGCCACCTCTACGGCTGCGGCCCCGCGCGCCACGCGGCCCACGCCAGCAGGCCCACGCTGAGCAGCTCGATCCCAGCGTGCGCGGGAGCGCTGTGCGCCAACCAGCCCGGCCCCACGTGCTGAAACATGGCGGCCCGCATCAGCACGAAGCCCAACAACCCACCCAAGCCCAGGAGCGCGAGCCGCACACGCCGCCGCACGGGCCAGAGTCCGACTGCGAGCGCAACCAAGCCCAGCACGGCCGCGATCCCCAAGCCGCCCACGAACCAGCGCTGATAGAGCCGCCGCTCCTGGTACCAGCCCTGCTCCTGGGCGCGGTCGCGCAGCGCCTCGACGAAGAGTGTCTGGAGGTCCAGCTGCTTGTTCGCCCCGAGGGTCAGCAACAGGGCGCCGGCCAGCAGCCAGAAGAGCGCGAGGCGTCGGGCTGCGGGGTCCGTCTCCCGCGGAGCACGAGCGGCGCGCACACACAGCCACGCGGCAACGGCGTATGCGGCGACCGCAAGCCATGCCGTCCAGGTGGGGTCGCCCACCGCGAGGTGCCAGCGCCCGTCATCAGCGCCCGTCGCGAGTGCACCGAGGGACCTCACGGTGCGAGGATGCCACTCATGCGCGGCCGTGGGGTCGGAAAGGCTCCCCGGCCGGGTCAGCTCTCGTGCGCGGGCGCGTGGGGGACGTGCCCGGAGGCATCCTCCAGGCGCGCCACGGGCCAGCTCAGCTCCACGTGCCAGGGCTGTGGGCTCAGGTTCTCGATACCGAACGACGGCGGGTAGCGGCGCGTGATGCGCGCGGTTCCGAAGAGCACGTCCCAGAAGAAGAGCAGGTTCCCGTAGTTGCCCGCATAGTGCGTGACCCCGTCGTCTGCGTGGCGGCCGTGGTGCATGTGATGGGTGGAGGGGGTGGAGATGACGCGCTCCACGACCCACATCAGCGGTCGCAGGGTGCGCACGCGGTACAGAGGCGCGTCCCACGCCACGCTCGAGTGAGCGCCCGCGATGACGGAGAGCTTCACCACGAGGTAGCCCACGTAGACCTCGCCCATGCCCAGGTACACGAGCAGCCCGCTCACCCACATGCTGGGCATCAAGGCGTAGTAGAAGACGTTGTTGCGAAACATCATCTGCACGCTCATGTAGCGGGCCGAGTGGTGCGCTCGGTGCAAGGTGTACAGGAAGGGCACGCTGTGCGACGCGCGGTGCCACGCGTATTGCAGCAGGTCGTCGCCCACCAGCAGCGCCAGCACCATGGCCCAGACCGGCCAGTCTGCGAGGGCCCCGGCTGCGTCGGGGAGCACAACGGCGAGCAGCGCCCCAGAGCTCGCGATGACGAGTGGGTTGACGAGCGCGGTCGTCAGGGCGGTGGAGACCAGGTCGAGGCGCCAGTCGGCGGAGGTGATCTCCCGCGTTCGATGGCGCCCAGACACGGCCTCGAGGGCGGCGAACCCGAGGTACACGGCGAGGATGGCGAGGCGGTAGTCCATCGCCTCACGATGCCCGCGTCAAACTATTCTTAGAAGTGGTATGTTTTCATATAAACATGAGTGACAGGAATGCTCCTGACGCGCAGTTCGAGCTGCGCCACCTGCGCCACCTGGTGGCTGTGCACGAGCGAGGCACCTTGCAGGCCGCCGCCGAGGCGCTGCACCTCAGCCAGTCCGCGCTGACCAAGTCCATCCAGCGGCTCGAAGAGACGCTCGGGGCCCCGCTCTTCGAGCGCAGCGGCCGGCGCCTGGTGCTGAACCCGCTCGGGCAGCTCGTGCTGGCGCGCTCGGCCCCCATCCTGCGCGCGGCAGACGACGTGCAGCGCGAGGTCGAGCTGCACACCGGCGGTGAGCTGGGCAGCGTGGCGGTCGGCGTGGGCCCCGTGGTCGCGCTCGGCCGCTTGCCGCTCGTGCTGGCGCGCTACTGTGCGGACCACCCGGAGGTGGACGTGATCGTCCGCAGCGGGTCCACCGAGGACCTCGTGCCGCGGCTGCTCGAGGGCGAATTGGACCTGGTGGTCGCGGACTACGAGCAGGAGCAGCCGCACCCCGACGTGCACGTCGCTTCGCTCGGTCGCGACCCCATCCGCGTGGCCGCGCGCCCCGGCCACCCTCTGCATCGCAGGGCCGCTCCGCCCACCATGTTGGATGCGCTGACCTTCCCCCGTGGCGCCGCCACGGCACCCCCGCGCATCCGTCAGTGGATCCGCGCCAACTTCCCGCAGATGGACATGCGCGTGGGGCTGACCTGCGACAACTACGAGGTGCTGGTGAGCACCGCCGAGCGCACCGACATGCTGGTGCTGGGGCCGACCTCCATCCTCACGCGCTACGAGAACGCGGGGCGGATCGTGATGCTGCCGATCAGCTACCCGAGCCCGCCGAGCGAGCCGGCCGTGCTGTACCTGAGGGAGCGTCCCCGCTCCGTAGCGGTACAGCGCTTCATCGCCACGTTCATGGCGCCCGCCAGTCAGGACGTGCACGAAGCTACCTGATGGCCTCGACTCGGCAGGCGATGACCACGGGTTCAGACGGAGCTTGGCGGGCGTTGGCGCTCAGCCCGCCGCGTGAGCGCGGTTCCATGCCACGCAGTCCGCGTACTTCACCAGGCTCCCGCCGAACAGGTCTAGCGCGCTCCCATACGTCAGGTCCACGCGACCGCCGCTCAGCTCGGCCACGCGCCCGAGGTCCGCGATGTCGCGGCCTCCTCCGGCATACGTACAGGGCAGGGGGCACAGCTCACCCAGCACCCGCACCAGCTCTTCGTCGATGCCCTCGCAGCGTCCCTCCACGTCGGCCGCGTGCACCAGCAGCTCGCTGCACAGCGGCGCGAGCGAGGCGAGTGTGTCTTTGTCGATCGGCGTTTCCGTGATGGTCTGCCAGCGGTCCGTGGCCACACGCCAGCCACCCGGGACGCGGCGGCAGCTGAGGTCCACCACCAGCCGCTCGGGGCCGATGGCGAGGGCCAGCTGCTCCACGCGCTCCATGGAGAGCCGCTTGTCTACGAACAGCCAGCTGGTGACGATGACCTTGGCCGCGCCGCGCCCGATCCACTCGGCGGCCGTGTCGACCGTGACCCCGCCTCCCAGCTGCATGCCGCCCGGCCACGCGGCCAGCGCCTCGCGCGCGGCCTCTTCGTTGCCCGGCCCCAGCTTGATCACGTGCCCGCCCGTGAGCCCATCGGCGCGATAACGCTCGGCAAACCACGCGGCCGGTTGCTCGGCCACGAAGTTCTCGACGGGGCCCGCGCCTTCATCGCGCAGCGTGCCGCCGACGATTTGCTTGACCTTGCCGTCGTGGAGGTCGATGCACGGGCGGAACAGCGTCATGCCCGATTCCTAGCAGACCGCGGGCCGTTCTCACGCGCCCGCGCCGTCACGAACGCCTCGAAGCGCGCCGCCGCCTGCTCGTCCCAGCGCTCGAGCGCGGCGAGCATGGCCTGGTCACGCTCCGCCCCGCTCTGGGCCACCGCGCCCACCACCGCGCTCAGCGACGCGCGCAGCAGCTCCGGGTCGCCGTAGAAGGCGTCGGCCACGCCGGGCACGTTGCGGATCACGGTCTCCACCGTGTTGAACAGCGCGGTGGCGCCGAAGTGCCCGGCCGCGTCCAGCACGGCGCGCGTGAAGCTGAGATCCGCTTCCATGAGCTCGTCCACCGTCTTTGCCTCGCGCGTGCGCTCGAGCGCAGCCAACAGCCCCGGCGCCGCGCTCACCACGTCGATGCGCGGGGCCAAGTGCACGGCCACCAGCCGGCGCAGCTCCATGCACTCGCGGAACACGCGCGTGGCCTCCTGCGGGTTGTCCGACAACGCGTCGAACCACAGCGGTAGCAGCGACAGCCCGCCCTTCTTCGTGGCGTCCAGCACGCGCACGCCGCTACCGTGGCGGGCCTCCACCAGGCCGTGCGCTTCGAGCCGCGCCGTGACCCGCTGGATGGTGGGAGCGGTGACGTCGAACTCGGCCGCCAGCTGCCGCACCGAGGGCAGGTTCACCCCGGGCGCGTACTCACGCCGCAGGATGCGCCGCACCAGCGTGCGCTCGAGGACGTCTACCGTGGTCTCGCTGCGTTCGGTCTCGGACATTTTCTCTCGCGGGCCTCTTGACGGCACCCCAGCTGTGATACACAACTGTAAAACACAGTTAGGGGGTTGTCCAGCCCCTTCCTTCTACGTCACGCTGGAGTTCCGCACATGCCGCACCGCTACTCACTCGCCGCTCGCCTCGCGCCGTTTGTCGAAGCCGGCCTCGTCCCGCGCATCCCCACCGCCATGCAGGTGCGCCAGGGCGAGCTGCAGATGCTGCCGTACGTGATCAGCAGCGACGCCACCAACGAGCTGTACTACGCGGGCACGCCGCTCGGGCACCCCGTGGTGCGGCAGCCCGTGCTGCTGGGCCTGATTGGGCGTGACCACCTCGAGACGGGTACGGGCTTCGCGGCCAAGCTGCAGTCGGTCATCCGACACCTGCACTTCACCTATCACCAGGGCATGCCCGTGTGGGACCTGCAGGTCATCCAGACGCACCCGGGTGGGCTCGAGGCGCTGCGCCTGGAGACCGAGGCGCTGCTCAGCCCGAAGACGCTGGTGCACCGCGCGCGGCGCCGCCTGCTGGGCATGATCGTGGCGGACCCCGACGCGTACCTGCGGCTCTTCCTGGGCGACGAAGGCTACATCGCGCGGGCTGCGCGCTTCGACTACCCGAAGCCCAGCGAAGAGGACGCCGAGTTCCCGCCCGAGTTCTTCAGCGTGGTGGACTTCGTGAACTACTGCGCCGTGGCTTTCCCAGAGAGCGTGCCGCTCCATCGCATCCCGCAGACGGCGCTCGAGGTGGTGTCGCGGCGCTTCCGCGAGGGCAAGCGCATCGAGTGGCTGGAGCGGGACCCCCGCGAGGTGGCCATGAAGCGCAAGAAGGCCGAGGCGAGCGCGCACGCGTGACCAGCGGGCGCATCGAGATCAGCGGGCGCGGCTCGCGGCGGCGCATGGACTTCGTGCAGGGGCCGTTGCTGTCTCCCGGGGCGGGCGAGGTGCGCGTGCGCGTGCGCTACGCCGGCGTGGCCTATGGCGATGTCATGCGCCGGCGCGGGGTGCTGGCGCCGCCCTTCACCTTCACGCCGGGCTACGACGTGGCGGGCGACGTGGACGCCGTGGGCGCGGGCGTGACGCTGCTGCGTGGGCAGCGCGTGGCCGTGCTCATGCCGCTCACCGGCTTCGGGGGCTACGCCGAGCACGTCATCGTGCCCGCCACGGCCTGCGTGCCCATCCCCGACGCGGTCCACGCGCGGGACGCCATTGGCCTCGGGCTGAACGCCATCACGGCGCTCCAGACGCTCACGCGCGTGGCCGCTGTTTCCGCCGGGGGCAGCGTGCTGGTGCACGGCGCGGCGGGCGGCGTGGGCTGCGCGGTGCTGGACGTGGGAAGCCACCTGGGGCTGCGGGTGTTCGGCACCGCGTCGGCCGGCAAGCACCACGTGGTGCTGGACCGCGGGGGCTCCCCCATCGACTACCGCACGGAAGACTTCGTGCAGGTGGTGCGCGAACGCACCGGCGGGCGCGGCGTGGACGCGGTCATCGACGGCATCGGCGGGGAGCACTTGGTGCAGAGCGCGAAGGCCCTCGCGCCGGGCGGCACGCTGGTGGCGTTGGGCGTCTCCGGAGACATGGGCAAGGGGCTCGCCGGCATCGCGAGCGGCATGCGTCATGCGCTCCGGGCCGCGCTCCAGCCCGGTGTTCGCGTGCGCCCGTATGGCATCACGGCCAGCCCTGGCTGTGGCCCGGCCGCGTGCCGTGAAGACTGGCAGCGGCTCATGCGCGCGCTGGCCGAGCGCCAGCTGCGTGCGCCCCTCATCGGCGCCGAGCGGGCCCTCGCGCGGGCCGAGCAAGCCCACGCGCTGCTCGAAGGCGGCAGCACCACCGGCAAGATCGTGCTCCGCGCGTAACGCTCCTCGCGAGCGAGACGACGCACTCGACCTCCGCGCCCGGCGCGGCTCTTCTCCGACCCGTCACCCATCGAGAACCCCATGCGCGCGATCTGGATCCCCAAAGCTGGCAAGGCCAACGTCCTCGAGCTCCGTGAGAGCCCCGACCCCGAGCCCAAGGCCGGTGAGGTGCGCGTGCGCGTGCACGCGGCGGGCCTCAACTTCGCCGAGGTCATGGCGCGCCAGGGCCTGTACCCGGACGCGCCCAAGATGCCCTTCGTGCCGGGCTACGAAGCTGCGGGCTTGGTGGACGCCGTGGGCGAAGGCGTGACCAGCGTGAAGGTGGGCGACCGCGTGGCCGCGCTCACGCGCTTCGGCGGGCACGCGGACTGCGTGGTGGTCCCCGAGAACCAGATCTTCGGCATGCCCGCCAGCATGACCTTCGAGCAGGCCGCGGCGCTGCCCGTGAATTACCTGACCGCGTACCACATGCTGTTCCAGGTGGCGCGCATCAAGCCCGGCGACCACGTGCTCATCCACATGGCGGCGGGCGGCGTGGGCACGGCGGTGCTGCAGCTCTGCAAGACGGTACCGGACATCACCACGTATGGAACGGCCTCCGCGGGCAAGCACGACTACGTGCGCTCGCACGGCTGCGATCACGCCATCGACTACCGCACCAACGACTACGTCGAGGAGATCAAGAAGCTCACCGACGGGCGGGGCGTGAACCTGATCATGGATGCTCTCGGCGGGCGCGACTGGAAGAAGGGCTACAGCATCCTGCGCAGCTCGGGCCAGCTCATCGCGTTCGGCTGGGCCAACATGAACGGCGGCGAGAAGCGCAACCTGGGGCGCATCCTGAAGGAGCTCACGGGCCTGCCGCTGTTCTCGCCGCGCAACTTCATGGACGACAACCGCGGCATGTCGGGCGTGAACCTGGGCCACCTGTGGCACGAGGTGGACATGCTGGCCGACCAGGCGCGCGCCCTCATGGTGCTGTTCGAGCAGGGCAAGATCATGCCGCACGTGGACAAGGTGTTCCCGTTCGCCGAGGCGGCCGAGGCGCACCGCTACCTCGAGCAGGGCAAGAACGTGGGCAAGGTGGTGCTGGTGCCGTGAGCGCCCCGGGCGGCGCTCGCACAGCCACGCTCAGCGCCGGCGCCGGCGCCCCTGGATCACGGCGAGCAGGCCCAGGGTGAGCAGCGCGGGGAGGGCGCCGGACTCGCGCGCTCCGAGGGAGCAGCGGCCGCAGCCACGCGAGCCCTGCGGCGAGCT
Source organism: Sandaracinaceae bacterium (assembly GCA_016706685.1). Taxonomy (NCBI): domain Bacteria; kingdom Pseudomonadati; phylum Myxococcota; order Polyangiales; family Sandaracinaceae; species Sandaracinaceae bacterium. The sequence goes on along the minus strand of JADJJE010000001.1, from coordinate 572,411 downwards.
GCCACCGCCGCTGCCCACGCCAACACCCGATGGCAAGCTGGCCGCGCTGAGCGTGGGGTCCGACAGGCGGCTGGGCGCCGAGATGGGGCCGCTGTTGTAGCCCCACTGCCCGCGCACCGGGCTCTGGCAGTCCATGTCGCCCTCCCAAGGGTGGAGCTGCACGTAGCGCCCCTGGAAGCTGTTCCAGCTGCCGCTCTCGATGGCGCCGGTCTCTGCCAAGCGGCCGTTCGCGTCGGGCAGGCCGTTGCCGCCGCGGATGCCGGGCGCGGGGCGGAACACCAGGTCCTCTCCGAGGATTTGCTCGTCATAGCGGAAGTGCAGGCGCGTGAGCACCCAGTCGCCGTTGCCGCCGCTGGGGATCACGTCGCCGCCCAGCGTCATGATGTCGCCGCCGTCCAGCGTGGGCCCCGGGCACGGGTCGCACGAAGACGCGCTCCACGCGTACTCCGTGAGCACCGCCCCCGGGTGCTGGGCGAGCGTCTGCTCGAGGAGCGTCTCGTAGAACGCGCCGAAGTGCTCGCGCACCTGCTGGTCCACGATCAGGTTGGTGGGGATGGTGGCGTTCGGGTAGTTGGCCACCTCGTAGCGCGTGCCGTTGCCCAGCGTGTGCACGATGAGGTCCTGCTCGCCCTGGCTGTTGAGCAGCCCCAGGCGCACCGGCAGCTGGAACTGCGGGTCGTCGAAGTGAAAGCGCAGCGGCGACAGGATGGCGCGCCCGTTGGCGTCGAACTGCACGCGCTGGGCGTCGATCTTGGCCACGAAGAACTTGGTGCCGTTCTCCACGTAGGGGCGCAGCACGCGCGCCGCGCCGCTCGGGATGTTGTAGCCCTCGTCTTGCAGCCAGCGCTCGAGCCCGTTGCTGTCGCCGGCGCTCAGGATGACCACGTCGTACTCGGCCACGCTGAAGCGCGCCTCCACGCGCACCTGGTATCCGGACTCCTCCTCCACCATGCCGTCAGCCGCGGCCGACGTGGGCACCGCGCTCATCTCGTAGGTGTACTGCGGGTGGCAAGGGTCCTCCTCCCAGTACTCCACCAGGCGCGGGGCGCTGAGCTGGTCCACTTTGCGGAAGATCTCGGGCGGCAGCGTGCGCACGTCTTCCTCGTGCAGCACCTCCGGCACGGGGACCACCATGGCGAAGTCCTCCATGGGGCCCGAGTAGCTGTTCTGCATGGACAGCACGGTGCGCTGTCCGTCGCGCATCAGCACCACCATGGTGGCGTCGTTGTAGAGGCTGGTGTCCGCGCCGGCCACGTAGAAGCCACAGAAGGCGCGGGCCGGTGGGGGCGCGGCGAGGGCCATGGCCAGGGTGAAGACGATCGCGGCGGCGGGATGGCGGGTGATGTAGGACACGGGACCTCCGAGGCAGCGGGCAGCGGTGAGATTGAAGGGCTGAACGCACCGGCGCCGAGAACCCTTACACGTTGCTCAAGTGAGGGTTGACCTCGGCACCCTGCGGCAGGATCATCGGTCCTGGAGATAACCTGAACGTGAACGTGATCCTCGCACCCGATGTTTTTGTGAACGCGTCCGTGAGTGTCGGTACGCCCCCCGAGCAGGTCGTCCAGCGCGTGCTGGGTGGCGTGGCAAAGCACGGCAAGACCAAGACGTCTGCCTGGGTGCTCGCGCGCGTGGAGGCCATGCTTCACGCCGTGCCCGCGTTCAAGCCCGAGGCCGTGGCCATCCAGATGACCACCATCGGCTCGCTGGTGGAGCAGGTGAAGATCGCCGAGCATGACGCCGGTGACTGGGCCAAGGCGCTGGCCGCCACCGCCAAGGCGGCGGGCGCCAAGCGCGTGATCACGGACCACCCCGACCTGGCCGACCAAGCGGACGTGGACGGCGTCGAGTTCATGTCCACCGATGCTTGGCTCGTGGAGCAGACCACGCCGCCTCCGCCTCCGCCGCCGCCCAAGGGCAAGTGACCCCGGGCGCGGCCCCCACCATGCGTCGCGTCGCGGACAGCAAGAGACAGCAGGCCGTGGGCGCGCTCGCTGGGGTGGTGGACCGCTTCTTCAACGACAACGTCCTGCGGGCCAAGCGCGCGCCGCGTGGCTCCGCCGACCAGTACGTAGAGTCGCTCAGCGCATTCGTTTCGCGCTGGAACGAGCCGCGCTGGTTCACGGATCCAGACGCGTTCTTCGGTGTGCCCTCGGTGCCCGAGGTGCGAAGATCGCGCGTGACGCTGGGCCGCTCGAGCGTGTCCGGCCGCCTGGTGGAGGACCTGCGCTTCCCGAGCCCGCACCGGCCGCACTTCGGCGAGGTGGGCGAGGCCTTCGCGGCGTTCACGCCGAACCGCACCGTGCACGCCCGGCGCATCCTCGCGGGGCGGCGCCCGGCGCGCACGGCCATCGTGCTGGTGCACGGGTACCTGGGCGGCACGCTCGGCGCCGAAGAGTGGGTCTGGCCGATTGACGGCTTCCTGCGGCGCGGGGTGGACGTGGTGTTGGCGGTGCTGCCATTCCACGGGCCGCGCAACGACCGCGGCCTCGGGCGCCCGCCGCGCTGGCCGGGGGCAGACCTCACCTTCGCGCTCGAAGGCTTTCGCCAGACCGTGGCCGACCTGCGTGCGCTCGTTCTGTGGCTGAGCCTGGCCGAGGGCTACGCGCACGTGGGCATGATGGGCATGAGCCTGGGCGGGTTCTCTACCGCGCTGCTCGCCACGGTGGAGCCGCGGCTGGCGTTCGCGGTGCCCTTCATCCCGCTCGCGTCGGTGGCGGACTGGACGCGTGACGCCGGGCAGCTGCCGGGCGACGAGGCGCAGCGCACGGAGATCCACCACCTGCTCGAGGAGGCGCACGCGTTGATCAGTCCATTGCGGCGGCCGCTGCTGGTCTCGCGCGAGCGTTGCTTCGTGGCCGTGGGCGAGCGTGACGCCATCACGCCCATGAGCCACGGCGTGCGCATCGCGTCGCACTTCGACGTGCCGCTCGAGGTGTTCGAGGGCGGGCACATCCTGCAGACCGGGCGCGCTCGCGCGTTCCGGCGCCTGCTCAAGCTGGTTCGCGAGCTCCCCGCGGGACCGGAAGGCGCGGGAGCCACGCCGTGAGGCGGGGAGCGCTGACCATCGCGCTGGTGCTCGGCCTTGCGGCGTGCGCCAGCGGTCCACGCTCGGCGGTACGCGCCGAGGTGCAGCAGCGGCGTGTGCCGGAGGCGCTGGCGGCGTACGAGCGCGTGCGCAGCAGCGACGGTCCGGACGTGGGGCTGCTGCGTCACGTGGCGGCGCTCACGCTCGAGCTCGCGGCCGAGTCGGAGGACGGCGCTGTGCGTGACGCCGCGCTCTCGCAGCTGCGCCGCGCGGGGGAGCACGGCCGCAGCGCGCTGGGGCGGCTGGCCCAGCACCCGCAGCCGGCGGTGCGTGCGGCCGCGTTGCTGCTGCAGTCCGACGCGGGCGATGCCCTGGCGCGCGCGGAGCTGCGGGCGTTCCTGGACGCCGAGGACCACGAGGCGCGCGCCGCGGCCCAGGGCGCGCTCGACCCTGGCGCTGCGGATGACGCTGCGGTGCTGCGCGCGGCGCTCACAGACCCGAGCGCGCGGGTGCGCCGTGCGGCCGCCATGCGGCTCCGGCAGTCGGCACCGGATGCGGAGGTGCGCGTGGCCCTCGAGCAGGTGGCGCGCGTGGACCCCGCGCTCACCGTGCGCGTGGCGGCGCTCCAGGCCCTCGGTCACCAGGGGCCGGAGGCCTTCGCCGAGCTGCGCGAGCGTCTGAGCGACCCCGACGGGAGCGTGCGCATGGCTGCATTGATGGCGCTCTCCCACGCCGACCCCGTGCAGGCGTCCGGCGTGCTCGCGGGCTTTCTCGCCACGCCTCCCAGCACCAGCAGCGTGGAGGCGGCGCGTTTGCTCGCGCAGCGCGAAGAAGAGCCCGAGGCGCCGCGCGCGGCCGACTACCTGGTGAGCGCGCTCGCCCACAGCGACGAGAACATCCGCGCCCAGGCGGCGGTGGCGCTCTCGTCGCTCACGCTCGTGTTCGCGCCCGATCCATCCACTGGCGCGCCGCGCTACGAGGCGGAGTTGCTGGCCCGCCTCGAGGCCGAGCCGGTGCGCCGCGCGCGGCTGATCCTCGCGCAGACCCTGCTGCGTGGGGTGTCCTCGCAGGCGGCCGGGCAGGCGGCGCTGCGCGAGATGCTGGCCGGCGACGACGTGCCCGCCGTGATGGCGGCGGTGTCACTGTCGCGCGAGGGAGATGCTGCCGCGCTGGCGTTGCTGGACGCTGCGCTGGTGGACACGCGGGTCACGCACCGGCGCATCGCCGCGGCCGCACTCACGCGCGACGCCGGCGACCCAGACCGCGCGCGCGCCGCGCTGCTGGACGAAGACGCGCTGGTGCGCGTGGCGGTAGCGGGCGGGATCCTCGCCGCACCGTAGTACCGCGTCGCAGTGCCAAATCCACGCTGCCGCCCGCGCGTTGTCGTGAGCGTTGTCGGCGACGGCGACGGCGACGGCTAGCGACTCATCTCGAGTCTTGGTTGGATCCGGCTTGCATGAATCGGGATTGTTTCGGCGGCATTGGCACCCGGCGAAAGGCGGTCGCCGTCGCGTGCGCGAACGGTCGAGTTCCAAACTGCGGACGAGATTGAATTCGAGACACATCCAGCATTGAACCACACAGTCCGCGCCCGTCATGGGGCGGACTTCCGCAATGAATCTTGGCCAGGGTTGCTGCCCCGGACTTTAGTCACTTTAGTGCGGGGTGCTTAGCAGCCCGTTGAAATACCCCGACCCCGGCGGGGAGGAGGCGCCCGCCCCCGCGCCGCGCCGCCCGCCCCCGGCCGCGCCACGCCCCCGACGCCGCGCCCGCGACCCGCCACCCGCGCGGCCACGCCGCCGGCCGAGCGGCCGAACCCGCAGGAGGCGCGCCGCCGACCGCGAGCAGCCCCCCGCGCGCACGCCCGGCACAGCGCGGGGCCGCCCCCCCGCCGGACCGCGGGCACCCCGCCACGGCCCAGCGCGGCGCCGCCCCGGCCCCCGCCGCGACGACGGCGACGCAACCACCCGAGCGGCCCCGCGGGCCGCCGGACCACACCGCCCGAAGGCCCCCCGCGGCCCCGCCCCAGACCGCCCGGCCGACCCCGCGACGGGCCCGCACGCGCGGCCGCCCCCCCCCGCGCCCCCCGCCGGCGCGCCCCCCCGGCCCCCGCCGCCCGCCCCCCCCCCCCCCCCCCCCCCCCCCCCCCCCCCCCAGCCCCCCCCCCCACCCCCCCCTCTCCCTGCATTGAACAATGCTCGGCCTCCGCCGACTGACTTGCGACGAGTCATTGGTCGTCGCCGTCGCCGTCGCCGACCACGACCACGACCACGACCACGACCACGTGGAGGAGACGGCTTGGCGCCGCCGTCAGCTTGTCGAATTCATGTCGACGGGGTGTTACCGGCGCCGCAGCTCGTCGAGCGCGTCCAGGAACACACGCGCCTTGAGCTCGGTCTCGGCCACCTCGCGCTCGGGGTCACTCGCGGCCACCAGGCCGCCGCCCGCGTAGTAGTGCACCACGTCGGCGTGCGCGAGCGCCGTGCGGATGGCCACCGCCAGCGACAGCCCGCCGCGCTGATCGAGGTGCCCGATGGCGCCGCAGTACACCCCACGCGGCTCGGGCTCGAGCGCCTCGATGGCGCGCATGGCGGCGAGCTTCGGCGCGCCGGTCACGCTCCCCGGGGGGAAGGTGGCGCGCAGGATGTCCACCAGGCCCACCTCCGGGCGGGTGGTGGCCGCGATGGTGGTGACCAGGTGCGACAGGCGCGCGTAGGGCTCCACCGAGAAGGGCGCCGTGACGCGCACGCTGCCGGTCTCGGCCACGCGCGCGAGGTCGTTGCGCATCAGGTCCACGATCATGGCGTGCTCGGCGTGCTCTTTCGCGTCGGCGCGCAGCAGGCCCGCGACACGCTCGTCTTCGTCCATGTCGTCCCGGCGCGGGATGGTGCCCTTGATGGGGCGCGTGCTGAGCTCGCGCGTGTCGCGCTCCCAGCGCAGGAAGGTCTCCATGGTGCGGGCCAGCACGGCGTGGTCGCCCGCGTCCAGGTAGGCCCCGAGCGGCACGGGACTGGCGCGGCGCATGGCCAGGAAGAGCAAGAGCGGGTCGCCGCTGTACTTGGCGGTCCAGCGGCGCGCGAGGTTCACCTGGTAGAAGTCGCCGGCCGCGATGTGCTCGAGCGCCGCGCGGATGGCGCCGGCATGGCGCTCGGGCGGAGGTGCCCACGCCTCGCTGACGCTGACACTGGCGGTGCTGGCCAGTGGGGTGTCGAGGCGCTCCCGCAGGCCGCGCGCGGCAGCCTGATTGTCCGCGAGCAGGAAGCCCGCGTCGCGCTCGTGGTCCACGGCCAGCAGCGCGTCGTAGCGCGCGAAGTGCAGCGTGGTGCTGGCCGGGTCGCGCTGGTGACGGGCAGCGAGGTGCGGCTCGAGCGCGAAGGCCGCATCGTACGCCAGGTAGCCGATGTGACGCGGCACGCGCGCGAGCGGGGGGAGCGCGTCTCCCGCGGCGGGGCCCACGTACGCATGCTCGACGCGAGGGTCCGCATCGAGCGGTGTGAGGCGCGCGAGCGGCTCCTGGTCAGCGAAGGTGGCGCGCACCACGTCGACCGGCGCGCAGCCCAGGAACGACCAGCCCGCCTTCAAGAGCCCCTCGCCGTCCAGCCACGCGAGGCCGCCGTGCACGCCCAGGCGCTGCGCCAGCGCGCCGAGTTCAAGCTGGCCGCGATCGTAGCGCTCGACCCACATGCGGCGGGTGTACTGCCCCGCAGGCGGCGGGTAAAGGACTCGCGGCGCGCGTGGCTTGCCCTCGGCGCGCGAAGCGGGCTACACGGGGGGAGTGAAGAGCGCCTGGTCCCGAGTGGTTCGTGGTCGTGTAGTGTCCGCGCTGGGTGTCGGCGCGCTCGCCCTCGCGTTGGGCTGCGCGGGGCTGTCGGACGACCTGCGCCGCGCCCGCAAGAGCTACGCTGCGGCGGCCTACGAAGACGCGCTCACCTGGCTGGACGCGGTGGAGCGCGACATCCCGGGTGCCGAGCGGCACGACCAGGCCGCTTGGCACTACTTGCGCGGCATGACGGCCTACCGGTTGGGGGAGCGCCGCGACGCGCGCCACTATCTGGCGCTGGCGCACGTGATCGCGGGGCCGGACGGCACCGGGCTCCAACCGGAGTGGCGACGCACGCTCGCGATCACGCTCGCCGAGCTCTCGAACGAAACACCCTAGCGAGCCCGCCTCAGCGGCTGGACAGCTCGGCCAGCTCGTCCTTCAGGGCCAGCTTCTCCTTCTTGAGCTGCTGCAGTTCCGTCTCTTCGTCCGCGCTGAGAGACAAGCGCCCGTCGAGCTCGCTGACGCGCGCGTCGAGCTTCTGGTGCTTGGTCGTGAGGCGCTCGAGTTGGAATTCGAGCTTTTCGGACGTGAGCGAGGACTTTGACATAGGCGCTCCCAGGGGGTGGGTGGCTCTGGCGAACCGGCTGAGCGCGCGCAGAGCCTATCGAGCCCTCAGGCTAGAGAGGGTCCGTGGGAATCGCAACCCTCTCGTGCGCCCATCGTTCTGATGGAGTCCGGCCGACCTCCAGCACCAGCGTCTGTGCAACTGCCCGAAAGCGCGAGGGAACGTGGCTTGGCTCGGACCGTGCACACGGGACCGTCATGACTGCTTTCAAGAGCTCCGCGGCGCGTCACAGCGCCTTCTTGTTCCTCTTCTCCATGCTGGCCGCAGCGTGCTCCGACTCGGGCGGCGCCGACCGCGACAACGGCGTGCTGCCGGACGAAGGGAGCGAGACCACGCCCACGGTGACCGACTACACGCCCAGCAGCGGCGCGACCGACGTGTCGCGCAACACCAGCATCACGGTGACCTTCAGCGAGCCGATGAACCCCGCGACGGTCGGCGCGACCACCTTCACCGTCAGCTCGGGGACCCCCTCCGTGCTGACGGCGGGCACCATCCTGTACTCGGGCACGACGGCGACCTTCTGGCCGGCCGAGTTCCTCGCGGTCGACACCACCTACACGGTGCTCGTCACCACGGCCGCGACCAGCGCTGCTGGCGTGGCGCTGGCGGCCAACAACACCTGGACGTTCACCACGGGCGACAGCACCTCGGCCGGCTCGGCCGTGCCGCTCCGCTCGGCGGGTGAGTTCGTGATCCTCTCGCAGGCCGGCATCTCCTCGGTGCCCGACTCCGAGATCACGGGCGACATCGCGGTCAGCCCGGGCTTGGCCGTCTCCATCACGGACTTCGCGCTCTCGGCGGACGCCACCAACACCTTCTCCATGTCCGACCAGGTCGTGGGGCGCGTCTACGCCAGCGACTACGCGGTGCCGACGCCGGCGCTGCTGACCGTCGCGGTGAGTGACATGACGCTCGCCTACCAAGACGCCGCCGCGCGTCCGGCCAACAGCACCAACCTGGGTGACGGCAACATCGGCGGCATGTCCGTCGCGCGCGGCGTCTATCGCTTCGACACCGGCCTGATCATCAACTCGGACGTGACGCTGATCGGCAGCGCCACGGACGTGTGGGTCTTCCAGGTCGCGGGCAACCTGACCATCGGCAGCGGGGCCAACGTGGTGCTCAGCGGCGGCGCGCTCCCGGAGAACGTGTTCTGGCAGGTGGCGGGCCTCGTGGAGCTCGACACCACGGCGCACTGCGAGGGGACCATCCTCTCGGCCTCCTCCATCGCGCTGCGCACCGGGGCGTCCATCGACGGGCGTCTCATGGCGGGCACCGCGGTGACGCTCGACCAGGCCGTGGTCACCGAGCCCAACTGACCACTCGTTGCAGGCATAGCGTCTGGCCATTTGTCGGCCGGGCATGAATACTCCGCGCGGCTGCCTCGTTCTGCCCACGGAGCCTCTTCGAAACACTATGCCTGCCACCTCCTCGCTTCCCCGCCGCTCGACCCGTGTCCGCCTCGTGGTGCTGATGTCCATGCTCGCCAGCGCGGCGTTCGTGGCAGGCGCCCACGCGCAGAACCCGGCGCCCAACATGCGGCCCGCGACGCCGCCTCCTGCCGGGACCCCCGCGCCCGCAGCGGCCCCCGCGCGCATGACCGCCGCGCAGGTCGCAGGCTTGGTGCAGTCGTTCTACGACCAGACCACCAGCTTCCAGGCCAACTTCGAGCAGGAGCAGTTCACCAAGGTGTACGACCGGCGCGTGCGCTCCAACGGCCGCGTGGTCTTCAAGAAGCCGGGGCGCATGCGCTTCGACTACGCCGCGCCCAACGGGCAGGTGTTCGTGAGCGATGGTTCGCGCCTGGTGGTCTATCAGCCGCCCGAGTCGGGTGAGACCGAGGGTCAGCTCATCGAGCGCGCCATGGACAGCGACCAGCTGCCGCAGGCCTTCTCGTTTCTGACGGGCACCGGCCGCCTCGACCGCGACTTCAACTTCCGCCTGCTGAACGCGCGGCAGCACCAGTTCCCCGACGGCTACGTGCTGGCGCTGCGCCCGCGCCGCCCCAACGCGAACTACGAGCAGCTGCTGTTCTTCGTGCGCGTGGTGGGCGAGGGCGAGCAGCGCGCCGGCGTGGTGCAGCGCGTCTTGATTCGCGACGCGCAGGGCAACACCAACCGCTTCACCTTCGCGGACATGCAGTTCAACCGCGACGTGCCGGACGAGCGCTTCACGTTCCGCGCGCCGCCCAACACGCGCACCGTTCAGAACTGATCGGGCGCTAACCCCGAACCAGAGCGTCGAGGCGCGGGCCGAGGGCAGACCATGTCTGTGCCTCGGCCGCTTGCTTTGCGCTCCGTGCGCGGGCGCGAGCCGCCGCAGGGTCGGCCAAGAGTGCGACCACGGCAGCTCGCAGCGCGGCCGGGTCATCGGGCGGCACCAGCACACCCCGCTCGCCGTCACACAGAGCCTCGGCGACGCCGCCCGTGTCGGACGCGATCACCGGCAGGCCCGCCAGCATGGCCTCGAGCATGGCGGTGGGCGTGCCTTCTTCGCGCCCCGAAGCCAGCCGCCGTGAGGGCAGCACGAACGCGTCGGCGGCCCGCAACCACATGGCCTTCTCGCGGCCCAGCACCACGCCCACGAAGCGCACGCGCACACCGTGCTGCTCCGCGAGGCGCTCGAGCTCTTCGCGTGAGGGGCCCGCGCCGGCGACCACCAACGTCACGTCGGGCACGCCTCGCACCGCTTCGACCAGCACGTCGAGGCCCTTGATGGGCACCAGCCGCCCGAGCGTGAACAGCACGGGTCCCTCTAGCCCGAGCGTCGCGCGCGCTTGCTGCCGGTCGAGCGCAGAGGGGGCCAGGTCCACGCCCATGGCCAGCACCGACGCGTGCGGGAGGGAGTGGCCCACGAGCGCCTCGAAGCGAGCACGATGCGTGGCCGACACGAACGTGATGGCGCTGCAGTGGTGGGCAATGCGCCGCGCCAGCCGAGCCCCGCCGGGCACGTGCTCGAGCAGGTGGATGTCGGCTCCGTGCGTCACCACCACGTGGCGCGGACGCGAACGCTCGGGCAGCAGCGTGGCCACGTACGCGCTCGGCACGGCCCAGTGCGACACCAGCACGTCGAAGGCGTTGGCGTGCTGCAGCAGGTAGCGTCCCAGCGCCAGCGGGTAGGTCAGCGCGCCCAGCCACGCCAGCCGGTCGGCGCGCAGGTTCTCGGGGGCGCCTGCCCGGTGGAACGTGCGCTGGAGCGACGCTGGCCGCGCGTAGGTGAGGCGCGTGACTCGCGGCGGCTCGTGCGCGTTGCTTGGCCCGCCATGTGGGACGTTCGCGGAGTGCGACAGGGGCTGCGCCGGGGAGGGCGCGAGCGCCGGGGCCACCACGTCCACGTGGTGCCCCAGCGCGACGAGCGTCTCGGCGAAGCCCTGCACGAAGATGCCCGCAGTATCGTCCGGCGCAGCGGGGTAGCTGGTGGTCAGCAGCAGCACCCGCAGGCCCGGCGAGGCGACGCGGCTCACGGGGGCGGCGCGAGCGTCGCGCGGGTGGCCAGCGAGCCCATCGACCCATGCGCCACGAGCGCATCTTGCCCGGCGCTCTGTTCGGCGAGGCGGCGCAGGGTGGCCCTCCCCAGCACGAAAGGAACGACGAACAGCGCGTGTCGCCAGCCGATGCCGCTGATCTCGTCGCGGTACACCGGGCGCACGGGAACGTCCACCACGCGCACGCCGCGCGCCGCGCACTGCGCCAGCAGGTCGTTGGGGTAGCCGTAGCGCGGCCACAGGTCACCGAGGTCGAGCCGCGCTGCCGCGTCCCGGTGCAGCGCGCAATACCCGCACTGCGAGTCCTCCACGTTGGTCTGGGTGGCCAGCCGGGTGAGGGCCGAGAGCACGTGGTTGCCCGCAAAGCGCTGGGGCGGCATCAGCTCGCGCGCTCCGGGCCAGGCCAAGCGGTTGCCCTTGGCGTAGCCCGCCCCGCCGTCGATGACCGCGCTCAGCAGGGCTGGGAGGTCCGCGGGGTCCATCTGGCCGTCACCCGCCATGACCACCGCCACGTCGGCGCCGGCCGAGAAGGCGGCTTCGTAGCCCGTCACCAGCGCGGCCCCCACGCCGCGGTTGAGCTCGTGGCGGAGCACCCGCACGCGTGGGTCCCGCTGCGCCACCTCGCCCGCGCGCAGCGAGGTGTCATCGGGGCTGCCGTCGTCCACCACCACGATGTCGTCCACGTAGGCCGGGACCGCGTCGAGGGCGCGCACGATCATGCGTCCTTCCAGGTACGCTGGCATGACCACGGCGACCCGGGCGTGCTTCCACATGGCCCAAGGGCTAGCACCCGAGCGGCCCCCGTCCAATTCGCCCCAGTGGGCGAGAGGCGGGAATCTTGACCGGGCGGCGTCCGAGGGGGCAGAAACAGGTATGCGCTCTCGGATTCCGCTCCTCTTCGGCTCCTCCCACCGCCCGCTCGCGTCCGCTGTCGTCAGCGCATCGTGGTTGGCGCTGCTGCTCACCCTGGGCGGCTGCGGCGGCAGCACCACCCCCGCCGAGACGGCCGCGGTGGAGGCGCCCGTGGTGGAGGCGCCGGCCGAGCCCCCACAGCCCCGACGAGCTGGCACCATCACCCGGGCCGAGCTGCTCCCCGTGCTGGAAGGTGGCCTCGGCCGCTTCTTGGGCGGCGTGGGCACCGAGCCGCAGGTGGAGGCGGGTCGCTTCGTGGGGTGGCGCATCACCCGCTTCTTCCCCGAGGATCCGCGCTTCGCCGACATCGCGCTGCGCCCCGGCGACGTGGTCACGCGCGTCAACGCCCAGCCCATCGAGCGCCCGGAGCAGGCGTTCCGCGTGTGGGACGGCCTGCGCGTCGCCAGCGAGCTGGTGGTGGACTTCACCCACGAGGGTCAGCCCCAGCAGATGCGCTACGCGATCGAGGACTGACATCCCCGCAGCGCGGGAGCGGCCTGCTACCATCCCGGCCGCATGTCCTTCGACCCGCTCTTTCGCGACCTGAACGACCTCTTCCACCGCAGCATCGCGCAGTACGCGGAGCGCCCGCTCTTTGGCACCAAGCGCGGGGGCACGTGGACGTGGACCACCTACGGGGACTTCGGCCGCGAGGTGGACCGCATCCGCGCCGGGCTCGCGAGCCTGGGCGTGGGCCCGGGGGATCGCGTCGCCATCATCGCCAACAACCGCGTGGAGTGGGCCGCGCTCGCGCACGCCACCTACGGCCTCGGAGCCGCCTACGTGCCCATGTACGAGGCCCAGCAGGCGGAGGAGTGGCGCTACATCCTGAGCGACAGCGGCGCGCGGGTGGTGTTCGTGGCCAACGAGGCCATCGCGCGCACCCTCTCCGCGTCGCGGGCGCAGCTCCCGAGCGTCGAGCACCTGGTCTCGCTCGCACACCAGCCGGGCAGCGCGGACAGCACCTACGAGGCCCTGCGCGACCGCGGGCGACACACCGCGGTGGCCGTGGTCCCGGCCGAGGCGAGCACACCCGCCACGTTCCTCTACACGTCGGGCACCACGGGGACGCCCAAGGGCGTCATCCTCTCGCACGCCAACATCGCGCTCAACGTCAGCGCGGTGCACGAGGTGTTCCCGATGGCGCCGGAGGACCGCTCGCTGTCCTTCCTGCCTTGGGCGCACTCCTTCGGTCAGACCGTGGAGCTGCACGGGCTCTTCTCGATGGGCGCCTCCATCGCCATCGCCGAGTCGGTCCCGCGCATCCTGCAGAACCTCGGGGAGGTGCAGCCCACGTTGCTCTTCGCGGTGCCGCGCATCTTCAACCTGATCTACGACACGGTGCACAAAAAGGTGGCCGAGGAGGGCGGCCGCAAGCAGAAGCTGTTCCGCGCCGCGCTGGCCAACTCGAAGTTGCGCAAGGACCTGGCGGGCCGCAACGAGTCGAGCGGCGTGGCGGATCTGCAGCACGTCATCTTCGACCGCGTGGTGTTCAGCCACATCCGCGGGCGCTTCGGCGGCAAGCTGAAGTACGCGTTCAGCGGCGGCGCGGCCATCTCGCGCGAGGTGGCCGAGTTCATCGACGGCCTCGGCATCCCGGTCTACGAGGGCTACGGCCTCACCGAGACGTCACCCATCGCCACCATGAACTACCCGGGCTCGCGCAAGATCGGCTCGGTGGGCAAGGTGCTCCCAGGCGTGCGCATCGAGATCGACCGCGCGGTGACGGGCGACCCCCAGCACGGCGAGGTGCTGGTCTTCGGGCACAACGTGATGCTGGGCTACCACGGCCTGCCCGAGGCGAACGCCGAAGTGTTCGTGGAGCGCAAGGGCGAGCGCGGGCTGCGCACGGGCGACATGGGCTACCTCGACGGGGAGGGCTTCCTGCACATCACCGGGCGCATCAAGGAGCAGTACAAGCTCGAGAACGGGAAGTTCGTGGTGCCCACGCCGCTCGAGGAGCAGCTCAAGCTCAGCCCCTACATCTCGAACGTCATGCTCTTCGGTGAGAACCGTGAGTACAACGTGGCCGTGATCGTGCCCGACTTCGACCTGCTGCTGCCGTGGTGCGCGCAGCATCGGGTGCCCGCCACGGCGGCCGAGGCCGTGCGCGACCCGCGCGTGCAGGACCTCTTCGAGCGCGAGCTGGACCGGCAGAGCGGTGAGTTCCGCCACTTCGAGAAGGTGCGCAAGTTCCTCTTGGTGACCGAGGAGTTCAGCACCGAGAACGGCATGCTCACACCCACGCTCAAGGTGAAGCGCGGCGCGGTGCTCGCAGCCTATGGCGAGGCGCTCGCGGCGCTCTACGCCTGAGCGCCTGCGCCCGTCAGTCTCCGTCTTGCGAGGGCACGGGCTGAATGGCCCGCTCGCTCGGCGCGCGGTTCGAGTACTTGGCCAGCAGCGCGGTCAGCAAGAACCCCAGGATGCCGATGCCCACGGCGCCGATCAGCTGCAGGTTGGTGGGCTCGAAGGCCCGCGTGGGCCACTTGTGCTGCGGCAGCTCGGCCAGGCGTTCGGCCGTCATGCGGATGCCGCCCACCAGGTCGCCCACGCTCGGCCGGTAGAACTCGCGGAAGGGGGCCAGCCCCACCACGCTGCCGAAGAGGAAGCCGAGCAGCGCGCCCAGCGTGGGCTTCTCGTACTTGGCGAGCAGCCTCTCGATCAGGTTGCTGACGGCCAGCACGCCCACCAGCACGCCGAGGCCCACCGGCAGGATGACCGTCACGAACGCGTCGCTGGCGGCCATCGGGTCCCCGGCGCGGAGGGCGTCCTTGAAGACGCTGATGGCGTCCAGCACCGGCAGGTACGCGCCCAACAAGATGAGCAGGTAGCCGCCGCTGATGCCCGGCAGGATCATGGCGCTCGCGCCGATCACGCCGGCCATGAACATGAAGCCGAAGCCCGAGGCCGACGTGGTCTCGCCGCTGTCCACGAAGGCCAGCACCACCATCAGCAAGAAGGCGGGCACGAAGCCGGCGAACACACGCCCGTCGGCGGGCCGCGCGAGCCCCCAGACCACCGGCACGCCGCCCAGCGTGAGCCCGATGAAGAGGCTGTACATGGCCCAGCGGTGCTCGACCGTGGTGTTCCGCACCGTCTCGGCCAGCACCAAGATGGCGAGGCCCGCGCACAGCGCCACCATCCCCAGCAGGAAGAGCGAGTGCTTGCGGAACTTGAAGCGGCTGATCTCCGCGACCGACTGCACGAAGCGCGGGTAGATGCCGCTGGCCAGCAGCATGGTCCCGCCGCTGATGCCGGGCACCAGGTTGGCGAGCCCCATCATGGTGCCGCCGATGATGCAGCGCAGCGTCAGGAGCGGCCACGGGCCGTAGCCGTGGACGGCCCCCACTTGCTCCTCGGGCACCGGGAACTGGCTGTCTTTCGGCTCCGTCATGGCGTGAGTGTGCGCGGAGGTGCGCGGCTCGTCCATTCTGCGCCAGGTAGACGGGCGGGCCGCTCGGAACTACACCGTGAGCCATGCGCTTCCTGTCTCTGGTGCTCCGCTCGCTCGCGATCCTGGCCGTGCTCACCGGGGCGTTCTTTCGCTACATGGGCCGGCGCATCGTGGCCGGGCGGCTGGACACCGAGGCACGCGACCACCTGCGTGGACAGGTGCTGGTGAGCACGCTCGACAAGCTGGGGGCCACCTACGTGAAGCTCGGGCAGATCCTGAGCACGCGTCCGGACATCATCCCGCCGGGCATCGTGCGCGAGCTCGAGACGCTGCAGGACAAGGTGCAGCCCATCCCGTTCGAGCAGGTGGTCCGCGTGCTGGACGAGGACCTGCCGAAGGAAGCGCGCGCGCGCATCGTGTCGATCGACCCGGTGCCGGTGGCCGCAGCGTCGGTGGCGCAGGTGCACCGTGGGCGCCTCGACACGGGTGAGGCCGTGGCGCTCAAGGTGCAGCGCCCGCTGGCCGCGCCACAGATCGATCGCGACCTGGTGCTGATGGACGTGGGCGCGCGCATGCTGGAGTGGATCCCCTCGCTCAAGCTGCTCTCGCTGCGCGGCGCGGTGGCCCAGTTCGCAGAGGCCATGCACCGGCAGGTGGACTTCGAGCAGGAGGCCAACAACAACCGGCGCTTCGCGGCCAACTTCGCGCACGTGGAGGGCGTGGAGGTGCCCAAGCTGATCGACGGCCTGTGCTCGCGGCGCGTGCTCACCATGGAGTTCGTGAACGGCGTGCGCGCCACCGAGCCCGAGAAGGTGGGCGGCGACCGCAAGCTGCTGGCCCTGCGCGGCGCGGCGGCCATCCAGCAGATGGTCTTCAAGGACGGCTTCGTGCACGCCGACCTGCACCCCGGCAACATCATGCTCACCGACGAGGGCGTGGTGGTGCTCATCGACCTGGGGCTGGTGGCCGAGATCCCGAAGGACCTGATGCGGCCCTTCATCGAGACCTTCCACGCGCTCAGCCAGAAGGACGGCAAGGCGGCGGCGCGGCTGTTCTACGTGTACGCGCCCACCGTGGGCACCAAGGACTACGCGCAGTACGAGCGCGAGGTCACGGCCTACTTCGACACGTTCTACGGCAAGCCGTTGGGCGAGCTGGAGGCCAGCGAGGTGGTGGCCGGGATCATGAACATCCTGCGGCGCCACAAGGTGCAGATCGACCCCAGCTTCACGGTGGTGCACATCGCCATGCTGGTGGCCGAGGGGCTGGGCAAGCAGCTGGACCCGGACATCGATCTCATCGCGCTGGCCACGCCCATGCTGCTCGAGGTGATCGTCACGGCGCCGGCGGGGCGTTCGCCCGAGCGCGAGGTGCCGGGCGAGGCCGAGGCCAAGCGCGCAGCCGAGGCCGCGAAGGCGCAGCGCAAGGCCGAGCGGCGCGCCCAACAGCAGCAGGCGGAGTGAGGCGCGGGTGGGCAGGCTCTTCCTCGCGTTCGTCCTCTTTGCGCTGACCGAGCTCTACGTGCTCCTCGCCCTCGGGCGGGCGCTGGGGTTCTGGCCCACGCTCGGGCTGCTGTTCGTCACCAGCGTGGTGGGCACCGTCATCGCGCGAAGCCTCGGCGCGCGCGTGCTGGCACGCTGGAGCGAGGCGCTGGCGGGCGGGCAGATGCCCGAAGAGGGCGTGCTGGGTGGCGTGCTGGTCTTGCTGGGCAGCGCCCTGCTCATCGTCCCCGGCGTGCTCAGCGACGTGCTGGGGCTGTCGTTGCTCATCCCGGGCACGCGCGCGCTGTGGGCGCGGGGCGTTCGCACGTGGCTCGAGCGTCGCGTGGCGCGCGGCGACGTGGAGGTGGTGACCATGGGCACCGTGTCGATGGGCGGCCCCGGCATGCGCTCCCGCACGGGGCGACCAGGCGCACGCCCCGTGGCCGGTGTCATCGACGTGGAGGGTCACGAGGTGAGCCGGAGCGAGGCGCCGGCGCCAACCCTCGAGCGCGGCGACGAGTAGGCCGCACCGGCGGCGGGGTCAGTCCTCTTCGGCGAGGTCTTCTTCGGCGCGGCGAATGCGCTCTTCGGGGGCGCGCTCGCGTGGGGCCAGCGTCTGCGCCTCGCGCCACGTGGCGATGGCTTGGTCGTGCCGGCCCATCGACAGCAGCACGTCGCCCACCATCAGGCGCCCCTCGATGCCACGCGTCTCCACGTCGCGTGCGCGCTCGGCCCAGCGCAGCGCATCGGCGGGCTGCTGCGCGTCCAGGTAGGTGCGGGCGATGCCCAGCGCGGCGTCGGTGCTACGCGGCTTGAGGTGCGCGGCGAAGCGATAGGACGAGAGCGCCACCTCGAGGTCGCCGCGCGAGCGGGCGCGAGCACCACGCGCGAGGCTGTCGCGGTAGCGCTCCACGGTGGCGGCGGCCCCGGCGTGTTCTTCCGGCATGGGCCCGGGGTCCACCGACAGGAGCCGCGGTGCGCTGGGCGCT
Organism: Sandaracinaceae bacterium; assembly: GCA_016706685.1. Lineage (NCBI taxonomy): Bacteria > Pseudomonadati > Myxococcota > Polyangiales > Sandaracinaceae > Sandaracinaceae bacterium. Next base: position 554,732 of record JADJJE010000001.1, on the reverse strand, counting down.
TGGGCGTTGGCCTGCGCGCGGGACACGGGTGCGGGCGCGGTGGCTGCAGGCGCGGCTGGCAGGGGGGCTGGCGCGGGCGTGGCCAGCGGGGCGGGCGTGGGGGCGGCGCCGGGATCGCTCGCTGGGCCCTGCGCCGCAAACGTGAACACCAGCGCGAACCCTGCGATGCCGGCGAGGATGATGGCGAGCCCGATGACCACGTGCACGGGGGACACCTTTCGCCGAGGCGCCTCGTCCGCGGAGACGACCGGCTGTGCCATGACGGGCTGCGGCTGGGCGGGCAGCGTGGCGGGAGGCGGCTGCGGCATGGGCACGGGCCGGGGCGCGGGTGGCGCGGGCACTTCCGCGAGTGGCGCAGCAACCGTTGGCACCACGGCAGCCAGGGCCGCAGGAGGAGCCGAAGCGGCTCGAGTGGGCGCGGTCGAGGGCGGAGGAGGCGGGCGTGTCGAGGGCGGTGCCGGCGGGTGGGGGGCCAGGCCAGCGCCGGGGAGCGGCGGGAGTGTGGGCTTGTTGTCCTCCGAGAGAGGCGGTGGCAGCGACGTGCGCGTGGGAGGGGGGGGCGGGGGCAGTGACTTGACGGCCGCGGGGGGCGGAGGCGGCAGTGACTTGGCGGCCGCGAGGGCCGGGGGAGGTGGCCGCGTAGCGGCGGCGGCCGGCGTGGGCGGGCGCGCGCCGGAAGCCGGCGACGGGGCGGGCGCCAAGCGTGCCACGGGTGCACCCAGGGGAGCGCCGGGCGGGGCAGCGCGGGTGGCCACCTGAGGGCTCGTGCTGGGCGGGGGCGCGGGCCGCGCGGTGGCGGGCTTGGCGTCAGGCGGTGATGAGACTTTGCTGGAGCTCGCCACGGGAGCTGCAGCGGGATGGGTGCCTGGGGCAACGGCAGCGGCCCGCGCCACGGCCGCGGTGGCTGGGCTGGCCGTCCGCGGCGGGACCGCCGGGGCCCGAGCGGGCTCGGCGAGCGCGCCGACCGCGGGCTTGGGAGCGGTGGTCGGCGCGGGCTTGGGGGCAATGGGCGCGACGTTGGCGGGCGCGGGCTTGGCGGCGGTTGGCGAAGCGGAGACGACGGGCGCTGATGCCGGGCGCACCGGTGGCCGCGGCGCCGCGACCCGGGCCACTCCCTTCGGCCGCGTGGGCTGGCCCTCGAGCGCGTCTTGCAGGCCACCCACCAGGTCCTCGAGCTCTCCCACCAGCGCGTTGGTCTCCGTGCTGTGGGTCTGGCTGGCCGCAGCGCGTGCGCGCGGCGGGCTCGACGGCCGCGAGCCGCGCTCCGGAGGCGGCGGCGGTGCCGACGGGCTGTGCGTCACCGGCATGGGGCTGCCTTCGGCGTGCGCGGCGCGCACGGCCTCGTCGAGCGGCATCAGCATGTTGGCGAGCTTCGGGTGGGTGGCGGGCTCGGCGCGCAGGCGGCCCGCCCCCGCCACCAGCAGGCACGCGAACGCTGCAGCGGCCTCGAGCCGACGGCCGTCCGGGAGGTGGGCGCTGGCCCCGGCCACCAGCCCCTCGGCGAGGGCTAGCTGAAGCGTGGCCCCGCCGCGCGGGCGCACCTGCAGGTTCCACGCGCCGCCCGTGCTGAGCAGCGCTCGCACCAGCCGCGTGGGGCCCACGGTCTCGATGCGCGCGTCGAAGACCTCGTGGGCGGCCGCCCGGGCGCGCAGCGCCGCGTCCGGCTCGGTGAGCTTCGCGATGTTCGCCGCCAGGCGCTCCACGCGTGGCGGGCCGTCCTCGGGCAGCAGCTCCTTCGCGTCCATCACCACCAGCGACGCCCAGCGCAGCTGTGGGTCCGCGCGCAAGCGGGCGACGGCGTCGAAGCCCCAGTGGTTGAGGCCCTCTTCATCGATGAGCGCGATCTCGGGATCCAGGTCGCGCGCGCGGTCCCAGCCGGACCCGTCGGCCGACACCACCACCACCAGCGCGCCGTTGGCACGCAGCTCCTGCGCCAGCGCATCGGCAGCGGCGGGGTTGTTGGCGATCAACAAGAAGCGACGGTCACGCAGGCCCTTGCGGGCCGAGCCGTCGGCCTCGGCCTCGGCCTCGTCGTCCAGTGTCCAGAGCGGCGCCACCGGCGCTTCGTGGAAGGCATAGTGCAGCGGCTTCGCCTCCGCGATGAGCGGCCGCACGCGCTCGATGAACTGGCTGATGGCCGCTCGCATGGGCTGCCCGGCGCGCACCACGAAGCGCTCGGCGCGCGCGCCGTCGGCCTGCGTGATGGAGAGGATGCCGCTCTGCAGCTCGCGCCCGAGGATCTGCACCAGGTCGTCCACCGAGGCCTCGGCCAGCTCACCCGCCTCGTGCACCCCAGGGTCGTCGTAGAGGCGCGTGGCCAGCTCCAGCATCTGGCGCGCCATGGCGTCCGCGCTGGCGCTGCGCTGCAGGATGGTGACCACGCCGTGCTCGGCGGCCCGCAGGCGCGCCGCGAGGCTGTCGTCCGAAGACAGCAGCGCCACCGGGCTGGAAGCGGTGAGCGCGTGGGCACCCAGCTCGCGCAACAGCGCCGCCGCCTGCTCGGGCTGCGCAGCGCGCCCCACGAAGACCGTCACGTCGGGCACGTTGGCTAGCACCGCGGCCACGGCCGAGTCGGCCTCGTCTTCCACCATGACGATGGCCCGCCCACTCAAGGCCGCGACCAGCGCCTCGAGCATGGGCTCGCCGTCGCCGAACAGCAGGAGTGTGGGGCGGTCGTCGTCGGGAGGGGTCACGCGGGGTGTCGTTCCTCACGCGATGGTAGCGACGCCCGTCACATTTTGGAAAGGTTTGCACACCCGCGCGCAAGGCTGGCGTCTCGACATCCCCTGCGCGTTCGGGTACCAAGCGGCGCATGTCTTTCACCGAACGAAGCTCCTCCGCGCTGTGGCTCGCCCTTTTGCTCCTCGTTCCTGCTGGCGGCTGCCGCACCAGCAGCAACGGCCTCGGCGACGAGCCCCGCGGCGAAGGTGAGTCTGCCGCTGCCGACGTCCCGCGCGGACCTCGCGCCCAGGCTCACGAGGACCCGCCAGCGGGTGCCCAGGCTGGCGCACAAGTCGAAGCGGCCGCTGCGCCCGCCCCCGAAGAGCCGCCCGGAATCCCGGCTCCCGCAGACGTGGCGGCGCCGCCGGCCAACGCCGAGCGCACGGCCACCGGCGTGGCATCGCGCGTCCTCGAGGCGGGCACGGGTCGCGACCACCCCACCGCCCAGGACGTCGTCATCGTGCACTACACCGGCTGGACCACGGACGGTCAGATGTTCGACTCCAGCGTGCAGCGTGGCCGGCCCATCTCGTTCCCGCTGCGCGGCGTGATCCCCGGCTGGACCGAGGGTCTGCAGCTCATGGTGCGTGGCGAGAAGCGCCGCCTCTGGATCCCCGAAGAGCTCGCCTACCGCGGCCAGCCCGGCCGTCCGGCCGGCATGCTCGTCTTCGACGTGGAGCTGCTGGGCATCGAGACCGCGCCGCCCGTCACTCCCGACAACGTGGCCGCCGCGCCGCGCAACGCGGAGCGCACCGCGAGCGGCGTCGCCTCGGTGGTCCTGCAGCCCGGCACGGGCACCGTGCACCCCACGGCCACCAGCTCGGTCACCGTGCACTACAGCGGCTGGACCACGGATGGCACGTTGTTCGACTCGTCGCTGCGTCGCGGCCGCGAGGCCACCTTCCCGCTCAATGGCGTGATCCCCGGCTGGACCGAAGGCATGCAGCTCATGGTCGCTGGCGAGAAGCGTCGCTTCTGGATCCCCGGCAACCTCGCGTACGATGGCCAGCCCGAGCGCCCGCAGGGCACGCTCGTGTTCGACGTGACGCTGATCGCCATCGACTGAGCAGGAGTGACCCCACATGGCTGACTATATTTTCACGATGCAGGGGGTGACCAAGGTTCACCCGCCGGACAAGAAGGTCGTCGAGAACCTGTACCTCTCGTTCCTGCCGGGCGCGAAGATCGGCATCATCGGCGTCAACGGCACCGGTAAGTCCACCGTGCTGCGCATCATGGCGGGCGTGGACACCAACTTCACGGGCGAGGCCTGGAAGCGCGCTGGCCTGACCGTGGGGTACTTGGAGCAGGAGCCGGACCTCGGCGACGCCAAGACCGTGCGCGAAGCCGTCGAAGAGGGCGTGAAGCCCGTGCGCGATCTGCTGCGCGAGTTCGAGGAGCTGAGCATGAAGTTCAGCGAGCCGATGAGCGACGACGAGATGACCAAGCTGCTGGAGAAGCAGGGCGTCCTGCAGGACAAAATCGACGCGGCCGACGGCTGGAACCTCGAGCACACGCTCGAGCTGGCCATGGACGCGCTGCGCCTGCCGCCGGCCGACGCCGACCCGAAGGTGCTTTCGGGTGGTGAGAAGCGCCGCGTGGCGCTGTGCCGCCTGCTGCTGCAGCGGCCCGACATGCTCTTGCTGGACGAGCCCACCAACCACCTCGACGCCGAGAGCGTGGCGTGGCTCCAGGGCCACCTCCAGGCGTACCCAGGCGCTGTCATCCTGGTCACGCACGACCGCTACTTCCTCGACAACGTGGTGGAGTGGATCCTCGAGCTGGATCACGGCAAGGCCTTGCCCTTCAAGGGCAACTACTCCGAGTGGCTCGACAACAAGGCGCAGCGCCTCGAGAAGGAAGAGAAGTCCGACAGCTCGCGGCGCAAGAAGATCCAGCGCGAGCTCGAGTGGGTCCGTGCTTCGCCCAAGGCGCGGCAGGCCAAGAGCAAGGCGCGCCTCGAGGCGTTCGACACGCTGGTGGCCGAGGCCGGCCGCGAGCAGCGCGACGGCGCTGAGATCAAGATCCCGCCGGGCCCGCGTCTGGGCCGCAAGGTCATCGAGGTGCACGGCATCAAGAAGGCCTACGGCGACAAGCTGCTGTACGAGGACTTGAGCTTCTCGCTGCCTCCCGGCGCCATCCTGGGCATCGTGGGCGCGAACGGCGCGGGCAAGACCACGCTCTTCCGCATGCTGGTGGGCGAAGAGCAGCCCGATGCGGGGCACATCGAGGTGGGCGAGACCGTCAAGCTCAGCTACGTGGACCAGAGCCGCGCCGACCTGAAGGGCGACGCCAGCGTCTACGACGAGGTCTCCGGCGGCACCGAGGAGATCGACGTGGGTGGCGGTCGCACCGTGCGCGCGCGCCAGTACGTGGGCTGGTTCAACTTCAAGGGCAGCGACCAACAGAAGAAGGTCGGCGCGCTCTCGGGCGGTGAGCGCAACCGCGTGCACCTCGCCAAGCTGCTGCGCAGCGGCGGCAACGTGCTGCTGCTCGACGAGCCCACCAACGACATCGACGTGGAGACGCTGCAGTCGCTCGAGCAAGCGATCCTGGAGTTCCCCGGCTGCTGCTTGATCGTCAGCCATGACCGCTGGTATCTGGACCGGCTCTGCACGCACATCCTCGGCTTCGAGGGCGACAGCAGCGTGGTGTTCTTCGAGGGTGGCTACTCCGACTACGCGGCCGACAAGAAGAAGCGCCTGGGTGATGACGCGGACGTGCCGCGCCGCATCAAGTACCGCAAGCTCACGCGCGTCTGACGCAGCGTGACACGCGCTCTGCCACCGCGCGCCGAGGCCGCGCTGCCCGTCGACCAGTTCCTCCCGGAGATCCGGGCGGCGCTCGTTCGGGCAGGCGCGGTGGTCATCGTGGCTGAGCCTGGCGCGGGCAAGACCACGCGCGTGCCCTCCGCGGTGCTGCTCCAGTGTGAAGCGGACGGACTGCCCGGAGAGGTGTGGGTTCTCGAGCCTCGCCGCCTCGCCGCGCGCATGGCCGCGGCGCGGGTGGCCGACGAGAAGGGCGAGGCGCTGGGGGAGAGCGTCGGCGTCCAAGTGCGCTTCGAGACGCTGGCCGGGCCGCGCACGCGCCTGCGCTTCGTGACGGAGGGCGTGCTGCTGCGGCGTCTGGCGGACGACCCCACGCTGCGGGGCCTCGCCGCGGTGGTCTTCGACGAGTTCCACGAGCGCAGCGTGGCCTCGGACCTGGGCCTGGCCCTGTGCCGCCACGCGCGCGCCTCCGCGCGGCCCGACCTGCGCCTGGTGGTCATGAGCGCCACGCTCGACCCCGCGCCGGTGGCCGCGTTCTTGGACGCGCCCGTGGTGAGGGTGCCGGGCCGCGAGTTCCCGGTGGACGTGCGCTTCGCCGACCGCGAGGACACGCGCCACTTGGAAGAGCGCGTGGCGGGGGGCGTGCGCCGCGCGCTGGCCCAGACGTCTGGCGACGTGCTGGTGTTCTTGCCGGGCGCGGCCGAGATCCGCCGCGCAGCGGACGCCTGCCGCGAGCTGGTGCAGCACGCGGGCGCGGACCTGGCGCTGCTGCACGGGGACCTGCCCGCACGCGAGCAGGACCAGGCCGTGCAGCGGGGCGCGCGCCGCAAGGTCATCCTGTCCACCAACGTGGCGGAGAGCTCGGTCACCCTGCCCAGCGTCACGCACGTGCTGGACAGCGGGCTCGCGCGCGTGGCGCGGCACGAGGCGTGGACGGGCCTCAGCAGCCTGGTCACCGAGCGCATCAGCCGCGCGCGCGCCGTGCAGCGGGCCGGCCGCGCGGGTCGTGTGCAGGCCGGCACGTGCGAGCGGCTCTACACGCGCCACGACTTCGACTCGCGCGACGCGCAGGACGCCCCCGAAGTGGCTCGCGCCGAGCTGGCGGAGGCGCTGCTCCTGCTGGCCACGCTCGGGCACGACGCGCGCACCTTCGCGTTCTTCGAGGCGCCCCCCGAGGCCGCGCGCACGGCCGCGCTCGAGCTGCTGCAGCGCCTGGGTGCGCTCGACGAGCAGGCTGGCATGCTCGGCCCCACCGCACTCGGCCGGCGCCTGGCCACGCTGCCCACGCACCCCAGGCTGGGACGCCTCATGCTGGAGGCCAGCGAGCGAGGGGCGGGCGCGCGCGGGGCGCTGGTGGCCGCGCTCATCGCCGAACGCGACATCCGTCGCGGGAGCCGCGCGCACCTGGGTGGCCCGCGAGGGCGTGGCCGGGAGCGGGTGGAAGACAGCGACGTGGTGGAGCAGGTGGAGGCCTTCGAGGAGGCGGAGGCGCACGGGTTCTCGGCTGGCGTGCTGCGTCGCCTCGAGCTCGAGCCCGCGCTGGTGCACACGGTCAAGCAGAGCCGCGACCAGCTGGCCCGCGCCTTGCGCCTGCCGCGCGTGCCCGATGCGCCGCTGGACGCCGAGCGCACCGCCATCGCGCGCGCCGTGCTGGTGGGCTTTCCGGACCGTGTGGGCAAGCGCCGCGATGCGGGCCGCCCCGCGGTGGTGTTCGCCGGCGGCGGCAGCGGCGAGCTCGCCCCCGAGAGCGTGGTGCGCGAGGCGGAATTCATGGTCTGCGTGGACGCGCGCCGGCAGCAGCAGCGCACCGTCATCGAGCGCGCCAGCGCCGTCGACGCCGAGGACCTGCTGGATGCCTTTCCCGAGCGCGTCGTGAGCTACGTGGAGACGCGCTTCGACGCGCGGCGCGAGCAGGTGGAGCAGATCAGCGGGCTGCGCTACGACGGCCTGGTCATCGACCAGAGCGTGCGGCGGGACGTGTCCGGGGACGAAGTGGCCGACACGTTGGCGCGCGCGGCGCTCGCCGCAGGCCTGCAGCGCTTCGTGGACATGGACGAGCTCCAGGCGCTCCAACATCGTGTCGCGTTCGCTCGTGCACACGGCGTGGCCACGCCAGCCATCGACGACGCGCGCATCATCGAGGCCCTGCGTGTGCTGTGCGATGGCCGGCGCTCGTTCGCCGACCTCAAGTCCTTGGCGCTGCTCCCCACGCTGCTGGGCATGCTGGACCAGGCCACACGGCGGGCGCTCGACACCGTCGCTCCCGAGACGGTCTCCTTGCCGGCCCGCGCGCGCGTGCCGGTGAACTACGAGGCCGAGCGCGCGCCCTGGATCGAGTCCCGCATGCAAGACTTCTTCGGCATGACCCGCGGTCCGAGCGTGGCCCGCGGTGAGGTGCCCCTGGTGCTGCACCTGCTGGCCCCCAACAAACGCGCGGTGCAGGTCACCACCGACCTGGCGGGCTTCTGGGAGCGTCACTATCCGCGCCTCGCCCAGGAGCTACGCCGGCGCTATCCGCGGCATCGCTTTCCGGAGGATCCAGCGGCTCGGCAGTCATGAGTCGCGCACCGCAATCATTGACACTTTCGGCAGGGAACGTGACCATGGGAGCCCCATGTCGGCCCTGACGTCGCTGCTTGTCCGGGACCGAGTGGTTCCGGTGAAGAAAATCGAGGAGGCGATCCAGCGCCAAGTCATCTCGGGTGGTGCCCTCGACACGGTGCTGCTCGAGGTGGGCGCCGCCCCCGAGAACGTCCTGGCGTCGTACTGTGCAGCGGTGTTCGAGCTGTCTCCGGTGGCGGCGGCGGACCTCATGGCGGTGTCGCGTGACGTCATTCGATTGGTCCCGCGCGAGGTGGCCGAGCAGCACCGCGTCGTGCCGCTCGGCGTGCACCCCGGGCGTGTGGCCCTGGCCGTGCACGAGCCGCTCAGCCGTGAGGTGGAGCAGCAGCTGGCGTTCTTGCTCGGGGCCGCCATCGAGCAGCGCATCTCCACCCAGGCGCGCCTCGAGGCCGCCCTGGGCGCGCACTACGGCGTGGAGCTCTCGCCGCGCCTCAAGCGCTTGGGGCGCAAGCTGGGCGACGCCGACGCCGGCACGTTGGTGGAGGTCGCGGCCATCGACGACAACCGGCGCACCATGCCCGACGACCTGGCCCCCGCCATCGAGGCCGCCGCCGTCGCCGCGGTTGCGCCCGCGCCAGAGCCGGAAGGTCGGACCAGCGCCACCTACTCGGCGCGCACCGGCAGCACGGCGAAATACGGGCAGGTCCCTGCGGCAGGCCGCGGGAATGTCGCCGTGGCCGTCAACGTGGCACGCGTGGTGGGCGCCGAGTCCATCGAGCGCACGTCGCTCGTGGCCGATCCCCCAGGCTTCGGCGCCACGAAGCCGAGCCTCCCTGCTCCGCCCAACGCCCCCGCGGTGCCCACGCGCGATTCCGAGCCGCCCACGGGGGAGACGGCCTCTGCACTCATGGAGCGGCCCCCGCGCACCGAGCTGCTGCACCGCATCCGCGGTCCCTTCACGGCACGTTTGGCGGTAGAGCTGTTGGAGCAGGCCAGCAGCCGCGAAGAGGTGCTGCAGGTGTCGCTCGCCTTCGTGCAGCAGTTCTTCGACTGCGCCGTGCTGTTCATGGTGCAAGACGACGTGGCCGAGGGGCTGGACGTGGAGGGCCGCGGGCCGGACTACGCCACCGTGCGCCGCACGTCGGCGTCGGTGGAAGACGCTGGCATCCTGAGTGATGCCTTCCGCACGGCGCAGCCGCGCATGGGCGACCTCGAGGGCGGCACACGCGCCGACCAACAGCTGGCCGGCGCGTTGGGCCGTGACAAGGCGCAGCCGTGCGTGGTGGCGCCGGTGGTCATCCGCCAGCGCGTGGTGCTCTTGTTCTACGGAGACCGCGGCGGCGAGGACTTTGGCATCTCGGACGTGCCGGAGTTCGTCGCGTTCATGCCGCGCATCAGCGAGGCGTTCCAGCGCCTGATCCTGCGCCGCAAGCTCGGCAAGGCGGCGCCCGAGGCCGAGGCAGCGGACCCGAAGGGGAACATCGCCAAGCGCTGGCAGGGCGGTCGCCGCAACTGGGTGGCCGAGGTCTCGCACACGCCGCGGGCGCGTGCGCCCAAGCGTCGCACGCAGGCCATGGATCTGCTCGGTGTGCCGCGCACGGCGCCACCTCCCCCGTCCCCCGTGGCCAACACGGCGGGCGCGCAGAGCGTGCCAGCTCAGGCCCGGCCAGGGGTCGACGACACCACCCCCGAGGACCCCGAACCGGCGTATCTCGGAGTGCCCGAGCCCGCGCCCGAGCCCGCAGCAGATGCCGCCCAGCCCGCGTGGGAGGCACCCCCGGCCGTCACGCTCGACACAGCCTCAGGCTCCACCATGCTGGACGGTGCCGAGGCGGCGCTCGAAGACGCGACCTTGGTCACGGGCGAGCACGACGCCCCCGGCTTCGATGAGCCCAGCGAGCCCAGCGACGCCCCGCCCGCCAGCGCCGAGCGCGCCGCGAGCCAACAGGCCACGCTCGTGGACATCCCCGTGCCCGCCGAGGCGCTGGTTCGAAAGACCGGCGGCGTGTCCGTGACGCGCGCGGTGACCGTCGTGGACAGCGAGCGCGCTCGCGCCACGGCCCGCGCCCTCGCCGAGGCGGTGGTGATGGGCACTGTGGTGCCCGTCCCGGAGGAGCCACCGCGCGGGAACGCCAGCTTCCGCCCGGCAGCCGGTGTGTACTCGATGAAGGGGACCACCGACGTCGTCGCGCGCTCGCGCTCGTCGCGTCCTCCACCTCCGCGTGAGCAAGAGGCGAGCCGCTCCGAGAGCCCGAACACGGATGAAGCCGAGCGTCGCCGCCTGCGCTCGAACCGCCCGCCTGCGCCCACAGCGCGCGAAGCGGAGGCCGCACACGACGACGACGACGAGCCCGAGCTGACGGTCACCGCCGCCACCACGAGCGCTTCGGCCACCACCAACGCGCGTGCTGCGGTCGATCCCGGCATGCCGTCGGTCATCCTCGACCTCGGCGACAGCGTCGAGACCGCCATGCAGCAGCTGCTGAACGCGGGGCCGGAAGACGTCTTTGCCGTGAAGGCGGCGCTCCGCGCGGGCGAGGGCGTGCTGCCCGCGCTGGTCCGCGAGTTCCCCGGTCCGCTCTGGTTCGACCGCAACGCGCCGCATCAGCGGCTCCCGCGCGGGCGCGACATCTCGGCCGTCTCGCGTGCCATGGTGGCATTCGGCGAGGTAGCGGTCCCCTACGTGGCTGCCCTGCTCGACCGCGAAGACCACGACGTGCGCTTCTACGCCACGTTGCTGTCGGCGGAGCTGGTGCACAGGGATCTCGTGGGTCCCCTCGGGCGGCGCGTGTTCGACGTGGACTCGGGCACGCGTGCGTTGGCGCTCGACGTGCTCCGGCCGCTGCGCCGCTTCCCACGTGAGTTCGGGCGGGTCATCGATCGCGTTCGCGCCAGCGCACGCATCCCGGCGCGTCCCGTGCCCATTCGCCTCGCGGCCATCAAGGCACTCGGCCACCTGCGCGACGACGGCGCGCTGGACCTGCTGGTGCGCATGCTGGACGTGGACGAAGAGCGCCTGCGCGAGGCCGCTCACCAGAGCCTGGTGCTCATCACGCGCCAGGACTTCGGCCGCTCGCGCGACGCGTGGGCAGGCTGGGTCAAGGAGCACCGCGGCGAGCACCGCATCGAGTGGCTCATCGAGGCGCTCATGCACGAAGACGCGAAGCTCCGCCGCCTAGCCGGCGACGAGCTCAAGCACCTCACACAGGCCTACTACGGCTACCAGCACTCGCTGCCCAAGCGCGACCGTGAGGTGGCCCAGCGCAAGTACCGGCAGTGGTGGGAGACCGAAGGCCGCACCATCTTCCGTTGAGAGGGGTCCCTCTCGCCAGCCGGGGCTCGGCTCGGGTCAGCCCAGCCAGGTGAGGTCGAAGCGGGTGTCGTCGTCGCCCAGGGCGCGGCAGGCGGTCATGGTGACCTCGGCTTCTTCGGCGCCGGCGTTGGTCAGGAGCTTCTCGAGCAGGCCCAGCGTGCAGACGCCACCTGTCAGCGTGGACTGCCCCTGCTCGTCGAGCGAGAGCTGCGCGTACCCGCGACCTACGCGCGTCACCCGGAACGTCACGCCACGCACGCGTCGCGCGGCCAGCTTGGGGAAGTGCGTGACCACCAGCTCGGGCGGGGCATCGCCCAGCTCTTCCTTCACCCGGGCTGCCACGGCAGAGGCCATCTCGCGGCCGCACTCGACCACCAAGTGCAGGTCGTCGCGCCCCATGGTGGCGTCGATGCGCTCGAGCAGCTCCAGCACGGCATCGTACGGGACCCAGTCGTCCTCGGCCACGCCCGCGGCGAAGAGGTCGCGCGTGAGCGGCGGCAGGTACGTGAGCAGGTCGCGCAGCGCCAGCTGCCCGAAGCGGTCGCCCACGTACCGCAGCACGGCCAGCACCAGCCGGCCCTCGAACGCGCGCATGACGAGCGTGGGCAGCGCGTCCACGTTCGTGTCGCGCAGCGGCACCTCGTCGTGGTTGGGTGGCGCGCGCTCGGTGTGCTTCTCTCGCAGCGCGTCCCCGATCCCCGGCGCCGTGTCGAACGAGACGTCGATCTCGAGGCTCGCGCTCTTCGGCTGCGCGCCTGTGTCCAGGCGGTCGCTGCCGCGGCTCGACACCGGCGCGGCGGGCTCGGGCGGGGCTTCCTGCGCCAACACGCCCCAGTCACCGGTGTCGGAGCGCTTCACCCGGTCGCGGTGCTCTGTCTCTCGCGCGCGCAGACGCAGCAGGTCCATGGTGAAGCTGTCCGATGGCTGGTCGGCGCGCAGCACCTGCTTGCCGCCATACGGGACGAGCGCGTCCGCGAACTCTTCGGCGTCGCGCCAGCGTGTCTCGCGCTCCTTGCCCAGCGCCTTCATCACGATGCGCTCGAGGGCATCGGGCATGTCCGGGCGCAGGTAGCGCAGCGGCGGCGGCGGCTCCTGGCGAACCTTGTGCGACAGCTCCTGGAAGGTGGCGCCGTCGAACGGGCGGCGTCCGGCCAGCATCTCGTAGAGCACCACGCCCATGGAGTAGACGTCCATCCGGGGGTCGGGCTTGTCGTCACCGCGCAGCCGCTCGGGCGCCGCGTAGGCGGGCGTCCCCACCAGCGTGCGCGCAGGCGTCAGCGAGCGCGCTTCATCGACGGAACGCGGGCCAATCAGCGTGGCGAACCCGAAGTCGCAGACCTTCACGAAGTCCGGGTCACCGAACTGCGCGATGAGCATGAGGTTCGCGGGCTTGAGGTCGCGATGCAGGATGCCGCGGTGATGCGCGGCGGCGAGACCAGCCAGGCTGTGGGTGGCGATGGCGCACGCGCGCTCCACGCTGAAGCGGCCGTCGTGGGCGATGGCGTGGGAGAGGCTGCGACCGCGCAGGTACTCCATCACCAGGAAGGGCTGGCCGCGCTCCTCACCGAAGTCGAGCACGTCCGTGACGTTGGGGTGACCGATGCCCGCCGCCGAGCGCGCCTCGCGCAAGAAGCGCTCCACGGCCTCGGGCTTGCGGGCCGTGGTGGGGTGCAGGAGCTTGATGGCGACGAAGCGTCGCAGGAGCTGGTCGGCGGCCTTGTACACGGCGCCCACGCCACCATCCCCGATCAACCGAACGAGGTGGTATCGATCCTTGATGGTCGAACCCACCAGCGCTCCGCTGGTCAGGGTGGCAGGGGACGGGCGCGGGGCTTCGCCGCTCGAGGGCGGACTCATCCCGCGAGTCTCTCTTACCCGGCGGCGATGGGCAACGGGCGATTGATCCACCTATTCCTGTGGCTGCTCGTGATGCTGGCGGGCGTGATCGATCCGCCGGGGCGGGGCAGGGGTCGCGGCGGGCACGGACGCGCTGGCGCGTCCTGTCGGGACTCCCTGGAAAAGTGCACTTCGCTGCGCTGCGTTTCTTTTCCGGGTCCCCCCACGCCCTTGCTGACCCCTGCCCCGCCCCGGCGGTGGCTGACGTTCGTGGCTCGGATGAGCCCGACGGGTGAGCGCATGGAGCGATGCGCGTGGAGCGCCGCGGGGGCGTTCGTCCGCGCTTGGGCTCGACTGGCTCAGACGTAGGCGGGCGAGGGCGCGCGGGCCCAGTCGAGCGCAACCGAGTCTGTCTGCGCTCAGCTGAGCCCTCCGCCGAGCGCAGCGGCTTCCGTTGAGCGCTGCCGTCTCCTGCCACGCGATCACCTCCCAGTGGCCAACCTCCACCGAGAATGGAAGTTGCCAGTCAGGTCCTATCTGTGACACACCTTTGAGTCGAGCGTCATGCATCACTCCCACCTCAGCTGCGTCGCGCGTCGCCTGCTCGGCGCGCTCCCCCTCACTCTGCTGCTGCTGACCATGGCGTGCGAGGGGCCTGCGCCGCGCACCATCGGTGGCTACTGCCGGCGCGACACGGACTGCGTGTCGGGTCTGCGCTGCTTGAACCTGGCGTGCACCGAGCGGCGACAGGTGGACGGCGGACCTCCAGAGGACATGGGCAGCCCCGCGGACGGCGGCTCCGAGGACACGGGTGTCGATGCCGGTCCGGTGGACACGGGCGTGGACCTCGGTCCGGTGGACACGGGTGTGGACCTCGGCCCGGTGGACACGGGTGTGGATCTCGGGCCCGAGGACATGGGTCCCGAGGACACGGGCGTGGACGCCGGTCCCTGACGCGTGGCCTGACGCCCACTTGGTTCACCCACGGGCTGCACGCTGCTGGAACCACCGCCCGACGGTGATATGGTCCGTCGCCGTAGCGCGGGCTGCGGCAACGCCCCATGAATTCGCGCAGCCGCATCCTCCCCGTCGTCGGTCCGGCGGCCGTCCTCTACCTGCTCGCGGGTGCGTCGGCTGCGGGCGGCCTCGAGGGCGTGCGCACGCCGCTCGGGCTGCTCGCGCTCGCGCTGTCACTGACCCCGCTCTTCCTCCGCCACGTGGACGCCGCGGGGGCGCGACGTGTGAGCGGCGTCGGGGTCCTCGCCGGCATCATCCTGGCCGCCTTCCTGCTTCCTGACCCGGCCTCGCCGCTGCGGCTCGTGGCGCACTCCCTGGCCATGCCGCTGGCCGGGGCGCGTGTCTTTCAGCTCGCGCTCGTCGTCCCGGACCGTCCCGGGGGTCTGCTGCGCCTCGCGCCGCTCGCCACCGTGCTGGCGCTGGCCTGCGCGCTCCTCGGCCTGCTCGGCGCGTTCCCGCCCAGTCAGCTGTCCGACGAGGGCTACCTCTTGCCGGAGGCTGCCCTGCGCGGCGCACCTCGCCTCTTCATGTGGGGCGCGTTCACGGCTGCGCTGGTGCTGCGCGCGGGCCGCCGTCGCCTCGGGAGCGGGCCGGCTGCGCTGGCCTCCAACGCCTGGGGCGTCATGGGCTTGGTGGTGGTCGTGGTCGCGCTGCCGCTCACCTCGTGGCTGCTGGGGGTGGGCGTGCTGGTGCCCGATCCGGCGGCCGAGGCGCTCACGGCGGCCGTGCTGTCCATCGTGCTGCTCTATGGGCACGTGGCCATGGTGGACCCGCGCCGTCGGGTCTACGCCGGAGCTGCGGTTCGGCGCATCGTGCGCGCGGTGCTCGCGGTGGGGTTCGTGACGGTGTGCTTCGCCCTCGCACGCTATGCGCTCGGCTCGAGCGATCCGGCCCCGGCCTGGGCGTGGGCGGTCGCCGCAGGGCTGACGCTCGCCGTGGATCGCGCGCTCGCCCCGCTGGTGCGGCGCGCCATCGCCCCCTACGGAGGTCGCTTCCTCGATGCGTTGGCGCTCGCGGGCAGGCGCCTCGACGCCGTGCCCACGCTCACGGAGCTCGGGGCCGCGGTGCTGCCCGCGCTGCGCGAGGCGGCGGGCGAGTCCGATGCCCAGCCCGTGCTCTATGTCCTCGAGCCCGCACGGGTGGTCACCATCGACGCAGCGGGGATGCCGCGCGTGCAGGCCGCCTCGCTCTCCACGCGCCTGATCGACTTCGCGTTCGACAACCCTGGCACGCTCACGCTGGTGCCCGAGCTCGAGGCCCAGTCGGTACGCCGCCCGGAGCTGCGTCCGCTCCTGGACGCGCTCGCACAGCACGATGCGCTCGCCATCCTGCCGCTCGCGAACGATGGGCACGTGGACGGGCTGCTGGTCATTCCCCGTGGGCGTCGTCGCAGCGCGCTGGCGCTCGAAGAGATCCACGCCGCCGAGGCCTTCGCGCGACGGCTGGCGTCGCAGCTCGGCGCCATGGCCGGGCAGCTGCGGGCGCAGGCGCGCGTGGGCCAGCTCATCCAGGCGCACGAGCAAGTGTTGGACGAGCTTCACGAGCGGGACCTGCGCGTCGCGCGCCTGCGCGGGAGCCTCGAGCTGCTGCAGGCAGGTGGGCGCGCGGGCGGCGCCGAGCTGCCGCGCGTGGCCTACAGCCCGGCCATGCGCGCTTGCGAGGGGCAGCTCACCACGCTGGCTCCCGGGCTCGAACCGCTCTGCCTGCTGGCGCCCACGGGGGCGCCGCTGCTGCACCTGGTGGAGTTGCTGCACCGCGAGGGGTCACGGGCCGAGGGGCCGTTGGTGGTGGTGGACTGCGCGTCCGTTGCGGACAGCGAGACGCTGGTGGCGCTGATGGGGGACCCCGAGACCGGCGACCCGGGCTGGGTGGCCCACGCTGCGGAGGGGACGCTCGTGCTGCGCGATGTGCCGGCGCTCTCCATGGCCGCACAGGAGGCCCTCGCGCTCTTCATGGCGCCTCCGGCTGCGGTGGACGGGGCGTCACCGGACGAGCCGACGGGAGCGGCCAGCGCGCTCCCTCCGCGCGCGGACAACGCCGCCCGGGTGGTGCTGGTGACGCGCACGCCGCTCGACGAGCTGGTGGCGCGCGGGACGCTGGCGGCGCCGCTCGGTCGAATGGTGGGAGAGCGCGTGGTCGCCGTGCCCCCGCTCGCACGCCGCGCCGCCGACGTCCCGTCGCTGACCCTGCTGGCGGTGGCCAGCGCATGCCGCCGGCTGGGGCGTGAGCTGCTCGGTGTGTCGCAAGCCGTCGTGGACTACCTCGTGCGCGCGCAGCTGGATGGCGACGTCCGCGAGCTGGCCGAGCGCGTCGAAGAGGCTGTCGCGCGCGCGGGCGGCCCCCAGCTGCTGCTCGCGGATTTTCGTGTGGGTGTGGAGTCCGGAGCGGCGGAACGCCCGCCCAGCGAGAGCGCTGTCGCACTGCCCCCCGAGGCGGAGGTGGGCGCCGGCGACGAGTGGGTGGGGACGTTCAACGACCTCGAGCGCAAGATCCTCGAGCGCGCCATGACGCGGGCGGGCGGCAACAAGAGCGAAGCGGCGCGCACGCTCGGCCTCAAGCGCACCACGTTCCTGGACAAGCTCCGGCGCTACGGCGTCAGCACGGACTGACCTGTCACGGCGCGAACTCCCGCTCTTGTGGCGGGGGGCAGGGCCGCGCATCCTGACAGACAGGTGGAACTCGATCTCCAGTCCAACGTGCAGAGAGCGCGCGTCCCGCTGCGGGTGCTCGCCGCGCTAGCGCTCATCACCGTGGCCTACGGCGTTGGCGACATCGGGCTCCGAGACCACCAGACGTTCGTGCACTGGTGGGCGAACATAGGCTGGACGCTGATCAGCTTCCTGTCAGCGGCCAAGTGCTTCCACACGGCGCGACGCTCCCATCAGCGCCACCGCGCGCGCGCCTTCGCGTTCTTCGGGGCTGGCTGCGCCTCGTGGTTCCTCGGGATGCTGGTGTGGAACTACCTCGAGCTCGTGGTCGGCGAGTTCACGCCCTTTCCAGCGGTCAGCGAGCTGGGCTTCCTCGGCCTCGTCCCGCCCTTCCTGCTGGGCTTCTACGAGTACGGGCGTGGGGAGCGCGATGCGCCTCTCGGTCTCAAGCTGGTGGGTGACTATGGGGTGACGCTGGCCGCCATGGTCATGATCACGGCGGTGCTCTACTACGTGCCGGCGCGTGGCCATGCCTCCGCGCTCTACGTGGCGTGTGCGCTGGGCTATCCCGTGCTCCACTTCTCGGCGCTGTCGTTCGCCCTGGTGTCCTACTGGCAGCGCGAGTGGGGCGAGAACCGCGGCGTGCTCGGCTGGCTCATCGCGGCGATGGCCGTGCTCACGTTCGTCACCACCCTCTACGCGCACTCCCTGCTGACCAACAGCTACGAAGCGGGTCACGACCTCGACGTCTTCTGGGTGCTGGGCTTCGCCCTCGTCATCGCGGGGGCGTACCTCGAGGACGCGCTGCAGGCCGAGGTCGCCCTGCCACGTCCCCGCGAGGGTGCGTTCTGGGATGCGCTCGTGCCGTCCGGCATGTTGGGCATGGTCGTTGCGGTGACGTACACGCAGCGCGACCAATGGAGCCCCGCCCTGGCCCCTGTGTTCCTGTGGAGCGGAGTGCTGCTGGTCGCGTCGCTGGCCACCCGCACGCTGGGCAACCGTGCCCACGAGCGCGCGCTGCGCGAGAAGGGTCGCGCTCAGGAACGGGACCTGATGCAGGCGCAGAAGCTGCAGGCTCTCGGCACGTTGGCAGGAGGCATCGCGCACGACTTCAACAACCTGCTGAGCGGGATGCTGGGTGGCGTAGGTCTGTTGCGCCGCATGCCGGAACTGAATGAGCGCGCGCTGTCGTACGTGGACCTCATGGAGCAGAGCATGCTGCGCGCGGCAGACCTATCGAAGCGCCTGCGCGTCCTGACGCGGGCGCCCAGCGGTGAGCTGGCTCCCTTCCGCCCTGCGGATCTGGTGCGACGGGTGGCGGTGCTGGTGGAGCGCGGCACCTCCGGCGAGCGCAAGGTCACGGTGGAAGTGCCGGACATCGGCACGGGCTACCTCATGGGTGATGTCGGGCTGCTCGAGCAGGCACTGCTCAACCTGGCGCTCAACGCGCAGCACGCCACCACGGCGGCGGGAGAGATCGCCATCCGGGCGCGCCTGGCCATGGATAGCGAAGGGCGTGGCGGCCGCGACGGGGAGTACCTGGTGCTGTCCGTCAGCGATGACGGCTGCGGCATCCCGCTCGAGCACCAGGCGCGCGTCTTCGAGCCGTTCTTCACCACGCGCTCACCGGAGGAGGGCACGGGGCTCGGGCTCACCATGGTGCACGTGGCGGTGCGCGAGCACGGTGGCTTCGTGCACCTCGAGTCTACCCCCGGGGAGGGCACGCTCGTGGAGCTGTGGATCCCAGCCGTGCCCACCGCCGAGAGCGTGGTGCCCGTGGAACTCGCCACACGTGCGCTGCCTGTCGGACACGAGACGGTGCTGGTGGTCGACGACCGCGACGGCCCTCTCTTGGCGTCGAAGGCCATCCTCGAGTTCTGCGGGTACCGTGTGGAGCTCGCCTGGTCGGCCGAGGCGGCGCTCAAGGTGGTTCAGCGCGAGCCCATCGACCTCTTGGAGACCGACGCCGTGATGCCGCACATGGGTGGGCGAGAGCTGCTCGCGGAGCTGCGCGCACAGAGCTATGTCTTCCCCGCGATCCTGATGTCGGGCCACGACGAAGAGGCGGCCGAGTCCGGCGACTTCGCCGCGACGCTGCGCAAGCCCGTGGACGCGTACGCGCTGGCCTCGAAGGTGCGCGAGGTGCTGGACGTGGCGCGGGCCGCAGGCGTGGAGGAACTCTCCGCCTAGACGACGACGCTTCTAGCGTGGGCCGCAGCTCGTGTTGACCCGAGCACGCGCCCGGGCGCAGCGGCTGCGGGCTTCGTCGCAGCGGGCGTCATCCGGGGCGAGTCCGCACACCCGCTCGGCGAGCCGACAGATCTCGTCTCCGAGCTGAGCCGCGCTCGCACAGTCGGAAGCGTCCAGCGCACACCCGAGCGCGCCCAGTCCGGCGCTTTGGGTCGTGTAGAGGTCGCCCACCACGTCCCCGGGCGAGCTTGCGGCGGTGGTGGGCGCGGCGCCGCCCTCCGGCGCCCGGCTCGGCGGTGGGGCCGCCTGGACGTCGAGCTCGGCCTCCGAGACGGGCACGCCGCTGCTCTCGAGCAGCACCTCCTCACCGCCGGTGGTGGCCTCCGCGCGGCACTCGATGGCCAAGTCGATGGAGAGGTCGGCAGGGGCGGCTTCCGCGGTCTCCGGAGAGGTCGACCCCGCGCCGCCCTGCGCGGACCCGGCGCAACCCGGCCCGCACGCGAGCGTGAGGGCCAGCGCGCCGACCGAAAAGCGCAGCGTCTGGCGCAGGGTCATCGTGGTTCCTCCCCGGCGAGCACGGCATCCAGCAGCACCTCGTTGATGCGCAGCGCGGCGAGGTAGTCGGCGCTCGCCCCCTCACGCTCACCGAGCGCTTCCTGGGCTTCGCCGCGCGCGATCAGCAGGTTGGCCGTCAGCACGTCATCGCCGTGGCCCAGAGCCAGGCCCGAGTTCGCGGCCGCGCGTGCGGCTTCGTGGTCGTCCTGCCCCGCCGCGAGGGTGGCCAGGCGGAAGTACAGGTCTTGACGCGCCGCCCGCGCGTGGGTCGCGGCCACCGCGTCCGGTGCGGGGGCGCTGGCCAGCGGCGAGAGCGCGGCCGCCGCAGCGGCCACGTCTCCGCGCTGCTCCGCAGCGTCCGCGCGCTGGTGTGCCTCTCGCAGGGCGCCGACCCAGGCCGATGCACTCTCGCTCGGGCTCGTTGCGGGCTCGTCGCACCCGTGCGCCGAGAGCACCAGCGCCGACACCAGGAGGGCGTTCCACAGGCAGCGGCTCATGGCGCGTACTCCGTGGCGAGCTGGGCCAGGAGCTCCTCGCGGTATGGCCGCATGGCCTGCGCCAACGGCTGCGCCCCCGCGTTGGCCGTGGTGTCCGTGCTCTCTCCCTCCGTGCGCTGGACTGCGCCGAGCTGCGCCTCGAGCACGGCGAGGGAAGGCGGGGGTAGCGACGCCTCCGTGTTCGGCGCGGCGGCGTCGCGGGAGAAGAACCACAGGCCCACGGCGGCGGCCAGGCTGGCGCTCGTGGCGACCAGCAGCCACGCACGCAGGGCACGCCACCCCATGAACGCTCCGGTGCTTCCGGTCTCACGAACGACCGTGGGGTTGGTAGCGGGCAGCGACGCCTCGAGCTCGGCATACAGCGCCGACAGGCGGGCCTCGCTCAGCTCGGGGGCCCGCGTCATCTTGAGGAGGTGTCCCGCTTCGAGCGCGGGCAGCAGCGCGTCGAGCTGGGCCTCGTCCAGCGTTTCGCGCTCGAGGGCGCGTGCCAGCGCCGCCGCCTCCGCCAGCTCTTCCTCGCTCGGCAGGTCGTCCACGCTGGGCTCGCGGTGCTCGTCAGTCATCCTGAGCCTCGCTCTCTGGCACACGCCGCGCGCTCGCGCCCGACGCCTCGCGCTCGTCCCACGCGCGTCGAAACGCGCGCAGCGCCCGCAGCAGCAGCACATCGAAGGTGCCCAACTTCACCTCCAGCGCTTCGGCGCACGCCGGCCGCTCGCGCTCCTCCAGGAAGCGCAGCTCGATGGCGCGGCGATAGCGCGGGTTCAGCGCGGACAGCGCCTCCGTGATGCGCGCCTCGAGCGCGGCCTGGTCGCGGCGTGCGCTGAGCTCGCCGAAGGGATCTCGCGCGCCGGGCTGCTCGAGCGGCGCCAGGAGCCCCTCCAGCTGCGTCAGGGCGCGGTCCGTCCGGGCGCGCGCCCGGTGCATGTCGATGGCCTTGTTGGACGCGATGCGCGAAAGCCAGTGGTAGATGCTCACCCCCTGATCCTCGTAGCTGTCGAGCTTCACGAAGGCCGTGCGGAAGGTCTCGGCCAGCGCGTCTTCCGCGGCGCCCGGCGCGCCTAGTTTGGGCAGCAGCACCCGCCGGTAGAGCACGGGGGCGTAGGCGCGGTACAGCTCGGCGAACGCGGCCCGCTCGCCGGCACGGATGCGGCGAAGCAGTGTGCGCTCCCAAGCGATTCGATCCGCCGCTTCCGTGTTGGCCACCCATGCCTCGCGCACGGGCCGCCCGGGGAGGGCAGCGCCACGTACTCCCGCCTTGTACGGCAAGCGCGCCGCACTTTCCAGCACGGCGGACAGCCCCGCTCGCAGGCGCGTTCCCGGTGACCAGGGTGTGGTCCCGAGGGGCGCGGGAAGGGACATGGCGAGCTGGCCGTCGGTCACCGTGGAGGAACGTGTCTCCACCCGGGTGGCTTACACCCTGGGGCGAGAGCGCCACAACGAACGAACGGACAAAGAGAGTGTAAGGCCGGGGCGCGAGGCGGCGTTGAACAGGCGAATCACCCAAGCCGTCGAGGCACGAGCGGGTCCCACGCTCACCCGGCGACTGGTACGCCACCAAGGAGTCCTCCATGTTCAGCTCACGTCTCACCGGCGCCACGCGGCGCCTGCCCCAGCGTCTCGCCCTGGTGCTCGCGCTCGCCGGCTGCAGCGGCTCCACGGCTCACACGCCCCGCACCGGCGCTTCCACCGAGTCGTCCACGAGCGAAGTGGCCCTGGTGTCTGCGGAGAGCACGGGCAGCAGCAGCCCCCGCGGCGGGAGCGAAGGGTACTACGCCCCCTCCGACGACAGCGTGGGAGGATACGCCGGCGGGGGCGAGCTCGACGGCGTCGCGCGCGAGTCGTCTCCGGCCCCATCGACGCCCGCTCGCCACGAGGGGGGCACGGGCGGCGTCCCGGCACGCGCCGCCGCTCCCGACACCGCGGGCGCCCGTCGCCCCAGCTCGGAGGCATACGCCGCCGAGGCGCCTTCCCCCTCGAGCATGCGTTCTGCCCCCATGGACGTGACCGTCACCGTGACGATCGAGGAGTCGGAGATCGCCATCCCGGACCCCATGCCCACTCCACAGCAGCAGGTGGCCCCGCAGTCGCGCGTGCTGACCGCCGCCACCGTGGGCGACACCGACCGCCGCGGGAACTACCTCGAGTACGTGAACCGTCGTCCGTTCGAGGCGCAGCGCGCCGGCTTCGACGTCTCGCGGCGCGTCCGCTTCCGCGTGGTGGACGCGCAGGGTCGCCCCTTCCGTGGCGCCAACGTGTCGCTGGGCGGGCAGGGCGGTCAGGTGGAAGGCACCACCATGGCCGACGGCTACTGGGACTACTTCCCGGGCGTGCTCGGTGACGTGGGCTCGGACGTCCAGGCCACGGTCACGGCGGGCGGAGTCCGCGCGCAGGTGGCCGCGCGCATCCCCATGGCCGGTGACGGGCAAGACGTCGTTTTCCGCATGCAGGGCGTCACCGCCACGGCGCCGCAGCGCCTGGACCTCGCCTTCCTCATCGACGTGACGGGCAGCATGGAAGACGAGCTGCGCTACGTGAACGCCGAGGTGGCGGACATCGTCGGTCGCATCCACGCCGCGTCGCCCGAGGTGGCCATCCGCGTGGGCGCCACGTTCTATCGCGACCGCGGCGACCGCGAGCCGCTCCAGGAGATCCGCTTCACGTCGGATATCCAGGGCTTCGCGCGCACCATGCTGTCCATCCGAGCCGACGGTGGCGGCGACTACCCCGAGGACCTGAACGCGGGCCTCGCAGCTGCCTTCGCGCGGCAGTCGTGGAGCGACGGGGACGCCGTGCGCGTCATGGTCGTGATCGCCGACGCACCCCCACAGCACTACCAGTCGTCGTACACCTACGTGCAGGCCATGCGCGACGCGTCACGCCGCGGCATCCGGCTCCTGCCCGTGGCGGCCAGCGGCGCCGACCGCGAGGTGGAGTTCCTCTTCCGCGCGATGGCCACCGTGACGGGCGCGCCCTACACGTACCTCACCGACGAGAGCGGCGTGGGCAACCCGCACATGGAGGCCGACACCGACCGCGTGGCCGTGGAGTATTGGAACGACCAGCTGACTCGGCTCGTCACCGAAGACCTGCGCGGCGCCGGCATGCACGAGCTGATCCCCAACTGAGCGAGCGTCCCGCGGCGCGGCTCAGAGGCGCAACACGTCCACGACGATGACCGTCACGTTGTCACGTGCGCCGTTGCGGATGGCCTGCTCCATCAAGTAGTCGCTGGCCTCGTCGGGCGTTCCCCGGGCCAGCAGCGGACGCAGCTCGGACTCCACGATGGAGTCCGTGAGCCCGTCGCTGCAGAGCAGGAAGCGGTCCTTCGGCGCCACGTCCAGGAAGCGTACGTCGGGGCGTGCATCCCCGCCTCCGCCGAGCGCGCGCGTGACCACCGTCCCCATGGGGTGCGACGAGCGCTGCAAAATGGGGTGGCCCAGGGCGAACTCCATGTCGCTCACCACGGAGTGGTCTCGCGTGAGGCGCTCGATGCGCCGGTGGCGCAGGCGATAGACACGGCTGTCGCCCACGTGCGCGACCGTGGCGCCCTGGTTGAACAGCGAGAGCGCGGCCAGCGTGGCCGCCATGTTCTGGCTGCGCTCGTCACGGTCGATGCGCTGCGCAGCGTTGGCGATGGCCGCGTCGAACTCGATCAGCGGGTCGCCGAGCCCGGCCAGCCGGAAGTGCGCGCAGATGGTGTCCACGGCCAGCCGGCTCGCCGCCTCTCCCGCGCTGCCCATCCCGTCGGCCACCACGAAGAGACCCAGGTCGAGCTCGATTCCGAAACAGTCCTCGTTGGAGGTTCGTCGACCTGCGTGGGTCTTTCCGCTCGCGAGTAGCTGCACCGGTCGTTGCCTCGCCCCATCGTAAGCGAATCACCTGGCAAGTACAGGGGCTTCGCGGCGCTGTGGGTGCGAAGCCCGCCTAGCTACTCGAAGTGCAGAATCCTGGCGGTGGCGTCCAGTGTCACGGTGCGCCCCAGCGGCAGCTCGCGGTTGTCGTCCACATGGCCAGCGGGAACGTCCAGCACGCAAGGCAGCCCGAGCGCTTCCGCGTGCCTCACCAGGACATCGCGCCCACTGACGCCGTCGACGCCGGGTGCGCAGTCCGTGAAGGCGCCGAAGGCCACCCCGCGCACCTGCTCGAACCAGCCGGCGTGCGTGAGCGTGGTGAGCATCCGGTCGATGCGATACGGGCGCTCGCCGATGTCCTCGAGGAAGAGCACCGAACCATCGAGCGGAGGCGCGAACGGAGTCCCCACCAGCGCCGCCAGCACCGCCAGGTTGCCGCCCACGAGCGGGCCCACCACCCGGCCCGGAACTACGGTGGTGAGGTCCGTGAGCGCCGGCGAGGGCGCGCCTTCGAGCGCGTGCAGCCAGCGCAGCTGCAGTGCGTCGTCCAGGTCACCCACCTTGGCCACCATCGCGGCGTGCAGCGACGCCACCCCCGCGCGCGCCCAGAGTGCGTGGAGTGCGGTGATGTCGCTGAAGCCCACCAGCCCCTTGCCCGCTGCGCGCACGGCCGACACGCTGAGGCGGGGCAGCAGCCGCGTGGCTCCGAAGCCCCCCCGCGCCGCGATGAGAACCTTGATGGCGGGGTCCGCCAGGGCGCGCAGCAGCTCGCGCTCTCGGCGCACGTCGTCGCCAGCCAGGTAGCCGTCCCGCGCGAAGATGGCCTCGTCGTAGTGGCACACGTAGCCGCGCGAGCTCAGCAGCTCCACGCCGCGCTCGAAGGCATCACGGTCGAACGGCCCGCTGGGGGCCACCAAGGCCACGTGGTCGCCCGGCACGAGCGCCGCCGGCACGAGCCGCGGGGTCATCCCGCCTCGGGGCGGCCGTCCCCGTCGCCCTCGCTGGGTGGCCGCGCGGGCCGCAGCAGCACCATCGAGAGGGCGAACAGGAGGCACAGCAAGGTGGCGAAGTTCCCCACCACGCGGTAGCCGGTCGCGGCGTGCAGCCGTGGGGCCTCGACCACCTGCGCGAACGGCTGGCACACAGCGGAGCGTGAGCGCACGGCGCCCAGCGGGTCGATCAGCGCCGAGCCCCCCTCGGCGGCCACGCGCACCAAGAAGCGGCCTTGCTCGATGGCGCGGAACACGGCGCACGCGTGGTGGTACTCGGGCAGCGGCGTGCCCACGAAGGCGCGGTCGTCCACCACGCTCAGCAGCCACTCGGGGTCTTGCTCGTCCAGTTGCCGCCGCAGCTCGGGCCCGCTGATGTCGTCCCACCCGACCATCACGCCGAAGGGCACGCGCGCGACCTCGAACATGGCGCCGTGCTGGCCCGGACGGCGGCCCGCGTCATGGATGCGGGCGCGCACGCTCGTGGGCAGCAGCTCGGGGAGCGGCGTGAAGTCGAGGAACGGCGCCATCACCGCAGCCTGGTACAGCGACTGCCTCTGGTGCGCGGCATCCGCGAGCACCAGCGTGTTCATGCTGGGTCCCTCGGGCGGCTCGCCCCGCACCATGGGTGTGCCCACCACGAAGGGGAGCTCCACGCTGGGCAGGCGCGCTGCCAGATCCAGCTCGGACCACTCGAGCGGCGTGACGAACCCGCCGGCGGGCCAGACCACGACGTCGGGCGCGTCGTCCTCGGGCAGCTGGCCCAGCGCCGCCGTGGTCTGGTCTGCGAGCCCTGTGTCGTCGGTCCCGCCGGTCTGCACCACCAGCACTTCCACCGTGGGGGCGCCTGTGGTCGCGATGGCCAGCGCCTCCGTTCGGATGACGTGGATGCCCAGGCTGCCGCCCATCGCCACGGCGGCGGCCAGCACCAGGTACGGGCGGCGGCGCGGCGGAACGGCCAGCAGGAGGCACTCGGCGATGGCGCCGTTCACCAGCGCCAGCTGGAGGCTCACCAGCGAGGGCCCGCCCAGCGACGCGAGCGCGATCCACTCCGGGTGCTCGTACAGAGCCACGGCCAAGCGCTCGCTTCCGAGTGGCGCGAGGCCCTCGGCCGCCACCCAGGCGAACACCATGAACCCCGGCGCGCGCCGCCCGCGCCGCACGGCCAACCAGGTGAGGGTGGTGGCCACCGCCACGGGGACCGCCTGAACGGCGGCGGCCAGCTGCGCGGTCGCGCGCGCGTCGGCTTCGGGATAGCCCAGCGCACCCAGCGCCGGCAGCACGCTCAGGGCGGCACCGTAGGCGGCCAGGAAGGCCATCCCGGCTCCCATGCCCAGCGCGCCCAGCGCACCGGCCCAAGCACTCACCCGCTGCGGTGCGACCTCGAGCCAGACCATCATGGGGACGAGCGCTACGAAGCCCACGAACGCGTGGTCGTAGCCGGGGTAGCCGAGAGCGCTGAGCGGCGCACCCGGGCGACTGGCGAGCCACAGCCCGGCGCCGAGGCAGGCGGCAGCCGCCGCGCCGGCCCACGCGGCCACGTTCCGTAGGGCAGGGGACGCACTCATGGCCCGGCATGTACCACGCTCCGCCCTCCACCGGCTGCACTTCGCGCACGGTGTGTGCTCTCGCCCCCGCGCCGAATGTGCGCCGAACTGTGTCAAGTTGTGTTACCACCGCCAGGTGAACGAGATCTGGCATCACGACTGGCTGTGCGCCGAGGGGCCCCTCGACATGGCCCGCTACCGTGGGCTGGAGCTGGCGGATGCGCTGCTCGAGGGCGGGCGGCTCGGGGACGGTCTGCGCCTGCTCGAGCAGGAAACCGAGCGTTCGCGCGAGGCGGGTGTGCTGCGCGCGGGCTGGTTGGTGCGGCTGGGCGCCGTGGACGAGGCGCGCTCGATTGGCGTCTTGCTAAACGTGCTGGATGGCCCTGACGGGCCGCCGACACCCCCCATGAGGGTACAGTTGGCCCTGCTCGCACAGCGGGATGGGGATACGGACGCCGCCTTGCTGGCGCTCGAGCAGGCGGCGCAGCAGCTGCGCGCCGAGGGGGCACGCTGGGCGGCCACCCGAGTTGAGGTCCTCGAGGTCACGATGCGCCTCGTGCGCCGCCGTGCGAGCGATCTCGAGGTCTCTGCCAAGGTGTGCCAATCTCTGCCGGGCGGCAGCCTGCAGCGCCTGCTCCTAGCTTGGCACCACGCCGCCTCGGGGGCGCCCGTCGAGGCGCTGGTGCAGCACGCCAGTATGCTCCCTCAGCGCATGCTGGGCGCCGAGGCGTTGGCGGCCACGGTCATCCTAGCGCGCGACCAGGGCAATGATGAGGCCTTGTCGCGAGCCCAAGCCGAGCTGCTCGGACAGCTCGAGACGCTTGGCCTGACCCTGCCCCCCCGTCTGCGCGCGGGCCTGTTCGAGGGCCTGGGCCGTGGGCATGCACGAGCTCGCGCACGGCTCGTGGACGCCCGTCCGAGCGACGAGCGCGACCGGCTGGCGCGCGTCTTCCAGACCATCACGCGCCTCGCGCGCGAACGTGAGCTGCCGCGGCTGCTCGAGCGCATCACCGATGGCGCCGTGGATCTGACCGGGGCCGAGCGCGGCTTCGTGCTGCTCGCGGGCGCCGCTGGGCCCACGCCGGAGATCGAGCGGCACGCGGGGGGAGATCTCGGCGCACCCGGCGACGCCACCTTCAGCCGCAGCATTGCGCAGTCGGTCATTCTGGACGCGCGCCCCATCGTGACGGTGGATGCCCAGAACGACCCACGCGTGCGCGACTTCGCGAGCGTGCACCAGCTCGCGCTGACCAGCGTGGCGTGCGTGCCCATCCGCGGACGCGACGGCGTGCTGGGGGCGCTCTATCTCGAGCACCGCTCGCGGCGTGCGCGCTTCCACGCCGACGACCTCGACCTGCTGCTGGCCTTCGCCGATCAGGCGGCGGTGGCGCTCGAGACGCATCAGGCGCTCGCGACGCTGGCCACCCAGCGGGACCAGCTGCTGGCACAGAGGAACGAGCTAGAGGCCGCGCGGGGAGCGCTGGAAGATGCACTGGGGCGTCGCGAGGTCCAGCTGGCCGACACGCAGCGTGCGCTCGCGAAGGTCGCGGAGCCGTTCCGCACGGGGTACGAGCGCTTCGGCATCATCGGCCGCAGCGCAGCGCTCGGCGCCATGCTGGCGCGCGTCGACCGCGTTCGGGACGTGGACCTGCCCATCGTGCTGCGCGGGGAGAGCGGGACGGGAAAAGAGCTGGTGGCTCGCGCCCTGCACGGCAGCGGGCGCCGTCGGGACCGGCCGTTCGTTGCCCTCGGCTGCGGGGCGCTCGCCGCCTCGCTGCTGGAGAGCGAGCTCTTCGGCCACGTGCGTGGCGCCTTCACCGGCGCTGACCGGAGCCGCGACGGCGTCTTCGTGCGCGCGGAGGGCGGCACGCTCTTCCTGGACGAGCTCGAGGACATGCCCCCCAAGATGCAGGTGGACCTGCTGCGGGTGCTCCAAGAGGGCCGCGTGCGCCCTCTCGGGGGTGACCACGACGTCCACGTCGATGTGCGTATCGTGGGGGCGACGCGTCGTCCGCTCGCAGAGTGCGTGGCGGCAGGCACGTTCCGCGAGGACCTCTTCTACCGTCTGCAGGTGGTGGAGATCGTGGTCCCCCCGCTGCGCGAGCGGCTCACCGATCTGCCCCTGCTCGCCGCCCACCTGCTGGCCCAGCTCGCGCGCGAGCGGGGAGACGCGCCTGCCCGGCTGACCACGAGAGCGCTCGCGCGCATCGCAGCCTCGGGGCTGCCTGGTAACGTGCGCCAGCTGGAGCACCTGCTGGCCAGCGCGTGGGTGCTCTCCGACGGCCCGGTGCTCGATGCGGACGTGTTCCATGAGCTGCTGGGGGGTCCACCGGTCACGCCGAGCGCTTCGCAGCCCATCGACTTCGAGGTGGACGAGCTGCCGGCGCTGGGTCCGCCTGCGTCCCAGCCCGCCACCCCCCCAGAGCCCCCTGCGCCGCGCAGCGAGACGGAGTGGAAGGCCCTCGAGCACGAACGCATCCTCGAGGCGCTCACCGCGGCCGGGTGGAACCGCGTACGGGCAGCGGCCGAGCTGGGCATTCCCCGCAGGACCTTCTACCGGCGGCTGAAGGAGCATGGCATCCTCTGACGGATGCCCGAAGCACGCCTAGCGAAAGCCCCCACGACCCTGCTCGGGCTCCTGTTGGTCACCCTCACCCTGGGCTGCGCCGAAGACCTGCGCGTCCCGGAGGCACCGCCTGGCGAGCCCTGCAGCACGCTCGAAGACTGTGCTCCCGCTGGCGAGCCCGTCTGTGGTGCCCTGCGCGCGTGCGTGGGCGGCGAAGATGGTGCGGACGGCGTGTGCGAGGCCACCCCCTCGCTCTATCGGCAGTGCCCCTGAGCTCCGGAGGAGCGCGAACGCCTGCGTGTCACTCGGGAGCGGACGCGTCTGCCGCCCCGTCGCTGCCTTCGGCGTCTCCTGCTTCACCACCGCTGGCTGCGCCATCGGCGCTGCCGTTTCGGCGGTATCGCGGGGCCTCGCCCGAGCTCGAGTAGTCCACCCAGTAGGCGGACTCCGAGCGCGTGTCGAGGTGGATGAAGGTGCTGTTCGGGTAGTAGCCCACGCCCACGTCGGGGAGCTGGCGGCAATAGTCGCGCAGGTCGGTGTTGCTCACGCGATCCATGCGGAAGTCGATGGCCTTGCCCTCGACGTGACGGCTGGACTCGCGCGTGAAACCGCCTGCCGCGCGGAAGCCGCTGATGATGTAGAGCTTGCGCCCACCGAAGTGGTCGCTCACCTGCACCAGCAGGCGGATCAGGCGGTCGTCCACCCGAGTGGTGTCATCGGTCCCGCGCTCGCGCATCAACCGTGACAGCTGGGTGCGGGCCGCCGCGCGCGGGCGACCGCGGCTGTCCAGCACGCGGATGCGCGCCGTCTCACGGCTGGAGAAGCGGAAGAAGGTGACCACCCCAGGGTTGCGCGGGCGCCCGTACTGCTGACGCGCTGCGGCCGTGTTCTCGTGCCCAGGGAGCACCAAACGCTGCCCGGGCTGGAGCACCGTGTCCACAGCCATGCGGTTGGCTCGGGCCAGCTGCTCCGACGTGATGTTGTTCTCGCGCGCCACGTGCGAGAGGGTCTGCCCAACGGCCACGTAGGCGACGCCCTCTTCCGGGATGGTGAGCACCTGGCCGACCTGGAGCCGGGCGGTGGTTCGCAAGCGGTTGGCGCCCGCCAGGTTCGACAGGCTCACGTGGTGACGCGTGGCGATGGCGGCCAGCGTCTGCCCCGAGCGCACGCGGTGCTGTCGCTGCGCGGAGGCGATGGGGAGCAACACGACCAGCGCCGAGAGGCCGAGGGCCAGCGCGCACCCCAGCGTCCACAGGGCGCGAGCCCGCGGGCGGAGAGCGACTTTCGCGGAGGCAGACACGGTCGGTTCCAACGGCACGGCGCTAGGGTCTAACGCGTTGGCGCCGCGGGGGCAACCGACGGCACCCGAGCGACTCTCCGGGCACACCCGAGCGGGCATCTTGCGCGTTTTTTTGCCCTCGCCCGAGGAGGGTGCGAGCATGTCCTCAGTCTGTTCGTTCATTGACATCCGAAAGATGAGCACGAAGCGTCTCGTGGCTGTGGATACGATCGTTACCCCAACGATCGCCACTCAGCTACCGTCGGTGCAGAGGGCACACTTACATTCAACTTACCTATAATTCATAGGTAAGTTATGCTAACTTGCTTGACGATGCTAGGTTTCACACCTAGCGTGGCTTGTGAATCGGCCCAGGGTGGTTCACACCGCTGCTAGACATCTGCCCGAGCCATGACGGAAGACGACCAAATCCCAGAGGCCAGCATGCCCGCCGAGAATTCGGCCGGTTCCTCTGAGATTGCGTCGGACGACGTGGCCGCACCTGCCGCTGCAAGCGGTCGGCGGCCCATGTCGGCAGCGTCCGCGTCTCCAGTCGCCGTCACGGCGCCAGGACAACCGCGGGCGTCGGACCTCAGGCCCGCTGCCACACCCGCCCCCGCGGGCGAAGCAGATCCCGGGTCTCCTCGCGACACCAGCGCGAGGCCCGACAAGAGCGAGAAGAAGCGGACGACGATCCTTGAAGAGCGCAAGCCCAACACGGTCCGTCGCATCCGCATCGAAAGGATGATGTCCAAGGCAGAACTGGCGCGCAGTGCGAATCTCTCGGTGTTGACGATCGATCGTGTTGAAAAAGGCTTCGGGTGCCGCGTGGATACCAAGCGGAAGATCCTCGAAGCTCTAGGCCTCAGCCTCGCGGATCGAGTTCGAGTATTCGGCGAGGAGGAGTGATGCGGGTCGATGGCATCGGAAGGCAAGAACCTGGTTGGCGTGGATATCGGTTCCGCAGCCATCAAGGTCTGTGAAATCAAGGAGGCCGGAAAGGCCCCCCGTCAGCTCGTACGTTTCGGTTTCCATCCGCTCCCCGCGGATACGATCGTCGACGGGCACATCATCAACTCCGGCGCCGTCGTCGAGGGGCTAGAAAAGCTCTTCCACGGCTCCAAGAACCGGCGTGTGGCGCTCCGAGCGAGCGGTCATAGCGTGATCATCAAGAAGATCGCGATGCCGCTCATGACGCCCGCGGAGCTGGCCGAGCAGATCAGCTGGGAGGCCGAGCAGCACATCCCGTTCGATCTCGCCGAGGTCACGCTCGACTACCAGACGCTGACTCGGCGCGAAGACCAGGGTCAGATGGACGTGCTGCTGGTGGCGGCGAAGAAGGAGGAGATCAACGACCTCTACAACCTCGCCATCGAGGCGCGCCTGCAGCCCGTGGTCGTGGACCTCGACGCCTTCACCGTCCAGAACGTGTACGAGACGGCCTACGGTCCGCCGCCTGCAAAGGACACCATCGTCCTCATCCACGTGGGCGCGTCACTCACCACCGTCAACATCCTGGCCGACGGCACCACGGCGTTCACGCGTGACATCGCCAACGGCGGGAACGCCATCACGGACGAGATCCAGCGTCAGCTCGGCATCAGCCGCGAAGAGGCCGAGGCCTACAAGTGCGGCGGTGACGGGCGCGGCATCGTGCCCCAGGAAGTCCCCAGCATCATCAACCAGTCGGTGGAGCAGCTGGCGGGTGAGATTCAGCGCTCGCTCGACTTCTACCTAGCGACCAGCGGCGACCGTGACATCACCAGCATCTACTGCTCGGGTGGCACGGCGAACATCCGCGCGCTGTTGGACGCGCTCGCCAAGCGCTCGCGCTCCAAGGTCACACTGCTCGACTCCCTGCTCGTGGCCCAGCCCGCAGGCAAGCTGATCGACCCGGTGGCGCTCCAAGGTCGCACCGCGCAGGCGGCCGTCGCGATGGGGCTCGCCCTTCGCAAAGACAGGGAGCGTGCGCAATGATTCGTATCAACCTCCTCCCGAAGACCAAGAAGCAGGCGCAGGCACAGTCGTCCGGGAGCGGACCGCTCTGGGCCGGCATCTACCTGCTGGCCACCTTCCTGTGGGGCATTGGGCTTGCGCTGGTCTACTTCCAGTATCAGGGCGAGCTCGAAGGCATTCAGCGCGCCAACCGCGACCTCGATGCCGAAATCGCGGACCTCGAGCAGCGCACCGCCCGGCTGGATGAGCTGCGCGCACAGCTGGCGCGGAGCGTTCGGCTCGAAGAAGTGGTGGCCGAGCTCAACGCGGCTCGCACGGGCCCGCTCCGGGTGATGATGGAGCTCTCGCGCATCCTCAGCGTGCCGGGGGGGCCCACCATCGACCCGGAAGCGCTCGAGCGTCAGCGCCAGGTGAACCCGTACGCTGGCTTCCGTGAAGGCTGGGACGTGCGCCGGCTCTGGTTGAAATCCTTCACCGAGAGCGAGCGCGTCTGCGAGATTGCGGGCGAGGCACGCACCAACGAAGACGTCGCGGAGTTCCTGCGACGCCTCTCCTTGTCAGAGCTCTTTGCCGAGGTCGTCCTCGAGAGGACGGCAGGTGCCGAGGTCAACGATGAGAGCGTCATCGCCTTCGATCTGAACTGCCGGGTGAGGTACTGATATGGCACCGCCAAAACAAAACCCGACCTTCGCGAACGTGCCTCTTGCCGGAAAGGTGGCCATTCTCTTCGTGATCTTTGGCCTGGTTTCGGCGCTCTACTTCTTCGTGCTGCACCAGCCCATGACGGACGACATCAGCTCGGCGCAACAGGCCAACGCCACGAAGACCACCGAGCGCAACGAGGCGCTGCAGCGTCAGCAGGAGTTCGTGCAGATTCAGCAAGAGCTGACCGCGCGCGAGGCCGTCGACATCCGCAGCCGGCGAGTGTTGCCAGAGCAGGCCGAGATGGCCGCCTTCCTCGAGGAGATCAACCGGTCCGCCGAGCTGTGCGGCATCCGCCTTCGGAACGTGGAGCCCCAGGCGGAGGAGCCGGGCGAGTTCTACACCAGCATCCCCGTCCAGCTCGAGCTCACCGGGACACACCATCAGATCGCGCGGTTCTTCCACAGCGTGTCGCGCCTCGACCGCGCCGTGAGCATGGAAGACATCACGCTCCAGCATCCGGACGAGGACACGCAAGATCTCACCATCAGCGTCAAAGCCATCACCTTCAAGCGGCCGGAGGCCGAAGGCGCCCCTGCGGGCGGCGCCCCGCCGCCGCATACAGGAGCGGGCACATGAGCCGCACGCCTTTCAGCTCGCAGCGTTGGTCCATCGAGTCTGTGCTCCTCGCCACGTGCTTGGCCGCGGCCGGCTGTGACGACCCGATCCAGGCTGGCGCCGGTGGCCCGGTCACGGCGCCGCCTCCCACGGCGACCGCCGAAGGTGCCGCAGTGGCTCCGCCGGTTGCGGATCCCAACGCGCCGGCCGAGCCAGCCGCTGACGCCGGTCCCGCCGCCCTCGTTTACGCAGACGAAGCGTTCGTCGAGATCGACGTACAGCAGCGCGACCCCTTCCGGCACTTCGAGATCGAAGTGATCGCGCCGCCTGCCGTCGAGAGCATCATGTCCGACACCAGCGTCGACGAAATGCGCGTGCTGGGCATCATCACTGGTGGCCTGGGCGGCCGCGCGATGATCGCGGACCGCAGCGGTGTGGGCTACACGGTCCGCGCTCGCCAGTACATCGGGCGACCGGAGACCGTGCAGGTAGGTGGCTCCGACGGCATCGCCATTCCGCTGGTGTGGCGCGTGGACCGCATCCGCGCGAACGAGGTCGTGCTCACCCGTGAGAACCCCTCTGCGCCCGATCAACCGGCACTGACGCGGACGCTCACGCTGCGTAGTGACGAGCAGATGTTGCTCATGAGCTTGGGCTCGGTTGCGCCCATCACGGGGGAGACGGCAACCCCCGTCATTCCCACGATTCCAAGCGGCGGTTGATGAAGTTGTTTCGCCTGTTTTTTGCGATGAGTAGCAAGACGATGGAAGCTCTCGCTACTCACCTCAGGAGTCCTGATATGCGCGCCCTCTCCGCGACCCTATTTGCAGTGATGTTGCCCGCTCTCTGGGCACAGCCCGCGTCTGCGGACGCCATCCCCGAGGCGGCTCTCTCGGTGCCTGCCGACGTCACGACGTTGTCGGGTGTCTCCGTGGAGTCACGGGACGGGCGCGAGCGGGTCATTCTGCAGCTGGACCGAGCGTCCGCGTTCCGGGTCGTGCAGCGCGGCAGTGACAACGTGCTCGAGATCCGCGGCGCCGTCCTGGATCCGAGCGTGTCGCAGCAGACCCAGGGCAGCGCCGACGGCCTGGTGCGTCGCGTGCGCGTCGAGCAGACCAACGACGGCGTGGTGGTGCGCGTGGTGCGCGCTGATGGCGCGACCGGGACGGCCGTGCGCGCCGGCAACCGCATCCTCTGGGTGTTCTCGGGCGACCCGACCCAGCAGGCTCGGCCGCGGACCCGCACCGTGGCTCGCGAGCGTGACTTCCGCGACGGGGAAGAGATGGAGGGTCTCCTCGGCGATGGTGACGAAGTGACCACCGTCGAGACCGACGAAGCCGCCGCATTCCTTACCGATGTCCCTCTCCAGGTGGCGGGCGCGGGTCGCCGTGGCTACTCCGGTCGCCGCATCGACCTCGACGTGCTGGACGCGGACATCCACAACATCCTGAGGCTCCTCGCCGAGGTCGGCGGTGTGAACATCATCGCGGCCGACAACGTGACGGGTCAGATCACGCTGCGCCTCCTGAACGTCCCCTGGGACCAGGCGCTCGACGTCATCCTACAGGCCAAGGGTCTCGGCATGGTGCGCCGAGGCAACCTCATCCGCGTGGCGCCGCTCTCCCAGCTGCAGTCCGAGCGGGAGGCTGCCATCGCACGGCAGCGCCAGGCCATCGAGCTCGCTCCCATCGAAACCCGGCTCGTGCCCGTGAGCTACGCGACGGCGGCCGACGTTGCCCCGCGCGTCACCGAGCTGCTCAGCGAGCGTGGCTCGGTGTCCGTGGACGAGCGCACCAACATGATGATCGTGCGCGACATCGAGGAGAACCTCGACGCCGTCGAAGAGCTCATCCGCTCGCTGGACACGCAGACGCCGCAGGTCCTCATCGAGGCGCGCATCGTCGAGGCCAGCAGCCAGTACTCGCGCGACGTGGGCATTCAGTGGGGCGGCGACGTCTCCATGAGCAGCTCCACCGGAAACCCCACAGGGTTGGTGTTCCCGAGCAACGTGGGCGTAGCGGGTGGCGCGACCGACGCGGCAGGCACACCCACGGCGGGTCTGTCGCCCTTTTCCAACACGTTCGCAACGCCCAACTACGCTGTGAACCTTCCCGCTGCAGTCGGTACCGGCGCGGGTGGTGCGCTCGGCATGACGCTGGGCAGCGTGGGCGGCAACTTCAACCTCAACGTGCGCCTCAGCGCCGCCGAGGCGCGCGGCACTGTGCGCATCATCAGCTCGCCCCGCATCCTGACCCTCGACAACCACGAGGCCACCATCGCGCAGGGCACCCTCATCCCGTACTCCGTGGTGAGCGCTCAGGGCGTGAACACGGCCTTCCAGGAGGCCAAGCTCGAGCTGAACGTGCGCCCGCACGTCACGGCAGACGGCTCGGTGTCCATGCACGTGCGCGTCACGCGCGACGAGCCCGACTTCAGCCGTACCAGCGTTCGCGGTGACCCCACCATCCTCAAGCGCGAGGCCGAGACGGACCTGCTCATCCCCGACGGGCACACCGCGGTCATCGGCGGCATCTACACGCGCACCACCAGCCGCAGCATCCGGCAGGTGCCCTTCTTCGGCGACATCCCGGTGCTGGGCGTGCTCTTCCAGAACCGCCAGGTCCGTGATGACCGCAACGAGCTCCTCATCTTCATCACCCCGCGCATCGTGAACCGCGCGGAGTCGATGCCGCAGTAAGCGAAAGCGGCCCGGCCGTCTTCGAGGCGACTTCGCGAGAGGTCGCCTCGCTTCGTTTGGGGCGGGCCACCATGCCACCCCCCGCCGCGTCTGCTAGGGGATGCCCATGGCGCAGCGTCGCGTGCGAACGATCTTCCTCTCAGGACCGATGGGTGCGGGCAAGAGCACCGTGGCCGTGGCGCTCGGACGCCACCTCGGGCGGCCCGTCATCGACCTCGACCAGCGCATCGCGCAGCACGCGGGGATGAGCGTCGAGCGCATCTTCGCAGAGCAGGGCGAGCCGGCGTTTCGGACGCTCGAGGCACAGGCGGCGCGCGAGGCTGCCGCAGAGGGGGGCGTCGTTGCCCTGGGTGGCGGCGCGCTGACGCAAGACGCACTCCGTCACGAGCTGCTCGAGGCAGGCGTGGTGGTCACGCTGCGGGCGTCCCTCGATGAGCTGCTTCAGCGCGTTGGCGCTGGGGAGGGCAGGCCGCTCTTGGCGGGGCTCGCGCCCGACGCTCGCCGTGAGCGGCTGGGGGCGCTGCTGGAAGCGCGTCGCGAAGCGTACGCGGAGTGCCACGCAGAGATCGACACCGGGAAGGTGAACCTCGACGCCGTCGTCGCGCAGATCGCTGCGCTCTCGGAGGAGGCGCGCGTGGTGGTGCCGCTTGGTCAGCGAACGTACCGCGTCGAGATTGGCCGCGGGGTTCGGGCTCGAGTCGCCGAGCGTGCGGGGCAGGCGTGCTCGGGCGACGTGGTGCTGGTGCACGACGCCGATGATGGCCGCCCCTGGCCGGGCGAGGTGGCTACGCTGCTGACGGCTGCGGGTCGTCGCTGCGTGGTCGTTCAGCTCGAGAACGGTGAGCGCTGGAAGCACATCCAGTCCGTGGAGCGCATCTGGGACGCCGCGCTCGAAGCCGGCGTGGACCGCCACGCGCTGGTGCTGGGAGTCGGGGGCGGGGTGGTCGGCGACCTGACCGGGTTCGCCGCGTCCACCCTCCTGCGCGGAGTGACTCTCGGCCAGGTGCCCACCACGCTGCTGTCCATGGTGGACAGCTCGGTGGGCGGCAAGACCGGCTTCAACCGGCCCCGCGGCAAGAACCTGGTGGGCACCTTCTATCAGCCCCACTTCGTGCTGTGCGACGTGGCGACGCTGAGCACCCTCCCGGACGACGAGCGCGTCTCCGGCCTGGCCGAGGTGGTCAAGAGCGCCTGGCTCGACGGCGAGGACGCCGTCGCCCAGCTCGAGGCGGACGCGCCCCTGCTGAATCAGGGCGAGGAAGAGGCGACCATTCGCGCCATCGAGATGAGCGTCCGGCTGAAGGCCCGCATCGTTCGTCAGGACGAGCGCGAGGGCGGAAAGCGCATGCTGCTGAACCTGGGGCACACGGTTGGGCACGGCCTCGAGGCCGCCCACGGATACGTGGGGTTGCGGCACGGGGAGGCGGTCGCTCTCGGGATGATCGCGGCGCTGCGGGTGGGAGTCGCGCACGGAACCACGCAGCCCGACTCGGTCGCCCGCCTGACCCGCTTGATGGATGACCTGGGCCTCCCCACGGACCTGGACGCCCGCCTCAGCGAGCAGGCGCTCGACTTCATCGAGTCCGACAAGAAAAAGTCTGGAGCGCGGGTGAAATTCGTGGTGCCAGGCCTGCCCGGAGACACCACCGTGGTCCCCATGAGCCTCGAGGCTATCCGCGCGGCCGTCCGCGCGTAGACTCGACACTCTGCCGCTTTCTTGGGCATGTCCCTCGGAACGCGTATGCTGAAGCCGCAGTCGACTCGACTATGTGAGGAACTCATGCGCCACCTGCTCACCCTGGTTCTGTTCTCGATGGCCTTCAGCATCACTGGCTGCGCCAACGATGGGTCGTCGCTCTTCATCACGGGCGTTGGGGGGCTGGACGACATGTGCCTCGTCGACACGTCCGTGAGCCGTACGAACGCGGTCGTGGACGTGACCCTCACGGACAACCTGGTGATCTACCCCGTGTTTGCGTCCCAGGTGCGTGACCGCGTCTCGGCCAACGCGGCGAACCCGTCCGACATGCACGTCCGCTGGGTAGACGTGCGCCTCGAGGATCTGGGTGGCAACACGCTGGACGTCGGGCTGCCCAACCCCTTCCGTGTCCCTACCAGCGTGTTCATCGAGGGCTTCATGGGCTCCGGAGAGGTGTCCATGGGCACCGGCGCCGTGCAGGTGTTGCCTCCGGGCTACGCCGACGCGGTCGCCGCCGCCCCCGGGGGGTCCGTGCTCGCTGCGCTGCGTCCCATCGGCCGCACCAACGGCGGCCTCGAGGTGAAGGGCAACTACGACTTCCACTATCAGATCATCGCATGCGCAAGCGTGCCGGGGACGAGTTCCTGCTTGTCACGCTGCGCCACGGTGGACGAGGAGCTGGTGACGCCCTGCGCACCGGGGCAGAACGACGTCGCGATCATCTCGTGTCCCTGAGCTTCTGCCCCTGAGCGCTTCAGCGCGACAGCGCGTGGTTCATCAGGGCGCGGAACCCGGGCGACCGGTCGTAGGCGGCTTCGAACCGCGCGTCTGCGGGCAGCTCGAGTAGCCCCGCGAGCGTGGGGTCGTCCACGAAGAGGCCCGAGAGAGAGGCCGTGACCTGCCCCGCGGACAGCAGGCCAACCACCGTCGCGCGTGCGTGGGCCAGCTCGAAGAGCGTGTCGAAGTCCAGCGTCTTGTCGTGCAGGGCGTGGCGGATGTCGGCCTGATCGCGCGACGCGATGGTGTGCCACAGGTCCGCTGCCAACGAGGCCGTGTCGGCGTCGATGGGCTGGCCCGGGTTGTGCGGGCCGAAGGCGCCTTGGATGGCCATCATGAGCGTGCGCCCTTCGTCGGCGCTGCGCGTCGCCAACAGGATGTTCTCCGGCCGCGCCAGATGCATGGCGCGCGCCAGCCGGAACACCAGACGGGCGGGGGAGTCGTCCAGCGTGCTCACCAACACGGAGGGCGGATGTGTGGGGGCCACGCCGACGGTCCCGGTGGACGGGTCGCAGGCGTAGACCGCCACGTCGTGGGAGCGCGTACGGGCGAGGGCCTCGCGCACGGCCAAGGCCAACGGCCGGTTGCCGATGCCGCTGACGCGACGGCCGTCCGCGGCGCCGTACTGGCGCAGCGTCTTGCGGAAGACCGGCAGGGCGCAGTGCCAAACGGCGGACAGCACGCCGAAGTCGAGCTCGTAGGGGCCGCGCCGAATGGCGTCCACCGCGCCGTGCTCGGGCGGCGCGCCGATGGCGTGGACCACCGCGTCGTCACGGAACCACGCCACGATCTCCTGGCACATGGCCGCCCGTGGATCGCCCTCGGGGATGGCCTCGATGCTCGTCAGGGACGGTCGTCCCTCCTGGGCCGGGGGCTCGGCCACTTCCGGCGTCTCCGTCCAGTCCCGCGGCGCCTCGGGAGCCTCCGATGGCGTGCCCCACGCAGCTTGTTCGTCGAAGGTGCCTGCGTCGTCGGTCGTTGACGCGGCCGCGTCGCCCGCGCGGGTTGTCGGAGTGCTGGCTTCGGGCACCGCACCGTCCGGGTCGAGGGCGTCAGCCTGCGCCCGCGCCGTGCTGGCGTCGTCCAGTCGCCCAGCGGCGACGAGCCGACCGGCGAGGGCCCGCAACAGCGCGGCGGCTTCCTTCCCGCCGTCGCCCTCGCGCTTCACGATGGCCAGCGCTTCGTTCGCGATCGCGCGCTCCGCGTCGAGGTCAGCGCGGTCCTCGCCTTCGATGGCGGCGATGATGATCAGCGACGAGATCTGGTCCGGGGCGTCCCAGCTCATCTCGATGCGGCTGCGCAGGCCTTCGATCACCCGCTCGCGCATCTTCACCACGCGCTCGGGCTGTTGAGCCTCGGTCAGGTTCCCCAAGCGCCGCAGCGCGGGGAGCAGCTCACTGCGGTTCGTCTGCTTGAAGGTCTTCTCGTACAGGTCGAAGGCGCGCAGCGGTTGCTTCAGCACCTTCTCGGCCAAGCCGGCGGCCCGCCGCGTGAGCTCGATGCGTCGGTCGGCGAGCGTGGCGCGCTCCGACAGGATGGCCAGCGCATCCACCATCGCGTGCGAGTCGGACACCAGCACCGACAGGCGCTCGATGGCGTTGAACACCACGCCCTCGCCCGGTGCCATGGCGAACGCTTGGGCGTAGGCCGCGAGCGCCTCGTGATTGGCACCGGCGCTCTCGAGCCAGCGCGCCTCGCGGTAGCGCAGCCCGCGCAGACCGTGCGGACCCATGGCGCGTGCGCAGAGGTCTTCGTACATGGCCTTGGCGCGATCCACGGCGTCGCTCGCCAGCGTCAGCCGCTCGAACGTGACGAGCAGCTCGGGGTGCGGGGGGTCGATCTGGAGGCCGCGCGTGGCGAGGTCCAGCGCGGTCAAGAGCTCGCCCTCACTCTCGAGGGTGCGCACGGCCGCGGCGAAGCGGTTGGTCAGCTCTTCGGTACCCGCACCCGCCTCGGCCTGGTTCACTGCCACCCAGGCGTCGATGTCGAAGGGGCCCTCTGCGGCCTCCGTCTGGGTGCCGGCCGGCGCGCTGGGCGCTCCGGAGCCCGCGCTCGCGGACAGGCCAGCCTCCGGCGCAGGCCCACGCACGAGCGAGGACCACTCGACACGGGCTTGCTCGGCCCGCGCACCCGTCAGGCCGCTCTCTTCCACGGCCTGCTCCACGAAGCCGGTGGCGCGCTCGGGATCGTTCGCGCGCTGCATGGCGGCTTGCGCCAGGCACAGCAACCGGTGCCGACGCGGCACCACGCCCACTGCGGCCTCGAGCGAGAGCGCCAGCACGGCCATCAAGCGCTGCGTCTCGCCGGTCTCGGTGTAGAGGTCGGCCAGGCGCTCGAGGGAGGGAGGGTCGTGGGGCTCTTCGGCCAGCACGCGCAGCAACGTGCGCGCTTCGGCGGCGGCGTTCCCGAGCTCACGCTGAATCGCCGCGAGGCGCCGTAGCGGGTCCACGCGCGCCGAGGCTTCGGTCCACGCCACGATGCGCTCGAGGGTGGCGATCTTGGAGGCCTGGTCCACGCCGGACTTGGCGAGCTCCCAGCTCTGCTTCAAGAGCTCCCGCTCGCCGAGTGTGTCGAGCGCACGCAGCGCCAGTGTGCAGGCCGCGTTCTCGCGCGAGAGGTCGCGGAGCGCCGTGAGCGCATCGGAGACCACGCTCGCGGTCTCGGGGGCGATGCACAGCGGCAGCAGTGCTTGGTCGGCACGCTCGAGCAGCGCATCGGCATCGCGCTCTGGGTCACGCTCTGTGGCGCGCAACGTCCGCCGCACCCGCTCGAGGGCCACGGCCGGGGTCGGTGAGATTCGGAAGTGCGCGTCCAGCAGGGCACGAGCCAACTCTTCGTCGCGCGCCCGGTCGGCCAGCGCCAGGCAGGTCTCGAGGAGCGCGGGTGTGTCGCCCAGCACGGCACGCGCCGGCGCCACCCACTCGAGCGCCTCGCGGTCGGGCAGGGCGTCGAAGTAGCGCACCAGCAGGGCCAGCGCGTCGGCGCAGCGAGGATCGAGCGCCAGCGCGTCGCGTGCGGCCTGGAGTGCGATGTCGGGGGCCCCGGCGGCGTCGGCCACGAGCGCAATCTGACCCTGCAGGCGAGCCGCTTCGGAGGCCTCGGGGGCCTGAGCCAAGCGGGAACGCAGCGCCCGCTGACGCAGATCCGGATCGCCCACTTGCCGTGCGGCGAGGTCCAGGCGCGCTGACGCCACGCGCGAGCTCGGGTCCAGCTCGAGCGCCCGCAGCGCGGCGCTCGCGCACCCGAGTGGGTCTCCGGCGAGGGCCAGCATGCCCGCCGCGTCACAGAGCGCCTCGGCGGCGGCGGTCCCGCTCAGGTGGACGGGAGCGCGCAGCAGGAGCTCCACGCACTCCGCGTCGAGCCCGGCTACGCGCAGCACCCGGACCAGTGCGCCGAAGGCCGCAGCGTGATGCGC
This sequence comes from Sandaracinaceae bacterium, assembly GCA_016706685.1. NCBI lineage: Bacteria > Pseudomonadati > Myxococcota > Polyangiales > Sandaracinaceae > Sandaracinaceae bacterium. Next base: position 512,588 of record JADJJE010000001.1, on the reverse strand, counting down.
TGCCGGACCCAGGAGCACGGTGCGGAGGCAGCGCGTGGCCTCTGCGCGACCGCTCGGGACGTCGCGCAGCAAGAGCCCCAGCCGCATGGCGAGCGCCCCGCGCTCCGCTTCGGGTGCCGCTTCGAGGTCGCGGCGGGCGAGATCCAGCAACGCACCCCGCTTGGTGGCCAGCGCGCGCAGGCGAGCCAGATCCGCGTCGGCGCTGCTGCGACCGCGGAGGGCTAGGGCCTGCTCACGGCAACTGGCCGCGCGCTCCAGCTGCCCCGACTCCTCCGCGAGCCGAGTGGCGCGGTCCAACAGTTCGGCGCGGGCGGCGCGGGCGCCGTCATCATCCCGGCTTTCGCCGGCCGTCTGCCCTGCCTTGCCGGCCCGCTCGAGGCCGTCGAGCAGCAGCGAAGCGTGCCCAGCGCGCCCGGCCTCGGCTTGCAGCGCCGAGAGCGTCTCGGGCGAAGCGGGATCCACAGCCAGCGCCCGCACCAAGAGTTCAGCCGCCCAGGTGTCGTGGGGCTCATGAGGCGCGGCGCGCACGTGGGCTTCGGCGGCCTCGCGCAGCCAGCGGGCTCGAGCCGCGCCCGTGCTCGCGGCAGCCACGGCCTCCAACACCACGGCCAGCTGCGCGTCCGACTGCGCTGAGCGCGCGTCGGCGACCAGTGGGTCGTGCAGGACCTCCAGCTGAGGCTCGGCGACGAACGCCTCGATCAGGAAGTCGTGCGAGAGGTCGGGACGCTCGGCCGTCTCGGCCATCTCCGCCGCCTCGAGCAAGAAGCGGCGGCGCACGTCCGGCGCTCCCGCGGCGGCCGCGGCCAGCCGCAGCTCGCTGAGCGCCGCCTCACCGAACCCGCCCTCGCACAGGGCCCGGGCATAGGCGCTCGTGCGCTCGGGGGTGTCTTCGAGGGCCCGCGCGAAGCCCAACAGCGCGCGGGCACGCTCCGGGCGTCGCACCGCACCCGCGCCCGCTTCGGCGGCGGCCGCGGCAGCGACGATGTCGCCCCGCTGGTGGCGAACGCGAGCCAGCTCTTCGAATGCGTCTCCGTCGCTCGGGTCCGCCTCGAGAGCCTGCACCAGCGTGGCCTCGGCTTCGTCGATGGCGCCGAAGCGCCGCGCGTTGCGCGCGATGAGCTTGAGGCTGCGCGCGCGCTCACCCGGCTGCCCCGCGGCCGCCGCCGCCGCGCGCGCGTACGCGTTGCCGAGCTCCACGCGTCCCATGGCGGTGCACATCGTGGCCGCTGCGTCGAGGGCGTCGTAGTACGTTGGGTCTGCTGCGGCGGCCTCGCGGAACGCGCGACAGGCTTCCTCGAGCGAGCGATGGTGACGCTGCCAGGCGCGCCCGAACTCGAGCCACGCGGTGGCGCGCTCGCGTGGCGGGGCGCTGCTGGCCTCGAGGTTGGCGATGCGCTTCTCGAGCGGATCGAGCGGGTCATCGAGGCGCATCAAGATGGGCGGCAGGGGCGTGAGCTTGTGCCCGAACTCCGACAAGCGCGGGGGCGGCACCGAGGCGGGCCGCGCGGGGAGCTTGGCGGAGGGGATGCTCTCGATGATGACGGCTGGCGCGATGGCCGCCTCGGTGGGCCCCGCCGGCGGAGGCGCAATGGTGGTGGGCCGCGGCGGGGGCGGCGGAGGCGAGTCCACCCGAGCGCTGAGGAACACCAACCCGGCACGCAGCAGGGCGGCGATGCGGGACGCGGCAGCGGGCGAGGTGGCGAGCAAGCGCGCCACGCGGGGCGGGTCCAGCGCCGGCAGCTCGGCCCAGGCCTCCGCCGCCGCACGATGAGCGCTGTCCTGCCAGATCAACAGCTTGCTCGCCTGCGAGCCCACCAATCCAGCGTCGCGCTCACCGGCTCTCCGGGCGAGGGCGTCCAGGAGCAGCTCCAGCAGCGGGGTGCGGTGCTCGCCGGCGCGTGCGCTCAGCGCCGCCGCAGGCTCGAAGTCGTTGAGCCCCTGCCCAGCGTCCACGTCGGTTTGGAGGCCGAAGACCAGCCGATCCAGCCACAGCGCGCGCAGCCCCTGCGTGAGCTGCGCGGGCGTGAGCACGGTCTCCAGCTCGCGTATCAGCGGGTTCCCCGACATCTCGGACTTGGCTCGCGCCGCGCGCGCGGCGGCGTCGTCCAGGCGCCCGGCCTTCACCAGGAAACTGTCCAGCGGCTCGTCACCGGGCGCGGGCAGCACGCCGATGACCTGCCCCTCGTGCAGCACCAGCTTGCGGCCGCCGATGGCGATCTCGCCGCTCGCCCCGCGCTCAGCGAGCTCGAGCAGGGTCCTCGCGATCGGTCCCGGCACCAGCGCCGACGGTGAATCCATGGGCGCGGAAGTTATCACAGTCACACTCGGCGCGACGGCTTTCTGCCTGTGCCCGGGAGGGGCATCGAACGGGCCTCAGCGACGGTACCAGCCGTTGGCTTCGTACCACGCGTGTGTGCGGGCCAGCGCCTCGCGCCGTGGCAGCGTGGCGGCGAACCCGAAGTCGCTGGCGGCGGCGTCGGCGTGGCAGGTCCAGGCATCCTGCGCGCCCATGATGGCCTTCTGGCGGTTCATCAACCGTGGCTCTCCGTCGAAGCGAGTGGCGAGCTCACCCAGCGCCCCGGCCACGAAGGGCATCTGCTTCGGGAGCGAGACCGTCAGCGCGCGCTTCCCGACCACCGCCATGATGTCGGCCTGGAGCGTCTCCCACGTGATGGGCTCGCCGTCGGCCAGGAAGTAGCCGCGCCCCTCCGCCGCCGTCGCCGCGCCCGCACGCAGGATGGCCGATACCACGTCGTCCACGTAGACGAAGCTCCCCCAGCTCTTGCGGTTCCCGAAGAACAGGTTCACGCGGCCGCGCGCCAGCTTGAACAGCTCGAGCATGTCCACGTCACGTGGCCCGTAGACGCCGCTCGGGCGGATGATGGTGTAGGGCACCTGGGCGCGCTCCACCACGCGCTCCGACGCGAGCTTGCTCTCGCCATAGAACTCGACCGGGCGGCGCGGGTCGGTCTCGCGCAGCGGCTGCCCCGGGCGGCTGGGGCCATAGGCCGCGAGAGATGACACGTGCACGAAGCGCTTCAGCCCCTTGTGCTCCGCCTCGGCCGCGCGCAACAGGTTCTCCGTGGGCATCACGTTGCCGCGCTCGAAGTCGGCGTAGGTGCGGCCCTTGGTGGCGCCGGCCACGTGCAGCACGTAGTCAGGGCGCTCGCTCGCCATGATGCGCTTCAGCCCGGCGAGGTCGTCGTAGTTCGCCTCCACGCTCCGTCCCGTCCGTGCCGCAGGCGAACCCGGTCGCCGGATGGCCAGGACGTCGGAGCCCCGCTCGAGCAGTGTGTCGCGCAGCCAGCTGCCGATGAAGCCGCTCGCGCCGGTGATGAGGACTTTGCCTTCGATGGTGTCGGTCACCGCGCTGTGATGCCCGCTCCGCGCAGCGGCGGCAAGCCCCCCGGCACCCCATCGGGCTGGTGGGGCGGCCGGTCAGATTGATGGAGTCACATCACCGGAGCCGGATCAGGAGGGTTACAGCGCACCCGGGCGCACTCGGTGACGTGGGTGGGCTCCATCTTGCACGTCACGAGGTCATGAACATCGAACCACCTCCGGACACCGAGGAGACGCGCGCCGTTGCCGAAAAGGCCACGGCCGAGATCGCCCGCAAGTGGAAGGCGCGCCAGCGCATCCCCGCCGGCCGATTGGGCTTCGTGCCCATGGGCCTCGTCGGCTGGACCATCGTGCTGCCCATGCTGCTCGCGGCCACGCTCGGGCACTGGCTGGATGCTCACCATCCGGCTAGCTTCTCCTGGATGTTCGCGCTGCCCGTGGCGGCGCTCGCGATAGGCTCGGTCAACGCGGCCTACTGGGCCTACGCGGGTCGCCGCGCAGCCGCCAGCTTGCCGGAGTGAGCAACCCGCCATGAACCCCAAGCTTCTCCACCGCGTGGTGGCACTCCTGCTGTTCCTCTTCGCGCTCACGCACGGGCTCGGCATGCTCTCCGACTCCGGCCACGGCTTCGTCATGGACCTCGTGGTCTTCGGGATGGAGTCGGCGCCCGTCGAGAGGCTCGGTGTCCAGCGCACCATGATGGACTTCCACGTCGGCTACGGCGCGCTGTTCGTGGTGTACTTGCTCTTTGGCAGTGCGCTCTCCCTCGAACTCGCGGGCGTTTCCGGCGAGCACCCGCGCACGGCCACCCGCATGGCCCTCGCGCATGGCGTGGCGCTCGGCTTCGTGTTCCTGATCTGCCTTCGCTACTTCTTCGTGGCTCCCACGCTGTTGGCGCTGCTGAGCGCCGCAGGCACGCTATGGGCTGCCTTCCTGACCAGTCGGCGGGGCGGCGACTGACTCTGCCGCAGCGCGGGTCGCCCGCTCATCGATCACGGCCGTCAACAGCGCGCCGATGAAGAACACGACCGAGGCGTAGTAGATCCACACGAGCAGGATCACCAGGGCGCCCGTCGCGCCGTACGCCCCGCCGGGATCGGTCCTCGCGATGTACAGCCCGATGAGGTAGCGCCCACCCGTGAACAGCAGCGCCGTGTTCAGGCCGCCGAGGAACGCCTGTCGCCAGTGGACGGGGCGGTCGGGCAGGAAGTGGTAGAGGAAGCCGAACGTGACCACGTAGATGACGAAGCTGGCAACGGTCCCGACCAGGGGCAGCATGGAGGGCACGTTGGCGAACACGACTTGCAGCGCCGTGGCCAGCGACATGGACACGATCAGCAGGAACCCCAGCGCGAAGATCACTCCGAACGAGAACACGCGCTTGCGCAGCCACGCCGTGAAGGTGTCCGGGCGTCGCGCCGCGGTGTGGAAGATCAAGTTGAGCGCACCCTGGAGCTGGGCGAACACCGCCGTGGCGCCGATGAAGAGCAGCAGCGTTCCCCAGACTCCAGCCACGGTGCCCACACTCGGGCGTGCGCGGGCGTTGTCGATCATGGTCGCGGCGATGGCCTCGGCTTCGCGGCCGGCCAGCTGACCAATCTGACCGATCAGTTCACTCTGCGCGCTCGGATACAGCGAGGCGGTCAGCCAGAGCAGCAGCACGAGCAGCGGCGCCATCGAGAGCACCGCATAGAAGGCCAGCGCCGCAGCCTGGGTCATCAGGTCGATCTCGATGAAGCGGTTCACCAGCGCCGCTGGGAGGCTCTGCTGTAGGCGTTGGAGGCGCGTCGGCACTACTGGAAGATCTGAAAGTTGCCGAGCACGGCCCACAGGATGGCGAAGACGATCACCGTTCCGAAGCAGCCGAACCCGGTCTGCTTCGCTCCCCAACCTGCGGCGACCCCTCGAAGTAGCTTGCTCATCGTGTTTGCTCCTTGGCGACGAAGGTCGCGCGACGCCATGGCTTGCGATTCTCGTGCCAGGTACACTCGCGGCCCATGGACGTTCGGCACGCAGTGGTCACCGGCGGGAGCAGCGGCATCGGGCTCGAGACGGCGCGCGGACTCTTGCGCCGGGGCTTCGAGCGCGTGGCCATCGTCGGCCGCGACCCTGCCCGCCTCGAGCGCGCCGTCACGTCGCTGGGGGCGGGTGCCATCGCGCTGCGCGCGGACTTCAGCTCGCTGACCGAGGTGCGGGAGTGCGCGGCCCAGGTGCGCGAGCGGCTCGAGCCACTCGCCGTGCTCGTGAACAACGCGGGGGTGTGGCACAGCGAGCGAACGCTCAGCCAAGACGGCTTCGAGGACACGTTCGCCGTGAACCACCTGGCGCACTTCGAATTCACTCGGCACCTGCTGGACCACATGGCAGACCGAGCGGCGCTGCCTGCGCGCATCGTGCACGTGTCCTCGCGTCGCCACGTTAACTGCAAGGGCATCCGCTGGGATGACGTCATGCTGGAGAAGGGTTACTCGGGGCTGCGCGCGTACGATCAGAGCAAGCTCGCCAACCTGCTGTTCAGCCTCGAGCTGGCGCGGCGCCTGCGGGTGGAGAAGCGTCACGTGCGCTCGAACGCGGTGCACCCGGGCTCGGTGGCCACCGACATCGCGCGCGACAGCGGTGTGCTCAGCTTCCTCAGCAACACGGTGGCGCGCTTGGTGCTGCTCACGCCCGAGCAAGGCGCGGCCACGTCGCTGCATGCCGCCACGCACCCCTCGCTCGATGACGTGAGCGGGCGCTACTTCTCGCGCTCGCAGCGCGCCCAGCCGTCCCGTGTGGCGCTGGATGAGCTCGCTGCGGCGCGCCTCTGGGCGCTGAGCGAGTCGTTGATCGAGGGACGCCACGGGGCGGTGAAGCGTGCCTGAGGTCTTCGCCGACTACGCCGCGCGCGGTGCCTCGGCGCTGGCCGACGTCCCCACGCGGGAGCGTCCCGATGCCGAGCGCGTCCTCACGCTGTTGCGCGCCCGCCACACGGGCGATCCCCTCGGCGAGCCGGTGCGGCGCGAGTTGCTCGGCCTGATCGAGCGTCTGGGCCGTCGCGCCAGCGCGAGCGTCCCTTTCGCCATGCTCGCCCGCGCCCTCTCGGCAGATCTCCACGGCGCTGATGGCGTGCGCGCCGAGAGCCTCGCGGCGTGCGATCAAGCCCTCCAGCTCCGCGGCCTCTAGCCAGCCAGCCCCTTCCTCACCACGAACCGCAATGCACGAACTCGCCTCCTTCATCGACCACACCCTCCTGCGCGCCGACGCCACGTCGTCGGACCACGCGCGCCTGTGTGACGAGGCCCGCAAGCACGGCTTCGCCACGGTCTGCGTGACGTCGGCATGGGTGCGCTTCTGTGCCGAGCGGCTGGCAGACGCCGGTCCGGGCATCACCACCGTGGTGGGGTTTCCGCTCGGCTGCGTGAGCACGGCGGCGAAGGTGGCCGAGGCCCAGCAGGCAGTGCGAGACGGCGCCACGGAGCTGGATGTCGTGGTGCACCTCGGCGCGCTCAAGGACCGGCACTACCGCACGGTGGCCCTCGACCTGGGCGCCGTGGTGCAGGCCGCCGACGGGCGCGTGGTGAAGGTCATCCTCGAGACGGCAGCGCTGACCCCCGAGCAAATTCGCGTCGGCGCGGCCTTGGCCCAGTCCGCGGGCGCGCAGTTCGTGAAGACCTCCACGGGCTTCGGGGTGGGCGGGGCCACGCGCGAGGCCGTCGCGCTCCTGCGCGAGACCGTCTGCAGCCAGATCGGCGTGAAGGCGTCCGGGGGCATCCGCGACGAGGCGGCGGCGCGCGTCATGATCGAGGCGGGCGCCACGCGGCTCGGCACCAGCGCGGGCGTCGCCATCGTGAGCGGAGCGGCTGGGCAGGCCCCGTACTGAGGTGCTACACCTCGCGCCATGACCGTTCTCGCCGTCACCGACGCGACCTTCGAGCGCGAAGTGCTCGCCTCGGAGCTGCCCGTCCTCATCGACCTCTACGCGGACTGGTGCCAGCCGTGCAAGCAGCTGTCGCCCATCGTGGCCGCCGTGGCCGCCGAGCTCGCCGGCGTGGTGAAGGTGGTCAAGATCGACATCGAGCGCAGCCCGGGCGTGGCGCAGATGTTCCGCGTGCAGAGCATCCCCATGTTGGTGGTCATGCAGCGCGGGCGCCCGGTGGCGGCCGAGCAGGGCGTGCTCACCAAGCCGCAGCTGCTGGAGATGCTGGCGCCGTTCCTCCCGCAGGCCGCCACCGCGCTCAAGCCCGCCGAGTTGGCGCAGCTCATCAAGCAGGGCCAGGTCGTCCCGGTGGACGTGCGTGACGAGCGCAGCTTCGGCCGCTTCCGCGTCCCGGGCGCCGTCAACGTGCCCGTCGACGCCGTGGCCGCGCGCATCGCGGAGCTGGCGCCCACCGACGGCCGCTTGCGCGTCCTCTACTCGCGCACCGAGGACGACGCCAAGCGCCTGGCCGAGGAGCTGGGTCAACAGGGCGTCGAGGTGGGCTACTTGTCTGGCGGCTTCCTCCATTGGGAGGCCGACGGGCTCGAGGTCGAGCGCGGGTGAGGCTGAACGAGATCGGGGACCCACGCCGCGGCGACGCGCCCTGCGCGCTGGCCGAGATCCCTGACGCCATCGCCTTCGACGCGCCCGCGCTGGTGGTGCTGGGTGTGCGTCGCGGGGACCTCGCCCCCACGCGCTTTGCCCTCGCGCTCGTCACGGCCTTCGTGGCGGCCTCGCGGCCCGTGGTGGTGCACGTGCTGAGGCGCTCCGAGGGCCCCTTCGAGGCCGACGCCGACAGCCGCGCGACGCCCTTCTTGGACGCAGGCGCACGCGCCTATCGAGGTGGCCGCGTGGGCCCCGACGCGGCTGCTGTCGACGCCCAGCTGCGAGCGTGGACCAAGCAAGACCACGGCGCGTTCCGTGTCTTGGTGGGCACCGACTTCGCCGCTCGCGCGCACTCGAGCGGGGTGGTCGCGGTGACTGCGGGCCTGCCGTTGATCGCGTGGAGCCCAGCGGCTCGTTCGGTGGCCAGCCGGGTCAGCTTGCAGCTGGCCGAGCCGCGCGAGGCAGTCGCGCGCGGGCTCGTGCGGCGGCTCGTGCCCACCACGTGCCCATAGGCCTGTTCGCGCGGCGGTCGTGAACGCTCAGACCGCCAGGACAGGCACGCCGTGGTCGGTTCGGGTGGTGAGGATCTCGAAGGCCGCACGGTCGGCGGTGTGGAGCTGCACGGTCGGCGCAGAGCGTCGCTCGAGCGTCACGCTGCAGCGCGCCACCTTCGAGTTGAGACACGTCTTCCGGCCACCGGGGGGGTTGTCGTAGGGCAGGCCCACGAAGTCACTCGCGTCGGCTTCGATTACCCCGTGGATGCGCGCTCCCGACGCATGCGAGTCGAAGGTCCAGCGGAAGAAGTCGTAGCTCGCCTTCGCGCGGACCGCGATCGACAGCGCGTTCCAGCAGTACTGCTGGCCCTCGTGGCGCAGCACGATGGGGCTCAGCCACGGCGTCTTCACCGGGCCGAGGTGCACGCGAGCCGTCGAGAGCTCGAGGAACGAGTTCGGCGACCCATCGAAGCCCGCTACCTGCCCCCACGCGTACTCGTCGGTGTGCTTCTGAACCCCAGTTGTGGTTCTGGCTGCCCACCCAGTCGTCGATGGCGATGCGCTCGCCGTCCACCACCAGCGAGCCCGTGAACCGCGCGAGCGGTGAGCCCACCAGCGCCTTGGCCTTCGGGAACGACGCGTCGTACAGGCGCTCCGGCAGGAGGAAGAGCGGCTCCTCGGACGAAGTGTACTCGAGGTCCCAGGCGAGCGAGTGGCCCAGGATCTCGGCGCCACCTCGCAGAGATCGGCTGTCGAGCGTGGACTCGTCGATGCGCGCGTTCAGCTCCCACGAGCTGAACAGGCAGCGCGAGTAGGGGACCACCACCTTCACGGGCGTGATGCGCTTCCGCTCGCCGTCGAAGTAGATGGCCCACAGCTCACCCACCGCGTCACGCGGGCGGCCCTTCGGCGCGAACAGCGTGTAGCGGATCCAGAACGCCAGCTTGCGAGTGGGGTGGTTGGCCCGCTGGAAGTAGCTCTCGTAGTGGCCAGCGCTGCCGCCTTCATAGCGGAAGCCGTTGAAATTCGAGCGAATCATGGTGCCCCCAGGATACGCGCAGCCGCGCTCTGAATGGATCTACTTGAAAAGATGACTGAACGGACGCAACATTAGAGCAAGCGGAGAGAAACCGCAATCGGAGGCAACATGGCAGACGGCTCCCCCAAGAATCCGCGTGGCTTTCGCTTCGGCTCCGACGACGCCGCGCTCGTCCGCGCCATCGCGGAGGCCGTGACGCCCGAGGGGCGCAGCGTGCGTGCTGCGGACGAGACCACCGTGCGCGACGTGGAGCGCGTGCTGGATGGCATCGGCGCGGACGCCGGTGTGGGCTACGTGGCCATGCTTCGTGCGCTCGACCTGGCTGCCGTGCCCGTAGCGGGTGCGCGCCTGCGTGAGCTCGACGTGCGCACGCGGCTGCGAGCGATCGACACCATCGCGGGGTCCGTCGCAACCCACGCGATGGTGCGCATCGCCACGGCCCCCATCAAGATCGCGCAGGTCATCCACGCGGACTTCCCGGCCGCGCTCGGCGGTCGCACCGGCCTCGACGTCTTGCCCGTGCAGGCCGAGAAGCACGCGTGGGACGAGCGCGTGATGGACGCCGGCACGCTGCCCGACGGCGAGACCATCGAGGTGGACACCGTGATCGTCGGCACGGGCGCGGGTGGCGCGCCGCTGGCCCACGCGCTCGCGAGCCGCGGCCACGCGGTGCTCATGCTCGAGGTGGGAGGCTTCCTCGATCGGCGCAGCTTCGGTGGCCGTCCCATCGAGCGCGCCATGCGCTTCCAGCACTCGAACCTGTCCATCGGCAACACGGTCATCGTGGTGCCCACCGGCAAGAGCGTGGGGGGCACCACCACGGTCAACAGCGGCACGTGCTTCCGGACCCCTGCCGACGTCATGCGCCGCTGGCGCTTCGAGGACGGCATCACGGGCGTGGACCCGGCCACCATGGCGCCGTTCTTCGAGCGCGTGGAGGCCATGCTGCAGGTGGGGCCGAACGAGCGGAAGCACCTCGGCACCATCGCCGACATCGTGGCGCGCGGTGCCGACGCGCTGGGCTGGTCGCACGAGGCTCTGCACCGCAACGCGCCGGACTGCGACGGACAGGGCGTGTGCTGCTTCGGCTGTCCGACGGACGCGAAGCGCTCCACCAACGTGAGCTACGTGCCGGCGGCCCTGCAGAAGGGCGCCATGCTGGTGCACCACGCCCGCGTCGAAGAGGTGCTGCTGGCCAGCGGGCGCGCCGTGGGCGTAGTGGCCCGTGCCACGCACGGGAACGAGGGCAGGGTGCGTGTGCTCGCGAAGAGCGTGGTGCTGTCGGGCGGCGCGCTCCACACGCCCGCGCTGCTCTTGAAGCTGGGCCTCGCCAACTCGAGCGGGCTCGTGGGCCACGGGCTCACGGTGCACCCCGCCGGCTCGGTCCACGCCTTCTTCGACGAGGAGGTGCGCGGCTGGGAGGGCGTGCCGCAGGGCTATGGCGTGGACGAGTTCGCGAGCGAAGGCATCCGCTTCGAGGGCGCGTCACTGCCCATCGACATCGCAGCGCCCACGCTGCCCGCCATCGGCGCGCGCTGGACCGAGTTCGTGGACCGCTACGATCACGTGGCCACCTTTGGGTACATGATCGCGGACTCGTCGCGCGGCCGCGTGGTGCTTGGCCCCCAGGGCAAGCCTCAGATCCTGTACGTGATGAACGACTACGACCGGCGCCGGATGCTGCGCGGGCAGGCGCTGCTGTCGCGTCTGTTCCTCGCGGCGGGCGCGCGTGAGGTGCTGCCCAGCGTCCAAGGCGTGGACTCGCTGCGCTCCGTCAAGGACGTGGAGGCGCTCGAGGCCATGTCGGACTCGATCGGCGCGCACCGGCTGGACCTCTCGGCGTACCACCCGCTCGGGACCTGCCGCATGGGCAGCGATCCACGTCGCTCGGTGGTCTCGGGCAGCAACGAGACGCACGACGTGTCGGGGCTCTTCGTGGTGGATGGCTCCACGGTGAACGGGCCGCTGGGCGTGAACCCGCAGGTGACCATCATGGCCATGAGCGAGCGCGCCGCCGGCTTCGTGGAGCGGCGCATCGAGCGCGGGGTGGAGCCGCGCATCGTGCGCGTGGCCCTGCCCGAGGTGGAGTTCACCGAGACCATGAGCGGGACGTGCACCTTCGCGGGCGCGGGCACACCGAGCGACGCGGCGTTCACCGTGCGCTGCTCCGCCCCCGACAAGCAGCAGTTCTTCCGCCGCTTGCGAGATGCCGAGGGCGGCTGCCTCGCCCTCGACGGAACGGCCACCATCGCGGGGCTCGCCACGGAGCGCCCCTGCACCGGCACCCTCCGCATGTTCCCGAAGAAGCGTATCGGCACGCTGGTCTACGACCTCGACTTCACGGGCGACGACGGCGCGCGCTACCACCTACACGGGCAGAAGAGCGTCTCGCCCACCACGGTGTTGAGCGGCATGACCACGCTGCGCACCGAGATCGCGCGTGCGGACACCGGCGTCCCCGTCGCCACCGGCACGCTCCGCTTCTGGCTGAGAGACTTCCTCCCGTGGCTCGCCACGTTCCGATTCCGCGCCCGCCGCGCCCGCATCACGGCTCTCGCGAGCGGCCGCTGATGGCTTGATCGCATACAAACCAAATGGTATGTATGCGGCCATGGGACGGCCCACCAAGAGCAAGCCCGAGCTCGGCGACGCACGACAGCGCTTGCTGGAAGCGGCGCGGCACCTGATTCGTGCCAAGGGCTATGCCGCGACGAGCGTGGATGACCTGTGCGGTGCGGCCCACGTCACCAAGGGAGCGTTCTTCCATCACTTCGCGTCCAAGGAGGCGCTGGGAGTCGCCGCCGCGCGCGCCTGGCAAGAGTCGACGTCGAAGCTCTTCGCGGAGGCGGGCTATCACGCCGTCGCCGATCCGCGTGACCGTGTGCTGGCGTACGTGGCGCTGCGCCGAGCGCTGGTCGACGGTCCGTTCTCCGAGTTCACGTGCCTCGCGGGCACGCTGGTCCAAGAGACGTACGACAGCTCGCCCGCCATTCGCAGCGCCTGCGCCGAGAGCATCCTCGGCCACAGCGAGTCGCTCACGCCCGACATGCAAGCGGCGCTCATCGCGTGCGGCATGCAGGACCACGTGTCCGCTCAGAGCCTCGCCCGCCACACCCAGGCGGTCATCCAGGGGGCGTTCGTCGTGGCCAAGGCCGCCCACGATCCCGAGCTGGCGCGCGAGAGCCTGGACCACCTCGAGCGCTACCTGCGCTTGCTGTTCTCGCACCCTGCATCGGCCGGAGCCCATCCATGACGGACACCACCCGCCTCACGTGCACCTGCGGCCAGCTCGCCGTCGACGTCGAAGGACCACCGATCCTCAGCGTCGAGTGCTGCTGCACCAGCTGCCGCGCCGCGGCCGCCATCCTCGAGCAGCGCCCAGGCGCGCCCAAGATCCTCGGCGCGCACGGCACCACGCCCTTCGTCATGTACCGCAAGGACCGCATCCGCTGGGCCGCCGGCACCGCTGACCTCCGAGAACACCGCCTCTCGCCAGATGCCCCCACCCGCCGTGTGGTGGCCACCTGCTGCAACACCCCGGTCTTCTTGGAGTTCGCCGGTGGTCACTGGCTGAGCCTCTACGCACACCTCTGGCCCACCGCCGCACGCCCACCGCTGCAGCTGCGCACCATGACGAAAGACCTCCCGCCGGGCACCTCGCTCCCCACCGACGTCCCCAACGCCAACACGCAGTCCGCCCGCTTCATGGTCAAGCTCCTCACGGCCTGGATAGCCATGGGCTTCCGCGCCCCCAAGCTGCCGCTCCCGATCGCCCCCCTCGACGCCTAGCGCCCCTCCGGCTCCCGGCCACGGCCTCCGCGACCGGCCACCGCCACGGCCACGGCCTCCGACTCGGCCACGGCCACGGCCTCCGACTCGGCCACGGCCTCCGACTCGGCCACGGACTCGGCCTCGGCCGCCGCCACGGACACGGCCTCGGATTCGGATTCGGACTCGCCCTCCGCCAGCACGGCCGCCACCACCGGCGACACCGGCGCTGGCGCATCGCTCGGGGTCCCGAACATCGCGCTCGCGCGGTACGCCGCCGCGCCACGCATCACGAAGATCTTCGCCACCGCCGCACCCGGCACCGCCATCAGCACCCCCAGGAAGCCGAACAGTTCGTTCCCCACCATCAACGCCACCAGCACCACCACGGCGCTCAGCCCCACCTTGTCGCCCACCAGCTTGGGCGTGATCAGGAACCCCTCCACCAGCTGCACCACGCCGAAGGCCACCACCACGTAGCCCATGTTGGGCCAGATGCGGCCCTCCACGGCGCAGGTCAGCAGCGCCAGCCCGAGGCCCAGCGCGCCACCGGCATACGGAATGAACGACAGCAGGCCCGCCAGGATGCCGATGGGGATCGCTAGCGGCACGCCGGCCAGCGTGAACACCAGCGCGTAGAGCGCACCCAGCGCGATCATCACCAGGAACTGCCCGCGCACCCAGTGGCCCAGCACGTCGTCCACGTCGCGCGCCATGTGATAGACGGTGTGGCGGTGCCGATAGGGCACCAGGTCTCCTGCGGCGGCCACGATGCGGTCGAAGTCGTAGAGCAGGTAGAACGCGAACACGGGCACCATCAGCCCGGCCGCCACCGCGCTGAACACCGAGGCCGTGCCACCCACGATCCAGCGCAGCGCTGACGAGACGGGCGTGACCGCGTTGCTGGCCACCTCGCGCGCGTCCACCTGGAAGCTGGCCAGCGCTTCGTCGATGGTGTGGGGGACCGGCACGCCCAGGTCCCGCAGAACGGGCTCCGCGCGCGCCATCCAGTCTTGCAGCTTCGCCGGCAGCGCCTGCGCGAACCCCACGAACTCCTGCACGATGCCGGGCATCACCAGCAGCAGCCCGATGGTCATGGCCAGCAGCGTGCCGCCCAGGAGGATGGCGATGCCCGCCCCGCGCGGCAGCCCGCGCGCTTCGAAGCGGTCCACCAGCGGGTCCAGCATGTAGGCGATGAAGAACGCGAAGAACAGCGGCGTGAACACCGTGCGCAGGACCCACACGCCGTAGCCGACGAGCAGGATGCCCAGCAGCACATAGACCGCGCGGGGTAGTGTCGGCGCATTTTTTCGCTGAGGCATGCTGGACCGATGGTACCGTCCAGACCCGATGTTACGGATCGATTTCTACGTCCAGCAGCTCATGAAGCATCAGGCCAACGGGGTGCGCCTCGTGTCCGAGATGCCGGTCACCTTCCACTTCGACGCGGGCGATCGCCAGTCCAACAAGCCCATCGATCACGACCTGATCGTGGAGATGGTGCGCGAGGCCACGCCGCCCCAAGCGCTGCAAGAGCTGCAGTCGCAGGGGCGCTGCGCCTTCGTGCACGACTCCGAGGCGGGCATGCGCGTGCAGGTCGAAGTGCGCACGGCGGGCCCCACCGCGTGGGCGCTGCTCATCTCGCCAGCGAGGGCAGTCCGAACGGCTCCTGCCGATGTGGAGTCCATTCCGTTTCCCCCGGCCGAGGCGCAAGCGCCACTGCGAGCCCCTGCGCCGGCCGCCGCGCGGGCCCCGGAAGCCGCCGCGCCTGCGCCGCGAGCTCCGGCTGCGGCCCCCGCCGCGAGCGGAGCAAACCCCCACGCTGGGAAGGGCTACATCGACGGCGGCATCCCCGACCACGCCGCAGCCGATGGCCTGAGCGTCACGCTGCAGCCGGGTGAGCCCCAGCTCAACCGCCTGCTCCGCTTGATGAAGATGGTGGACGCCAGCGACCTCCACCTCTCCGCCAGCGTGGTGCCCATGGTCCGCAAGGACGGCGAGATCCTCCCGCTCGAGCGCCGCGCGCCGTACTCGTCCGACGAGATCGCGAAGATGATCGAGGAGATCATCCCCGAGCGCAGCCGCAAGGAGTACGAGGAGACCAACGACGCCGACTTCGCGCACAACATCCCTGGCCTCTGTCGCTTCCGTGCCAACGTCTTCCGCGACCGTCATGGCGTGGGCGCCGTCTTCCGTCAGATCCCCTTCGAGCTGTTGTCCGTGGAGAAGATCGGCGTACCGCCCAAGGTGCTGGACCTCTGCTGGCTCACCAAGGGCCTGGTGGTGGTCACGGGCCCGACGGGCAGCGGCAAGTCCACCACGCTGTCCACGTTGATCGACTTCATCAACATGAACCGCGCGGACCACATCATCACCATCGAAGACCCCATCGAGTTCGTGCACCCGAACAAGAAGTGTCTGGTGAACCAGCGCGAGATCGGTCAGCACACCACGGGCTTCAAGCGTGCCCTGCGCGCCGCCCTGCGTGAGGACCCGGACATCGTGTTGGTGGGTGAGATGCGCGACCTCGAGACCATCGCCATCGCCATCGAGACGGCGGAGACGGGTCACCTCGTGTTCGGCACGCTGCACACCACCAGCGCCGCCAGCACCATCGACCGCATCATCGACCAGTTCCCGGCGGACCAGCAGGAGCAGATTCGCATCATGCTGAGCGAGTCCTTCCGCGGCTGCATCGCGCAGGTGCTCTGCAAGAAGAAGGGCGGCGGGCGCGTGGCGGCCTACGAGGTGCTCATCGGCACCAGCGCCGTGGCCAACCTCATCCGCGAGGGCAAGACGGTGCAGCTCAAGAGCGTCATGCAGACCGGCCGCAACCTGGGCATGCAGACCATGAACGACCACCTCCTGCAGCACGTGAAGAACGACCTCATCACGCCCGAAGAGGCCTACATGAAGTCCAACGACAAGCAGCTGATGAAGTCCCTGCTGCAGCAAGAGGGCTTCAAGGTGGAGCTGCCCGCAGGCTGAGCGCATCGCGGGCTCACCCGCGCCCCCCCAGGGCTGCCTGCGGCGTGATAAGAATTGAGGCATGTCCGATGCCTACGAATTCTTTCGGGTGATTCAGGGG
The DNA here is from genome assembly GCA_016706685.1 of Sandaracinaceae bacterium. Lineage (NCBI taxonomy): Bacteria > Pseudomonadati > Myxococcota > Polyangiales > Sandaracinaceae > Sandaracinaceae bacterium. The sequence continues at coordinate 496,296 of JADJJE010000001.1, read as the reverse complement.
TACTTGGACGAGGCCGCGGGCATCGTGCAGCTCCCCGACCACGTGCGGGCCATCCTCGCGCAGCCCAAGAACGAGCTGATCGTCCACTTCCCGGTGGCGCTCGACAACGGGACCATGAAGGTCTTCAAGGGCTACCGCATCCAGCACAACAACCTGCTGGGGCCCTACAAGGGGGGCATCCGCTACCACGACTCGGTCAGCCTTGACGACCTCAAGGCGCTGGCCGCCATGATGACGTGGAAGTGCGCGCTGATGGACATCCCGTTCGGTGGCGGCAAGGGCGGCGTGAAGTTCGACCCGGGCGCCTACAGCCGCGAAGAGGTCATGCGCATCACGCGGCGCTTCACGCACGCGCTCGGCAACAACATCGGCCCTTCGTACGACATCCCCGCGCCCGACGTGGGCACCAACGCGCAGACCATGGTGTGGATGATGGACACGTACATGAACACGCTGTCGCACGCCGACAAGAACGCGCTGCGCGCCGTGGTCACCGGCAAGACGCTGGCGTGCGGGGGCTCGGCCGGGCGCGAGAAGGCCACGGCGCAGGGGGTGCTGCATTGCATCACCGAGTGGGCCCGCGAGCAGCGCTTCGAGCTCGAGGGCAGGACCGCCATCATCCAGGGCTTCGGCAACGTGGGGAGCCACGCGGGCGTGCTGCTGGCCAAGCTGGGCGTCTCCATCGTGGGCGTGGGTGACCACACGGGCTACCTGCACAGCGGCGAGGGCTTCAATGTGCACAAGCTGCAAGATCACGTGCGGCGGAACGGAAGCATCGCCAGCTACGACCACGGCGTGCGCGTCACGCGCGAAGACTTCTTCGGTATACAAGCCGACATCTTCGTGCCCGCGGCGCTCGAGAACCAGATCGGGGTGGGCGAGGCCAACGCGCTGCGGGTGAGGCTGGTGGCCGAGGGCGCCAACGGGCCCACGCACCCCGCGGCCGAGCAGATCCTCGGGGAGCGCGGCATTGCCATCTTGCCCGACGTGCTGGCCAACTCGGGGGGCGTCACGGTCAGCTACTTCGAGTGGGTGCAGAACCGCAACTCCGAGAAGTGGGACCTAGAGCAAGTGGACGCGAAGCTCGAGGCGCGCATGAAGCGAGCCTACGGACAGGTGCGCTACTTCTCGGAGCAGCGCCACGTGGGCCTGCGCACGGCGGCTTACTGCCTGGCGCTCCAGCGCTTGGGCACGGCCTACGCGGAGCGCGGCATCTTCCCTTGAGGGGGGAGGCAGAAGGCCCGAGCCCGCGTGGGTCTGGGTCAATCCAACGGGATGTTGCCGCTGGCTGCCACCAAGGCACCAGCCTCGACCCCGTCGAACGGAATGTCCACGGACGCGCCCGTGACGCCGACCACGCGCAGCGTGAACGGCCCCTCGCCGAAGCCCGAGCTCTCGGTGAACGTGCCGTCGGTGCCGCGCTCGAGCGCGCGCCCGCCTGGGAAGCGCGCGTTGATGACCTCCACGCGCTCGATCGCCATGGTGGGGTTGCGCACCCAGAGGCTGGTCCACCACTGGCTCGCCTCCGTCTGGAACTGCACGTAGAGCGGCTCGGCGTTGTCGCAGGCCACCAGGTGCCACGTCATGCTGCGCGGAAACTCGTCCAGGTTGAGCGCCGCATACGCCTCGGGGCTGACGTCGAGATCCCCGTCGCTGCCCGACTCCCCATACGTGACCACGCGCAGGACCTCGGTGCGGCCCATCGCCGTGGTGACCTCGATGCACGCGTCGCACAGGGAGCCCGGTGTCGCCACGCTGTTGCTCACCCCTGCGATCATGTTGCCCGTAATCGTGCGGATGCTGCTGGGGTACGGCGCGCAGGCGTTGTGCCACTCCGACTCCGCGAAATCGACGGGGCCCAAGTGGTATTGCCCGCTGTGATCCGGCCCGACCGGATCGCCCACGGTGACCGGCGCGCCAGGCCCCGTCCCGCCGTCGCCACACGAGGCGGCGAGCAACGCAGCGGCGGCCGCGAGGAGTGAGTGGGTCGGTGGAGGCGTGTGGCGGCGCATGGCCCACTACAACACGCCCGAAGCGCGCCGTGGTCAAGAGGCGAGCGCGGCGTCGTGTCACGTCATCGGGGTAGCCCGCGCCGTGGTAGCGTCACTCGGCATGAAGAAGAGCGTCGGCTTGTTCTTGGTCGCGCTGCTGGGCGCGGTCACCGCATGTGGAACCCCGTCAGCGGGTTCCACCATCGGGACCAGCCACGCGAGCGGCGTGCAGCGCTACGCCACCGTGCGTGACTTGGTGGCGGGCGCCGAGCAGCACCAGTCGCGCGAGCAGCTGCTGGCCATCGCGGAGTTCATTCGACGCTGGGAGCAGGACCCCTTCCTGCCCACCACGCCTCCCAACCCCGGCGAGGACCCGTCCACCATCGCGCTGCTGCTCATGTGGCTGACCGCCTCGCCCGACGTGCACGTGACGCTCTGCGCAGGTGTTGCTGCGCTGGCCGAAGAACAGGGTGGGGAGGGCGCGGCCACGGGCTTCATGATCGGCGCCGGCTTCGGCATGGCGGCCTACATGATCGAGAACCCGGCGGAGGCCGTGGACCCGGACAGTGATCGCGTGCAGGGGGCAGGCCTCGAGTCGGGCCTGCGCTGGTTCGAGGCCTACCGTCGGCGTGGCCAGGCGCACGGCGCGCCCATCTTGGACGAGTTGATCGAGCTTCGCCGTCAGGGCGGGCGCGCTGCCCTCCAGGCCTATCACCGCGACCACCAGCGCTGCGGGCGCCACGTGGGCGAACCACTCCCCGGCGAGTAGGTGGTAGCCTCGCGGGCATGATCTTCGAGCCGCTCACGCAGCTGCCCACCGCCTGGAGCATGGTGTCCGGGCGCTTCGGCGTGCACCTCTTCGAGGGGGCGCTGACGGTGGACGAGATGAGTGAGATGCAGCGCCGCGGCAACGCGTGGCACGCCGAGCACCCGGGGCGCATCGTCGAGCTGGTGGTCATCTACCCGAGCGACAACCGCATGACCCAAGCCGAGCGCAGCAAGATGGTGCAGCTCATGAAGCAATGGGAAGACGTGCGCGACGCGGCGGCCACCGTCATCCTCGCCGAGGGACTCTTGGGCTCGCTGCAGCGCAGCATCCTCACGGGACTGATGATGCTGGCCCCCGCGCCGCACCCCGCGAAGGTCTTCAGCGCGGTCGACCTTGCCGTGGAGTTCTTGGCGCCCTATGTGCGAGCCCTGACACCGGGACTCTCGCAGGCCGCGGTGCGAGCCCTCATCGAGCAGTTCGAGCAACGCCCCGGTCGCGCTGTGTCCCATGGCGGCTGATGCCGACCAGCGTCGTTCGTCCGGCGGCTCAGCCCCGCCGCTCGAAGCAGGCGTCCGCGATCTGCAGCTTGTAGCGCAGCGCCTGGGTGCGCTCGACCATGTCGCGCGTCTTCGGGTCGTGGTAGCCGCTCACCCGCGGCAGGCTAGGGTCGTGCCCGACGTAGTAGCGATTCAGGCGCTCCATGGAGACCTCGCGCACGTACTTGCCGATCATGGAAGCCATCGCCACGGGCAGGTGGTTGGCGTCGGCGTTCACCTCGAAGCGCACCTCGCCCACTCCGTCCACCCCGTAGACCGAGCGCTGCTTGCTCTCCTCCATGGGGTGCACGTTCGCCGCCGGAAAGCGGCCGAAGTAGCCCTCGTACTTTCGGATGCCGCCCACCATCCCGCAGATGGCCAGCAGCGGCTCGTCGCTCGCGGCGCGCGCGTCCAGCATCAGGCGCTCGAAGGCGTTGAGGTCCACCGCCAGCTTGGTGCGGCCGAGCGCCAGCTCGTGGTTGAGCACGCCAGCACACACCAGCACCGAGCGCGCGCGCGTGATGCGCAGCACGGAGCGCCCCTCGAGGGCCTTCAGCCGCTTGCGCCCGTCCACGATGTCTCCACCGAACAACGGCAGCGAGGGCGAGTCGGCCCAGCACTGCCGCGCCGTCTCTCCGCTGGGGCACGGGGCGCGCAGGCCCACCATGCCGTCCACGGCCAGCTCCGCGAAGAGCGAGTCCGCCGTGCGAGGAGCCGCGCCGTGCAAGCGCTCCAGCACCGCCAAGGTGAGGCTCTCTGCGAGCGCCATGCGTCCGAAGGCCGAGCTGGCCTTCGAGTCGGTGATGCCCAGCGCCTCACCACGCCGGCGCAGGGCGCTGTCCGAGTAGCTCTTCAGCTCCAGCGTGACGCCTGTGGCGATGAGCGGTCCCAGGCGTGGGCCGAGGCCGTTCTCGTCGACACCGAAGACACGCATGCAGCGGCTGATAGCAGCGCATTGCCCCGAAGCCAGCGGTTTCCCTGCGTCGATGTGGGCCAATGTGCTCCATCACACCAAGTGGCACGCTGTGCACAATTTGTACGTCTGACTTGCGCGTGCCACACTTCCCGTTGGCCCAATGAACGCTGAGTCCGCCCGACGAACCCATTCGACTTCCGCACGCATCGAGCGTGTCGTCGTCGAGGCGATCGAGGCGGTCGTGACGCCCGCTATTGCGGCCAAGCTCGTGGGCTCCGCGCTGCGCGCCGCGTCGCTCTCGGCGCTCCCTTCGGGGCGAGAAGACCTCGAGGCCTTTGTCGAGGGGCCGCTCTACGAGTCCCTGGCCACGGTGCTGGGCGACGACGAGGCGTCGATGGTGGTGGAGGGCCTCGCGCCCATCCTGCCGCGCATCAGCGACCCGTCCGAGCAGAGCCAGATTCGCCTCACGGCACGTCCCGCCCGCTCCGAGGAGTTCGAGCGCGAGCGCGACGTGGTGGGTGAGCCGCTGGGCGTGACCATCGTGGCGAGCGCCCACCCGCGCCGGCGCGCCGCGCTGCTCGCCGACCTCTCGCACGACTGCGTGGCGCTCCAGGCCGACGACTTGATGGCCCTGTTCGATCAGGTCAACGCCGCCGTGTTCACGCACCCCGTGCTGGTGCTGGACTGCCTCGCGCCGTCGGTGAACCCCATCTCCGTGGCCACGCTCGTGCCCGACCTGCCTCAGGGGTCGAGCGTCATCCTGTGGGGCGCCAGCGCGGCGCTCGAAGCCGAGGTGGTGGCGCTGGGCCAGGGGCAAGGCCGCTTCATTCGGTGCGAGGGCAACGTGAGCCCCGCAGACGTGGCTTCGCTGGTGCGCGCCCTCCTGGGCAACTGAGCCCGAGGCGTCGCCAAGTCGTCGTGGGGGCCGGCTGACTCAGGGGCCTGGCACGGTCTGAATGCGCGGTGGGCTGTCCTCGGTACCCACGCGCTGCCACACGGAGATGTCATCTCCCACGTCGGCGCCCAGAACCAGCTGATAGCGCCCCACGCCATCGGCGGTGCCGATGACGCCTTCCCCGCGGGCTTCGTTGAATGCGAACACCTGGGCTTCGGGCTCTGCATCACCGTCGATACTCACGTTTCCGTCCACGTCGGGCGTCGAGATCGTCAGCGGCGGGAGGATGGGCACCACTGGGCCGGTGGTGGGGGCGCACCCCAGCGTCACCACCAGCACGACCCCGGCCAGCGTACGCGCTGAAAGCTGTCTCGAGAGCTGCCGCATCAGCTGCATCATAGCAGAATCGCAGTGCAATACCGGGGCCGCTCGCAGCGTGTGGCGAACCCCGCGAATCCACACCGACCGCCGTCAACTTGGTTGACGCTTGCCGCCTACTCCGTTTTCGTCTGGCAACTCGAAAAAGCCGTCGCCGAGCGGGCGATCGGAGGCGAGAAATGCTAGTCTCCGCGCAACTTTCACGCGTCCCGGGGGGCACCGAAACGCCCCATCGCGAGGACCCGCGTGCACCCCTGCGCAAGGTACCGTCACGCCCATGGCCGAGACCCAGAAGAAGTTCCCCGTCACCATCGAAGACGAGATGCGCAAGTCGTATCTCGACTACGCGATGAGCGTCATCATCGGGCGCGCCATCCCGGACGCCCGTGACGGGCTGAAGCCGGTGCACCGCCGCATCCTCTACTCCATGCACGAGCAGAAGGTCACGGCCGGCTCCTCGTACAAGAAGAGCGCCCGCATCGTCGGTGACGTGCTCGGTAAGTACCACCCGCACGGCGACAGCGCGGTCTACGACGCGCTCGTGCGCATGGCGCAGGACTTCGCGCTCCGTTACCCGCTGGTGGACGGCCAGGGCAACTTCGGCTCGGTGGACGGCGACCCTGCGGCCGCCATGCGCTACACCGAGGTGCGCATGTCGCGCCTGGCCTCCGAGCTGCTGGCCGACATCGACAAAGAGACCGTCGACTTCGGGCCCAACTTCGACGAGTCGGAGCACGAGCCGCTGGTACTGCCCAGCCGCGTGCCCAACCTGCTGATCAACGGCAGCGGTGGCATCGCGGTGGGCATGGCCACCAACATCCCGCCCCACAACCTGGGCGAGATCGTGGACGCCACGATTCGGCTCATCAAGAACCCGAAGCTCAGCAACGACCAGCTCATGGAGGACGATCCGGAGACGGGTCGCCTGGGCGTGAAGGGCCCGGACTTCCCCACCGCGGGCTACATCTACGGGCGCGCCGGCATCGTGCAGGCCTATCGCACGGGCCGCGGCCGCGTGGTCATGCGCGCGCGCGCCACCATCGAGCCCATGCCCGGCAAGGGCGACCGCGAGATGATCGTGGTCACCGAGATCCCGTACCAGGTCAACAAGGCCGAGCTGCTCAAGAAGATTGCCGAGCTGGTGCGCGAGAAGCGCATCGAGGGCATCTCCGACCTGCGCGACGAGAGCGACCGCGACGGCATGCGCATGGTCATCGAGCTGAAGCGCGACGCGCACGGCGAGATCGTGCTGAACATGCTCTACCAGATGACCGCGCTGCAGAGCACGTTCGGCTACAACTGCCTGGCCATCGTGGGCCAGCGCCCGAAGCTGCTGGACCTGCGCACGGGCCTGCTGCACTTCATCGACCACCGCCGCGAGGTGGTCACGCGCCGCACGCGCTTCGACCTGCGGCAGGCCGTGGCGCAGCGCGAGCTGGTCGAGGGTCTCGGCATGGCCGTGACCGAGATCGACCTGGTCATCGCCACCATTCGCGCGTCGCAGAACGCCGACGAGGCGCGCTCGGCGCTGCAGCAGCTCCCGCTCAAGGGGCTCGAAGAGTTCGTGCGGCGTGCTGGCCGTCCCGAGAACGAGATCGCCACCGCGCTCGCGCGTGGGGACTACTTCCTGACCGAGCGGCAGGCCAAGGCCATCCTCGAGATGCGCCTCAGCAAGCTGACCGGCCTCGAGCGCGAGAAGCTGGCCGGTGAGTACGGTGGGCTGTGCGACACCATCGCGCGCCTCGAAGCCATCCTGGGCAGCGAGAAGCTGCTGCTGGCGGTCATCGTGGACGAGCTCCAGGAGATTCGTGAGAAGTACGGCGACGCGCGCCGCACCGAGATCGTGGAGGCCGAGGGCGACCTGAGCATCGAGGACCTGGTCCCCGACGAAGACGTGGTCGTCACGGTCACGCACCGCGGCTACATCAAGCGCGTGCCGCTCAGCGAGTACCGCGCCCAGGGTCGTGGCGGCAAGGGCCTGCGGGCCATGGACACGCGCGACGAAGACTTCGTGAAGTGGGTGCACGTGGTCAACGCGCACGCGCACATGCTGTTCCTCAGCGGGGACGGCAAGGCCTTCACGCGGCGCGTGTTCGAGATCCCGCAGATGGCGCGCACGGCGCGCGGCCGGCCCATGGTCAACTTCGTGGGCTTCGAAGAGGGCGAGGCGGTGGCGGCCATGGTGCCCATCCGCGCCTTCGTGGACGACGGCTTCCTGCTCACCGTCACGGTGGGCGGCAAGATCAAGCGCACGGCGCTGTCGGCCTACGAGAGCATTCGCCAGACCGGCATCATCGGCGTGGGCATCGACGAGGGCGACTCCCTGCTCGCCGCGCGCGTGGTGACCGACGGCCAGGAGGTGCTCATCGGCACGGCAGGCGGCATGAGCATCCGCTTCTCGGTGGACGACGTGCGCCCCACGGGTCGTGACACGCGCGGCGTGCGCGGCATCGAGCTGGCCGAGGGCGACCGCGTCATCGCCATGGACATCGTGGAGGCCGACGCCACGCAGCAGGTCCTCACGGTGAGCGCCAACGGCTATGGCAAGCGCACGCCCGTCAGCGAGTGGCGTCTCCAGACGCGCGCCGGCAAGGGCATCATCGCGATGGACACCTCGGAGCGAAACGGCGAGCTGGTCTGCCTGCGCCTGGTGTTGCCGGAAGACGGCCTCATGGTCATCACCGACGGCGGTCTGGTGATTCGCACGCGGGTCGCCGAGATCCGCGAGACGGGCCGCAACACGCAGGGCGTGCGCGTCATCCGGTTGAAGGACGGCGAGCGCGTGGTGGACGTGGAGCCGCTGGCGGCAGACGACGAGGAAGAGACCGACGCGGCCGGCGACGCGGGGCTCGGCGAAGCTGGCGATGCCGGTGACGACTCGCTGGTGCCGGGCTTGGACACGTCGGATGACGGCGGTTCGGATGAGGGCGGGCGCGGCGACTCTGGGGAGTCTGGCGACGAGTAGTCGCTGAGGTCTGACCTCGGCCAGCCGCACTCGGCGGGGGATCCACGGGTCCCCTCCGTTTTCGGTGAGTGGTGAGCTTGGGAGGTGTCGTTCGCCCTTGTTTCAAGGCTCTTGGGGCACCCCGGGTTGAAACCCGGGGCAGCATCCCAGGCCTCGATTCTCGCGGAAGTCCGCCCCCTGGCGGGCGCGGACTGCGGGGTCGAGAACCCGGCTGCGTTCTACCGAAGGTGTCTCCACCCGAGCGTGCGACCCCACCGCTTTCGGAATGAAACGCCCGCGTCATTCGCCGCCTCGACGCTTGGCGCCTGCAGCGGGATGCTGCGCGGGATGAGAGGCACGCTCCTCGCAGAGGTCGCTACGTGATGTTGGCCGGGCTGCGTCAACGGTTCTTGCATCCCCCATCGGCCACGCCGATGGACCTGCATGGGCGGCGCGTCATCGTCACCGGGACGAGCGAAGGCTCTCTCGGCTACGAGACCGCCCGTGCGCTCGCGACCTGGGGAGCCGAGGTGGTGGTCACGCGGCGCAGTGGGGCAGAGGCCATCGCGCAGCAGCTGGCCAGCGCCTCCGGCGGACGCGTGGAGGGCCGCGACCTCGACCTCGGCAGCACCGCCAGCGTGCGTGACTTCGTGGCCTGGTACGAGCGCGAGCACGGTGCGCGCCTCGACGTGCTGATCAACAACGCGGGCATCCACCTGGACCTCATGTCCGACTGGAAGGAGCCGCACCTCTCGCCCGATGGCTTCGAGCTGCAGTGGCGCACCAACTACCTGGGCCCGTTCCAGCTCACGCTCGGGCTGTTGCCCGCGCTGCGCGCGACGGCCGCCGAGAAGGGCGACGCGCGCGTGGTCAACGTGGCGTCGCAGCTGCACAGGAAGGCCACCAACGCAGACCTCTTCACGCCGCACACGCCCTATGACTCGTGGGTGGCCTACGGCGCGTCCAAGCTGGCCATGGTGCACATGGCGTTCGAGCTCGAGCGGCGCTTCGCGGGGGAAGGGCTGCACGGCTACGTGCTTCATCCGGGCTCGGTGTTCACGAACGTGGCGGACACCGGCTTGGCTGGCCATGCCGCGCTCACCCGCGTGCGCGGCTGGCTCGCTCCGGTGGAGCGGTTCTTCCTGCTCACGCCCAGCGAAGGCGCGGCCACCAGCCTGCACTGCGCCACGGCTCCCGGGGTGCCGGGTGGCCAGTACTTCACCGCCTGTGCGCCGGGTCGCGTGAGCGGAGAAGCGCACGACGCAGCGGTGGGGGCGCGGCTCTGGGCCACCTCCGTGGCTTGGGCTCAACACACCTGAAACGGCCGAGGTGCTGGGCGTGCGAGTCGCGGCCCGTGCCTGCGCCGAACCCGCGAATTGGGAGGGTCTTCCACCTGCTTTGTAATCTTGTGGTGCCACGGCATTGCCGGTATGGTGTCCTCGATGCTGCAAGGATCCCTTCGCACCTTCGCGGTGCTCTCGCTAGGCCTCCTCATCTCCCCTGCTGCGCCTGTGCAGGCACAGCCCGACCAGCCCGCCCCAGCGCCTGCACCGGCCGACGCGGGCGACGCGGCGTCCGAGGACCAGGCACCCAGCGAAGCCGCCGAAGCCAGCGCCGCGAGCACACCCGTGGAGGCCCCGGACGCAGCGATGGACGAGGCCCGTCGCCGGTATGCGCAGGGCTCGGAGTACTACCGACGCGGACGCTACGCCGAGGCCGTGGCCGAGTTCAGCGAGGCCTACTCGCTGTGGCCCAACCCCGTCATCTTGTACGCGCTCGGGCAGGCCTACGAGGGGCAGTCCGACGCCAACCGCGCCATCGAGACCTACCAGCGCTTCCTCGAGGTGGCGCCCGAGGGGGACCTCCGCCGGCAAGACGCAGAGCTGCACATCGAGGCGCTGCGCGGCTTGCTCGCCGTGGTGCACGTGGTGGTCAACGTGCAGGCCAGCGTCGTGGTGGACGGCGAGGTGCTGGGCATGGCGCCGGGCGACGTGCGCTTGCCCACGGGGCGGCACGTGCTCGAGCTGCGCGCCGATGGCTACCACTCGCAGACGGCGGCCGTGACCATCGCAGGCGGCACCGAGCGCACGGTGACCTTCGAGCTGCAGCCGCTGCCCACCGCCGGTGGTGAGCGCGAGCGGTTCCGCTTTCCGCGACCGGCCTTCTACACGGCCGTGGGCCTCACCGGCGCGGGTGTGGTGGTGTGGGGCGCCATGGCCACCACCGCCGTGGTGCGCGCGCGGGACTACAACGACACCCCGGGGCGCACCAACTTCGACCGAGAAGAGGCACGCGACGTGGCCCAGCGCTCGAACGTGGCGCTCGGCGTGGTGGGCGGCCTGGCGGTCACCACGCTGGTGATCGGGTTGCTCACGGATTGGGGAGATGACGACGAGCCCGACGCACCGCTGGTGACGGCCTCGGTTACCCCGCTGCAGGGTGGCGCCATGGTGTCGGCGAGGTGGACGCGATGAACCGCTCCCTCTTGGTGCTGGGCTCGGTCCTGCTGGCGCAGGGCTGCACGGTGGTGGACCTCTGGGACGCGCCCGAGGTGGAGGTGGAGGTCCGCTCGTGCCGCGTGGATGCCGACTGCGCCACCGTGCGCTTCGAGGTGGACGAGACGCTGCGCAACGACCCCTGCCTGGTGGCCCTGCGCTCCTGCGACACGGGCCGCGAACAGTGCACCGTGCAGCTGCGCGCGCGCGACTCCGACCGCGACAATTTCCGCGACATCGCCTGCGCCAGCGTGCGCAGCGAGTTCCCGCCGTTCGACGTGGACTGCGACGACGCCAACCCCAACGCGTACCCCAACGCCGACCTCGACAGCGATGGCTTCGTGGCGCGCGGCTGCGGTGACGGGCTCCCCGAGGACTGCGACGACACGCGCGCGACGGCCTTCCCGGGCGCCACCGTGGAGGCCTGCGACGGCGTCGTGTCTGCGTGCACGGACGCCACCCCGCCGCTCCGCCGCTTGGTCGAAGACTTCGACGGCGACCGCTTCGCGGCCATCGCGCTCGACCCTTCCGTGTGCGTCGACGTCATGAGCCCGAACGGCGAGCTGCTGTCCATCCCGCACACGGACTGCGACGACATCGACCCGAACGTGTTTCCTGCGGCCCCGGACGTCTGCGACGGCCGCCACAATGACTGCGACAGCCCCATCGGGGTGGGCCGCGACGCGGGCGAAGACGTGGATGGGGATGGCTTCGCGGCACCCTCGAGCCTCTCGTGCGACCCGGAGCTGCCAGGCGGCTTGCCCAACACCGACTGCGACGATCTCGATGCCAAGACCTACCCCGGGGCCGAGGAGTCGTGCGACGGCATCGTGAACAACTGCACGGACCGCACGCCAGGCGAAGTGGACCGGCTCATCGAAGATCCCGACGAGGACGGCCACTACGGTGGCAACGCCGACTGCATCGACCCCGTGGTCAACATCGAGTGCAGCAACGCCGCGTTCGACCGCTTCAGCACGTTCTGCCTGCCCTCGCCCGAGACCACGGTGGTGTCGTCCATCATGGGCGTCACCCGCATGGTGGCGGCCGACTTCGACGCCAACGGCTTCGAAGAGGTGGCCTACGTGCGCGACGACGTGGGTTGCCCCACGGAGCAGCGCATCGTGGTGAACCACTCGTTCAGCAACTCGTCGAGCGCGCTCTTCTCTCAGACCAATGTGTGCGACGCGGTGGGCGCCACGGTCAGGGTGTTCGCCGCCGACGTGGACGGTGACGCGCCCCTGGAGCTCATGACGCTCAGTTCAACGGGGGCCGTGCAGTCCTATGAGCTGACGACGTCCAGCTTGAACCTCACGCTGAAGACCGCGATGGGGATCACGGTGACGGGCGGCGCGCTCGCGTTGGGGCGCCTCGACGGAGTGGCGGCCCCGGTGGCCGTGGCGCTCGAAGGCAGCGCGCTCGTGTACCACCCGCTCGACGCCACGGGCTCGGCGGGCGCGGCCGTGTCCATCGACGCCACGTCGCCGAGCTTCACGGGCCTCGTCCTCGGCGACGTGACCAACGATGGGGTGGTGGACGTGGTGGGCTACGCCTCCTCCTCCGCGATGATCACCGTCTACCCCGGCTCGGGCGGCGGCGCGTTCGCGGCCGAGCTCAGCATCGACGTGGGCACGCTGCTCCCGGGCATTGGCAACCCCACCTCGGTGGTGCTGGGAGACGTGGAGGGCAGCGGCGACGGGGACCTCGACCTCGTGGTCGCGGGTTCGAGCGGGCTCGGTGTCCTGGCGCGCCGGGGAAGCGCCTTCGAGGGCGTGTCCGTGGGCGTTCAGCCCAACGGCGAGAGCCTCGCTCTCGGCGAGCTGGTCGCAGACGACATCGCGGTGCGCGACCTGGGTCGCAACGGCAGCGACGAGATCGTCTACTCCACGACGGATCGTGACTCGGTGGGCTACATCGACGAGATCGGCAGCGGGCTCTTCGCTCAGCACGTCTTCGTGGCCGACCTCGACGCCGTCACCTGGGTGGCTGCGGGCGACTGGGACGGCGACTTCGACGTGGACATCGCGGCCTATGCCTCGGGGTCCTCGAGCCTGATGCGCTACACCTCGGACTTCGTCTCCACGCTCCAATTCGGCGGGCGCGTGGTCGACCGGGCGTTCGACGCCGGCGCGGCCGTGGCCTTCGACGTGGACGCGGATGGCGCGATGGACATCATCGGCGCCTCGGACCTGCCGGGCGGTGAGGTGGTGTTGTGGCGCGCTCGCTCCCGCGACTTCGCCCGCATCGAGGAGATCGTGGTGACCAACGCCGACGCGGGTGAGGTGGTCAGCGGCCTCGCCGCCGGCGACGTGACCGGCGATGCGCGCGCCGACTTCGTGCTGGTGTCCGAGACCAACGGGCTGGTGGGCTACGTGCGCGGTGTGGGTGACCTGACCTACGCCGCGCGCCAGGCGCTGACCCCCTTCGACAACGCCCGCGCCGTGGTGATGGAGGACTTCGACGGGGACGGCCTCGACGAGGTGCTGGTGACGGCCAACGACGGCACCGACGGGCGCGCCGCGCTCTACACGCGGGAGGGCACGGGGAACACCTTCACGCGCACCATCCTCGATGCCACCAGCTCCGCCTGCACCGGCATCGCACTGGGCGACGTGGACGGCGACGGAGACCAGGACGCGGCGCTCGCGTGCGGCACCGATGGCGTGGTGCTCCTGACGAACCCGGGCCAGCCCGAGGGCACGTGGACGGTCACCACCGTTTACGACGGGGCGGGCGGCGCAAACGCTTCTTCGGTGGAGATCACGGACGTCGACCGGGACGGCACGGGGGACATCGTCTCCTATCGCGCGGACCTCGAGTCCGTGCGCATCGACCAGGCCGGCGACGGCAGCTTCGGCGCGGCGCCGATTCTGGTCCCCGCAGACGTGGCGTCGCCCTCGGGCGCGCTGGTGCGTGCCATCGATGCCGACGCCGATGGCGACCCGGATCTGGTGGTGGCCGGGCTCGACACGGGGGCCTCCATCTCGGTGCTCCAACACATTGGCTCGAGCGATCCGCGCTTCGTGCTGCGCGTCATCCTCACCGGCAGCACGGGCCGCGCCACGGCCCTCACGCCCCTCGACGTGGGCGGCGACCGCTTCGCCGACTTCATGGTGACCCTCCCCGGTCAGCGCATCGTGGCCGCGTTCCGCTCGAGCCCCAACCCGTGGTGGAACCACTGACGGCGCGCCCAGGCTAGCGCTCGGGTTTCGCAGGCTTCGCGGCCTTCGCGGGCTTGCGGCGCGCCTTGGCAGGGGCCTTCACCTTCTTGTCCTTCGCCTTCTCCCGCGCGCTGCGCGCGTACCAGGTGAGTCCATACTTCTCGGCCAGGCGGTCGCGCGAGAACGCGTCCGCGCCCAGCTCCGCGGCGCGCTCGTACAGCTCGCGCGCGCGCGCGTCGTCCACCGCCACGCCGAGGCCCTCTTCGTAGGCCCTGGCGAGCTCGCGACAGCCGTGAACGCAGCCTTTGTCGGCGGAGGCCTGGTAGAGCTCGATCGCGCGCACGGTGTCTTGGGTCACGCCCTCGCCCAGCCGATAGCGGTCCGCCAGCCACGCCATGGACTCGGCGTGGCCCTGATCGATGCACACCTGCCGCGCGGGCAGCTGCACCGCGAGCGGAGCCTTCGCGCGCTCGAGCAGCTCGCAGATGCGCGTGGGCAGGTACTCACGCTGCTCGCGCGTGAGCACTCCTTCGGCGGCGCGCTGAGCCAACGCCAGGGCACCCACAGGGTCGTCCTTCGTCTCGAGGCGCGAGAGCGTCAGCAGCGCGTCGGCCCAGCCCGCGCTCGCGGCCAGCTCCAGCCAGCGGCGTGCCTCCACATCCGGCTGCTTGGCCGCGGGGAGCCAGCCGAAGCCGTTCTCGGTGGTGGCCACCAGCACGTCTCCCCGGCTCATGCCCATCCCGTAGATGTGCCCCACGACGGCTTGTGCCCAAGGCTCGCCCGCTCTTGCCAGCGTGAGGACCTCGCCGCGGGCCTCCGGGCTCCAGTCGTTGTTGGTCAGCTCGGTCACCAGACGCGAACCGTCGCCCCGCTTTGCCAGCTGGATCGCCCAGTGAAGCCCCACGTCGCGGCGCGCGACCAGCCGCGCCATGGCCAGTGTGTGGCCCGCCTCGGCGGCCTGCGTGAAGAGCCGATAGGCCCCCTCGGTGCGCGCTTCGATGTCGGGCCCCTGCTCGCGGAAGTACGGCTGCATGGCCATCGCGGACGCGAAGAGGGCGTCGGGATCGGGCTGGGTCATAGAGACGCACGGTACACCTGCGTGGTAGCGTCCCGCGCATGAAGAAACTCCCTCGGGATGCTCGTGCGGTCGTGACCGGAGGCGGCAGCGGCCTCGGCCGGGCCATCTGTGAAGACCTGGCCGGGCGCGGCGCGCGCGTGCTGGTCACCGACGTGAACCTCGCCACCGCGGAGGAGACCGCGGACACCCTGCGCCGGCGCGGCAGCGAAGCCCACGCCATGCAGGTGGACGTGAGAAAGCCCGACCAGGTGGAGGCCATGGCCAAGAAGGCCACGGACCTGTGGGGCGGCACCGACGTGCTCGTGAACAACGCGGGCCTCGCGGTGGTGGGCGAGCTCGGGAAGATCCCCATCGAGGAGTGGCAGTTCCAGGTGGACGTCAACCTCATGGGCGTCATCTGGGGGTGCCACTACTTCGGGCCGCAGATGGCGGCGCGCGGCAACGGCTACATCCTCAACGTGGCCAGCTCGGCGGGCCTGCTCGCGGCGCCCATGATGGGCCCCTACAACGTCACGAAGGCGGGCGTCGTGTCGCTCTCGGAGACGCTGTTCGCAGAGCTCGGACCCTCGGGGGTGGGCGTGTCGGCGCTGTGCCCCACGTTCCTGCGCACCAACATCCACAAGGACGCGCGCTCCTTCGGCGGCGGCACCGGCGAGACGACCAACAAGCTGATCACCGAGGCCAAGTGGAGCGCCGAAGAGGTCGCCAAGGTGGCCATCGACGAGCTCTTGGAAGGCACGCTGTACATCATCCCGCAGACCGATGGGAAGGTGCTCTGGCGCGCCAAGCGCGCGCTGGGCCAGAACTTCTATGCCGCGTTGCGCACGGCGTTGAAGCGCGGCGGCCTCGAGACCGTGTTCAAGTAGCGGACGCGGCGGAGCGCGGCAGGCGTAGCTCTACTTCGCTGCCGTCACACACGGCCTTGAGCCCGCGGACACCACCCACGCAGGCGGCGCCGCGCAGTGCGAGCGTGGCGAACAGCATGCCCGTCGAGGCCTCCACCACCTCGACGCGCACCCGAGCTCCCGGCGCCTCGCCGGGGAGCGCGGCCTCGTAGTTGTGGACGAGCACCAAGCTCGGCTCGAACGTGTCGATGAACGCGAACGTCAGCTGGGCGAGCGCGACGTCGTGCTGCGACCCATCGTCGAGCGCGACCCGCAGGGTCCCCTCGCAGTGCAGTGGCATCGTCCGAGCCTACCGCAAACCACCCTTTGGGAAGACGGTTGTCGAACCCTCGCACTGGACTTTCACGCCCATGCTGCTCTCCGCGTGATAGGCTGCAGCCTCGGAGCGTTTCACGGAGAAGGCATGTCAGGTCTGGTGTTGGGCATCGATCTCGGGACCACCAATTCGGTGGTGGCGGTGGCGGACGGCGGCTCCGTCCGGATCCTCGCCGATGATGATGGGCGCGAGCTGCTTCCCTCCGTGGTGTCGTTCCATCCCGGCGGTGAGGTCCTGGTGGGCTACCCCGCCCGCGACCGGCGCATGCTGGACGCGCGCAACACGTTCTACTCGGTCAAGCGCCTGCTGGGCCGGCCCTTCGCCTCCGACGAGGTGCGTCGCGCGCGTGAGCGCTTCGCCTTCGAGCTGGCGGCCAGCGACAACGGCGGCACCGTGGTGAAGACGCGCGGCGAGACCTATGCGCTCAGCGAGATCTCGGCCTTCGTGCTCCGTGAGCTGCGCCGTATCGCCGAGGCCGCCACCGGGAAGCGCTGCTCGCAGGCCGTCATCACGGTGCCGGCCAACTTCAGCGACCTGCAGCGTAACGCCACCATGGCCGCCGGTCGCGTGGCGGGTCTCGAAGTGCTGCGCGTGCTGAACGAGCCCACCGCAGCGGCCCTGGCCTATGGCTACGGCAAGCAAGGTCGTGAGCGCGTCGCGGTCTTCGACATGGGTGGAGGAACGTTCGACGTGAGCATCCTCGAGCTGTCGGGCGAGGTCTTCGAGGTCATCGGGACCGCCGGCGACAGCTACTTGGGCGGCGACGACATCGACGGTGCGATCGCGGACGTGATGGCAGAGGAGTTCCTGCGGCAGCACCGCATGGACCCGCGCACGGACCCGGAGTCGTTCGAGCGTCTGCGCGCCGCGGCCGAGTGGGCGAAGTGCGAGCTGACCGACCAGGACGAGGTGGAGCTGCGCGTGGAGGAGCTGGCCATCGGCGCCGCGGGGCAGGCGCTCGACCTGCGCTTCACGCTCACGCGGCGTGCGCTCCATCAGATCGCGCAGCCCATCATCGCGCGGACTTTCGACGCGTGCGAGACCACCATGCGGGCGGCGGGCTTGCGCCCGAGCCAGCTCGACAACGTGATCCTGGTGGGAGGCTCCACGCGTATGCCGTTGGTGCGCTCCATGGTGGCGGAGTACTTCGCGTGTGACCCGCGCATCGAGATCGACCCCGATGTGGTGGTGGCGCACGGGGCGGCGCTCCAGGCTGCGTCGCTGGCCAGCGGGCGTCGCTCGCAGCTGGCCAAGGTGGCGTTGCGCAAGGTGCACATGGAGCGCGTGGCCACCACAGGGCTCATGGCCGCGCCCGGCGCCGTGGTGCCCGGGCTGGTCAGCGCGGCGGCCGACGAGGGCTACCGGCCACAGCAGCCGGCCTCTTTCTCCTCGCTCCGGCAACCACCCCCCAGCATGCCGCCGCCACCCAGCGCGGCCGCACGTCAGGTGCGTCCAAAGGACCCTTCGGAGGAGTTCGAGCTGCTGGAACTGGACGAGCTCGAGCCTGCCCCACCATCTGCCCCGCCGGTGCGGGTGCAGCCCGTGATGAACATCACCGGCTCGCCACCCAAGTACATCCCGGTGCCGGAGGCAGCGGCCCCCGAACCCGAGCCCGCAGGGCCTCCGCCGCTGCTGTTGGACGTCACGCCGCTCTCGCTCGGGGTGGAGACCGTGGGCGGGTTCTGCCACACCGTCATCCCGCGCAACACCGCCATGCCGGCCGAGAACACCCAGACCTTCAGCACGGGCCGCGACGGTCAGACCTTCATCTCGGTGCGCATCTGCCAGGGCGAGGAGAAGAGCCTCGAGTCCAACCAGGTGCTGGGTGTGGTGGAGCTGGACGGACTGCGCGACGCCGCGCGAGGGAGCGTGCGCATCGACGTGACCTTCGTCATCGACGCGGACGGCGCGCTCGCCGTGCAGGCGCGCGACCTCGAGACGGGGCGTGAGCAGGCCGTGCGCATCCGGCGCGTGGGCGAGCTGGACGAGTCCGAGCTCGATGCCCTGCGCGACCGCATGGAGGCGCGCTTTCGGCGCGGTGGTGAAGTGGTGGCAGAAGACCCGCGGCCATGAGCGATCCCCTCGACCAGCTGGACTACTACACCCTGCTGCAGGTGGCCCCGAACGCCACGGCCGACGCCATCCGCGCCGCGTTCCACCAGTTTGCCCTGCGCTACCACCCGGACGGCTACACGATGGCCAGCCCGGAGGACAAGGCGCGCGTGAACCAGATCTACCGGCGTGGGGGTGAGGCCTACCGGGTGCTGTCCAACGCCAGCGGGCGTGCCGCCTACGACGCCGGGCTGGCCGAGGGCAAGCTGCGTCAGACGGCCGCCGCGCCCGACGACGGCGGCGCGAAGGAGCGGGCTGCCAAGCGCAACGTGAACCTCAAGGCGCGCCCCTTCTGGGCCAAGGCCCAGACGGCCATCCGCGATGCGCAGTGGGGCCAGGCCAAGCTCAACCTGCAGATCGCCTTGGGGCATGACCCGGACCACCCGCTGCTGACCGAGCGCATGGCCTTCGTGGTGGCCCAGCTCACCCGCTAGCCGGTGTGGCCCGAGCGGGCCGCCGTTTACCTGCGGGGGAGCGGGTTTCGGGCTATGGTCCGGCCGTCATGACCCGACGAGCCGACCTGCATCGCAAGACCAGCGAGACCGACATCCGCGTGGCCGTCAACCTGGACGGCACCGGCCAGGCCCGCGTCGAGACGCCCATCGGCTTCCTCACGCACATGGTGGAGCAGATCGCCCGCCACGGGCTCTTCGACCTGGACGTGGTGGCCAAGGGCGACATCCACATCGACGGGCACCACACCACCGAAGACCTGGCCATCACGCTGGGCAAGGCCGTGGCCGAGGCGCTGGGCGACAAGCGCGGCATCCGCCGCTATGGCTCGGCCACGCTGCCCATGGACGAGGCGTGCATGACCTGCGCGCTCGACCTGTCGGGGCGGCCGTACTTCGTGTGGCGCGTGCCCATGCCCAAGGCGTCACTCGGTGGCTTCGACACGGAGCTGGCCGAGGTCTTCTTCGAGGGCTTCGTGCGCGGCGCGCAGTGCAACCTGCACATGCGGCTGCACGAGGGCGAGAACCTGCACCACATCATCGAGATCGGCTTCAAGGCGTTCGCCAAGGCGCTCCGCGAGGCCACCGAGATCGACCCGCGGCAGTCCGGCGTCCCCAGCACCAAGGGCACGCTCACCGAGTGATGGCCAGCGCGACGAAACCGGTCACCATCGCCGACCTCGGCCTGGGCAACCTCCACAGCGTGGCGCAGGCGTTCACGCGCGCGGGCGTGGCGGCGCACATCACGCGTGATCCCGATGAGCTGCGGCGCGCCGAGCGGCTGGTCTTCCCCGGTCAGGGCGCCTTCCGCGAGTGCGCCGAGATGCTGGCCACCGACGTTGGCCCCGCGCTGCGCGACTTCATCGCAAGTGGCCGGCCGTACCTCGGCATCTGTCTGGGCATGCAGGCGCTGTTCGAGACCAGCGAAGAGTCGGAGGGGCAGGGCCTCGGCGTCTTTCCAGGCCGCGTGGTGCGCTTCGCGCCCGAGATGCACGACACCGCCACGGGCGACCGCCTGAAGGTGCCGCACATGGGCTGGAACCAAGTGGACACCGCGCACCCCATGCTGGAGGACGCCGGCTGGTACTACTTCGTGCACAGCTACTACGTGGTGCCCAGCGACCCGTCGTTGGTGGCCGCCACCAGCGACTACGGCGTGCGCTTCTGTGCCGCCGTGGCGCGCGACAACGTGTTCGCGTGTCAGTTCCACCCCGAGAAGAGCCACCACGCCGGTGCCCGTTTGATTCAGCGCTTCCTGGCGCAGTAGAGAGCCACCACCATGCTCGCGAGACGCATCATCCCCTGCTTGGACGTGAAGGACGGCCGCGTCGTGAAGGGCATCAACTTCGTGGGCCTGCGCGACGCGGGCGACCCTGTCGAGTGCGCCGCGCGCTACAGCGAAGGCGGCGCCGACGAGATCTGCTTCTTGGACATCACCGCCTCGCACGATGGTCGCCGCACGCTGTTCGAGTTGGTGGAGCGCACCGCGCGCGCCATCGCCGTGCCGCTCACCGTGGGCGGCGGTGTGCGCGAGCGGCGTGACGTGCACGACCTGCTGCACGCGGGCGCAGACAAGGTCAGCACCAACAGCGGCGCCGTGGCCAACCCCAGCTTCGTCGAAGAGGCGGCGCGCGCCTACGGCAGCCAGGCCATCGTGGTGGCCATCGACGCCAAGCGCGTGAGCGCCGCGGGCGAAGCGGCGCGCTTCAGTGTGTTTACGCATGGCGGTCGGCGCGACACGGGCCTCGACGCCATCACCTGGGCGCGGCGCGTGGTGGATCTGGGTGCGGGCGAGATCCTGCTCACCAGCATGGACCGCGACGGAACGCGCGACGGCTACGACATCGAGCTGACGCGCGCGGTGGTGGACGCCGTGAGCGTGCCCGTCATCGCGTCGGGGGGCGTGGGCACGCAGGCCCACATCCGAGACGGCTTCGTCTTGGCGCACGCCGACGCGGCGTTGGCCGCCAGCATCTTCCACGACGGGCAGTTCACCGTCGCCGACGTAAAGACGTACCTGCTGGGCGAGGGCGTGCACGTCCGGCCGCCCGAGGCCGAGGCGTCGTGAACGAGCCGGGTGAGATCAGCGTCGCGCGCGTCATCGATCTGTGCCGGGAGCGCGACGTGCGCCTGGCCTACGAGATCGGCGCGTTCGTGGTGTTCGAGGCGTGCGAGGCCGTGCTGGCCCAGCCGCGCGCGGTACGCGCTGGAGACGTGTGGGTGTCGCCCGAGGGGGCGACGCGCGTCGCGCAGGGCCGCCCCGCAGATGGCGCCGAGGCGGCTGCCGCCCTGGCCGAGTTGCTGGCGGCCGTGCTGGTGGTGGCCGGCCAGGAGGTGCCCGGCATGCTGATGCACCTGGTGGACGTGCCGCAGGCCCGCAAGCTGGGTCTCGCGGGCTACCGTGACGAGCTCGAGGCGGCGCTCGTGCCCTTGAACCGCGCGGCGGCGAGGCGCGTGCTGGCTCGCCAGCTGCGTGAGCTGACACGTCCCAGGGCGGGCACCCGGCCGGGAGATGGCGCGGGCACTGGTCCCGAGGATGCCGTGGCCGCCGACGCGGACCTCGACGCTCTGCTGGGGTACGAGGCGCCCCCTGCGGACAGCGAGCCAGAGGCTCGGGCGGCGCCTTCGGAGCCCCCCGCACCAGCGCCACCGGCCGTCATCCCAGAGCGCATGAGGGAACCCACGGCCAGCGCCGCGCTCGCGGGTCCGGGTCCGGCGCCCGCGCCACTCGGTTTGCCACGCGATCCGGATCTCGACGGAGTCATCGAAGGGCGCGCTCAGGGAGCGTCGCGCGGTCGCCTCGCGCTCCTGCTGGTCATCGTGTTGGCCGTCGGCGCGGGTGTCTATCTGTGGTTCTCGTCGCAGGCGTAGCCTCCTTTCCGCTGGTATCCTCCGCGCGCCCTCTCCTCTAGGGCGTCCTCTGCCCGAGCTTCGATCATGAATCCGCACATCTTTCGCGAATACGACATCCGAGGCGTGGCCGACCGCGACCTCACCGACGACCTGGCCCGTGACCTGGGCCGCGCGCTCGGCACCTTCCAGAAGCGCGCCGGCCGGCGTCGCATCGCGCTCGGCCAGGACTGTCGCTTGAGCTCGCCGCGGCTCCACCGCGAGCTGCTCGGCGGTCTGCTCGAGGCGGGCATGCAGGTCACCGACATCGGCATCGGCGCCACGCCCATGATGTACTTCGCGGTCTTCCACTTGGACCTCGAGGGCGGCGTGCAGATCACGGGCAGCCACAACCCGCCCGGCGACAACGGCTTCAAGATGATGAAGGGCAAGGCGTCGCTCTACGGGCCCGACATCCTCGAGCTGCGCTCGATGATCGAGCGGCGCGACTTCGACCTCACCCTCGACGGGACCGTGACGTCGCTCGACCTCATGAGCGCGTACGCCGGCTTCATCCGCGGCAACGTGAACGTGGCGCGCAAGGACATCCGCTTCGCCATCGACGCGGGCAATGGCGCCGGCGGGCCCCAGGCGTTGGCCGCCATGCAGGCGGCGGGGCTGTCGCCGGTGGCGCTCCTGTGTGACATGGACGGGAACTTCCCCGTGCACCACCCGGACCCGAGCGACCCCCACACGCTCGAGCTGCTGCGCGACACGGTGCTGTCGCAGGGCCTCGAGCTGGGCATCGCCTTCGACGGCGACGCAGACCGCATCGGCGTCATCGACGCGCGTGGCGACATCATCTGGGGCGACAAGCTCTTGATCGTGCTCTCGCGTGCGCTGCTGCTGGACCACCCCGGCGCCGCCGTGCTGGGTGAGGTGAAGTGCTCGCAGACGCTCTATGACGACATCGCGCAGCATGGCGGGCGGCCCATCCTCTGGAAGACGGGGCACTCGCTGATCAAGGCGAAGATGAAAGAGGAGGGCGCGCTGCTGGCCGGCGAGATGAGCGGCCACGTGTTCTTCGCGGACCGCTTCTTCGGCTTCGACGACGCGGTGTACGCGGCCTTGCGCCTGCTCGAGATCGTGGCCGCCAGCGACCGCCCACTGCACGAGCTGCTGGCCGATGTGCCGGTCACGTTCTCCACCCCCGAGCTGCGCGTGGACTGCCCGGACGGCGAGAAGTTCGGGGTGGTCACCAAGGTGCTCGAGCGGTTCCGCGCCACCAACCAGGTAGTGGAGGTGGATGGCGCCCGCATCCTGTTCGACGGAGGCTGGGGCCTGGTGCGTGCGTCCAACACGCAGCCCGTGCTCGTGATGCGCTTCGAGGCGCAGTCGGAGGCGCGGCTCACCGAGATCCGCCGCGAGGTGGAGGACGCGGTCACGGCGATCCGCGCCGCCGGTTGATCCACGGTCACCGCTGGCACGTAGTCCCCTGCTAGGCGGGGGACTCTAGGAAGTGCGATCACTTGGGTTGCTGCCCACCGCTTCAGCGGTGGGTGCCCATCGCACCTTGCAGCAAGGCAGGTCGGCCCCATCTCCAACGCGTCATGATCTCTGCGACGAGGTGCTAGTCACCCCGTGCTTCGCGCGCGAGCCGCACCAGCTCCCAGTACGGCGCGCGGTAGCCGTGTTCGCGCTCGAACGCGCTGGCCGTGGTCTCCACGCGCTGCCGGATGCCCGCGTGCAACTCGTGCAGGGCCCGCACGCGCAGCGCCACGGTGGCCGTCATGCCCTCGGGCACGGGGCCCACGCGACCGAAAAGGTTCAGCAGCGCGCTGTAGCCCTTCATCACGCGCGCCATAGGCAGCATGCGCCAGTCGTGCACCACGCTGTCGCCGCGGCGTGCACCCTCCAGCAGGGCATCGATCACCGCCGCGTCCACGTGGTCGGCGAAGAGCGCCTCGGGGTCGCGCCACTCGGCCACCACCGTCAGCTTGGGGTCGTACTCGAGGTCGCTCGGACCGTGCGTCACGAACTCACGGACGCCGAAGGCGCCGAGCCAGCGCGCGGTGTCCGGATCGCTGGTGGTGGTGAGCCCCTCCCAGAGCGAGAGGCCCTCCGCACCATAGGCGGCGGACACCACCTCGGAGCAGAACTGCTGGCTCGGGTCGCGCCGATTGCCCTCGAAGTCGTACGGGATGTGGCGCGCGAGCGTGGCCTCACGAGCGCGCACGGCCGCAGCGTGAGCCAGGTCTGGGCGTGCGCGCAGCGCTTCATGGTCCGCGCGCGGACGCAACAACATCACCCGCAGCTTGTGGTCGCTCAGGTAGCGCTCGATGCCGGCCACCACCACGCCGCGCTCGATGTGCGCCTCGATGGTCTCCACCTCGCCCGAGGGGGCAATGTGCAGCAACGCCACGTGCGAGAAGTTGCCCGGGTAGTCGTTGCCGCGCGCGATGAGCGCCGACGTGGGCGCGCCGCCACGCGACACCAGGATGTCGCCGCTGTGCACGGTCACGCCACGCAGGGTGGCGCTCGGGGCCGCCGACGTCTCCGCCACGCCCTCGCTGAGTGCCGGCATCGTGTCTGCGGGCATCTGAAGCAGCACCTCTTCGAGCGCGGCGCGGCTGCCATAGAGCGTGCGGTAGAGGGCCCGACGTGCCACCGGGTCGCTCGGCGGGAGTGCGCGCGACAGCTGCTTCATGTGCTGGCGCAGCTGGCTCTGCAGCGACACCAGCTCGGCCGCGCGCGCCGGTCGGGCGGCGAGCGTGGCGGCGGCCTCGAAGAACGCCCCCTCCACCCGCAGCAGCAGGGCCTGCTCGGCCGCGCCGAGGACTGGGTGTGTCGTCAGCGACAGCGTCTGCAGCTCGGCGAGCGCCGCGACCAGCGCCCCCAGCGCCTCGCTCACGTGCCCCTCGGCCTCCGGCACCGGCATGGCGCGCACGGCCAGCGAGCGAGCCTCGAGCGCCTCCCAGACCTCGTCTTGGTTCCACGCGAACACCTCGCCGGGCGCGGGCGTGGGCGGCAGGGGGCTGGGGTCGGGGATCAGCAGCAACAGCCCCACCGCGAGCAGCGCCAGCAGCCCGAGGGTCACACGGCGCCGCCACCGCGCGGCACTCGGCTGCGTGGTGCCCGTGGCCTGTGCGTCACTCATCCCTCTTGACCGTGTCCATGGAGAACGCCGGCAGGCAGATGGCCACGTACTCGGCGCCATCGTCGCCGGGGGTGCTGTAGCGCACCCACTCACCGCGGTGCGTGACCACCGCCTGGCCAGCGCTCACCAGCAGCTCTCCGTCGGCGTGCTCCACCTTGAGCTGGCCGCGCAGCACCAGCGTGTACTCATCGAACTCGGGGGTCTGTCCGGGCTCCACCCAGCCGCCGGGCGAGCGCATGTGCGCCACGCTGAGCGCTTCGTGTCCCGAGTTGACGCGTCCGATGTACTCGTCGATCAGCTTGGGCTTGTTGCCGGCGGCTTCGACACGGGTGGGAGCAACGATGAGGGTCGGCATCCCCCGAGGCTACCGGATTTTCGTTGGACGGAGGACCCATGACGCCCCAGGTTTCGCTCATGACCCTCTCCGCGACACCACGCCCCGCCTCTGGCGCCGCGTTCGTGTTGGCGGCCACGGTGCTCTTCGCGTTCAAGGGCATCATCGCCCGCGTGGCGCTCGATACGGGTCTCACGGTCGTGGCGGTCGTCAGCCTCCGTGTGTTGCTGGCCACACCCCTCTACCTGGGCGTGGGCGCCGTCATGGCCCGCCGCGTCCCGCAGCCGCCGGTCAGCGTCCGCACCCGCCTCGAAGCCATGGGCGTGGGCGCCTTCTTCCTCATGGCGGCGGCGTGCGACTTCTCGGCCATCGACCGCATCGGCGCGGGGCCCTCGCGCGTCATCCTGTTCTCGTTCCCGGGCGTGGTGATCATCATCGAGGCCATCCGCCTGCGCGCGCTGCCACGCGGGCTCGAGGTCCTCACCTTCGCGCTGGCTTGGCTCGGCCTCGTGGGGGTGGCGGCTCCCGATGGCCTCGCTGCCCTGCGCGGGCGCGACCTGAGCGGCGTGCTCTTCGCGTTGGGCGGGTCGGTGACCTACGCCATGTTCCTGACGGCCAGCCAGCGCAGCATGCGCGCCATGGGCTCGGTGGCCTTCACCGCGTACTCCAACATCGGCACGGCGCTGGCGCTCTTGCTGGCCCTGCCGTTCGTGCTGCGCCCCGAGGATCTCGTGTGGAACCCGCGCGGGCTGGCCTGGCTCACGCTCCTGGTGGTGGCCTGCACCGTGCTGCCCTTCCTGTTGTTGGCGCGCGGCATCGAGCGTGCGGGCGCCGGTCCAGCCAGCTTGCTCACGCTCGTGGGCCCGCCGCTGACGGTGGTGGCCGCCTACTTCCTGTTGGGCGAGCGGCTCGTCCCCGTCCAGATCGGCGGCGCGCTGCTGGTGCTGGCCAGCATCTCGTTCTTGAAGCTGCGCGACCACCAGCGCGCACGTCTCGCTCAGAGGCGCGCCGACGCTTCGCCCGCTGCGGAGCCTATACCCGTGGATCCCGTCGCGACTTGAGCGCGTCCACCACCGAGCGAACATCCTGCGCGCGCTCGCGCGGCATGATCAGGAGCGCGTCTCCGGTGTCCACCACCACGAGGTCGTGGAGCCCCACTAGCGCCACCAGCTTGCCCGCCGGCGCGCTCACGTAGCAGCCCGAGCTGTCCACCAGCACGCCATCCGCCCGCAGGGCGTTCTCGGCGGCGTCTTTCGCTGCCAGCTCGTAAGCGGTGGTCCAGCTGCCGAGGTCGCTCCAGCCGAAGCTTCCCGCGACCACGGCGATGCGCTCGGCGTGCTCCATGATGCCGTGGTCGAAGCTCACGCTCTCGAGCGACGCATACGTGGCGCCCACCACCTCGGCTTCGCGGCCCTCCCGCGCGGCGGCGTCGTACTCCGTGATCCGCGCCGCGATGGCAGGCAGCTGGCGCTCGAACTCGGCCAGCACCGCGTCGGCGCGAAAGAAGAACATGCCGCTGTTCCAGACGAAGTGGCCGCTCGCGAGGAACTGCTCGGCGCGCGCGAGGTCGGGCTTCTCGACGAAGCGGGTCACGGCACGGACGCCATCGCCCAGGCTCTCGCCCTGCTCGATGTAGCCGTAGCCCGTCTCGGGGCGGGTGGGCAGGATCCCCACGGTCACCAGCGCGCCATCGTCCGCGGCCCGCAGCGCGGTCTCGAGCGTCTTGCGGTAGGTGTCCGGGTCGCCGATGTGGTGGTCGGCCGGCAGCACCATGAGGATGGCGTTCGGGTCGCGGCGCCGCACGTGCGCGGCCGCCCAGCCCACACACGGCGCCGTGTTGCGGCCCAGCGGCTCGGCCAGGATGTTCTCCCGCGGCAGCATGCTCAGCTCGGCGGCGGTGGCCTCGGCCAGCAGCGCCGACGTCACCACCAACACGCGCTCGGCAGGCACGAGCGGTGCGATGCGCTCCACCGTCTCGGCGATGAGCGACGTCTCACCGCCCGCCAGCGGCAGCAGCTGCTTCGGACGCGACCCGCGCGAGGCAGGCCAGAAGCGGGTGCCGGAGCCCCCGGCCATGATGACGGCGAACACGGTGCGAGACATGCGTGACCCCTACCAGAAGAAGAACCAGATCGAGACCGGGACGAGATAGATCGCGAAGAGGAACAGGTTGCCCCGGTGCACGAGCCCGCGCAGCAAGAACAGGCTGGCGTAGCCTGTCACGAAGGCCACGAGCGCCCCCAAGAGCGCAGGCCAGCCCAGCGCGATGAGCTCGGCCGGGTTGCCCAGCTCCAGCAGCACCGCGCCCGCGACGGCGGGCAGGGACAGCAGGAAGCTGAAGCGGAAGGCCGCTGTGCCGGCCAGCCCCAGCAGCATGGCCACCGCGATGGTGGAGCCACTGCGCGAGAGCCCGGGGAGCACCGCGAGGCCTTGGAAGATGCCGATCAAGAACGCTTGGGGAAGGGTGGGCAGCTGCGCCTCGCCGCGACCGAGCCTCGTCAACATGACCATGACCGCCGACCCCATCAGGCACACCGCGACCACCTGCTGATCGTGGCTGAGGTGCTCCACGTGGTCCTTCAAACCCAGGCCGATGATGCCGGTGGGGATGGTCGCGACCACCACCGCCATGACCAGCCGGCCGGTCTCGGAGGCGCGCCACATGGCGAAGTCACCGCGCGGTCGGAAGGTCTCGCGAGCGAGCGAGGCGAGGTCCGCACGGAACGCGATGAGCGTGGCCAGCAGGGTGCCCGCATGCAGCGCCACGCTCAGCGCGAGGGGGGCGTCTTCGAGCCCGAAGACCCGTGCGCCGATGGCGATGTGACCGTCGCTCGAGACGGGCAGGAACTCCGTCACGCCTTGAATGAGACCAAGGGCCAGCGCGGTCAGGGTGTCGAGGGTCGCGAGCACGCCGCGTCCTAGCAGCGTGTCGCACCTCTGGCCACACGCCGGCCGGGCCGGCCCCAGCCGTGCGGGATCACTCGCTCGCTTGGAGGGTGGCGCTCACGGTCATGGTCGTCTCGTACGACACCACCCGCCCGAGGCTGGCGGGCAGCTCCACCACGGCCGGCAGCACCCGCGCCAAGCACGGCTCGAAGCCTTCCTGCGCCAGCGACTGCTGCACCAGCTCCAGCTCCGCGGGGTACGCGTCGTAGCTACCCATGTCGCGCAAGCGCGAGGAGAAGCGCACCTGGAAGCTGGCCGCCGCCTGCTGCTCGTGGCGCACTTCCCAGTCTTGCAGGAAGCAGTCTTGGGCCGCGGCCTTGGCTGCCTCGCCCTCGAGCGCGGCGATGATGGGCGCGAACGAGCTGCTCTCGAGCGGGGTCACCTCGATGGTGACCTGCACGCGGTTGGGATCCGGCCGCGCGGGGGTCTCCGTGAAGAACGTGGCCGGCGCCTCCGGGAGGTCGAACGCCCCGAGGTTGAGGCCGTCGTAGCGCATGCGCCCGAGGGCCGCGATGACGCGGCCGCGCAGATGGTCACCGGGCAGCGTCTGGCGCAGGCAGCGGTCGGCCATGCGTGCCGCACGCTCGCGCCCCTCGGCCTGGTGGGTGACGCTCAAGATGCTCTGCGCGGCGCGGCACAACACCGCGCCCGGTGGCGTGATCTCGGCCGCCTCGTAGGCCTCGATGGCCTCTTGGTAGCTGGCAGCGGCACCGGCTGCGTCGCCGGCTTCGGACTGCTGGGCCGCCGCGGCCGCCAGCAGCTCTGCCTTCACGCTGGTGCGGGCCCCCACGCAGGTGGCCTCGAGGCACACCTGGTCGGTGGCGCAGTCCGACGGCCCGCCACACGTGGCGCCCGGGATGCGCGGCGGCGTGGCGCTGCCCTCCTCGTCCGACGTGAACACCGGGTCCGCCTCTCGGTTGCCAGGGTGAAAGTCGCAGCCCACCAGCACCAGCGTGAGCATGGCGGCCAGGGGGGGGAGGGCGTGGCGAGGCGTCGATGTAGGCAAAATGAGTCCGACCGTTGAGCGAGCCCGGACGATACGGGCCCTCGCGCGGGCGGGTCAACCACCACAGCGCACGGCGCCTGCCGGGAGTCTCTCCATGGGCCGGCGGTTTTCGCCCGGGGTCCGCCGGTCTTTGCACCTCGGTGTCAGTTTTCGGCTAGGATGTCGCCGCATCGATGAATGACACTTGGAAGGCGGCCCGCGTTGGCCTGATGGTGGTGATCGGGACGTTCGTCGCCATCGCCGTCTATCGCTACGTCGACGAGCGCTCGGGTGAGAACGAGGGCTACACCGTCTACGCGCTCTTCGACGATGTGCAGGGCCTCATCCCCAAGTCGCGTGTGCTCATCGCGGGCATCTCGGTGGGCTACATCGACACCATCCGCCTCGAGGGCAACCGCGCGCGGGTGGACATCGTGATGGACGAGGGCATCGAGCTGCACGAGGACGCGCGGGTAGCCATGCGAAGCGCTTCGCTCTTGGGGGAGAAGCTGCTGGTCATCTACCCGGGTAGCGTGACCGAGCCGCTCATCCCCGACGGCGGCCAGATCCTCCTGGCGCAAGAGCCCACCTCCATGGACGCGATTCTGACCACCGTCAGTGAAATCGCCACCAACATCCGGGACGTCAGCGCCCAGATGCAGCGCTCCTTCGGCACGGACGAAGCCGGCGACCGCATGCAGAGCGCGCTGCTCAACCTGAGCGAGGCGCTCGAGGCCGTGAACCGCACCATCCAGGCCAACGAGGCCGTGGTGGGCAACACCCTGCGCAACGTGGAGGACGCCACGGAGGCTGCAGGGCCGCGCCTCATCCGCATCCTCGACAACGTGGAGTCGGCCACGCGCAACCTGGACCAGGTCATCGACGAGCGGCGCCCCGACATCGACCGCGCGCTCGGCGAGAGCGACGACACGGTGGCCTCCATTCACCGCGCGTCCGAGGAGCTGGAGCGCGTGCTGGCCGACGTCCGGCAGGTGAGCGACCGCACCGCGCGGGGCGAGGGCACCATCGGTCGCCTGACCTCCGACGAGACCCTCATCGACGAGGTCGAGGGCATCGCCGAGGGCATCGGCGGCATCCTCGGCGGCATCGGGCGCCTCCAGACCATCCTCGAGATCCGCAGCGAGTTCAACATGCTCGCGAACACCTTCAAGACGTACTTCTCGCTGCGCCTGCAGCCGCGCGAGAGCCGCTACTTCCTGATCCAGGTGGTGGACGACCCGCGCGGGTCGGAGCGGACCCGGCGCGAGACCGTGTTCCAGAACCCCGCCGGCGAGGACGACCCGCCGGTCTACACGCGCACCACCATCACACGCTCGGACGCGCTGCGCTTCACCATCATGCTGGCCAAGCGGGTCTCGTTCGCCACGTTCCGCGTGGGCATCATGGAGTCCACGGGCGGCCTAGGCCTCGACCTGCACATCCTGGACGACCGCTTCGAGCTCAACATCGACGCCTTCGCCATCGGTGTGCAAGCGCTGCCCCGCCTGCGCGCGCGCCTCAACTTCGAGCTGGTCAACCGCTTCTGGCTGGTGGCCGGCGTGGACGACGCCCTCAACGGCACGCGCGACGTGTTCCTGGGCCTGATGCTGCGCTTCAACGACGACGACCTGAAGGGCATCCTGCCCTTCGCGGGAGGCCTCGCCCCGTGACATCGGAGCCGCCTGTCGTCCAGAAGGTCGTCAGCGTGGTGAAGGATGTGGCGGCCACCCCGGCACGCCTCACGCTCGGCTTCCTGGCGGGCTTCCGTTACCCCTTCCGCGGCGCGCGCTTCGTCTACCTGCAGCACCCCGGGCTGGTCCGCTACTGGATCTTCCCCATCCTGATCACGCTCGGGCTGCTCACGGTGGTCTTCTATCAGTTGGGGCAGCACCACGCGGGTTGGGTGGAGGCCATCTGGTCGAGCCCCACCGACGACGGCTTCTGGGGTGGGGTGAAGCGCGTGGCGCACACCGTCTTCGACTGGGTCTTCACGTTCCTGCTGGGTGCGGCGGCCCTGCTCGTGGTGGCCGCGCTCGCCAGCATCATCGCCGCTCCGTTCAACGACCTCTTGAGCGAAGAGGTGGAGCGCCGGGTCACTGGCGTCGAGGGGCCTCCGTTCACGCTCCGGGCGCTGCTGCGCGACACCATCCGGACGGTGCGCGTGGAGGTCACCAAGCTCATCCTCTACGCGTTCGTGATGCTGCCGTTGTTCGTCTTCCAGTTCCTCATTCCCGTGGTGGGCGCGCTGGCCTATGCGGTCTTCGGCTTCGTCTTCACGGCCACCTACTTCGCCGTGGACTACGTGGACTGGCCGGCCACACGGCGCGGCTACGGGGTGCGGCGGCGCGCGGCCATCATCCGGCAGCGCTTCCTGCCCATGCTGGGCTTCGGGGCGGGGGTGTACCTGTTCCTCATGATCCCGCTGGTGAACCTCTTCTTCATGCCGGCTGCGGTGGCAGGGGGCACGCTGCTCTTCCTCGACATGGAGCGTGAGGGGCTGGTTCCGCCCGCGTAGCACCACCGTTGAATGGACGGTCCGCTCCGGCGTCTGACCCGTGCCCGACTGCTCCTCCACAGCCGGCGGGCGTGCCTGAGCGGTGCGTGCACCCGCAGTGGGCTTTCACTGCGGGTGCGCGTATCCTCTTTATAGTGTTGCGCAGGATCCCCCTCTTGCCGTTGAATCCCGACCCCGGAGGTCTCATGTCGTTTTCGAAGTCCACTCTCATCCGCGCCGGCGTCGTGGTGGTCGGTCTGTCCACGCTGGTCCCCACTGGCGACGTGGACGCCCAGCGCCGCCGCGGCGGCCAGCAAGGTCAGGCCGCTCAACAGCAGCGTGCACGCGTGCGCATGAGCGAGGCCATTCGGCCGTCCCTCAACGGGCTGCAGTGGGGCTGGACCCGCCAGCGCACCCTGCGTTTCCTGCGGGAGGCCCTCGAAGCCGAGTACGAGCCCATCATTCGTGACGCGCCCGGCGCCATCGAGGAAGACAACGCCCGCGCCGAGATGGGCCGCGCGGTGCGCCGCATCATGGACAGCTACTTCGAGTTCAACGGGACCGTCAGCGGTCACGACTCGAACAACCTGCGCGGTGAGTTCACTCACAACAACCAAGAAGCCATGATGCAGCGGCGCACCGCCGAGGCAGACGACTACTACTTCTTCATCCAGAACCGCCTGTGGAAGCAGTACCGGCAGTTCCTGCCCAGCGTCGTGGCGGGCACGTCCTTCGAGGACTTCGGCGCCCAGATGATCGAGCGCTTCGGGCCCTCGCAGATCCAAGAGGGCCAGCTCTACGAGACGATCGGGCGCGAGACGCGCTGGTACGAGTGGCGTGATCAGACGACACGCCTGCGCTTCGTGGACAACGGCCACACCTTCGCGCTGGTCTACGAGGACCTCGCCACCGTGGCCAACCTCACCGAGCTGCGACCCGTGGCTCCGCGCAACCCCAACCAGGGCCACGCGCTGGTGGACTCCGTGACCGCCGACCCGGACGCCGAGGTCAACGACCCGCACTCGAACGTCGCCGACCACATCACGGGCACCACGCGCGGCAACTGAGGCCTCGGCGCGTCCGCCGACCTCGGCTTCGGCACGGCCCCGCAGGGCGCTCCGCTACCACTCGTGGCGGAAGCCGGCGGGGCCGTTCGCGTCTCGCAGGCATCCCTGGGCGTCCAATACACGCACGCCCGGGGTGGCCACCACCTCCCCAATGCGTGAGACGCCCGGGAGCAGCGTGCCCACTCGCTCGCGCTGCGCTCGTGGTGCGGTGAACGCCAGCTCGTAGTCCTCGCCGCCGGTGAGCGCGGTGTCCTCGGGCTGGAGCCCATGGTGGGCGCACGCTTGGGCGAAGCCGGCCACCCGGGGGATGTCCGCCAGCCGGAGCTCGAGCCCCACCCCCGACGCCAGCGCCACGTGGGTGAGGTCTTGCAGCAGTCCGTCGGACAGATCGATGGCGCTGGTGGCCAACCCACGCAGCGCGGCACCGACGGAGAGTCGAGCACACGGGCGACGCCAGCGTCGCATGCACTCGCGCGTCGCGCCGTCGTGGTCCGTGGTGCCGGCCCGGATGGCGGCCAGACCGAGCGCGGCGCTGCCCACGGGGCCACTCACGTAGACGTCGTCCCCCACGCGGGCGCCCTGGCGCCGAAGGGGCAACGTGCCTTCGGGCATGCGCCCGAGCACGGTCGTGGTCATCGAGAGGGCGTCACCGCGGCTCACGTTGCCACCCACCACGCGCAGGCCACACACCTCGGCGGCCTCGGCGTAGCCGTCTGCCAGAGCGAGCAGCCAGTCGCGCGGCGTGCCCGGCGCGATGATCAGGGCCAGCAGCGCAGACTCCGGGTCGGCGCCCATGGCACCCAGGTCGCTGGCCGCCGCCATCAGCGCCCGATAGCCCAGGTCCTCCGCCGGCGCGAAGTCTCGCAGAAAGTGCACGCCCTCCACCGATGCGTCCACGCTCACCACCAGCGGTCGCGCGTCCGCGTGCAGCACCGCTGCGTCGTCGCCGATGTCCACCAGGGAGCACCTGCCGCGCCGTCGCGCGTGAAGCGCTCGGTCAGGGCGGAGATGAACTCGAACTCGTCCATGCGCTAGCGCACGGTGGGCAGCAGCACCGAGAACGTGGTCCCCACGCCCAGCTCGCTGGTGACGCTGATGCGCCCGCCATGCGCCTCGGCGATGCGCTTGGCGATGTTCAGCCCGAGGCCGGCGCCACCGTGCTCCCGCGTGGAGCTTCCGTCCACCTGGTAGAACGCGTCGAAGATGCGCGTGAGCTCGTTCTTGGCCATGCCGATGCCCGAGTCGCGTACGTCGAAGCGCAGCGCGGGCACGGAGTCGCCCCCCATGAGCACGGCGCCCATGCCCGACGTTTCGTCTTCGATGACGTCGCGCGCCAGCACGAGCTCCACGCGGCCCCCGTCGGGCGTGAACTTCACCGCGTTGTCCGCGAGGTTGAAGAGCACCTGGCGCAGGCGCACCAAGTCGCCGTCGAGGTGCGGGAGGTCGGGCTCGACCTTGGTCTCCACGCGGATGCCGCGCTTGTTGGCCACGGGCGCGATGTTGGACTGGACGTCCCCGAGCAGGAGCTTCGCGTCCACGGGCACGCGGTCGAGCCGAAGCGAGCTCTGGTCCATCTTGGACAGGTCGAGCAGGGTGGTGATCAGCGCGAGCAGCTGGTCCCCCTTCTCGAAGATGGTGTGCACGAACTCCTGCTGCTCGGTGTTGAGCTCGCCCACCATGCCGGACTCCAGCATCTCCGAGTACCCGATGATGCTGGTGAGCGGGGTGCGCAGCTCGTGGCTGACCGTGGCCAGGAAGTTGCTCTTGAGGCGGTCCAGCTCCTTGAGCCGCTCGTAGGCTGCGGTGAGCCGGTCGTTCTTCTCGGCCAGCTCGCGGAAGCTCTCGCGCACGCTGGCCACGTGCATCTCGCTGGTGAGGTGCGCGCGGTGGCTGCTGAACAGCAGCAGATCCAGGATGCCGCGCAGGTGCTCGATGATGCGGTCGCTGGTCTCGGTGCGGACGCGGGGCAGCTGCGCCAGGCGGTCACGCGCCTCGTGCTGCTCGATGCCCGGGTCCACGGCCAAGAGCGCGGCGGGCACCTCTCGAGTGTCCGCGGGCAGGTACGGGCCCAGCACGATGCGCCCCACGGAGCGCCCTTGGTAGAGGATGGGGACGATGCGGTAGACGGCCCCGGTGAAGCACGGATGCCCCACGATCTCCGGGCTCATGGGCGCGTTCCGCACGCCGGCCACCACGGAGCGACACGCGTCGCGGCCGCCAGGCAGGGTGTTCACGTAGCGGCAGATGCTCTGCTCTTCGTGGACGTCTGCCAGCAGCACGCCCGAGCTCGAGAAGATGCGCACGCTGAGCGAGAAGAGGTCGAAGAACGAGCGACAGACCTGCGTGAGTGCTTCGCGGTCCACCACCTCTTCGAGCTTGGCGACGTCGCCGAGGGCGATGTCGATGGCACCCCGCGTGGCGCTGGTCTCGAGGCTCATGGGCGCCCCGTCTCCAGGCGCTGCCGCACCTCGGCCATGAACGTGGACTGCTTGAGGCCGAACTTGGTCTCGAGCGCGTGCAGCCGCTCGAGGTGTGCGAACGTGTGCTCGAGCAGGCCCAGCAGCGTCTCCAGCACGCCCACGCCGCGCAGCGCGACGGCCTTGAAGACCGGCTCCTTCCCGCGCTCTGCCATGCGGTCCAGCTCGGCGTCCGTGCGCACGTTCGGCATGTCGCGCTTGTTGAACTGGATGACCAGCGGCACCTGGTCCGGGTCGAGGCCGTTCTCGCGCAGGTTCTCCTGCATGTTGAGGAAGGCGTCGCGGTTGGCCGCGGTCTCGGCGACCTGCGAGTCGGCGATGAACGCCACGCCATCGGCGCCCTGCAGCACCAACCGACGCGTGGCGTTGTGGATGACCTGCCCCGGCACCGTGAAGAGCTTGATGCGGATGGTGAGCCCGCCGGCCTCGAAGGACAGCGGCAACAGGTCGAAGAACAGCGTGCGGTCGTCACGCGTCTCGAGCGTCATCAGACGGCCGCTGGCGTGGGAGTCCACCAGCGTGTGGATGGCCTGCAGGTTGGTGGTCTTCCCGCTCAAGGCCGGGCCGTAGTAGACCAGCTTGATCGTCAGCTCGCGCGCGTTGAAGTCCAGCTGCATGGAAGCGTTCGCCGAGACTATCAGCTGCTGCCTTCAGAAACCAAGCGTGTCGCGGCGAAGATGGCCGAGCCCATGAGCAACCCCGCCACGAGCACGGCCAGCAGCAGCACGTAGCGCCGGGCGCCGGGGGCCACGGGCTGGGGCGCCTGTTGGGCCAGCATGACCAGGGCCCGCGCCATGATGCGCTGCAGCTGCTGCTCGGCCTGCTCGGCGTGCGCGGGCTCACGCTCCTTCACCCCCCGGTAGAGCGCTCCGGCGTCGGGCAGCCGCTGCTGCTGGGCGCACAGCTCGATGAAGGCCGCGTGGCGCGCCTCGCTCTGCCAGTCGGCGCGCACCGCTTCCCACGCGTGGGCCAGAGGCTCGGGCAGCGACGGTTCATGCGGAAGCATCGCGCCACTCTATCCGGTTTCAGTGGCTCAAAAGCACTGATCGAATGTCACGTGGTGGCGATGTCGATCCACCTTGATCCACCTTGATCCATTCGACGTTCGCCCGCTGAATGTGCCGTATTCATCGGCGATGCACGGCCTAGGAAGTTGACTTTTGGAAATCTGCGGCCGTACGTTCGGACCCTAGTGGTAAAAGGTGCCAAGCGGTGCCATCATCCCCAGCCGGGGTCACCGCCCCGGTCGCCACAGACCCCCAGATAGAAGGACGCAAGGTTGTTTCGAGGCCGCTACGAGCACGCGATAGATGCGAAAGGACGCACGTCCTTTCCCGCCGCGTTTCGTGAGGTGCTCAACACCAAGGGGGACGCACGCTTGGTGGTGACCACCGGGCTCGAGGCCTGCCTCGTCGCGTATCCCATGAGCGAGTGGCTCGCGTTCGAAGAGCGCTTGGCGCAGCTGCCGCAGTTCGACCGCAGCGTGGCCATGCTGCGCCGTATCTACGTGTCTGGCGCGGTGGAGTGCGAGGTCGACAAAGTGGGCCGCCTGCTCATTCCCGCGGGCTGCGCAAGCACGCAAACCTTGGCCGCGAGGCGCTGTGGGCCGGTATGGGCCGCTACATCGAGCTGTGGGACCTCGGGACGTTCGAGAGCATGCGTGACGGAGCGCTCTCGGCCGAAGACGAGCGTGAGGCCATGGCCAAGCGGCTCGCGGAGCTGGGGCTGTGAGCGCATTCAGCCACGTCCCGGTGCTCTATGAAGAGACCCTCGAGGCCCTCGCGCCGCGTGCTGGAGGGGTCTATGCCGACTGCACCCTGGGTGGGGCCGGGCACGCCGAAGGCATCCTGCTGCGCTCGGGTCCCGACGGTCGCCTGATCGGCATCGATCGCGATCCGGCCGCGCTCGTTGCGGCGCACAGCCGGCTGGCTCCCTTCGGCGGCCGAGCCACCATCGTGCACGCCACCTTCGAGCAGCTGCCCACCGTGCTGGCGGACGCGGGGCTTTCTCGGGTGCACGGCGTGCTGGCCGACGTCGGCGTCAGCAGCCCGCAGCTAGACCTTCCGGAGCGCGGCTTCTCGTTCGGACAGGACGGCCCGCTCGACATGCGCATGGACTCCTCGTCGGGCGAGACCGCCGAAGAACTCATCGCGCGCCTCGACGCGGACGCACTGGCCAACGTGATCTACGAGCTCGGCGAGGAGCGCCGCTCGCGCCCGATCGCCCGCTCGATCAAGAACGCCCAGGAAGAGGGGCGGCTGCGCACCACCGGTGACCTGCGCGCGGCCGTGGTGCGCGTCATGGGTCCGCGCAGCGGCAAGATCGACTCGGCCACCCGCACGTTCCAGGCGCTGCGCCTGGCCGTGAACCGCGAGCTGGACCAGCTGACCGCGCTGGTGGCGGCGCTGCCGGACGTGCTCGAGGACGACGGCATCGCGGCCATCATCTCGTTCCACTCGTTGGAAGACCGCATCGTGAAGTGGGCCTTTCGGGATGACCCGCGCCTGACGCCCACCACCAAGCGGCCCGTCATCGCGGGCGAGGCCGAACTAGCTGCCAACCCGCGCGCACGCACGGCCAAGCTGCGCGTCGCCCGCCGCGTGCCGCGCGAGGTGGCGCCATGAACGCGCGCTTCCTGGTGCTGTGGTTCGCTGCCGTGGTGGCCAGCGCCGCTGCGGTGGTGGTGCACCTCTCCATCCGCGCCGAGGTGGTGCGCTTGGGCTACAGCGTGGGCGACGCCCGCCGTGAGCAGCGCACCCTGGTGGAGAGCCGCAGGCAGCTGTCGCTCGAGGCGGCCACGCTGCGTCAGGCGGCGCGCATCGAGACAGTGGCGCGCGGCTCGCTCGAGATGAGCGTGCCCACGCCGGCGCGCATCATCCCCATCGGCAACGAGGAAGCGCACAGGCGGGCCACCGCGGGTAGGGTGCGATGAACAACCTGCCCTTCGCGCGGCGTCGCTGGCTGAAGGTGCGCATCGCGTTCCTGGGGCTCTTGCTCGCTGGCTTCGCGGGCCGCGTGCTGTTGCGCGCGTACTCGGTGCAGATCGCGGAGGCGCCCGTCATCCGCGAGCACGTGCAGCGGCTGCAGACGCGCAACGTGCGCCTCTCGCCCAAGCGCGGGACCATCTACGACCGTCACGGCGCCGAGCTCGCCGTCAGCGTGGACGTGGACACCGTCACGGCCAACCCACGCGAGCTGCGCGCCGCAGGTCGCGATCCGCTGGCCACCGCGCAGCAGCTGGCCACCGTCATCCGTGGACTGGACGTGCAGACCGTGGCGCGCCGCCTCAGCGAAGACCGCGCCTTCGCGTTCATCAAGCGGCACGTGACGCCGCAGCAGGCGGAGCGCATCGAGGCGCTGGCCATCCCCGGCGTGCGTCTCGAGCAGGAGGCGCGGCGCTTCTACCCCAACCGCGAGCTGGCGTCGCACGTGCTGGGCTTCGCCAACGTGGACGGGCAGGGCATCGAGGGCATCGAGCTCTTCATGGAAGAGCGCCTGCGTGGACCCGAGCGCGAGTTCGAGGCCGTGCGCGACCGCCGTGGGCGCGTGGTGTATTCGGACCACCTCCTGGACAGCACCACGCAGCGCGGGCAGGACATCACGCTCACCATCGACAAGACCATCCAGCACATCGCCGAGCGCGAGCTGGCGCTGGCGGTGCAGACCTTCGAGGCGCGCGCCGGGCACGTGGTGGTGATGGACCCGAACACGGGCGAGATCCTGGCGCTGGCCAACTACCCCACCTTCGACCCCAACTCGCCGGGGCGCTTCGATGTCAGCGCCCGCCGCAACCGCGCGGTGACCGACCGCTTCGAGCCGGGCTCCACGGTCAAGCCCTTCACGATTGCGGGCGCGTTGGCCGCGGGCACCATCCGCGCGAACCAGACGTTCGACTGCGGCGACGGCCAGATGGTGGTGGACGAAGAGAACACCATCCGTGACTCGCACCACTACCAGAACCTGACGCCCGCGCAGATCATCGCCTTCTCCAGCAACATCGGCACGGCCCGCATCGCGGCCACCATGGGGCGAAGCGGGCTCTACCGCGCCATGCGTCGCTTCGGCTTTGGTGAGCAGACGGGCCTGCCGCTCCCCGGCGAGACCGGCGGCGTGCTGCGCCACTACCGGCGCTGGTACGAGATGGACGCGGCCACCATCTCGTTCGGGCAGGGCATGAGCGTCACGTCGGTGCAGATGGCCACGGCCATGAGCGCCATCGCCAACGGCGGGCGCCTGATGCGGCCCACCTTGATCCGCCGCGTCCACGACGCCGACGGCGAGCTCGTGGAGGACAACCTCCCGCAGGTGCGCCGGCAGGTCATCCCCACGGCCACGGCGCGCTTGGTGGCGGACATGATGACCGCGGTCACCGGGCCCGGCGGCACCGGCATCGAGGCCGCTATCGATGGCTACCTGGTCGCGGGCAAGACGGGCACGGCGCAGAAGGCGGACTACGTCACCGGCGGCTACGCGCGCGACCAGTGGCTGTCGTCGTTCGTGGGCTTCGTGCCGGCGGAGAGCCCGCGCCTGGTCATCTCGGTGGTCATCGACGAGCCGCTCATCGCGCACGCCGGTGGCATCGTGGCCGGGCCGGTGTTCCGTCGTGTGGGTGAGGCGGCCCTGCGTCACCTGGGCGTGCCCCCCAACGGTGGCGGCCAGGCGCTGGCCGAGCACTCGGCGCGGCTGCAGCGTGCGCGGCGTGACGCTCGCATCGCAGCCCGCGAGGCGGCTCGTGCCGCGCGTGAGGGCCGTGCGCCCGAGGGCGTGACCGAAGGCGCCGGAGCGCTGGGCAACGACGACGGCGTGAGCGGTGACGAGGGCGTGGTCGCGGCGCGCGACGCCTATGCCGGGACGTTGCCGCCCGTTCCGGCCATTGCCCACCGCGAGCCCCAAGAGGGCGAGGTGTTGGTCCCCGACGTGCGCGGCATGAGCGCCCGCGCGGCGCTGATCACCCTGCATCGCGAGGGGCTGATGCCGCGCTTCGAGGGCTCCGGAATCGTGGTGGCCCAGGAGCCCGCACCGGGCGCGTTCGGGACGGCTGCCGCGCCCGTGCGCCTCGTGCTGCAGCGCCCGCGCTTTGACGTGGACGAGGCCATCGAGCCCGAGCAGACCGGAACGCTGGCCAGCGCTCCACCCGCCGCCGGGGCAACGTCCGGGAGGCCGCTGTGAGCCCGCTGCGCCCTCGTGCGGTGCCGGTCACCCTGGCGGAGCTGGTGCGCTCGCGCGTGGCCGAGTCCCTACAGGGCGACGCTGCCGT
This sequence comes from Sandaracinaceae bacterium, assembly GCA_016706685.1. Classification (NCBI taxonomy): domain Bacteria; kingdom Pseudomonadati; phylum Myxococcota; order Polyangiales; family Sandaracinaceae; species Sandaracinaceae bacterium. Next base: position 455,802 of record JADJJE010000001.1, on the reverse strand, counting down.
GGCCGTGACGGGCGTGCAGCGCGACTCACGTCGTGTTTCGCACGGCGACCTGTTCGTGGCGCTGCCGGGCGAGCACGTGGACGGTGGCGAGTTCGCGCACGCGGCCGCGCGTGCAGGGGCTTGCGCGGTGCTGACCAGCGCGCCCATCGAGGGCCTCGCGCTCCCCCAGTTGCTCGCGTCCGACGTGCGTCGCGGCCTCGCGCTGGCGTCCCACCTGGTCTATGGCGAGCCCTCTTCCGCGCTCGAGGTGGTGGGCATCACCGGCACCAACGGCAAGACCACCACCAGCTACCTGCTCGAGGCCATCCTCATGGCGGCGGGCAAGCGCGTTGGCCTGATCGGGACTGTGGCGGTGCGCGGGCCGGGGTACACCACCACGTCGGGCTACACCACGCCAGAGGCCGACGACCTGGTGCGCTACCTGGCGCAGGCCGTGAGCGCGGGCGCGAGCCACCTCGTGATGGAGGTGTCCAGCCACGGGCTCGAGCTGCAGCGCGTGTTGGGCACGCGCTTCGCCGTGTGCGGCTTCACGAACCTCTCGCAGGACCACCTGGACTTCCACCCCAGCATGGAGGCCTACGGCGAGGCCAAGGCGCTGCTCTTCACGCAGTACGCGCCGCGCGCCAGCGTCATCTGCGTGGATGGTGCCTTCGGTGCCGCGCTGGCCGAGCGCGCCCAGGGTCACGTGCTGCGCTGCTCCGTGCGGACCGAGAGCGACGCGCCGCTGCGCGTGCTGGCCTGGTCGATGACGCGAGCCGGAATGCGCGCCACGCTGCACACGCCGGACGGCGAGCACACGCTCGACAGCCCCATGGTGGGCGCGCACAACCTCGAGAACCTGCTGGTGGCGCTGGGCTGTGCCGCCGCCGTGGGCGTGCCGTATGCCGACGCGGTGGCCGCCTGCGCCACGCTGGTGGGCGCGCCCGGTCGCCTCGAGCGCGTGCCGTGTGAGGAGGACGTGGCGGTGTTCGTGGACTACGCGCACACGCCCGACGCGCTCGAGCGCACCGTGCAGGCGCTGCGCGCGCTGAGCCCGCAGCGGCTGATCACCGTGTTCGGCTGCGGCGGCGACCGCGACCGCGGCAAGCGTCCGCTCATGGCGCAGGCCGCCTGCGTGGCGAGCGACCTGGTGGTGCTCACCAGCGACAACCCGCGCACCGAGGAGCCCGAGCGCATCCTCGACGACGTCGAGGCGGGCTTCGCCTCCACGGGCATCGCCAGCGTCTCGCCGGACCGGCTCTCGGACGCCACGCGCGCCTACACCCGTGTGGTGGACCGGCGCGAGGCCATCGCGCTGGCCATCCGTAGCGCGCAGCCCGGCGACACGGTGTTGATCGCCGGCAAGGGTCACGAGGACTACCAGATCTTCGGGACCACCAAGGTGCCCTTCGACGACCGCGTCGAGGCGGCCGCAGCGCTCGCCGCGCGAGCACGGAGGCAGGGCTGATGGCGACCGCGATCCCCGAGAACCAGGCGCGCTTCAGCCTCGATCAGGTGGCCACCCTCACGGGCGGACAGCTGCTGCCGGGCACCTCGGGAGCCGACGTGGCGGTCGGCGTGACCTTGGACTCGCGGCGGCTCACGCCGGGCCGCCTGTTCGTGGCGCTCGCGGGCGACCGGCACGACGCCCACGCCTTCTTGGGCGCGGCCGAGGCTGCCGGCGCGTTCGTGCTGGTGCGCAAGGGACACCCGGCGCTCAGCGAGCACCCGAGCCTGCGCGGCGTGGCCGTGGACGACACGCTGTTCGCGCTGGGTGAGCTCGCGCGCGCACACCGTGCGGCGTGGCCCGGGCGCGTGGTGGGCATCACCGGCAGCATGGGCAAGACCACCACCAAGCGGCTCATGGCGGCGGGCCTCGCGGGCGTGGGCACGCGCGTGTGGGCCACGCCGGGCAACCTGAACAACCGCGTGGGCGTGCCCATGACGCTGTTCGTGCTGGATGAGCGCTACGACCACGCGGTCATCGAGATGGGCACCAGCGAGCCGGGAGAGATCGCGCGCCTGGCGGCCATCGCCCAGCCCGACGTCGGCGTGGTCACGCACGTGGCCATCGCACACACCGCAGGGCTCGGCACGCTCGAAGACGTGGCCGTGGAGAAGGGCGCGCTCTTCGCCGCGCTCGCACCCCACCAGGTGGCCGTGGGATGTGGCGACGACGAGCACGTGGCGCGTCAGCTCGACCGCTCGCCAGCGCTCCGCAAGGTGCGCTACGGCCTCGGGCCGGGCAATTTGTGGCGCGCCCAGGTGGTCTCGCTCGACGCGAGCGGCACGCGCATCGCCCTCGAGCGCGCGCCCGACGAGCGTGATCCCGGCGCGCAGCTGGAGCTCCGGCTGCGCATGATCGGCGACGCCGCGGCCGAGAACATCGCCGCCGTGGCAGCCGTGCTGGAGGCCCTCGGCTTCGTGGCGCACCACAGCTTCCACGCGCTGGCCGCGGTGGAGCCCGAGCCCGGCCGCTTGGTGCCTCGCCCCCTGGCGGGCGAACGCCTGGTGCTGGACGACACCTACAACGCGAACCCCGCCAGCACGGCGATGGCCATCAAGACCGCGGCGCGCATCGCCAGCGAGGGCGGGCGTCCGCTGGTGGTCGTGCTGGGTGACATGCGCGAGCTGGGCCGCAGCAGCCTCGGCGAGCACCGCGCCGTGGGCAGCATGCTGGCTGGCCTGAAGGCGCGGCTACTCATCACCACCGGGCCCGAGATGCGGGCGGCGGCGAGGGCGGCGCGCGAGCGCGGGGTGCAGGTCCACGAGACCGGCAGCAGCGAGGCGGCTGCCCTGGCAGCGCTGGCGCTGGTCCGCGACCGGGACGTGGTGCTGGTGAAGGGCTCACGTTCCATGGCCATGGAGCGCGTGGTCGCGGCGCTCACTGGGCACGCAGACCGCGCCACCGATGGGGCACACCCATGATCTACTACTGGCTGTACCCGCTGCACACGCACCCGGAACTCTCGTTCCTGAACGTGCTGCGCTACGTCCCGTTCCGCGTGCTGTGCGCCACCATGACGGCCATGCTGCTGACCTTCGGGCTCTACCCGTGGTTCATCCGCCGCCTGCAGCGCAAGCAGATTGGGCAGGTGGTGCGGCGCGAGGGGCCCGAGTCGCACTTCAGCAAGGCCGGCACGCCCACCATGGGTGGCGCGCTCATGCTGCTGGCGCTGGTGACGGCCACGGTGCTCTGGGCGGACCCCGCCAACCCGCTCGTGTGGGTGGTGACGGCGGTGACCGCGGCCTACGGCGTGGTGGGCTATGTAGACGACGCCGCCAAGGTCCAGAAGAAGAGCACGGGCGGCCTCGCCGGTCGCTACAAGCTGCTGCTGCAGTTCGGCGTGGCGCTCGGGGTGTGCGGCTGGCTCTTCATGGGCGAGGCGGGTCTCCCCGCCGACTGGATCGAGGTGCGCCTGCGCCTCTCGGTGCCCTTCCTGGCGTTCGACAAGCACCCCATCGAGCTGCCCGCGTGGCTCTACGTGATCTTCGCGTCGTTCGTGATGGTGGGCACCAGCAACGCCGTGAACCTGACCGACGGCCTCGACGGCCTGGCCATCGGCCCGGTCATGGTCAACGCAGGGACCTACGCCATCCTCGCGTACCTCGCGGGCCTCATCTTCTTCGGCAACAACGTGGCCGCGTACCTGGACATCCCGTCGGTGGACGCGGCCAGCGAGCTGCCCATCTACTGCGCTTCGGTCATCGGGTGTGGCTTCGGCTTCCTCTGGTACAACACGTACCCCGCGCAGGTCTTCATGGGCGACGTGGGCTCGCTGGCGCTGGGCGGCGGTCTCGGCGCGCTGGCCGTCACCACCAAGAACGAGCTGCTCAGCATCCTGCTGGGCGGCATCTTCGTGGTGGAGGCCGTCAGCGTCATCATCCAGGTGGGCTACTTCAAGTTCTCGGGGGGCAAGCGCATCTTCCTGATGGCGCCCATCCACCACCACTTCGAGAAGAAGGGCTGGCCCGAGCCGCGGGTCATCGTCCGCTTCTGGATCATCTCCATCATGCTGGCCGTGGCGAGCCTCGCCACGCTGAAGCTGCGGTGAGCGAATGACGGCGCCCATCCACATCCGCGGAAAGCGCTTCCTGGTGGTCGGCCTCGGCACGAGCGGCCTCGCCGCGGCGCGTTTGCTGGTGGAGCAGGGCGCGCGCGTGTGTGTCAACGACCTGCGCTCCGAGGCGGAGCTGGGCGCGAGGGCTGCCGACGTCCGCGCGCTCGGTGCCGAGCTGGTCACGGGGGGACATCCGGTCGAGCTGTTCACCGCGGTGGACCACATCGTGGTGTCGCCGGGGGTGCCGCCGCTCGCGGCGCTGACCGAGGCCGAGCGCGCGGGGGTTCCCATCTCGAGCGAGATCGAGCTGGCCTCGTGGTTCGTGACGGGCCGCATCGTGGGCATCACCGGCACCAACGGCAAGAGCACGGTCACCACGCTCATCGGCCAGATGTGCGAGCGCGCGGGGCTGCCCACCTTCGTGGGCGGCAACCTGGGGCGGCCGCTGGTGGAGGTGGTGGGCACGCCCGCCGCTGGGCCAGAGGGCGTGGTGGTGGTGGAGCTGAGCAGCTTCCAGCTGGAGCGCGTGACGCACCTGCGCTGCCACGTGGCCCTGCTGCTCAACGTCACCGACGACCACCTGGACCGCTACACCGGCTTCGCGGACTACGTGGCCGCCAAGGCGCGCATCTTCGAGCGCCAGGGGGCCGCGGACTTCGCCATCCTGCCGGCGGGTGACGCGCTCTGCCGTGAGGCCTTCGAGGCCCAGCATACGCCGGCTGTCCCGCGCTTCTTCGGGCGGGCCGCCGCCGGCAGCGACCAGGGCGTGGGCGTGGTGGACGGCGTCATCGTGGACACCGTGAGCGGCCTCGCGCTGCCCACGGCCGAGCTCAAGATCCGCGGCGGGCACAACGTGGACAACGCCTGTGCGGCGGCGCTCGCGGCGCGCTCGTTGGGCATCGACGCGGCCGTCATCACGGCCGTGCTGCGTGAGTTCCCCGGGCTCTCGCACCGCATGCAGCACGTGGTCTCGTCTCTCGGCGTCACCTTCTACGACGACTCGAAGGCCACCAACGTGGGCGCGGCCGTGGCGGCGCTCGACGGGCTCTCGGAGCTCGACAGCACCGGCGGGCGCGTGGTGGTCATCGCGGGCGGGCGTGACAAGGGCGGCAGCTACGCGCCGCTGGTCGAAGCCATGCGCGTGCGGGGCCGTGCCGCCGTGCTGATTGGCGACGCCACGCCGCTCCTGCGCGCGGCGTTCGAGGGCGAGCCGCTGCCGCGCGCCGAGGCCACCAGTATGGACGCCGCGGTGAAGGCCGCCGCCGAGCTGGCGCAACCCGGTGACGTGGTGGTGCTCGCGCCCGCCTGCAGCAGCTTCGATTGGTACGGCGGCTACGCCGAGCGCGGCCGTGACTTCCAGCGCGCCGTCAAGCAGCTCGCCGAGAGCGGGGGAGGGCAGCCATGAGCGTGCTCGACCGCTTCCGCGCCCTTCGTGAAGCGCGCGCCGAGGAGGCCGCGGTCAGCGCGCCAACGCGTGCGCGCGAGTCCCGGCCGGATGGCACGGAGCCGCGCGTGGTCACCCGCAACGTCTCCATGCGCCCCGGGGCGCCGGACAGCGTCGCGGCCCCGGTCGCCACACCGAAGCAGGCTCCAGCGGGCCGCTTCCCGCGCGTGACCGGCACGGCCGACGTGGTCTTGGCCGCCACCATCATCGGGCTCGTCTTCTTCGGCGTGGTGATGGTCTACAGCGCCAGCGGCTCGCTCGCGACCAGCTTGTTCGACGACGGCTATCACTACCTCATCCGTCAGGCCATCTATGCCGTGGTGGGGCTCGGGATCATGGTGATCGTCGCGCGCGTGGACTACCACCGCTACCAGGCGGCGTACGTCACCTACCCCATCTTGATGGCGGCCTTCGCGCTGCTGGTGGTGGTGGCTCTCGGAGGCGGCCGCACCGTGGGCGGCGCGGCGCGCTGGATCGACCTCAAGGTGGTGCGCGTGCAGCCGGCCGAGATCGCCAAGCTGGCCATCATCTTCTACCTTTCGTACTCGCTCTCGAAGAAGCGCGACCAGCTGCGCGACTTCAAGATCGGCTTCCTGCCGCACATCCTGGTGGCGGGCGTGTTCATGCTGCTGTGCCAAATGCAGCCGGACTTCGGCAGCGCCGTCATGATCGGCGTGCTCACCGTGGTGCTGCTCTTCACGGCCGGCACCCGCGTCAACTACATTCTCGGCGCGGCGGCCATCGGCATCCCCCTGGCGTATGCGCTGATCACGAACTCCGAGTACCGCATGCGCCGCATCGAGGCGTTCGTGAACCCCTTCGCGGACCGCGCCGGCGTGGGCTACCAGATCGCCGAGTCGCTCATCAGCTTCGCGCAGGGAGGCATGTGGGGCGTGGGCATCGGCGACAGCCGTCAGAAGCACGCGTTCCTGCCCGAGGCCCACACCGACTTCATCAGCGCCATCGTGGGCGAAGAGCTGGGCCTGCTGGGCGTGAGCGTGCTGCTGCTGGCGTTCGTGCTGCTGGTCTATCGCGGGTTGCGCGCGGCCATGAACGCGGCGGACGACTACGGCACCTACCTGGCCACGGGCGTCACGCTCTTCGTGGGCCTGCAGGCGTTCACCAACCTCTCGGTGGCGCTAGGGCTCTTGCCCACCAAGGGCCTCACGCTGCCCTTCGTGTCGTACGGCGGCTCTTCGCTGTTGGTGAACTGCGCGGCCGTGGGGTTGTTGCTGAACGTGTCGCGTCCGCGCGACGTGAGCGCGATCACGGCGCAAGCGGACGACGAAGGCGCGCCGCGCAATCAGGTCAAAGACAAGGCACCGCGGAGGGGGGCGAAACCCGACGCGGTGACGAGCACGGACGAAACCCAAGGGCGCGGTCGACCCGTCAACGAGCGAGGCCCGCGAGCGCGGCCCGCCACGTTGAGCGGGCGGCCGAGAGGGAGCGCAGCATGAGTCGGAAGATCATCGTGGCGGGCGGCGGTACGGGCGGGCACCTGTTCCCGGGCATCGCGGTCATCGAAGAGCTGCGGCGGCGCGACAGCCATGTCGAGGTGCTCTTCGTGGGCACCGAGCGCGGCATCGAAGCGCGCGTGATCCCTGCGCGCGGAGAGCGCCTCGAGACCATGGAGGTGACGCCGCTCAAGGGGCAGAACCCCATCGCGCTGCTCAAGAGCGTGGCGCGACTGCCGGGCGCGCTCGGCCGCGCCACCACGCTGGTGCGCGACTTCGCGCCGGACCTCGTGCTGGGGGTGGGCGGCTATGCCTCGGGGCCGCTGCTGCTGGCCGCGTCGCGCTTGGGTGTGCCCACCGCACTGCTGGAGCAGAACGCGCACGTGGGCCTCACCAACCGGTTGCTGGCAGGCCGCGTGGGCCGCGCCTACGTGACCTTCGACGAGACCGTCGAGCGCTTTGGCACGGAGCGAGCGCGGCTGGTGGGCAACCCCGTACGGCGCGACTTCGTGAGCGCGGCGCAGCGGGCCGTGACCGACCCGATCGGCTTCGAGGCGCGGGCCACCGACATCCTGGTGCTGGGCGGCTCGCAGGGTGCGCGTGCGCTCAACCAGACCATCCCCGAGGCGCTCGCCAAGGCGGGCCTGCGCGACGCCAAGGTGCGCGTGGTGCACCAGACCGGCGCCGCCATGCGCGACGAGGTGGAGGCGCGCTACCGCGAGCTGGGTGTGGACGCCGAGGTGAAGAGCTTCATCGACGACATGGCGCGCGCCTACGCGAACGCCACGCTCATCATCGGCCGCGCAGGGGCCACCACCCTCGCCGAGATTTGCGCCGTGGGGCGCCCCTCCGTGCTCATCCCGTTCCCCTTCGCCGCCGACGACCACCAAGGCAAGAACGCCGAGGCGCTCGAGGCTGCCGGCGCCGCTATCTGTATCCGCGAAGAGGCCCTCACCGCCGACGGCCTCGCCGCCACCGTGCGCCAGCTGCTGGGGGACGCTGCCCTGCGCCGCCGCATGTCCGATGCGGCGCGTGGCCGTGGGCGCCCCGACGCGGCCGCCGCCATCGTGGACGACGTGTGCGACTGGCTGGGCTGGGACGACGTGCGTGGCGGCGGCGGGAGCGAGCCCCTCGAGGCCAGCGAGACCGAGCCGGCCACCGACGACGCGCCGCCGGACGCTGGCGAGGACACCGAGCTTGCTCCAAAGTCCCTGCGCGGGGTGCGCCCCTACATCCCGCGCGTGCGGGACGTCCGCGCGTGCCTCTCGGCTCCTTCCCCCGCGCTGCGCCGTCGCGTCACCGTGGGCGACGCCAGCTGGGAGTGAGGGCCTGAGACCCGGGGCCGCGCGCGGCCCGAAGAGAGCAAGGCAGCATGTTTCGCGGAAAGATTCGGTCCATCCACTTCATCGGCATCGGCGGCGTCGGCATGAGCGGCATCGCCGAGGTGCTCCTGGACTACGGCTTCGAGGTCACCGGCTCCGATCTGCGCATGAATGACTACGCGTCGCGCTTGGTGGACAAGGGCGCCAAGGTGGCCCTCGGTCACGCGGCCGAGAACGTGGCCAGCGCGGACGTGGTGGTCTTCTCGTCGGCGGTCTCGCCCAAGAACCCCGAGATCGTGGAGGCGCGGCTGCGCGGCGTGCCCGTCATCCCGCGCGCCGAGATGCTGGGCGAGTTGATGCGCCTCAAGGACGGCATCGCCATCGCCGGCTCGCACGGCAAGACCACCACCACGTCGCTGGTGGCCACCGTGCTGCGTGACGCGGGCTTGGACCCCACCGTGGTCATCGGCGGCAAGCTCAACGCGCTCGGCAGCGGCGCGGCCAGCGGCGCGGGCGACCTCTTGGTGGCCGAGGCCGACGAGTCCGACGGGTCGTTCCTGCACCTCACGCCGGGCATCGCGGTCATCACCAACATCGATCCCGAGCACCTCGACCACTACGGCACGCTCGAGGCCGTGAAGGAAGCGTTCATCGGCTTCGCCAACCGCGTGCCCTTCTATGGCCTGGTGGTGGCCTGCCTCGATCACCCCAACGTGCAGGACATCCTGCCGTCCATCGACAAGCGCATCGTGACCTACGGGCTCGCCGCGCAGGCCGACTACCGTGCGCGCAATCCCAAGTTCTCCGGGCTGGCCATGACCTTCTCGGTCTTCCGCCGCGGTGAGGCGCTGGGCGACTTCGAGGTGCGCATGCCCGGCATCCACAACGTGCTCAACGCGCTGGCCACCATCGCGGTGGCCGACGAGCTGGGCGTGCCGCACGACAAGCTGCGCGAGGCCCTGCGCACGTTCGGCGGCGTGCAGCGGCGCTTCACCATCGTGGGCGAACACGAGGGCGTCACCATCGTGGACGACTACGGGCACCACCCCGCCGAGGTGCAGGTCACCCTGGACGCCGCGCAGCGCGCTTACGGCCGCCGCCTGGTCGTGGCCTTCCAGCCACACCGCTACACGCGCACCCGCGACTGCTTCCTGGACCTCACGCGCTGCTTCAACCGCGCCGACGTGCTGTTCCTCACCGATGTTTACGCGGCCGGCGAAGAGCCTATCCGTGGCGCCGACTCGGCTGCGCTGGTGGACGCCATTCGCGCGCACGGTCATCGCGACGTCACGCTGATCAACGACCGCAAGGACTTGGTGGCGGCGATGCGTGCGCGCATCCGGCCGGGTGACGTGGTGCTCACGCTCGGCGCCGGCGACATCACCAAGACGGGCCGCGAGCTGCTGGCCGACATGACCACCGCTCCGTAGGTCCACGTCGAGATCTTGGTGGGCACGGCACCTGCGGGCTCGCTACACTCGGAGCGTGTGGCGTCGCACGATCAGGGGTCTCGTCCATGGAGCGGTAGCGGCAACGCTGGTCTCTTGCGGCGGCGCGGGCGACTACGGCGACAGCGAGTACGGCGACGCTGCGGGTGGGCTCGCCATTGGGGTGGCAGCGACGGCGGTGAACCGCAGCATCACCGGAGACTGCTGGGGACGCTGCTCGCCCGGCTTCTCCTGCAACCGCGAGAACGGGCTGTGCGAGCCGGGCGACTGCGACCCGCCATGCCCGGCGGGAATGTCGTGCACGCTCACCCCCACCGGGACCGAGTGCCGCGGCGACCCCGCGCCGGTGGTCAACCCTTTCTGACGCGGGCCCGAGTGTCGCCCGTGGTAACGTCTCCGCGACTGCTGCGAGGCGCCGCGGCACAGGAGGTCGACCGTGTGTCGAGACTGGCAAGGCTGCGCGGCGGCGCCAGGAGCGACGCAGCGTTCGACCTGGGCCGTCTTCGCGGCGCTCGCGCTCGTCGCCGTCGCGCGCGGGTGGGCACGAGCGGTGGCTCCTGGTATCCTGAGGACGCAAGCGTCGGGGCCGCCCGACCGAGAGGGAGACTGCTCGTCATGACCTACCGACCGCTCGTTCAAGTGCTGCTTCTCACGGTCATCCTGCTGGCCTCTAGTACCGGCGTCGCCAGCTCCTGCGCCCCGACGCGGTGGATCTACGACGCTACCGAGCTTCCGTCCTGCGTCACGTTGATGACCTCGGGCGTCCACGACTTCGAGGTCTACAACGACTGCCCAGACAGCCTGACCCTGTCCGTCAGCGGCTGCCCCACGTGCACGGTGCCAGAGACGATCCCGCCCGAAGACGTGGGCACGCTCGGCTTTGGCGGCCCGCCTGACCCGGAAGGCTCCACCATCGACGTCGACTGGGACACGGGAGACACGTCCGGCAGCGCAGCCTTCACGTTCCCCATCAATCGATGCCCGCAAGGGGACGGCTGCACAGTGGCTCCTGGCACCGCCAGTGGCGCACCCTGGGCGTTCGCCCTGCTGCTGGCCCTGGGCTGTCTGTGGCGCTCCCGCCGAGCGCGGCGCTAGCTCGCGTGGCAGAGGTCCAACCCGCCTCCAGCACCCCTTTCTTGACCACGGCGCACCCCGCACGCGAGAAGACCCAAGGGCGCCCGGCACGGTGGCTGCGCGTCCCAGAGCACGCTTCGAATGGTTGCGACAAACAGACGTCGGCAGGGTCAGGCCGAGCCCGAGAGCGGCAGCGCACGCCCACGCGGCGGCGCACGTACGTCGGCGCCCAGTGTCCAGCCCGGACCCCTGAGCACACCGCCGCCACGTACGTCCACGCCGCCCCCGCGCAACCAGCGCACGCGTGAACCGGTGGTCCCCGAGAAGGCTGCTCCGCCACCTGTTCCGCGTGTCTCGAACGCCAACCGGATGGTGGCGCTTCGCGCGAGTATCCGCGGCTTCGGCGACCGTGTCTGGCAGCGCACGCGCGGCCCGCTTCGCATCCTCGCCAAGCTCGTGGTGCTGGTGGCCTGCGTCATCGGCACCATCGCCGTGGGGCGCCTGATCGAGCGGCACGTGCGCACGTCGCCTGCGTTTGCCATCCGTACCATCACGTTCGCGGGCCACGAGCAGCTCGAAGAGACGGAGCTGCTCGAGGCCAGTGGCCTCAGCGTGGGCCAGAACGTCTTCGAGCTGGGTCCGGAGGACGTGCGCGAGCGCCTCTCGCGGCACCCGTGGATCGCCACCGTGGAGGTGCAGCGTCGCCTCCCCGGCACCTTCACCATCGACGTGCGCGAGCGGCGCGCCGTGGCCATCTTGGCGCTCGACCAGCTCTACCTGGTGGGCGAAGACGGCACCGTCTTCAAGCAGCTGGGCGCCGAGGACCTGGTGGACCTGCCCGTCATCGTGGGCATCCCGCGCGACCGCTTCGTGCGTGACCGTGCCTACCGCGCCAGCATCCTGCTCGAGATCGTGGCCGTCATGCACGACTACCGCGGGGTGGGGCTCTGGCGTCGCGAGCCCATCGCCGAGGTCCACGTGGAGGCCGACGACTCGCTGAGCCTCTACGTGGGCGCCGACACCACCTATGTTCGGCTCGGTCGCGGGCCCTTCCGTGACAGGCTGCAGAAGCTGCGCCGCGTGTTCGACGCGCTGGACGCTCGCGAGACCCGCGCGGCCTATATCTACGCCGACAACGTGCGCCGACCCGACCGCGTGACCGTGCGCTTGCGTGAAGAACGCGAGCTCGTCGCGGCCCACTGACGCGGGCGCGAATTATTTCGCTGCAACTTTTTTGGCAGCGTTCTCGCACTCATGTATCGGTCACTCATGGGCGCGAGCGAAATCATTGCAGGGCTTGATCTAGGGACGACGAAGGTCACCGTGATCGTCGCCGAACTCACCGACGATGGCCTCGACGTCATCGGCATCGGGTCGGTCCCGGCGAAGGGCCTCAAGAAGGGCGTGGTCGTCAACATCGAGTCCACGGTCCAGGCCATTCGTGCCGCCGTGGAGCAGGCCGAGGCGATGGCGGGCGTGGAGATCAACACGGTCTTCGCCGGCATCGCGGGCAGCCACGTGAGCGGCATGAACCAAGAGGGTGTCGCCGCCATCGCCAGCCGCGAGGTGTCGCAAGACGACGTGGACCGCGTGCTCATCCAGGCCAAGGCCGTGCCCCTCCCGGGTGACCGCGAGGTCATCCACGTGCTCCCGCAGGAGTACATCGTGGACGCGCAGGACGGCATCAAGGAGCCCGTGGGCATGGCGGGGGTGCGCCTCGAGGCGCGCGTCCACATGGTCACCGCCGCCAGCAGCTGCGTGGCCAACATCGTGAAGTGCGCGGAGCGCTGCGGCCTGCACGTGGCCGAGGTGGTCTTGCAGCCGCTCGCCAGCGCCCACGCGGTGCTCAGCGACGACGAGAAGGAGATCGGCGCCGTGCTGATCGACATCGGCGGCGGCACCAGCGACATCATCGTCTACGTGGACGGCGCGGTGGTGCACACCAGCTCCATCCCGATCGGCGGCATCAACCTCACCAACGACGTGGCGACCGGCTTGCGGACGCCCATGGCCGAGGCCGAGCGCATCAAGATCAAGTACGGCTGCGCCGCCACCTTCATGATCGACGAGGACGAGATCATCGAGGTCCCCTCGGTGGGTGGCCGCGCTCCCCGCACGCTCTCGCGTCGCGCGCTGTGTGACATCATCGAGCCGCGCGTGGAAGAGATCTTCGTGGCGTGTCGGCACGTGATCGCCGAGACCGGCTACGCGGACATGCTGGCCTCGGGCGCCATCATCACCGGCGGCACCACGCTGCTGGATGGCATGCCCGAGCTGGCCGAGCAGGTTCTGGGGCTCCCCGTCCGACGGGCGGCACCGATTGGCATCGGGGGCTTGATCGATGTGGTCAAGAGCCCCGCGTATTCGACGGGGGTGGGCCTCGTGAAGTACGGCATGACGCGGATGCAGTCTCTCCCCGTGCAAGAGGAAGAGATCGTCCACGTGCAGCAGGGCACCGGCCTCGGCGGGCGCATCAGCGCCTGGTTCCGAGAGGTCTTCTGAACAGCTGACGGGCGCGAGCAGTGCTCGCGTCTCTCGAGAACGAACGACGGAACAGTACGGTGATCTCGGGTGGGCGAACCCGGGACATCGAAATAGGCGGAGCCGGCGACCAGCGCCGGGAGGAAATCAATGGCTATCTCGATTGAGTTTGCAGACGACGCGGCTCTTCACGCGCGGATCAAAGTGGTGGGTGTTGGTGGGAGCGGCGGCAACGCCCTCAACACGATGATCGCGAGCGGCCTCGAAGGCGTCGAGTTCATCGCGGCCAACACGGATGCACAGGCGCTCGAGAGCAACCTGGCGCCCATCAAGATCCAGCTCGGGCCGCAGCTCACCAAGGGCCTCGGCGCGGGCGGCAACCCCGAGATCGGCCGCAAGTCGGCGCTCGAGGACGTGCAGCGCTTGGCCGAGGTGCTGGCCGGCGCCGACATGGTCTTCGTGACGGCCGGCATGGGCGGCGGCACCGGCACCGGCGCGGCTCCCATCGTGGCGCAGATCGCTCGCGATGCGGGTGCGCTCACGGTGGGCGTGGTGACCAAGCCCTTCTCCTTCGAGGGCAACCGCCGCGGCAAGAACGCGATCTACGGCATTCGTGAGCTGGTCGACTCGGTCGACAGCATCATCACCATCCCGAACGAGAAGCTGCTGCTGCTCGGCGACGACGACCTGTCGATGTTGGACGCGTTTCAGCGCGCCGACGACGTGCTCCTCCAGGCCGTCCAGGGCATCAGCGACCTGATCATCAACCACGGCATGATCAACGTGGACTTCGCCGACGTGAAGACCATCATGAGCTACACGGGCCGGGCGCTCATGGGCACCGGCTACGCCAAGGGCGAGCACCGCGCGCTCAACGCAGCCCAGTACGCCATCAACTCGCCGCTGCTCGACGACATCACCATCGACGGCGCGAAGGGCATCCTGCTCAGCTTCACGGCGGGTCCGGACATCAAGCTCCGCGAAATCAACGAGGCCGCTTCTCTGGTGCAGTCCGCTGCCCACGAGGACGTGGAGATCATCTTCGGCGTGGTCACCGACCCGGACATGAACGACACCGTGAAGGTGACCGTCATCGCCACCGGCTTCGAAGACGAAGTGCGCGCGGCGGCCGAGGCTCACGGCGCACAGTCCACGCTCCAGCAGCAGCTGACGCAGACCGGTCGCTACAGCATGCCGGCGGCTCGCGGCACGCGGCCCAGCGCGCCCGCCTTCCGTGACGCCATCGGCAGCAGCCGCCCGTCGCGTCGCCCCAACGAGGTGGCGCGCCAGGCTTCGGTGCCGCCCGCGCCGCCCGTCCCCACGCGCGCGTTCGGGGCCAGCGCCCTGCACGACGAGGCCGTGCTGGACATCCCGGCCTACATGCGCCGCAGCACGCCGGCTGCCACGCGCGACTGATCCCTCCGCCCCCGTTCGTTCCGACTTCGAGCCCGCTCCGGCGGGCTCGCGTCGTTCCGTCGAACGGCACACGAACGTGGACGTGGACGTGGACGTGGTCGTTGACGGCGACGGCGACGGCGACGACTTCCCGGCGCTCCGCGCAACGAGAGCCATCCTGAGATACCCTCTCACCAATGGTCACGACCTCAGCGTCCACGCGTCTCGCCATCCTGATCTCGCTGACGAGCGTGTGGCTCCCCGCTTGCGCCAGCGACGGCGACCCCTGCGACGCGCAGTACGAGACTCCGGCCACGTTCGACCCCGCGCTCGCGGCCGAGCTGCAAGCGGTGCTGGACGCGAACCTGGCGGCCTCGAGCGCGCCCGGCGCCACGCTCACGGTGCACGTGCCGGGGCAGGGCACGTTCGCCGGAGCGGCGGGTATGCGCGACATCGCCGGCGGCCTGCCAGTGCTCCCACGCACGCGCTTCAGGGTGGGCAGCATCACCAAGGCGTTCGCGGCGGCGGCGCTGCTGCGCTTCGTGGAGCAAGGCGACTTGGAACTCGGCGACTCGCCCGGCGCGTTGCTGCCAGACCTCGGGCTAGACCCGACCATCACGTTCCAGCAGGTGCTGTCGCACACCGCAGGTCTCTTCAACTTCACGGACGACCGCGGCTTCCTGGCCTTGAGTCGTGAGGCTTGGGAGCCGGAGGAGATCGTGGACTGGTCGCTCATGCACGGGCCGGTGGGCGCCCCAGGAGAGCGCTACCTCTACTCCAACACGGGCTTCTACGTGGTGGGCTTGGCGCTCGAAGAGCTGAGTGGCCAGCCCTTTCACGAGCACGTCCGGGACGTGGTGCTCGACCCGCTCGCGCTGAGCGACACCTCCGAGGAGCAGCACGAGGGCCGTGACTGCGGCATGAGCGAGGGCTACGTCGTCACCGGGGCTGCGGCCACCGACGACATCGACATGAGCTGGACCTGGGCGGCGGGCGGCTTGGTCAGCACGGGTGTGGACCTGTGCCGCTGGGCGGAGGCGCTCTACCGCGGCGACTTCCTGAGCCCCGCGTCACGCGCCGCGCTGCTCGAGTGGACGCCACAGTCCATCGACGCGTCGGACCCGTATGGCTTGGCCACCCAGCGCGCCACGCGCGGAGGCCACCAGGTGGTGGGCCACACGGGCAGCACCATGGGCTTCAAGGGCGAGCTGTTCATCGACCTCGAGACCGGCGTGTGCGTGGCCGTCTTGCTGAACGACTTCGTCTCGACTCCGAGCGCGATTTCCCAGCCCGCGTGGACGGCCGTCTTCGACGCGCTCGCGCCCTGACCCGAGCGCGGCGCTCGGGCGGTCAGCCCTCGCTGCCGAGCTCGAAGCGCGCCGCGTTGGCCCGCACGTACTCCACGTAGTAGTCGATGTCCTGACGCGCTTCGATGAGCCCGTTCTCGACGTCTACCTCGAGGGCGCGCACCAGGTCACCCAGGCGCCGGCTGGGCGGCACCCCCAGGTCCGAGATGAGGCGCGTGCCGAGGCCCTTGGGCAGCGGCGGCAGCTTGCCGTCCTCGTCGCGGATGCCCTCGATGCGCTTCTTCAGCAGGCTGATCTGGCGCACGCCGCGGCGGCGACGCTCCGCCCGCTTGGTGGTGATGTCCGCGCGTCCGAGGTCCAAGAGGTCGGTCAGCCCGCCGTCCATTTGCTTGTAGAAGCGGCGCACGGCGGCGTCGGTCCAGGACTCTTTGTACTGACCCGGGCGCAGGTGGTGGAGGATCAAGAAGTGCACGCGGTCGCGCAGCTCGCCCTCGAAGCCCAGCCGGTCGGCCACCTTGCGCTCGAACATGCGCGCGCCCACCTCGCTGTGGCCGTAGAACGTGACGCCGCCGCTCTCGTCGATGCGGCGCGTGCGAAGCTTGCCGATGTCGTGCAGGAGCGCGCCCCAGCGCACCTCGAGGCGGGGCACGGACTGCTTCACCACCTGCTTGGTGTGCAGCCACACGTCCTTGTGCTTCCACTCGCCGTCGCCGAAGCCGACCATGGCCGAGATCTCCGGCAGGATGGCGTCCAGCGCACCGATGGCGAGCAGCGCGTCGAGCCCCACGTCCGGCCGCTTGGACAGCAGGATGGCGTCGAAGCTGGCCCGCAGCGTGGCCAGCGGCAGAGAACGGAAGGCCTCGGGCGGGAGCTTCGCAGGAGCCACACCCTCGGGCACGGCGCTCGGCTCGGGGACATCGCTGTCGTCGTCCATAGCCGCGTCGTCGTCATCGGCGGCGCCTTCCACGACGGGCGCGTGAGGCTCTCCGGTCACGCACGTGGACTCGGCCCAGCGCAGCGCGGTGACAGCACGGTCGCGCGTGTCGTCGGGGTCCATCGAGGGTTCGGTCGCCTGGGGGGTCACGGGCACGGGTCGCTCGCAGAAGAGGGCCGGTGAACATAGAGCCTGTGCCCTTCGGTGCAAGCCCCCGCCCTCGGGTGCGCGCGTGCGAAGGGTGCACAGCGCCGCGGGCAGGAGGTGTATCCTCCCGGGTCCATGGGCACTCCCAACGACCAGAATTGGACGCGCATCTGGCTGCTCCCCCTGAGCATCCTGATGGGCGCGGGTCTCTCCGTCTTCGTCCTCTCCTACTGGCTGGACGCGGGGAACGTGAGCACGCTCTGGGACCGGCTGCTCCATCCGAACCCCACGGCTGGACAAGATGCGCTGGGCGGCGCGGCCGAGGTCATCTCGGCGGTGCTCGGCATCGCCATCACGGTCGTCGCCATCGTGGTGGAGCTCGCGGCCAACCGCTACACGCACCGCATCACGGAGCTGTTCGTCAGCGAGCCCATCAACTTCCTGGTCACCGGCTTCTTCGTCATCTCGGCGCTGCAGGCGGTGTTCGTGGGCCTCACGTTCGAGACGCTGCCCGGCGGAGAGCTCGGCTTCGTGCCCAGTTGGGGCATCGTCGTTTCCATGAGCATGCTGGCCCTCTGCCTGCTCTTGCTGCTGCCGTACTTCGCGTTCGTGTTCGCGTTCCTGAGCCCCATCGCCATCGTCCACCGCATCCAGCGGCACACGCTCAAGGTCATCGGCTCGTCGGCGCGTCGCAGCGTGGCGGACCGGCAGGCCGAGGCCGTGCGTGGCGTGGAACAGCTGGCCGACGTGGGCCTGAACGCCATGGAGCACAAGGACAAGGGCGTCTCCATGGCCTCGGTGGACGCGCTCCAGGCCATGGTGCTGGATTACCAGGCGCTGCGTCCGGCCCTGGGCGACCAGTGGTTCGCGGTGGACGGCGAGCTGGCGCACAACCCCGACTTCGTCTCCATGTCGCCGGGCGTCCTGGACGCGGTCACTGCGCGGCGCATCTGGTTCGAGATGAAGATCCTGCGCAAGTACCAGACGCTCTACAACGAAGCGCTGAACAAGATGCGCGACATCAACTACCTGATCGCCATCAACACGCGCCACATCGCGGAGTCGGCGCTGCACGCGCACAACAAAGAGCTGTTCGACGTGGTGGTGAAGTTCTTCAACACGTACCTGCGCGCCACGGTGAACGCGCGCGACGTGCGCACCGCCTACAACGTGCTCAACCAGTACCGCCTGCTGGCCGAGAACGCGCTGCTCTACGAGAACGGTGAGCGGGCCATCGAGGTGGCACGCTACTTCAAGTACTACGGGCAGGTGTCGTTCAGCGCCAAGCTGCCGTTCATCCTCGAGACCGTGGCCTACGACCTGTGCGCGCTGAACGAGATGGCCTTCGACGTGAAGAGCCCGGCCACGGACGCGCTGCTCAAGCTGTTCCTCGAGGTGGACAAGGAGAGCGAGAGCGACGTGCAGGAGGCCAGCCTGCGCGGCGTGCGCAAGGCGCAGGTGAAGCTGGCCACGTACTACCTGCTGAAGAAGGACGAGGCGCGCGCGCGCGAGGTGTTCCGCGACATGCGCAACGAGCGGCACGAGCGCCTGGCGTCCATCCGGGACGAACTCTCCGGCGTGGAGTCCAGCGAGTTCTGGGAGATCAGCGACCGCGGCGTGAATTTCGATTACCTCGAGCCCGCGCGGAAGCGAGAGCTGCACGTGTTCTTCGGCTGGTTCCCCGACCTGCGGCCCGCGCGGGCGTCCGTGCTCGCCGAGCAGCTGCTCCCGGCCGCCGTGCAGGAGAGCATGAACTCCCGTGAGCAGACCCTGGCGGGGCCGGGGGCGGGGCAGGATCCGGGGCGGCGGGTGCCTCACGCGGACGACTGAGCGTCGCGGCTATCCGAGCCCCTTCTTCGCGTTGACGTTGACGTACATTGACGTGTTCGTTGACGTTGTCGTCAACGTGAGCTTTGACGGCGACGGCGACGTGATCCCCCCCGACCGCTCGTGGCTGAGCTCGGCACGGACTGCTATCAGAAGCGCTGCCGCTACCGTCGAGCGTCGCCGTCGCCGTCGCCGTCAATGACCACGCCCACGCCTACGACAACGCCCACGACGGGTCGCGGAGCTGCGGCTTTGGGAGTCGAGGTCACCTCACCGCGAGGCGGCCAACGCCTCCAGCAGCGCCTCATTCTCGCTCGGCGTGCCCACCGTGATGCGCAGGTGGCCCACCAAGCGGCCGCCGTACTTCTGGAAGCTGCGCACCGCCACGCCGCGTGACAGCAGGTCGTCGGCCAGCGCCTGGCTGTCGCCGCTGACGCGAACCAGCACGAAGTTGGCTTCGCTCGGGTACACGTGCAGGCGCGGGTCGCTCTCGAGGCCCGCCACCAAGCGGGCTCGCTCCGCGATGATGGAAGCCACCTGTTCGTCCAAGACCCCGGCCAGCTCGCCGAGCGCCAGCTCCGCCGTGACCTGGCTGAGCGCGTTCAGGTTGAAGGGCTGGCGCACCTTCTCCACCTCGGCGGCGAGCTCGGCGTGCAGGCGCACCCAGCCCACGCGCGCGGCCGCGACGCCGATCTTGCTGAGCGTGCCAAGCGTGCCTACCTGCGGGTAGCGGTCACACCAGGTGTAGAGCGAGCGCGACGCGAACGGGCCGTAGGCCTCGTCCACGATGTGCAGCGTGCCGGGGAACGCCTGCACGATGCGCTCGAGGATGGCGTCGTCGAAGCGGTTGCCCGTGGGGTTGTTCGGGCTCGCGTAGAACGCCAGGTTGGGCTGCGCGCGCTCGAACGCCTCCATGAGCGCGGCCTCGTCCAGGTCGAAGTCGGCCGTGAGCGGCACCTCCACGGGCTCGAGCCCGAGGGCGCGCGACGTGATGCCGTACATCACGAAGGTGGGCGTGGGGAACAGCACCGTGGCGCGTGGGCGCCCAGCGCGCGGCTGGTTGCAAGCCGTCATCAGCATGGCGATGACCTCGTCGCTGCCGGAGCCCAGCACGTAGTCGTCGGGCTTTCCGCCATGTCGCGCCGCGAGGCCTGCCCGCACACCCTGCGCGCGCCCGTCGGGGTAGCGGTGCAGCTCCACCTGCGCCAGCGCTTCCGCGAGGCGCGTGCGTGCCGCGCGGGGCAACGGCCAGGGGCTCTCGTTGGCGTCCAGCTTGATGGGCGGCGGCGTGGCCGGCACGCGGTAGGCGGTCAGCGCACGGGTGGTCTCGGGGACGAGCGCGCGGAGCGCGGTGAGCGGGTCGGACATGGCGGGCCCTGTTGTAGCCCGACTGGGCGCCCCCTTCGAGGGCTTCCTGCACCATTTACACGCGCGCCGTGGCGTGGAACGCTTCTCCTCGAACCTCTCGACCCACCCGGAGCGCTATGGGGATCTTTGGCCGACTGAATCAAGTGATCAAATCGAACCTCAACTCCATGCTGGACGGCGCGGAGGACCCCGAGAAGCTGATCTCCCAGACCATCATCGAGATGGAGGCCGAGGTGAAGCGCGCCAAGCGCGAGCTCATCACCACGCTGGGCGCGTCCAAGCGCATCGACAAAGAGAAGGAAGAGACGCTGGCCGAGGTGGCCGTCTGGGAAGACCGTGCGGTGCTGGCGCTGCGCAACGGAGACGACGCCCTGGCGCGGGAAGCGCTCAAGCAGAAAGCGCGCCTCACCAAGAAGGCCGGCGAGGCTTCGGCGCGGGCCAACCAGAACCTGGTCGCGGCGGACGAGATGCGCGACACGCTCGAGCGCGTGGAGCGTCAGATCGAAGACCTCAAGGCGCGCAAGGCCACCCTCGCGCAGCAGGTGCGGCGGGCGCGTGACGTGCCCGGCGAGCTTGCCGGCGGCGGCCTCGGCAGCACGGGCACCTTCGGCGAGCTCGAGCGCATGAGCGGGCGCATCGCGCAGCTGGACGCCGAGGTGGAGGCGCACTCCGTGCTGGAAGACCCCGAGCGCCTCGAGGTGGATGCCAAGTTCCGACGCCTCGAGCGCACCGGCGGCGATGGCGCCATCGAGGACGAACTCGAAGCCCTGAAGGCGCGCCTGCGCGAATGAGCTGACGCATGGAGTGCGTGGTCCTCTGGCATCGCGCGATCCCGGTGCTCGACGAGCAGGAGGATCCCGGGGCGCACGACGCGTGGACGGACGATCTCGCCCTCCGCGCGCGTGAGGCCGGGGGCCGTGTCGTGCTGCGCGTGGGCTCCACGCTCGTGGTGCTGTTCGAGATGCACGACATCCAGGTGGCGCTCGCTTGGGGCCTCGAGACGTTGCAGCGCGCCGACGCGCTCGACCAGAGCATGGCGGGCCTGCGCGTGGCGCTCGGGGTGGCCGTGGGTGAGGTGGAAGAGCAGGGGGCCGTCTTGGTGGGCGCAGCGTTCGACCGGGCGCAGCTGCTGGCCAACCGTGCCCGGTTCGGTGAGCTGGTGCTCGACCCAGCGTGCCAGGCCATCGCGCGCGAGGCGTTCCTCTTCTCACGCACCGTGAACACGGGCTCCGCTGGCCTGCGCGGCGACGCCATCGACCGGGGTCACGCGTTCCTCACGGACTGCCGCGACGCGCTCCGGCACTTGCGCCGGGCAGGGCTGCTGCAGCCGGTCGAAGAGGCGTCGCGCGCCATCGTCGAGGCGGCGCGGCGCGGCGGCAGCGTGCGGCTCATCCTGCGTGGTCCGAGCGGTGCCGGCGCGCGTCGCCTCTGGACCAAGCTCGTGGAGGAGCTGGACCCGCCCTTGGTGCTGCACGTGGCCGGTGTCCCCGGCGGGCTCGAGCCGCTGGGTAGCTTGCGCCTCGCGCTGGCACACCAGTTCGGCTCGGACCACGCGGTCCACACGGCGTTCGCCGCGCTCCCGGACGCCGGTCGTGGGCGTCTCACCAAGCTCCTGCGCGGCGAGGTGCTCACCCTCGACGAGGCGGCGCTGCTGGTGCGCGCCATGCTGGACCGCGGGCACGGAAAGCGCGCTGGGAAGTCGGTCGTCTTGCTGGACCCGGTGGGCGGCATCGACCCGTCCACGCTGAAGGTCCTCAACGAGGTCATCGACGAGCCGGGCGCCGAGTCCGTGCTGGTGGTGCGCCTGCCCGAAGAGGGGCGCGTGCCGGCCGCCATCGCCGCGAGTGGTGTGGTGGAGTTCTCGCTGCCGCGCCTCACGCCCGCGCTCGCCCGTGCGCTCGCGTGCATGGTCCTCGGAGAGCCAGAGGGCAGCGGGCTCGCGTCGCGCGTGGCGGCCATCGGGGGTGACACTCCCCTCGGCGTCATCGAGGCGGCGCGCGCGCTGGTCTCGGCCGGAGACTTGATCCACGAGGCCGGGCGCTTCCGCTTCCGCCTGTCGCCGCCCACGGTGGACGGCGCCGTGCCGCTCGAGCGTCTCCTGGCCGACCGGCTGCGCGGCGTGGACCCCATCGCGCACCGCGTGCTGGAGATGGTCTGCCTCCTGCCGCAGGGGGCGGGCGACGAAGCCCTGCTGGTGGTGGCCGGCCACGATGGGATCTCGCGCGAAGAGGCCACCCAGGCTGTGGAGGCGCTCTCGGCCGCCTGGCTCTTGGAGCATCGCACCGAGTGGCGGCCCACGTCCGAGCAGCTGCGTCACGTGGTGCTGGGCGCCATGCCGCCAGCGCGGCGCGCCGAGCTCTACCGCTTCGTCGCCGAGGCAGTGCGCGCTGCCGGGCCCTGCGCCACGTTCGCGGGCGCCACGCTGGCCTTCTACCTGGCCGAGGGAGGAGACGCCGAGGCAGGCGCCAAGGGGCTGCTCACGGCCGCCGTGGCTGCGGCGGAAGCGGGGCACTTGCGTAGCGCGCTCCGCCTGGCGGCGGCCGCCGTGCAGTTCCTGCCGGACGACGACACGCGCCGTGTGGCCGCCCACGTCTCACAGACCATCAAGCGGCGTGAGCGCGAGGCCAACCCGGCGCGCGCCTCGCTGCCGGGCGACTCCATGGACACCAGCACCGTGGTGGGAGGAGCTGCGACCGTGCGCGCCATCGACGCCATGCAGGCGCGCGACTTCGAGCGTGCCGAGCGCTACGTGGAGCTGGCCATCGCTCAGGGGCGCAGCCTGGCCGCGGCCGACCGGTTGCGGGTGGCGCTCGCGGTGCTGCGTGGCTCACCCAGCGCCGCGCGCACAGCCTACACCCGCATGCAGAGCCGGGGAGGCGCCGACCGCCCGGCAGACCGCGCCCGCGCGGCGCTCACCCTCGCGCTGATCCATCTCCAAGAGGGGGACGGCAAGGCCGCCGTGCGCGAGGGCCTGCGCGCGCTGCAGAGCGCCCGCGCTGCCGAGGACCCGCGGGGGGAGACTGCCGCGCTGCGCACGCTGGCCATCTGCTACCGCGCAGAGGGCCGCGGCGAGGACGCAGACGCCCTCGCCGCGCGCGCTCAGCCCATGGCGCCGCCGCCGTCCACGTCGATGGTCTGACCCGTGAAGAAGTCGCACTCGATGATGAACTTCACGGCCACGAAGATGTCCTCGGGCTTGCCAATGCGTCCGAGCGGCACGGAGGCCCGCAGGCGCTCGAGGGCCTTTTCGTTCATGCCGGCGGTCATGGGTGTCTCGATCAACCCGGGGGCGATGGCGCCCACGCGGATGCCGTAGCGCGAGAACTCGCGCATCCACGTCTGGGTGTTGGCGGCCAGCGCGGCCTTGGCGGCCACGTAGTTGCTCTGCCCGCGGCTGCCGTGGCGCGCGATGGACGAGATGTTGATGATGACGCCGCCCGTGACGTCGCGCTCCAGCATGTGCGCCAGCACCTCTTGCGCCATCATGGTCGCGCCGGTCAGGTTGACCGCCAGCACGCTGTCCCAGTCCTTGCGAGACAGGCGCTCGACCGCCCCCGTGTCGCGGTTCTTCCGCACCAGCAGCGCGTCACGGATGATGCCCGCGTTGTTGATGAGCCCGTTGAGGCCCCCCATGGACTCCGCCGCCCAGGCGACGAAGCCGGCCACGTCCTGGTCGTTGGCCACGTCGAGACGGCGGCGGTGGATGCCGGGGGGGAGCTCGGCCAGCCCAGCTTCGTCCACGTCGCCGGCGGCCACCTGGGCGCCCAGCTCCTGCAGTCGGCAAGCAAAGTGGGCGCCCATGCCGCGTGCGGCGCCCGTGACGATGATCTTCAGGTCTTCCAGTTTCATGATTCGCTTCCTAATCGGGAGTCCGCGCGGAGCCTAAACCATGCACTGAACGCGCGTGCGGCAATTTCCATTTGTAATTTGCGGTTCGGTTTCGTGTCGACGTTGGTACCATCACCGTCCCCCAGCGACCCGCGCGTGCCCCCGAAGAGGATTCATGGCGACAGAAGAGACGTTCGACGAATCGGCCATCAACGACCCCACCTTCACCGAGGCCAGCGCAGCCGCGCGCGCCAACCCCTCGGATGACGCCGCGTGGGACGCCCTCGAGGACTGGGCCGGGGCCACGCAGCGCCCAGACGACGTCAGCGTGGTCTACCGCGCGGCGCTCGCCAAGGTCAGCACGGCCGCGGTCGGCGGGCCGCTCGCTCAGCGCGCCCTGAACTTCCACGAGGAGTGGTTCGGCGAGGACGCGCCCCAGATCATCGAGGTGCTCGAGCGCGCCATGGTGGTGGACCCGGACTCATCGGACTGGGCCTTCCAGCGCCTGACCGTCATCTACACGGGGGCCGAGCGTTGGGACGAGCTCTTCACGCTGTACGACCGCGCCATCGCCAAGACCGACGACGAGCGCAAGGCCGTGCTGTTGGAGGAGGCGGCCCAGACCGCGAAGGACTTCGCGGGGCGCTCGGACCGCGCCGTGGACTACTTGAGCCAGCTGCGCGCGCTGCGTCCGGACGACGCCGGCGTGGCATCCAACCTGGAGCGCTTGCTCGAGCGCGCCGAGCGCTGGGCCGACCTGATCGCGTTCTGGCGTGCCTCGCTGGACACGCGCACGGGGGCCGACGCGCACGCCCAGCGCATGCGCATCGCGGTCACCTACCTCGACAAGCTCGGCGACTCGGCCGGTGCGTTGGGCGAGGTGAAGGCGGCGCTAGCGCAGGCGCCCGCGGACGCGACCGAGGCGGTGGCCATGCTGGAGCGCATCGTCGCGGACGAGAGCGTCGCGGCCGAGGTGCGACGCTCGGCCCTTCAGAGCCTCAAGGAACACTACACCAAGGAGGGCCGCGCCACCGACGTGGTGCGCACGCTCGACACGGCGCTGGCGCTCGCGGGCGATGACGAGCGCGTGGCGCTCCACAAGGAGGCCGGTCAGCGGCTGGAAGGGCAGGGCCGCAACGAAGAGGCGCTGGCGCACTACGCAGACGCTGTGTTGCTGGCCCCCGGAGACGCCGCCGCCCGCGAGAAGCTGCGCGCCTTCGGCGAGCAGCTGGGCGCCGTCACCCGCGTGGTGGGTGTGCTCACGCAGGTGGCCGAGGCCACCGAGGACGCCAAGCTGCGCACGGCGCTGCGCGTCGAGTCCGCCGAGATGCTGCGCGCGACCGGTGACGCCACCTCGGCCACCGCGCTGCTCGAGGCGGTCCTGGCCGAACCCGGTCTGAGCGCACAGACGGCGCTGAGCTGCGCGCGCAGCCTGAGTGAGCTCTACGCGCTCGCCGGACGCGCCGAGGAACACCTCAGCTCGCTCGAGCGCTTGGCACGGCTGGAGCCCGAGCCGGCGGCTCAACGCAAGGTCTGGGGCGAGGTGGCTCGCGTGGCCGAGGCCCAGTCGGCCCCCGACCGCGCCCTGCGCGCCTACGAAGCCACGCTCGCGCTCGACCCCACCGACGCGCGCGCGCTCGCTGCCATCGTGGATGTCCTCGAGACGCAAGAGCGCTGGCCGGACCTCGTGTCCGCGCTGCGCCGCCGTGGGGACGCGGCAGGTCCGGGCTGGCAGCAGCGCCAGGATCTCGTGCGCATCGCCAGCATCCAGGCCAGCTACCTGGACGCGCCCAAGGAGGCCATTGCCACGTGGGCAGAGGTCAGCGCCGAGTATGGCGAGTCGGCCGATGTGGTGGACGCACTGTCCGAGCTCTACACGCGCACCGAGGCGCACGCGGCCTTGGCCAAGCTCCTGGGCCGCGCGGCCAACCGCGAGGACGCGCACCTAGCGTCGGTCCGCTGTCGCTTGGGCGAGACGTACTTCAAGCAGCTGGGCGACGCCCCCGCCGCAGTGGCCGCCTACCGTCGCGCCCTGCTCGCCGATCCCACCAACGAGAGCGCCAGGCAGGGGCTCGCGCTGCTGGCTGAGGACGCGAGCGTGAGGGCCGAGGCCGTGGCCGCGCTGGCGCGCTCCTATGAATTGGCCGACGAGTGGGAGCCCCTGTTGGCGCTGCTCGATCAGCGCCTCGCCATCGCGAAGGGCGACGACGAGGTCGTGGAGCTCTTGCTGGAGGCCGCGAAGCTGCAGGAGGGGCGCGCCGGAGCCAAGCTGGCCGCGCTCGGCTCCATGTGCCGTGTCTTGGGCCTCCGCCCCTTCGACCGCCGGGTCGAGGCCGAGGTGCAGCGCCTGTCCGCCGAGGCCGAGGCGCCGCTCGCTGCGGCCCAGGCGTTCGAGGCCGCAGCCGAAGCGGCAGCGGGCGACGTGGACCGCCGCGCGGCGCTGCTCGAGCAGGCCGCCGTCATCTACGAGGAGAAGCTGGCCGACCACGCCGCCGCCCTCACCGCGTACACAGGCGCGCTCTCCTGCATGCCGCGCAGCGCCCGCTTCGCCGAGGCCATCGTGCGCCTCGGTGCCCTCGCCGGGGATGGCGCCGAGGATGTGGTGGAGATGACCCTGCAGGCGGTCTCGGAGGGCGAGCCGCCCACCGGTCACCTGCAGCTGCTCGCAGGGCTCCAGCGCCGCGCGCCGGGGCGGGGCCTCTTCGACACGCTGCTGCGCCTCGCCGAGCGCGAGCCAGCGGATCTCGCTGGCCTACACGACGCAGCGCGCTTGGCGGACGAGACGCTCGCGGATGCGGCGCTCGCGCGCTCCACGTACGAGTCGCTCTACGAGCGCGCGTCCGGCCTGGTGCGCCGCGCGGGCAAGAACGTCGACCCTGGCGTCGTGGCCGTCGCGGCCTCGTCCGTCGAACGGCTGGTGGCGCTCTACCGAGCGTCCGGCGCTTCGCAGGACGAGATCGCGATTCAGCTCGAGGCGGCCAAGCTCCCCCTCGATGCCGACGCGCGCCTCGCTTTCCGCCGCAGCGCTGCGGCGCTCGCGGTGGCCGCGGGTGACCGCGACACCGCCATCGAGCAGTACCGCCTGGTGCACGCGGCCGCGCCCGCCGACACGGAGGCCACCGACGCGCTCAGCCGGCTCCTGACCGAGACGGGCCGTCACCCCGAGCTCCTCAAGCTCTGCCAAGAGGAACTCACCGTCACGCAGGACCAGCAGCGGCGGCTGCACCTGCGGCTCGAGATCGCCCGCTTGGTCGCCGAGATCGAGAAGAGCGGCGGGCGCCTCGAGGCGCTGCGCAAGAACCTCGAAGAGGTCCCCGGGCACGAGGCGTCCATCGCCATGCTGGCGTCGGTCTACGAGGCCCAGGGCCGGCACGCAGACCTCGCGGACATGCTCGCGGCTCAGGCCAACCAGGCCGAGAGCGAGCGCGCCCGCGCCCTCTTCGAGCGGGCAGCGCGCATCGCCGAGCATCAGCTGCACGACGACGAGCGGGCCCTCGAGAACTACCGTCGCGTGGTGGAGCTGTCGCCCTCGCCCGAAGCGCTGGACGCACTCTCACGCATCCACGAGGGGCGCGCAGAGTACGCAGCCGCAGCGCGCTGGCTCGAGCGGCGCCTGGGTCTCGCGAACGAGGCCGAGAGCGCCAGCATCAGCTTGCGCCTGGCCAAGGCCCTGTTCCACGCCGGGCGCGACGAGCGCGCGGCCGAGGTGCTGGAGCGCGCCCGGGCGGCGAGCCCAGACGATGCCGAGGTGCGCGAGCTGCTGGTGACGCACTACCGCAAGGCGGATGCCCTCGAGCCGCTGGCGCGCTTGCTCTCGGACGCCGCCCTAGGCACCCAAGACCCGGCCACCGCGCTGCACTTCGTGCGGGAAGCGGCCGAGCTCTTCTGTGACCGCCTCGGGACGCCCGGCGCCGCCATCGCCGTGCTCGCGCGCGGCGTGGAGCTGGACCCCGAGGACAAGGAGCTGGCGCTCAAGCTGGCCGACGGTCAGCGCGAGGCTGGGCAGCTGGACGCCGCCCGCGCCACCCTCGAGGCCCTGGTAGAGTCCTACGGTCGTCGTCGCAGCGCCGAGCGCGCGGCGGTGCACCACCGCCTCGGGCTCGTGGCCCGCGAGCAGGGTGACCTGCCGGCGGCCATCGAGCAGCTGGAGCTGGCCACCAAGATGGCCATGGCCAGCGCTCCCATTCTGCAGACCCTCGGTGACCTGGCGCGCGAGTCGGGTGACCTCGACCGCGCCGAGAAGGCGTACCGCACCCTGCTCATGGCCGTGCGCCGCCGCTCGGCCGACGAGCCGGTGGACGTGGGCGTCGGCGAGGTGCTCTTCGAGCTGCAGGCCATCGCGGCGGCTCGCAAAGACGAGACCCAGGCCCGCGAGCTGCGCGACAGCGCGCTCGAGGCAGCCGGCAGCTCGGACGCCGAAGCGCTGCGCTTCGCCCAGGCGCTCGTGGCGCGCGGGAACCCAGCGCTCGCCCTCGAGGGTCTGCGGCGCCGGAGCGCGGTGGTCGACGACTCTCCCGAGAACGCCGCCAGCACGGCAGCCCTGCGGGCGGCGCTCGGAGACGTGCTCTCGGGTCCCCTCGCCCGGGGAGAAGAGGCCCTCGCAGAGTATCTGCTGGCGCTCCGGGCGGACCCCGACTCGGCCGCCGTGCACAAGAAGACCCGCACGCTGGCGCGTGAGCTCGGCAAGACTCCGCTCTACGTGGCGGCGCTCGAAGACAGCGTGGACACCCGTCGGCGAGCGGAAGACGCCTCGCACACCGGGGAGCTGCTGCTGCGCCTCGGGCGGGTCATCGCGGAAGATCTGAGCGAGCCCAAGCGCGCCGCGGAGACCTTCCGCCGCGCCGAGGAGGCCCTCCCCGACCCCACGCGCGCTTGGCTGGAGCTGTCGCGTCTCAAGGACGCCGCAGGGGACACAGGCGAGCAGAAGCGCGTGCTCGAGGCGCTGGTGAGCGCCGAGTCCGTCCCGCAGGTGGACCGCGTGGATGCCCTCTATCGTCTAGCGGCCATCGAGCTGCACGCGGGCGGAGCGGTCGAGGCGGGCGTCGCCAACTTGCGGCGCGCCTTCACCTTGGACCCGCGCTACGACGAAGCCGGCGCGCTGCTCGGCGAGGTCGCCACACGTGATGCGTCGGTGGACGTTGTCCTCGCCTTCTACGAGGAAGTGGCGCGCGGCTCGGGCGACGAGGCCATGGTGCTCGACTTCCTGAAGCTGCGCGCGTCGCGCCCCGATGCCACGCTCGCGCAGGTCCGCGAGGGGGTCGAGCGCGCGTCGAGCGCCAACGAGATCGAGCGCATGGAGGCGTTCCTGGCCCGGGCGGTCGCCATCGCGCGTGCGTCCGAGGACCTCGGCGCCGTGCGTTGGGCGCTGCTGCTGACCGCCGAGCGGCGTGAGGCTCGCGGAGACGTGCGAGGCGCGCTCGAGAGCCTGAGCGAGGCTGCGGCGTCGGCCGAGGGCGCAGAGGCCCGCGAGCTGCGGCTGCGCGTCGCGAGCGCAGCCCGTCGCGAGGGCGGTGACCTCAAGCTGGCCGCCCAGGCCTACGAGGAGCTGCTGGCGGAAGAGCCGCTCGAGGTGGAGCTCTGGGAGCCGCTGCTCGAGGTGTACGCACAGCTCGGCGAGGGCGACAAGCTCAACGACCGCGTCGCAGGCCTCATCGACGGGCTGCTCGAGCCCAAGCTGCGCAACCGCGCACGCATGGTGAAGGGCCGCTACCTCGCCAAGATCGAGGGTCGTGAGTACGACGCCGTGGACGTGCTGCGCAACGCGCTGGACGAAGAGCCCGAGCACAGCGAGGCGGCTGCGCTGCTCACCGAGCTCTACGAGCGTTCTGGATACGACGAGGACCTCGTCGAGCTGCTGCACCGTCAGCTGGACGTGGCGCGCGACAATCAGGACGCCGAGACCATCGCTGCGGCCTCACTCAAGCTCGGTGCGCTGCTCGAGAAGGTCGAGCGCGTGGACGCGATGGAGGTCTACCGCCGGGCGCTCGAGTGGGTGCCGCGCGAACGCGCCGTGGTCGAGGCGCTGCTGCGGCTGCACAGCGAGGGCGATGATCCCCGCGAGCTCACCGAGCTGCGCGAGCGGCTGCTGGCGAGCGAGACGGGCGCGGCAGCGTCCACGCTGGCCCGGCAGGTGTTCAAGGAGTGGCAGGCGCTGGGCGACGAAGACGGCATGCGCCGCGCGCTCGAGGGCGGCTACCGCGGGAACCCCGGCGATGGCTCCATCCGCATGGAGCTCGAGCACTGGTACCGCGAGCGCAGCGAGTACGAGGGCCTCGCCGGATACCTGGCGTCCGAGGCCGCGCGCCTGGTGAGCGACCCTGACACCTCGCGTGCCTTGTTGCTCGAGGCCGCCGCGATTCAGCGCGACCAGCTGGGGAACCCCTCCGGTGCGGTCGACGTGCTGCGCGTGGCTTACGCCGCGTCGGGTGCGCTCTCCATCCTGCGCGAGCTGGTGCAGAGCCTCGAGGCCGCCGGCGACGTCGACGGTGCCGTGGGCGAGGTAGCGGGCGCGCTCGAGCGCCATCGCGAGTCGGGGGCGCGCGACGTCACGCTGGTGGAGCTGCTGCGCATGCGCGCGACGCTCAGCCTGGGGCGGCATGACGCCGGTGCAGCCGTGGACGACCTCGAGGAGGCCTTCGCGGTCACCCGCGAGCTTCACGATGCGGCGCTCGGGGCCGAGGTGGAGGCAGGGCTCACGGCGGCGCTGCTCGAGGCGCGTGACGCGGCCGTGTCCTCCGATGACAACGCCTCGCGGCGCGCCACCACGCTGCGACTGGTGGAGCTCTATGCCCCGCGCGACGTGAGCGCGGCCCGCGAGGAGCTGTCCGCGTGGGTGGAGCACGACCCGACGGACCGCGAGGCGCTGCTACGGCTGCGCGATATGGACGTGGCAGCCGAGCGCTGGGACGGCGTGGCGCACGACTGCGCCCGCTTGCTGGGCGTGACCGAGGGCCAAGAGCAGGTAGACGCCGCGCTGCTGCTGGCGGACGCGTCGGAGCGCGCAAGCGTTCCGCACTACGCCAAGGAGGGCCTCGAATACGTGTGCAGCGTGCAGCCGGGCTTGCCCGTGCTGACCGAGCGTCTGCGCGCCCTCTACGAAGCCATCGGTGCGTTCCGCGAGCTCGCGGACATGCTGTTGGCGGACGCCGACGGGGCTCCCGAAGACGAGCGCTTCGAGCTCTTCCGGCGCGCAGGGCGCATGCTCATCGACGGGCTCGGTGATGCGCACGCCGCCATCCCCGCGCTCGAGGCGGCAGCTCACCTCCGGCCGGACGACCACGAGACCACGCTCTTCCTCGCGGACGCCTACATGGCCTACGACCGCCACGCGGACGCGGGCGCCATGCTCGAGGCGGCCATCGCGCGGCACACGCGGCGTCGCTCGCCGGAGCTTGCGGACCTCCAGCACCGGATGGCGAAGCTGGCCGTCATGGCAGACGAAAAGATGCTCGCCATGCAGTGGCTCCAGGCCGCGATCGAGAGCGACAAGAACAACGGGGACATCGCCTCCGAGCTCTCCTATCTCTCCATGGAGCTGGGCGACCTCGACACCGCGCTCAACGCGCTGCGCGCCGTGACGCTGGCCAAGACCTCGGGCTCCATGTCCCGAGCGATGGCCTTCCTCTATCAGGCGCGCATCGCACACGACCGGGGCGAGGCGCGCCGCGCCCTCCTGTGGGCGCGCAAGGCCAAGTCGGAGGACCCGGAGCTGCAAGAGGCCACCGACTTCCTGGCCGAGCTCGGCGAGTCCTGAGGCCACGAAGGTAGTGCCGAGAGCGGTTCCGCATTCGCTCTCGGCCTGCTAGGCTTCCCGCTTATTATGTCGGGCTTCATTCTATCCATCGACCAGGGCACGACCGGGTCGACGGTGGTCGTATTGTCGGAGGACGCGCGCGTCCTCGGGCGCGCCAACCGTGAATTCGCACAGCACTACCCCAAGCCGGGCTGGGTGGAGCACGACCTCGCCGAGATCTGGCGGAGCGTCACCGAAGCCTCCGCCGAGGCGCTGGCCCGCGCCGAGGTGCAGGGCCACGACTGCCGCGCCATCGGCATCACCAACCAGCGCGAGACCACCGTGGTGTGGGACCGCGCCACCGGCCAGCCCATCCATCGTGCCATCGTCTGGCAAGACCGGCGCACCGCCGACGCCTGCGAGGCGCTGCGTGACGCAGGCCACCTGCCGCTCTTTCGCGAGCGCACGGGCCTCGTGTTGGACCCGTACTTCAGCGGCACCAAGGTGGCGCGCATCCTCGACAGCGTGCCGGGTGCCCGCGCGCGCGCCGAGGCCGGGAGCTCGCGTTCGGCACCATCGACAGCTGGCTGGTGAACCGGCTCACGGGCGGCGAGGTACACGTCACCGACGCCACCAACGCCTCGCGCACGTTGCTCTTCGATATTCACCGTGGGGCGTGGGACCCGGAACTCGCGGCGCTGCTGAACGTGCCCATGAACATGCTGCCCGAGGTGCGCTCGTGCTCCGAGGTGTACGGCGTCACCAAGGGCGTGCCCGCCATGCCAGACGGCATCCCCATCGCGGGCATGGCCGGCGACCAGCAGGCCGCGCTGTTCGGGCAGACGTGCTTCGAGACGGGGGACGCCAAGTGCACCTACGGCACGGGCGCCTTCATCCTGATGAACACCGGCAAGACGCCGGTCCCCTCGCACCACGGGCTGCTCACCACAGTGGCGTGGCGCCTGGGCGACGAGACCTTCTACGCGCTCGAGGGCAGCGCGTTCATCGCGGGCGCCGCCGTGCAGTGGCTGCGCGACGGCCTCGGCGTCATCAAGCACGCCTCCGAGATCGAGGCGCGCGCGCGTGAGGTGGAGAGCGCTGGCGACGTGGTGTTCGTGCCCGCGCTGGCTGGCCTCGGGGCGCCGCACTGGGACCCCCACGCGCGTGGTCTCATCTACGGCCTCACGCGGGACACCAACGTGGCGCACCTCTGTCGCGCCACGCTGGACGGCATCGCCTACCAAATCATGGATCTGGTCCGCGCCATGGAGCAGGACGCGGGCGCGCGTCTCGGGCGCCTGCGCGTGGACGGCGGCGCGTGCAGCAACGACCTGCTCATGCAGTTCCAGTGCGACATGGTGAACGCCCCCGTGGACCGCCCCGCCATGACGGACACCACCGCCCTGGGCGCCGCCTATCTCGCTGGCCTCGGTGTGGGCGTCTTCGCCAACCTGGACGCCATCCGAGCCGCGCACGCCGTCGAGCGCAGCTTCGAGCCCAGCATGTCGTCCGAAGAGAGAACAGAGCGCGACGCGCGGTGGCAGAGTGCCGTCCGACGCGCGCGCAGTGACCGAGGTGCGTCGTGACAGAGCCCGAAGTGAACAGCCCTCCGGTGCCCGTCGCTTGGGAAGCACTCGAAGACGCGTTCGAGAACAACTCCCCCGAGGTGCACAGCTACCTGCAGCTCGAGACGGGCGAGGTGCTGCGCATCGTGGATGGCGTGGCCGACCCGTCCATGCACGCGCGCGTCATCGCAGACCCCATCTACCTGCGCATCGACCCCGTGTCCTCGCGCGAGCAGTACCGCTGGATGGAGCGCTTCATCGCCACGGTGGACGACCTCGACCTGCGTCACAACCTGTTGGCCGCCATCGATGGCAAGGGGGCCTTCCGCCGCTTCAAGGACGCCCTCATGGGCCACCCCGTGGACCGCGAGCGCTGGTTCACGTTCCGCTCCGAGCGGCTGCGCTCGTGCATGGAGGCGTGGCTCACCACGCACGGCATCACCGCCGCAGAGCGGCCAGCCTGGCGCACCTCCAACGAGCCACCCCCAGGGTGGGGAGACATGCCGATGCCCGTCGTGCAGGCACCAACACCCGCGGCAGGCGTGGCGAACAGCGACGAGCCTGCGCAGGGACAGCTGGCGGCCACCCTCGCCGCGCTCTCGCCTCAGGAGGCCGAGATGGTCCAGGCGTTTGCCGCGTTCCTGATCTCCCGCCGAGGCCAGCGCCCCCGCGGCGCCGACGCCGGCACGCGCCCAGAGCGCGCGCCCTCGGAGGACTGACGGGCGTGGCTCACGACGGCCTCCCAGCAGGTCTGCGGTGGTGGCAGCTGGCGCAACTGGCGCTGGGGTGTTCGTCGCTGCTCCTGGTGGGCCAGGCCCGGGTGCATGCGCAGCCCGCGGTGCACCGCGTGGACGGCATCGCCGCGGTGGTGGGCGAGATAGGCTCCACGCAGACCATCATCCTCCGCAGCGACGTGGACCTGCGCGCCCGTATGCGCCTTGCCGGGCGTGAAGAAGAGGGCGCGCTGCCGCTCGGGCCGCTGCCCCTCGACCTCCAGATCGCCACCTTGGACGAGCTCATCGGCGAGACGCTCATCGCCATGGAGGCCGCGCGCGTGCAGATTGGCGCGCCCACCGAGCGCGACGTCGCGCGGGAGCGAGCACGCCTGACCACGCTCGCCGGTGGGCCCATGCGCCTGGGTGAGCTGCTGGCCGCGCTCGGCGCCGACGCGGCCGAGGTGGATGCCGCCGCACAGCGACGCGCCAGCGTGGCGGTCTTCTTGGTGGCCAACCTCGACGCCAGCCTGCCCTCGGATGCCGAGGTGGAGCGCGTCTACGAGGGTGGTCGCCACCCCTTCGTGGACCGCCCGCTCGAGGACGTTCGCGAGCCGCTGCGCGCGTTCCTGATGCAGGCCAAGCTGGAGATCGCCGTTGCCCGCTGGGTGGGCACGCTCCGCGACCGCGTCACGGTGCGCGTCCACGCGGACTTCCAGCCCGAGACAGCATGAGCGACGCCACGCGCATTCCCGCTCGCCTCGAGCAGAAGTTCCTGGTGTCCGAGGCCACCGCCCGAGCGCTGACGCTGGCGATCGCGCCGTTCTGCCACCCAGACGAGAACACCAGCGGGCCGTACACCCTGCGCACGCTGTACTTCGACACGCGCAGCCGTGAGTTCCATCAAGCCAAGCTGCGTCGCGACCACGACCGCGTGAAGCTGCGCGCGCGCGCCTATGGAGACTTCGCGCCCGGTGAGCCGGTCACGTTGGAACTCAAGCGCAAGACGGGCGTGCTGGTCCGCAAGACCCGCGTCCTCGCCGGAGCCGACTGGGTGACCGAGGCGCTGGGGCGTGACGTGCCGCCGCCCTCCGAAGACGCCGTCGCGGCCGAGCGGCGCGAGCGCCTCGAGCGCTTTGCCTACGTGATGGTCCGCAAGAGCTGCGAGCCCGCCGCCATTCTCCGCTATCGGCGCGAGGCGTTCGTCAGCCATGTTGACGCCTATGCGCGTGTCACCTTCGACCGCGACCTGATGGCGTATCCCACGCGCCAGTTCTCGCTCGACTTCGACGAGCAGCGGGCCTTTCGCCTCGATGGCGGCCACGCGTCCGGTTGGGCGGGTGGAGGCGGCATGCTCAGTCCCGTGCTGCTCGAGCTCAAGTGCGAGCGCCTGGTGCCCGAGTGGATGGCCAGGTTGGTGCGCGCCTTTCAGCTTTCGTCCACAGGCTTCTCCAAGTACAGCCAGGCCATGGACACGTTCGCCCAGCGCTCGTTCGCGCGCCCCACGTGGAGCAGCACCTATGCCTGAGGCCTTGCTGTGGGCCACCGGCTCCGGGAGCGCCGGGGTCAGCTTCACCGACGCCCTGCGCGGTGTGCTCGCCGCCTTCGTGTTCGGTCAGGTGCTGGCGTTCGCCTACGAGCGCACCTACACGGGCGTCAGCTACGCGCGCGGCTTCGCGCACACCATCGTGCTCACCAGCCTGGCGGCCTCCACCTTCGTCATGGCCATCGGGCGCTCGCTGTACGCCGGTCTCGGCCTGTTGGGCGTGCTCTCCATCATCCGCTTCCGCGCCAACCTGAAGGCCCCGCGTGACCTGGTCTTCCTGCTGGGCGCGGCGTCCACCGGCGTGGCCTGCGGCATCGACGCGCTGCCGGTCGCGGTGGTGGGCACCGTCGCGTTCGCGCTGGTCTCGGTCTACCTGCACTACTCGAGCTTCGCGTCGCAGCGCGAGTACGACGGCGTGCTGCGCTTCAGCATCGGGGCAGGCGACGAGCGAGAGTCCCGCTTGCCGGCGCTGCTGGCCACGCATTGCGCCCGCAGCACGGCCTTGAGCGTGGCCGAGATCGCCCAGGGTGGCGTGGTGGAGTACACCTACCAGATCAAGCTCAAGGCTGCGGGTCAGGCGCCCCTGATGGCCGCTCTGCGCACCGAGCTGGACGTGCGCGACGCGCGTCTGCTG
Source organism: Sandaracinaceae bacterium (assembly GCA_016706685.1). Taxonomy (NCBI): domain Bacteria; kingdom Pseudomonadati; phylum Myxococcota; order Polyangiales; family Sandaracinaceae; species Sandaracinaceae bacterium. The sequence goes on along the minus strand of JADJJE010000001.1, from coordinate 419,543 downwards.
CTGGAGGAGGCGAGCCTTGAGTACTGATCGCCGCGGGCTGCCCGAGCTGGCCGGTGCACCTCGAGTGGGCGCACGGGGCGTGGCCAGCTGGCTGCCGCTGGTGGTGCTGGTGGCATCGGCGCTCGGGCTCGTGGCGCTCGAGTGGCAGCGTGGCGGGTCGCTGCGCTTGTCGGCCGTAGGGGCAGGCGGTGAAGTGCGCGCCTACCTCGGCGCTCAGCGCAACGCGCCGCGCTTGGTGCGGCCCGGAGCTCGCGCTGCAGTGTCGGACGCTGACGGAGTGCGCTGCGAGGCCACCTTGGTGGATGGTGCCCTCGAGGCTTCGGTGGAAGCGCTCCCGCCCCAGCTCGTGGGCGTCGCCGGTTTCGCCCACGGCACCCCACTGCGCTTTCGGCTGCCCGACGGATGCCGCTTCGGCGAGGGTCAGGTCATCCAGGTGGAGTTGCCCTCCGCTTCGGGTACCCTGCGCCAATGACTGCTCCGCACCGCCTGGTCGTCGCCCTCACTCTCATGGCCGCGCTGTTGAGCGCGTGTGGTGGCGAGGCCACCGAAGCGGCTGCCCCGGCAGCGAGCGCCAGCCCCGAGGGCGCAGCGCCGGAGGTCGCCGCCAACTCTGCGGCCGCTGAGCCCGAAGCTGCGCCCGCAGCCGAAGCCGCGCCCGAGGCGGCCGTCCCGGAGCTCCCCGTGCCCACGCCACCGGCGTCGTGGCGGGCCACGATGGATGAACTCTCGGTGGACGGCACCACGGTCCGGTTCGTCTCGTCCACCTGCGGTGCCTTCCCCATGATGCCCGTGGTCCAGGCCGTCGCTGCCAGCACGGCCAGCTGCACCCAGCGCGCCGACACCCAGCTGTCGGTCGTCTTCGAGAGCGGCCGCGTCATGGCCATCAACACCAGCGGCCCCGACGCCGCCTGCGTTCGCGCGGGAGTGCTGCAGGCCTCCACCACCGCCACCTGTCAGTTTCAGTTCACCTTCGGAAACTGACCACACGGCGCCCCCAGCTGGCGCGCGCTCAGGGCCGGCAGGCGGCGGCCACTTCGGGGGGCAGCCGAATGGCGCGCATCTTGTCGATGTCGATGCACGCCAGCGTGAGCTGGGCTTCCAGCAACAGCGTGTCGCCGCACAGCACGCGGTAGTCGAAGAGCATGGTCGCGCGCTGCGTCTCCACCCGCACCTCGATGTCCAGCAGGTCGTCGAAGCGCGCCGGTCGCAAGAAGCGCATGGTGGCGCGCGCCACGGCCATGCCGATGCGCTGGCGCTGCTCGAGGTCCGCGAAGTTCAGCCCACGGGCCCGCAGGTAGTCGGCGCGGGCGTCTTCGAGGTAGCGCATGTACACGGCGTGGTGGATGACACCGCTCTGGTCGGTGTCCCCATAGCCCGTGCGCAGCCGGTAGATGTGCGGCGCCGGAGCGGCCGTGTCGGTGGCGCTCATCAGGCCGCGAGCTTGGCGCGGACCTTGTCGTAGACCGCGTTCAGCGAGACCAGCTCCTGCAGCTCGCTCTCGGGCATGCTGATGCCGTACTTGCGCTCCACGTCGGCCACGATCTCGATGGCCATCATGCTGTCGATCCCCAGGTCCGCGAACTTGGCCTCATCGGGCACTTCGTCGATCTCGGCGACTTCCGCGATGATCTCGCGCAGGGATTCTTTGAGTTCCTGGGACATGTCTTGGTCGCTCTCCTGAGGGGGATCGGTGCGTCTCGCGCCGCTCGGCCGCTATTCTGCGTCGTGCTGGGGCAACTCGCCAGCTTCGTACAGCTGCTTGGTCTTGCGGCGCTGAGCCTTGCCGCTGCTGGTCTTGGGCAGCTCGCCCAGGGGCACGATGGCGATGTGCGCCGGCACCAGGCCGAACTCCTCGCTCACGCGGCGCTTGATCTGCTCGCGCAGCTCGGCGGCGTCGCCGCGGTTGGCCTCGGCCGCGATGACCAGCGCCTCCTGGCCGTCCACGTCTACCGAGAAGGCGAACACGTTGCCGCGGCGCACACCGGGAAGCTCGCCGATGGACCACTCGATGTCCTGCGGGTAGTGGTTGGCGCCGCGAATGATGATCAGGTCCTTGAGGCGCCCGCAGATGTAGAGGTTGCCCTCCGCCACGTAGCCGAGGTCTCCCGTCTGCAGCCAGCCGTCCACCAGCGCCTCGCGCGTGGCGTCCTCGTTCTCGAAGTAGCCGGGCGTCACGCTGGGACCGCGCGCCACCACCTGGCCCACCACGCGCTCGGGCAGCGCCTCGCCGGCCTCGTTCACGATGCGCAGCTCGTGGCCGGGGAAGGGTACGCCGCAGCTCATCAGCTCGAGCACGCTCGGGTCTTCCGCGCTCGCGCCGGCCGCGGCCGCTGTGGCCAGGCCCTGCCGCATGGCCGCGGCGTCCACGCAGTCCACCACCATCTCGGTTCCACAGGGGTGGAAGGTGATGGCCAGCGTGCTCTCGGCCATGCCGTAGCTGGGCAAGAACGCCGACGACTTGAAGCCCGCCGGGGCAAACCGCTCGGCGAAGGCCCGCAGCGTCTTCGGGCGAATGGGCTCGGCGCCGCTGCCCACCACGCGCAGCTTGCTGAGGTCCAGCGCGGCCAGGTCCTTGTCCTTGGTGCGCTTCACCACCAAGTCGAACGCGAAGTTGGGCGCGTAGGTGATGGTGCCCCCCATGCGGCTGATGGTCTCGAGCCACAGTCCCGGCGCGCGCGCGAACAGCTCGGTGGGCAGGATGACCGGAGGGATGTCCCACAGCAGCGTGGCCAGCACGAAGCCGATGAGCCCCATGTCGTGGTAGAGCGGCAGCCAGCTGACGGCGATGTCGCTGTCGTTTCGCTGCAGCCCGTGCTCGTTCATGAACGACTGGGTGTTCGCCACCAGGTTGCCGTGCGTGACCACCACGCCTTTCGGCTTGTTGGTGCTGCCGCTGGTGAACTGCAGGAAGCAGATGTCTTCGTGCGTGAGCGCGGGCGGGGCCCAGCCTGCGGGCGGCGAGGGCTCACCCTCGAAGGCGTGTGTGACGTCCACGATGGTCGGGTTGCCGCAGTCGTGCTCGCGCACGCGCTCCACCACGCTCAGGTTGGCATCCATGCAGAACACCACGCGGGCGCTGGACGTGCGGATGATGTGGGCCAGCACGTCCACGTAGGAGTCTGCGTTCTTGAAGCTGGCGCGCGGGAAGATGGGCACCGGGACCACGCCCGCGAAGACCGCGCCCAGGAACGTGAGCACGAACTCGTGGGGCTCGGGCAGCACCAGGGCCACACGGTCGCCCTTCTGCAGTCCAAGCTCGGCGAGCTTGGCCGCGCGACGCAGCGCCTCGGCCTCCATCTTCTCGTAGGGGTAGTAGCGCTCCGTGCGGTCGCGCCCGATGAACGTGAAGCCGCGCGCGTCTCCCCGCGGGAGGCGGGCCAGCGCGGTGACGAGCGTGAGCGTGCGGTCCAGCTGCATGGTGGGCCGTCATAGGGTGCCGGCGCGCGGGCTGTCAAGCGGACCGTGGTCACCGAGCGATCGCGGGAACCCCTTGAAAAAAGGCCGTTCGGCCAGTCGAAAACCGACCGCGTGGCCAGGGCATGCGTGCTTGCGCAGGGTCGCGGGAGCGGGCTATAGCCCCCGTCTTATGGAGCGCGTGTACGTCACCGGCGTGGGTGTGGTCAGCTCGCTGGGCTACGGGCGCGAGGCGTTCCTCGAAGCCAGCGTCGCTGGGCGCTCGGCGGCCCGCGAGGTGGCGCTCTTCGACACCAGCGGCATGGACCGCCACATCGCCTGCGAGGTGCACGACTTTCGCCCGCGCGACTTCCTGAGCGCGGCCGAGACGCGCCGCACGGGGCGCTGCTCGCAATTCGCCCTGGTGGCTTCGCGCATGGCGGTGGAGCATGCCGGTCTGCGTGACGACCAGCTCGCGGGGCGGCGCACGGCCGTCATCTTCGGCACCACCATGGGTGAGGCCAACCTGCTGGGCCAGCTGGACCGCAAGTGGATCCACGAGGGCGAGCACGCCGTCTCGCTGGCGCGGCTGCCCGCCTACGGCACCACGCTGCTGCCCATCCACGTGGCGCGCGCCTTCGGGGCGGCGGGCATGGTGCAGACGCTCCCAGCGGCTTGCGCGGCAGGCAACTACGCCATCGGGTACGCGGCCGACCAGATCCGTCTCGGCCGCGCCGACGTGGTCATCTGCGGTGCCTCCGAGGTCATCGAGAAGCTGCAGTACGCGGGCTTCCTGCGCCTCGGAGCCATGGCGCCGGACCGCGCGCGCCCCTTCGACAAGGACCGCAGCGGCCTGCTGGTGGGGGAGGGCGCCGGCGCCCTGGTGCTCGAGTCGGCGCGGCACGCCGAGGCACGCGGGGCCACGCTGCTGGCCGAGGTGGGCGGCTACGGCCTCGCCTGCGACGCACACCACATCACGCGCCCGGAGCCGAGCGGCGCCGGCAGTGCGCGCGCCATGCGGGACGCCATCCGCACCAGCGGTCTCAAGCCGCGCGACGTCACCTTCATCAACGCGCACGGCACGGCCACGCCCACCAACGACACGGTGGAGAGCCGTGTGGTGCGCGACATCTTCGGCGACTACCGCGTGCCGCTCACCAGCCTCAAGGGGGCCATCGGCCACTGCATGGGCGCCGCGAGCGCCATCGAGGCCGTGAGCTGCGTGCTCAGCATCGTGCACGGCGTCATCCCGCCCACGCTCAACTTCGAGACGCTCGACCCCGTGTGCGATGTGGACGTGGTCACCGCCGCCACCTCCTGCGACGTGGACGTGGTCCTGAACAACTCGCTGGCCTTCGGTGGCTACGACGCCGTGGTCACGTTCGCCAAGCCCGGGCACCTGCCCGAGCCCTACGCCGACATCGAGCTGCACGCGGGCGATGACGACTCGGACGACCAAGCGGAGCACGAGGGCTGATGGAGCTGGCGATCACGGGTCTCGGAGTGGTGAGCGGGCTCGGCATCGGACGCGAGGCGTTCCATGACGCGCTGCGCGACCCGAAGGCCGCTCGCGCCAAGGCGTTTCGCGGCAACAGCGACGTGCTCGAGGCGTTCCCGGACGCCAACACCGCCGAGGTCTGGGACTGGGACCCGAAGCCGTGGCTGGGTGACAAGGGTCACCGCAACAACGACCAGCTCACCAAGTACCTCATCACGGCCGCCAAGCTCGCGCTCCTGGACTCCGGCATCAAGGACGCCGAGGGCATCTTCCTGCGCTACAGCGGCGAGCGGGTGGGCATCTCGTCGGCCACGGCCTACGGGTCGCTCGACGCCATCGCGGAGCTCAACCGCGTCGCCGAGCTCGAGGACCCGCGCTACATCAACCCGCAGCGCTTCCCCAACACGGTCATCAACGCGGCCGCCGGCTACGTGAGCATCTGGGAGGGGCTCATGGCGCCGAACACCACCATCGTGAACGGCAACTGCGGCAGCCTGGACGCCGTGCTCAGCGGCCACACGCACCTCGCCTTCCAGCGCGCGGACGCCATGCTCATCGGCGGCGGCGAGATCGTCTGCGAGTCGCTCTACGTGGCGCTCTCGAAGCTGGGCGTGCTGGCCGACATGCGCTCCGACGGGCTCGGCATCTCCGTGGGAGAGGGCGCCGGCTTCCTGGTGGTGGAGGCCGCCGAGAAGGCCTGGGAGCGCAGCGCCAACGTGCTGGGCTACATCCGTGGCTACGGCAGCGCTTTCGACACGCCGCAGAGCGAGGCCGTGCTGGTGCACGCTGGCAGCGACGCGGTGGTGGCCGCCATCCTGCGCGCCCTGGAGGAAGCCGAGGTCGAGCCCGACGAGGTGGACGTGGTGGCCTCCGCGCGCTGCGGCCTTCCCAGCATCGACGATGCCGAGCTCCAGGGCATCCGCGCGGTCTTCGGGCACGACGTGTGCGTCACGGCGCCCAAGCAGCTGACGGGCGAGAACTTCGGCGCGGCGGGCGTGTTCGGCATGATCATGGCGCTCGGCTACATGCACGGCGCCCCGGTGGAGCCGCGCGTCGCTGGCCCCAAGACGAGTGAGGTCGGGACCGCCGTGGTGGTCTCGGTGGGCTACTACGGCAACGTCAGCGCGGTCGTTGTCACGAAAGAGTGAAGATGAGCTGGATCATCGAGAAGTCGTACAGAGAGCTGGCGCGAATCCGTGAGGCGAAGGAGAAGCAGGTCTATCCCTACTTCAAGCCCTTCGAGTCGGGCGGGCTGCACAGCAGCATCAACGGGCAGCCCATCGTCAACTTCAGCTCCAACGACTACCTGGGCCTGACCACGCATCCGAAGGTGAAGGAAGCCAGCATCGAGGCCGTGAAGCGCTTCAGCTGCGGGCTCAGCAGCAGCCGCGTTCAGGCCACCACCACGGCGCACGTCGAGCTCGAGGAGCGCCTGGCCGCTTGGTACGGCTACGAGAGCTGCCTGCTCTTCACCACGGGCTACCAAGCCATGGTGGGCACCATCGCCGCGCTCGCGGATCAAGACACCACGCTGGTGCTCGACAACCTCAGCCACGCCTGCATCTTGGATGGCACGTTCATGGCGGCGGGCACCCCGCGCATCGCGCCGGAGGTGCGCTTCTTCAACCACAACAGCGCGCGCTCGCTGCGCCGCATCCTGGGCTCTCGCGAGCGCAAGAACGCCATGGTGCTGCTCGAGGGCATCTACTCGCTGGACGGCGACGAGGCCACCATCGAGGAGCTCTGCAAAGCGGCCGGCGAGTTCGAGAACACGGTCATCGTGTGCGATGACGCGCACGGCACGGGCACGCTCGGCAAGGGCGGGCGCGGCATCTTCGAGAAGTACGACCTGCGCCCGCAGCTGCCCGTCATCGTCAGCACGTTCAGCAAGACGTTCGGCGGCATCGGCGGCATCCTGCTGGGGCCCCGCGACGTGGTGGACCACGTGAAGCACAACGCGCGCTCGTTCCTGTTCAGCGCGTCGCTGCCGGTGCCCATCGTGGCGGCCGCGGCCACCATCTTGGACATGCTCGAGGACCACGGCGAAGAGCTGGTGTCCGAGCTGCACACCAAGGCCGACTACATGCGCAAGAACCTGACCGGGCTCGGGTTCGACCTGGGGCTGAGCAACACGCACATCATGCCGGTCATGTGCCGCGACGAGCGCAAGGCGCTGTTCACGCACGTGGCCATGATGGAGAGCGGCGTGATGATGGTGCCCATCACGTACCCCGGCGTGAAGAAGGGCGAGGAGCGCCTGCGCCTCAACGTGACGCGCGGCCACACCTACGAGGACATGGACAAGGCCCTCGAGCTGCTCAAGATCTACGGCGAGGCGTTCTTCATCCTGGGTGGCGACGAGCTCGCGCCCATGGAGGAGTGAGCTGCATTGAGCGCCGCGCCCGCGACCTTGCTCCCACCACCGCGCCTCGGCTCGCGTGAGGGCTGGTTCGACGCGCTGCGGCCGTTCGCCTACCTGAACCACGCGGCCGTGGCGCCGCACGCGGGTCCCGTGCGCGCCGCCGTGCTGGCTTGCATGGACGCGTATGCGGCCGAGGGGATCGGTGGCTTCGGCGCCACGCTCGCGCGGCGCCAGGCGCTGCGCGGTAGGCTCGCGGCGTTGCTCGGTGCGGGCCCGGACGAGCTGGCCTTCGTGCCCAACACCACGGCAGGCGTCATCACGGTGGCGCAGTCCATCGCGTGGACGCCCGGCGACAGGGTGGTGCTGTTCCGCGGCGAGTTCCCGGCGAACACCACGCCGTGGCAGCTCGTGGCCAAGCAGCACGGGCTCGAGCTGGTGTGGCTCGACTTGGCGGACTTCGACGCGAGCGACGACCAGGGGCTCACCGCGCTGGACTCCGCTCTCGCGCGCGGGGTGCGCCTCGTGGCCGTCAGCGCGGTGCAGTTCCGCAGCGGGCTCCGTATGCCGCTCGAGGCCATGGCGCAGCGCTGCAGGTCCCGCGGCGCCGAGCTCTTCGTGGACGCCATCCAGGGCCTCGGCGCCTCGCCGCTGCACGTGGACATGGGCTTCGACTACCTGGCCTCGGGCGGGCACAAGTGGCTGCTGGGCGCCGAGGGTGCGGGTCTGCTGTACGTGCGCCGCGAGCGCATGGCCACGCTTACACCGCACCTGGCGGGCTGGCTCGGGCACGAACACGCGGTGGACTTCTTGCTGCGCGGTCCCGGACATCTGAACTACGACGCGCCACTGCGCACCGACGCCGAGGTGTTCGAGCCGGGCACCCAGAACGTGCTGGGCTACGAGGCGCTGGGCGTGGGCATCGTGCCGGCCGAGCAGCTGGGCGTCGCGGCGATTCATGCGCACGTGAACGCCTACCTGGACGCGCTCGAGCCGGCGCTGGCGCCGCTGGGCTTCGGCTCGCTGCGGGCCCCTGAACCCGAGCGTCGCTCCACGCTGCTGTCCGCGCTCCCGCCGGCGGGAGTGGACCCGGTGCGTCTCCAAGCGGCCCTCTCGGCGCGTGGTGTGGCGTGCGCCATCCCAGATGGTGTGCTGCGGTTCTCGCCGCACTTCCACAACCACGTGGATGAGGTGCCCGGCGTGCTGGACGCCGTGCGCGACGCGTTGCTGAAGCTGCGCTAGCGACGGAGGCGGTCCTCCTCCTGTCGGGGCAGGACTGGGCGGTGGTCACCGCGCCCGGAGGCGCGCTACCCTGCGAGGCATATGCCCACTCGCCCCGCACGCGGCACGCCGGCTCTCCCGCTCTCTGTGCTGTTGCTTCTCGGCGTCGGGGTTGCCGCTTGCTCGTCGGGTCCCGGGTCTCCGGACGATGCCTCGATGGACAGCAGCCGGGACCGGACCGACTACGGCCCGAACGCGACCGACAGCGGCCCAGGGCCCCGTGACCAGGGCGGCGATGCGCCCGAGACCATGGGGGACGCGGGCAATCTGGACGAGTGCGACGCGCCGAGCCTCGTGTGGCAGACGGCCAACAAGACCAACTACACGTCCTACCCAGAGCCCGGTAGCCAAGAGTGCGTGGAGTTCAACGGCTGCATGTGGGAGGGCCTCTTCGCGGGCTGCAACGGCAAGCAGACCGAGGCGTGGGTCGAGGCGCACGACATCGCGGCGGTGTTCCCCGGCTTCAACAACCTCGAGCACCACCGCCTGTGCCTGCGCAGCGGCAACCGGCGCATGATCGTTCACGTGCTCGACACCTGCGCCGACTCGGATTGCTCGGGGTGCTGCACGCAGAACCAGGGCAGCGCCGACGCGCTGATCGACCTCGAGAGCTACACCAACGCACGCTGGGGTCTCGAAGACGGCCCCATCGAGTGGGCGGACTTGGGCGAAGCCCCGTCTCCCTGCCCCTGAGGTGAGGCCGACGGAGGCGTGCGTTCCCCCCCTGGCCGTGCTTCGCTTCTGGCCCTCTCGTCCTACGCGCAGCCATGAGCCTCAGCCCCGACCGCCGCTTCTACGTCTTCAACGCGCTCGTCTCGAGCGCCGCCTTCGCGTTCCTGATCTGGCTCACGCTGATCCAGAACGGCGTGGCCGGGCTCGAGGTGGATCTCTCGTTCGTGCCCGCCGTCAACGCCGGCCTGAACGCCCTCGCCAGCGTGCTCTTGGTCAGTGGCTTCCTGGCCATCCGCAGCGGGCGCCGCGAGCTGCACAAGCGCCTCATGGTGAGCGCCTTCGCCTGCAGCGCGGTGTTCCTGGTGGGCTACGTGCTCTACCACGCCGTGCACGGCGACACGCGCTACGAGGGCCCGCTGCGCGGCCTGTACCTGGCGGTGCTCGGCACGCACATCCCGTTGTCCATGGCCATCGTGCCCGGCGCGCTCACCATCTTCTGGTTCGCGTACCGCGGCGAGTTCGAGCGCCACAAGCGCGTGGCCCGGGTGGTGCTCCCCATCTGGCTCTACGTGTCGGTCACCGGCGTGGTGATCTACTTCATGCTGCACGGCTGAGCGCGGCGGGCTAGCTCACGGTGCGTGCGACCTTCGCGCCATCGTCCACCAACGTGGCGGACCGCCCAGCGAGGTCCACTTCGCAGCGCAGGGGCACGTGCTGACCCGCGGTGACAGGCACGTTCGCCGTGGCCCGTAGCGTGACGAACGCGACGCCCTGCGTCGGAGAGGCCACCGGGTATCGCACGCTCACGTTGGCAACGACCGTGCGCTCGCCCGGGATGACCAACAAGCGCCGCAACGTGCCGCGTTCGGCGCCGGGCTGCTCGTCGAAGAAGCCTGCGTACGACGGCCCCGGGAAGCCCGGATGTGCCCCTTCGGTGTCCTCGACCAAGAACCCCCACCACACAGCGCACGGCTGCTCGGCCGAGGGAGCCCCGAGGCCCACCAGCGACCCAAAATCCACCGAGACCCAGGTGGACGACCCAGGCGTGCGCTGCGACAGCAGGTAGTCCCGCACCTGCGCGTGGACGGCGTCCGGCACCGTGGTGCCGGCACCGCGCGAGAGGAACTCCTCGAACGATTGAGTCCCCACGATGCAGGTCGCCGCGCATGCGGGGTTGGAGTCGAAATACGAGTACTCGACCTCGAGGGAACGCAGCACCGCGAGCTGGGAGAAGGTGTCCCACGTGAACGCGCGGGGCTCCACGGCATCGTAGCAATGACTCTCGGGTCCATCGGGGGGTGGCATCGGCGCCAGTCTAGCGCCGCCGGCCCTCCATTGACTGGCCCTCTGCGGCCACCTACTATCATGGCTAGTAAGTCGTCACCCAGCAGGACTCTGCGCATGTCGTTCCGTATTCGCCCGGGTAAGCGTGGCATCGAGCTGCGCCTCCACGACCTCGAAGCGGTCATCATGGAGGTGGTCTGGAGCAAGCGGCTCACTTCGTTTGCCGTGAGCGACGTGCTCACCGAGCTCGAGAAGCGGCGCGAGATTGCGTACACCACGGTCATGACCACCGTGGCGCGGCTCCATGACAAGGGCCTGCTGGACCGGGTGCGCGATGGGCGCCGCTACCTCTACTCGCCCAAGGTCACGCGCGAGCAGTTCCTGGAGGCCACCGCCTGGACGGTGCTGGACGAGGCCGTGGGAGGGCGCGCGGCGTTGGCCATGCTCGTCGACAAGGTGTCGGAGGCGTCCGCAGGAGACCTCGACGCGCTCGAGCTGCTCATCCGGCAGCGCCGCGAGGAGCTCGGCTCATGACCGAGGCGGCGTTCCCCATCTTGGGCGCGGCGTTCGTGCTGCTGTGCGTGTTGCCCGCCTTCTCCCTGCTCGCCAAGGGCGTGCTGTCGCTGCTCGAGCGCGACGACGTGGGTGGTGCGCTGCACGGCCTCGACCTCCGCTACCTGCTGCTCACGGGCGCTAGCGTCTTGCCGCTCGCCTGGTTCCTCTCGGCCGGACTGCACCAGGTCTGGTCGGGCGGCTCCGCGCTCGTCTGTTTGCTGGACCACGGCAACTCGGGTGAGTGCGCCGAGACCACCTTCTTCCTGCTCACGTTGTTTGGTCTCTCCGGCCTGCTCGCGGCGCCGGCCCTGCGCGAGCACGTTGCGCCGCCCGCCGCGTCGCCCGCAGGCCGAGCCGCCCTGGCAGATCGCCTCGACCACATCTTCGCGGCTCACCCGGCGCTGCAGCCCCTGCGCGACCGGGTGCACGCCACCGATGCGGCCGACTTCGCCATCGGCACGCACGGCATCTTCCGGCCGCGGGTGTTCGTGGGCTCGGCGTTCGCAGCGCGCCTCACGGACGACATGCTGGCGAGCGCCCTGGGTCACGAGAGCGAGCACGTCCGCTCGCTGGACCCGCTGCGCTACGTGCTTCTGCGCGCCACCCAGGCCGTGAACCCCGTGGGGCAGCTGCTCCTCGCACCGCACGTGGCGCGCTGGCTCGCCGCCCGCGAGGCGCACTGCGACCGAGAGGCCGTCATTCGTGGCTCGTCGCCGCTGCCGCTGGCCGAGGCCATCCTGCGCGCAGCCCGTCCGAGCGTGCGTGAGCTGGTCGCCCTCGGGGCGCGCGACGTGGTCATGCTCACCTTCCGGGTGCGCATGCTCATGGCGTTCTCCGAGCGGCCGCCCTCGCGCTGTTGTGAGAAGGGCCCTGCGGTGCTTCCCACCGTGCTGCTGCTCGCGGCGCTCACCGCCATCCTCCCGGGCCAGATTGGCTCTACCGCGCTCGACACGCTGCACGCGGGCAGCGAGCACGTGCTGCACTACTTCGTGAGGTGATGGACCCATGCTGACCCCGACTCTCGCTCCTTCGCGCAGAACTACTATCCAACGTAGTAGTCGGGTGGTCCTGCTGCTGCTCGCGCTCGTCGGTGGTCGTGCGCACCCCTCGGCGGCGCAAGCTCCCGGCGCGCCCGTCTCCGGGCCCGTCACGCTCGAGCAGCTGCTGGAGTACGCCGACACCAACGCGCCGGTCTTGCGTGCGGCCCGCAGCACTGAGGCTCGCGCGGACGCGGCGGACGCGGCGGCCGCACCGCGCATGCCCTCGAACCCGGAGCTCACGGTCTACGTGGGGCCGCGCTTCGGGGACATGGGCACCGGCGTGGACGTGCAGGTGTCGCTCATGCAGGAGATCCAGATTGGCGGCGAGCGTGGCCGCCGGGTCGAGGCGGCAGAGCGCTTCCGCACGCAGACCGTGGCCGAGATCGAGCAGGTGCGTTGGTTCGTGCACGCCGATGTCCACGCGGCGTTTCACCGTGCCCTCGTGGAGCGGGAGCGAGTGAGGCTCGCCGAGCGCGTAGTGGAATTCCAGGCCGAGGTCTTGCGCGTGGTCGAGCGTCAGATCGCAGCGGGGGCCGCGGCACCGCTGGCGCTGCGGCTGGCCCAAGCCGAGGTGGCGCAGGCGCGGCAGCAACTCGTGGCGGCCGAGCAGGTGTACCTGGCTTCGTGCATCCGGCTCGCGCAGCTCTCGGGCTGGCCCGTGACCACCCCGCCGGAGCCTGTGGGGCACGCGGAGTCGCCCAGGGAACCTCCAGCGCTCGCCACCTTGCAGACGCTGGCGCGTGAGCGCGTTCCCAGCCTGGTCGCCGGTCGCGCCCGCGTGCAGGCCACCCTGGCGCGTGTGGCCGTCGCCGACCGCGAAGCGTGGCCTCGGCCCACGGTCGGCGTGCAGTACAACCGCGAGGGCAGCCCCACCCGGGCCGGCGCCTTCGACATCATCATGGGCGTGGTCTCGGTGCCCATCCCCAGCTTCCAGACCAACCAGGGGGCACGTGCTGCCGCGCGCGCCGAAGTGGTCGTGGCCGAGGCCGAGCTGCAAGCCACGCTCGACTTGCTCGACGGTCAGATCGCCGAGGCGCACAGCGCGACCACCGCGGCGGCACGGCGTGCCCTCGCCTACGGGACCGAGATCCTGCCGCGCTTCGAGGAGAACCTCACGCTGCTCCGTCGCTCGTTCGAGCTGGGAGAGATAGACATCCTCGCGCTGTCGACCGGCCGCGAGCGCTTCCTGCGCATCCAGAGCGACGCCCTGACGGCGCAGCTCGACTTCTTCGTTGCGTCGGCGTGGCTCGAGCGCGTGGTCGGCGCCGAGCTGTGGACAGACGACCAACACGACGGGAGCGCGCCATGACCCGACCTCTCTGGCTTCTGCTTCTGCTGGTTGCCTGGAACGCCGGGTGTGCCGGCACGCCCGAGGGCCAGGACGAACACGAGCGACACGACGACGAAGAGGGCGAGGCTCACGATGACGACGGGGAAGGTGAGGCTGGGCACCCGGGCGAGGTCCACGTCTCGGCCGAGGCGCAAGAGCGCGCCGGCATTCGCCTCGGTCGGGCGGAGCGACGCGCCCTCCGCGGAGGCGTGGCCATCCCGGCCGAGGTGCAGTTCGAGCCCAGCAGCACCGCACACGTGAGTCCGCTGGCCCCAGGGCGCATCACGGCCGTGTCCGTCGCACTCGGAGACAGCGTGCGTCGCGGACAGGTGCTCGGCGTCGTGGCCTCCATCGACGTCTCCACGGCCCGCGCCAGCCTCAACCAGGCTCGAACCCGGCTCACGGCCGCGGAGGCCACGCTGCGCCGCCAGCAGCAGCTCGCGACCGAGGGCATCGGCGCGCAGCGCGAGCTGATCGGCGCCGAGGCCCAGGTGGGTGAGCTGCGTGCCGAGGTCCAAGGACTCCAGCGGCAGCTCTCGGTGTTCGGCTCGGGCCGGGCGGGCGAGCTGGCGCTGACGTCGCCCATCGATGGCGTGGTCGTGGCCATGCACGGGACGCTGGGCGAGACAGCCACGCCCGAGCAGCCGGTGTTCATCGTGACCGACCCGCTCCGCGTGTTCGTCCGTGGGAACGTCCCCGAGCTGGAGATCAGCCACGTGACCACGGGCGCTGCCGCGGTGGTGCGGCTGCACGCCTTTCCCGACCTCGTGATGTCCGGCAGCGTGACCTACGTGGCCCCCGCGCTGGACGAGCTCACGCGCTCGCTGCCCATTCGGGTCATGTTGGAGACCCCTGACGCGCGGCTGCGCAGCGGGCTGTTCGGCAGCATCGAGCTGCTGGGAGGCAGCGCCGACGAGCGTCCGCTGGTGGTGCCCGTCGAGGCCATCGCCACGCTCGACGGCCAGACGGTGGTGTTCCTGGTGGGCCACGAACCCAACAGCTTCGAGGTGCAGCCCGTCGCGCTCGGTCGGCGCGCGGGCGGCCTCATCGAGGTGCGCTCGGGCATCGATGAAGGGGCTGAGCTCGCCGTGAGCGGGGCGTTCACCCTGAAGAGCGCGGTGGAGAGCGGCGAACTCTCTGCGGGTCACGCTCACTGATGGAACCGCCATGAAGAAGCTCCTCACGTTCTGCCTCGAGTGGCGCCTCCTCGTCTTCGCCTTCGTGGTCATCGTGGCCGCGGTGGGCGCGCGCAGCGCGTACGAGCTTCCCATCGACGCGGTCCCGGACATCACCAACGTGCAGGTCCAGGTGTTGACCAACGTGCCTGCGCTCGGCCCCGTGGACGTGGAGCGCACCATCACGTTCCCGGTGGAGTCGTCCATGAGCGGGCTCCCCGGCGTGGAGCAGATCCGCAGCGTGTCGCGCTTCGGTCTCTCCGCAGTCACGGTGGTGTTCGAGGAGGGCACCGACCTCCTGCGCGCGCGCCAGCTCATCTCCGAGCGGCTCATCCAGGCGCGCGAGCGGCTGCCCCCCGGCGCGTCGCCCGAGATGGGCCCGCTCAGCTCCGGCCTCGGCGAGATCTTCCAGTTCGAGGTCCGCGCAGAGGTCATGTGCGAGGAGGGCGCGGAAGACACGGAGGCCTGCTACACGCCGATGGAGCTGCGCTCGCTGCTGGACTGGTTCGTGGCCTACGAGCTGCGCTCCGTGCCCGGGGTGGTGGAGGTCAACGCCTTCGGGGGCGAGCTCAAGACGTACGAGGTGGAGGTGCTCCCGGAGCGTCTGCGCGCGCTCAACGTGTCCTTGAACGACCTCTTCGAGGCGCTCGAGCGCAACAACGCCACCGCCGGCGGTGGGTACCTCACGCGCTCCGGTGAGCAGCTGCTGGTGCGTGGCGAAGGGCGCATCCAGAGCCTCGACGAGATCGGCGACGTCTTGATCGAGACGCGCGCCGACGGGGTGCCGGTGCGCGTGCGCGACGTGGGCCGCGTGCATTTGGCCCCGCTCATTCGCCAGGGCGCGGTGACCCGCGACGGGCGTGGCGAGATCGTCACCGGCATCGTGATGATGTTGGTGGGCGCCAACGGTCGCGAAGTGGTGAACGACGTGAAGGCGCACATCGCGCAGATCGCTCCGTCGCTTCCGCCGGGCGTCCGCATCGATGTCTTCTACGACCGCTCGGACCTGGTGAACCGCACGATCCGCACGGTGGGCACCAACCTGGCCGAGGGCGCGCTCTTCGTCATCGGTGTGCTCTTTCTGCTGCTAGGCAGCATCCGCGGGGGGCTCATCGTCGCTGCTGCGATCCCCTTCGCCATGCTGGTGGCGTTCACCGCGATGAAGGCGCTGGGCTTGAGTGGCAACCTCATGAGCCTCGGCGCGATCGATTTCGGCATCGTGGTCGACGGTTCGATCATCGTCGTGGAGAACGCGGTGGTGTACCTCGCGGCGGCGGCTCGTGGTCGCACCACCCCCATGACGTATGCGGAGGCCTCTGCGGTGGTGCTGCAGTCCACGCTGGGTGTGCGCAAGGCGGCCACCTTCGGCGAGGCCATCATCGTGATCGTCTACATCCCCATCCTCACGCTCGCGGGCATCGAGGGGAAGATGTTCAAGCCCATGGCCATCACGGTGCTCTTCGCGCTGCTGGGTGCGTTCATCGCCTCACTCACGTTCGTTCCCGTGCTGGTGGCCACGTTCATGCGGCAGCACACCGAGCAGCGCGAACCCTTCCTGGTGCGCCTGCTCCACCGCGTGTACCCGGCGCTGCTGGCGCCGCTCATGAAGGCGCCCAAGGTCGTGATGGGCGTCTCGTTGCTGCTGCTGGCGCTCTCGGGGCTGGTGGCCTCGCGGCTCGGCGCGGAGTTCGTGCCGCGCTTGGACGAGGGCGCCATTGCCATCCAGGTGCTGCGCCTCCCCAGCGTCTCGCTCGAGGAGAGCGTGCGGGGCGCCACGCGGTTCGAGACCGTCTTGCGCGAGTTCCCCGAGGTGGTGACGGTGGTCTCGAAGACGGGCCGCGCCGAGATCGCGACCGACCCGATGGGTGTCGAGCTGTCCGACGCCATCGTGATCCTGCGTCCGCAGCGCGAGTGGACCACGGCCGCGACGCGGGAGGAGCTCGTCGAGCGCATGTCCCGGCGGCTGACGGACGCGCTGCCGGGGCTGGGCTTCTCGTTCAGCCAGCCCATCGAGCTGCGCATGGCGGAGCTCATCAGTGGCACGCGCTCCGACGTCGCGATCACGATCTATGGCGACGACCTCGCCACCCTCGAGCGCTTGAGCCTGCAGACCCAAGCGGTGGTCCGCGAGGTCCAGGGGGCGTCGGATGTCCGTGGCGAGCAGCTGGCGGGTCTGCCCACGCTCGACGTCACGATCGACCGGGCGGCAGCGTCCCGCTACGGCATCTCGGTACGCGATGCCCTCGACGCCATCGAGGCCCTCGGTGGGCGGGGCGTGGGCGAGGTGTACGAGGGGGAGCGTCGCTTCCGACTCCAGGTGCGCGTGCCGCAGTCCCTGCGTGACGACATCGACCAGATTCGTCACCTGCCCGTGAGCGGGGAGGGCGGCCCGCTCGTGCCCCTCGCGCAGATCGCGAGCATCCAGGTGGTGGACTCGCCGGCCAGCGTCAGCCGTGAAGCAGTGCGACGCCGAACCAGCGTGGAGGCCAACGTGCGCGGACGAGACCTTGCGTCGTTCGTGGGCGAAGCCCAAGCACGGGTCCTCGCGGACGTGCCCATGCCGCCGGGCTACGTCACGCGCTGGGGAGGCCAGTTCGAGAACCTGAGCGCCGCCGTGGGTCGGCTCGCGGTGGCCGTGCCCATGGCGCTCGGGCTGATCTTCATCCTGCTCTACATGGCGTTCGGGCAGCTGAAGCCCGCACTGCTGATCTACCTCAACGTCCCTTTCGCCGCGGTGGGAGGCATCTTCCTGCTCGCGGCGCGCGGCATGCCGTTCTCCATCAGCGCCGCCATCGGCTTCATCGCGCTGTTCGGGATCTCGGTGCTGAACGGCGTCGTGCTGCTCACCACCATCAAGGCTCTCCGCGCGGCCGGCGCGCGTCCACTCGAGGCGGCCCGGAAGGGCGCCGAGTCACGCCTGCGCGCCGTGACCATGACCGCCACGGTCGCCGCCCTCGGGTTCATTCCCATGGCGCTCTCGTCCAGCGCCGGCGCGGAGGTGCAGCGGCCGCTCGCCACGGTGGTCATCGGAGGCCTGGTGAGCGCCACGTTCCTGACCCTGTTCGTGCTCCCCACGGTGTACGCGTTCGTCTACCGCCGGGACGAGTGTCGTGACCAAGCACCAGGAACACGCTGAGGCTGCTGGCCCACTCCGAAAAACCGATTGACGGTCGGTGTTTGCCCCACTACGTTCCTCGAGTGCTTTCCGGACGCGTCAGACCTTCCCTCCTCGGTGACCTCGAGTCCGCCGTCATGAACCAGCTCTGGACGGCCGGGGAGGGCGACGCTAAGGCCGTGCACACTGCCCTCGGCAAGCGACGGGGCATCACGCTCAACACCATCCAGTCCACGCTGAAGCGCCTGTTCGAGAAGGGCCTGCTCGAGCGCGACAAGGTCAGCCATGCGCACATCTACCGCGCCCGCGTGAGCCGCGAAGAGTTCCATCGCGGCCTGCTCGGGGAGCTGGTGGGCGACCTGATGCACGGCCAAGCCGATGCGGTGGTCGCGGCCTTCGTGGACCTCACGGAGCGCGCCGGTCCAGAACACCTGGAGCGCCTCGAGGCGCTGGTGGCCGAGCGCCGTCGCGAACTCGGCAGGGGCCGCGGATGAACCCGGCTTGGTACAGCGCCCAGCTGTTCCTGCTCGCGGGTTTCGCCTTTCTGGCAGTGGGGGCTGTGGGCGCGGCCGTTCTGGTGGGCCTCCTCCGCGGGCGGCTTCTCCGCTGGGAGCCGCGCGCGCGCCATCGCGCCGTCCTCTTGCTCGCCGCGCTCCCGGTGCTCACCGCGCTGGTGCTGCTCGTGACCGTCAGCCTGCCCTCGGTCGCAGCGCTGCTCGCGCCGGGTCTCGACCACTGCACGGCGCACCACGACGGACACGCGCACTTGTGCTTCACGCACCTGCCGGGCGCCCCGGTCCACACCGCCGTGGCGCTGAGCCTCGCGCTGTTGGTGGGCTATGCCTTCCTGCGCGCTTCGCTGGCCCTCGTGCGCGTGGCGCGGGCGCTGCGTGTCGTGGGCGCGCTCGCGCGGGTCGGCGAAGAGCGGGCGGAGCTCGGATGCACCATCGTCGAGAGCCCACAGCCGGTGTGCGTCGCAGCGGGCTTCCTTCAGCCCCGCGTGCTCATCTCCCGCGGCCTGCTGGACTCGCTGGGGAACGAGGAACGCGCTGTCGTTCTCGCACACGAGCGGGCGCACGTGCGCCGTCGCGACGCACTCGCAGCAGCCGCCGTGCGCGCGCTGTCGGTGGTCCACCTGCCTGGCGTCGGGCGTTGGCTCACGAGCGAGCTGGACGTCGCGGCGGAGCAAGCCTGCGATGACGAGGCCGCGGCCGTGGCGGACCGCTTGGCCGTTGCCGCCACCATCCTCAGGGTGGAGCGTGCGGTGTGGCAATCGTCGGCAGTGGGGCTCGAGCTGGTGGGCTCCGCGTTCGGCGCTCGCGCCGTGGAGCGCCGCGTCGAGGCCTTGATGGCAGAACCCTCGGCACCCACGTCGCTTCGCGCCCTGACGGGGTCGCTCGGAGTCGCTCTGGTGGCTGTTGTCCTCCACGCGGATGACCTGCACCACCTGACCGAGTTCCTCCTCTCGGCCGTCGCGCACTGAGGTGTATTTGTCATGACCATGCCGCTCGGACTGCTCTTCTCCAAAAAACCGACCTTCCATCGGTTTTGTGTCTCGCTGTGCTTACTGCTCTCGCTCGTGCTCGCACCAACGATCCGCGCGCAGCACGGCGAGTCGCTCCAAGGGCTGACGGAGCCGGTGGTCGTTGCCCGCGCCCTCGAGCGTGCCCCCCTGCTGGATGCGATTGAAGGAGATGTCGAGCTCGAGGCGGCGCGCGCACGCTCTGCGCGGGCCTACCCGAACCCCCAGATCACCTATGTGCGGGAGCAGACCTTCGGTGCCCTCGGCACGGGCGAAGACTACCTGACGCTCGCGCAGACCATCGACCTCGGCAACAGGCGCGGCTTGCAGGGTCAGGCGGGTGAGGCGCGTGCGCGCGCAGCGGAGCGAGACGGAGAGGCGTGGCAGCTGTCCGTCGCCAGCGAGGCGCGCCTGCGCTTCTACGAAGTTCTCTACCGCCAAGCTCGCGTCGCGGTGCTGGAGAGCTGGCAGGGGCACATCGCTCGAGCGCTCACCATCGTGGCGCGGAGAGAGCAGGGTGGGGACGCGGCGCCCTACGACCGGCGGCGGCTCGAGCGAGAACGAGCGGTCGCCACAGGCCAACTCGAGACCGAGCGTGCGGCCCTCGAGCGCGCGTGCGCGCGGCTGGAGGCGCTGCTGGCCACGGGCACGAGCGACCTGCGGGTGGCGGGAGAGCTCCTCCCCCAGGGGGACCCTCAGGCGCTGCCCGAGCTGCGCGTCGCCATCGCCTCCCGGCCCGACTTGCTGGCCATCGAGCTGCGCATCGACGCGGCGGCCCTCGACCAGCGCGCCGCGTCGCGCTGGTGGGCGCCCGACCTCCGACTCGAGGCCGGGTGGAAGGGAGTTGACCTCGGGCCGCAGGGGCGCACGGACGGCTTTCTGCTGGGTGCCTCCCTCTCGATCCCTCTCTGGGACCGCTCGTCGGGGGCGTCCCGCATCGCGGCGGCTCAAGCGCAGGCAGCGCGAGGCCGCCGCGCGCTGCTGGAGTCCGAGCTGCAGGGCGAGCTCGAGGGGGCCCGCGCAGAAGCTGTCCGCCTGCGGCGGGCGGCAGAGGAATTTCGCGACCAGACCACGGCAGCGTCGAGCGACCTCGTGCGCATCGCCTCGGCTGGGTACGAGGGCGGCGAGCTGGGCTTGCTCGAGCTCCTCGATGCCTATCGCGGCACCGCCGACGACCTCCTCAGCGCGCTCGACATGGAGCTCGCCGCGCGTCGAGCGAGCATCGACATCGACCGGCTGACCGGAGCAGCGCTTCCATGAGACGATTCACCACACTACTTTTCCTAGGCTCTCTCGCTTCGTGTCATCCCCACGAGCACGATGGGGAAGGCGACCACCCGCACGGCGATGAGGCGGCCGAAGAGCGGCCAGCGTTGTCCTTCACGCACTGGACCGACACGAGCGAGCTGTTCATCGTGCTACCCGCGTTGGTTCTCGGCGAGGCATCACCGTGCGCTGCGCACGTGACCAACCTGGACGGTTTCGCCGCCCTCGCCGAAGGGCGCGTCAGCGTGGTGCTCCGCGGACCGTCGGGCGAAGAGCGCTTCGTGGCCGACGCGCCCACCGTGCCGGGCATCTTCCGGCCCGTGGCCACGCCCGCGTCGACGGGTCCGCGCCGGCTCATCGTGGAGATTCGCGCACCGGGGTTCACGGCGGACCACGATCTCGGCGACGTCACCGTGTACGGCAGCGCGGCCACCGCCCGAGCGGCGAACCCAGAACAGCCGGAGGCGAGCAATCGGGTCGTGTTCCTCAAGGAGCAGCAGTGGCCCATCGAATTCGGCACGGCGTTGGTCGCGCCGCGCTCCATCCGTCCCACGCTGCGCGCCACGGGCAGCTTGGTGGCGCGCTCCGATGGGGAGGTGCTCATCACGGCTCCGGTCGCCGGGCGCGTTCTGGCCGCGGGACCCGTGTTCCCACGCCTCGCGGACCCGGTCGCGCTGAACGACGTCTTGGGACACCTCGCGCCCCGCCTCGATGCGGCAGACCTCGCCTCGCTCGACCACGCGGTCACCGAGGCCACCCTCGAGCTGCGTCACGCCGAGCGCGAGCAGCAGCGTCTCGAGGCGCTGCGTGGGGACGGAGTGGTGCCCGAGCGCCGGCTGCACGAAGCGGTGCTCGCCACCGAGGCTGCCCAGGCTGCCCTGACTGCGGGGCAGCGCCGGATGCAACAGTTCCAGCGTGTGCAGCGCACCACCGGGCGCAGCCAAGCGTCCGTGCCGCTGCGCGCCCCCCTCTCGGGCACCGTGACCGAGGTGCTCGTGGCGCCCGGCGAGTTCGTCGAGGCGGGCGCGCCCCTCTTTCGAATCACCGACCTGACCCAGTTATGGCTCGAGGCGCGCGTCCCCGAGGCCGACCTCGGCCGGCTGGGTACGCCACAGGGCGCCTCGTTCTTGATCGACGGAGCCGAGGAGGCCGTCGAGGTCCCGGCTTCAGCGCTCGTCGCCCGCGGCAGCCGTGTCGACCCCCACACGCGGACGCTCCCGGTGGTCTTTGCGGTGGACAACGCGGAGCTACACTTGCCGGTTGGTGCGTTCGCGCGGGTGCATATCGCGAATGGTGACGCCCGCAGCGCGCTGACCGTCCCCGAGTCCGCTCTGGTCGACGACAACGGCATGTTCGTGGTGTTCGTACAGATCGAAGGCGAGGCCTTCGAGCGCCGGGTGGTCCGCTTGGGCGCGCGCGACTCCGGCCATGTCGAGGTGCTGAGCGGCGTTCTGGCCGGCGAGCACGTCGTCACCATCGGAGCCTGGTCGGTCAAGCTGGCCGCCTCGAGCGGCGCCATCCCCGCCCACGGGCACGCGCACTGAGGGGCCGCCATGATCGACGCCATTCTTCGTTGGTCCCTCTCGCACCGCCTCCCGGTGATCGTCGCTGCCGGCGTCCTGCTCGTGTGGGGCGGGTACACCGCGTCCCGCATGCCGGTGGATGTGTTCCCGGACCTCACGGCGCCCACGGTCACGGTGATCACCGAGGCCCACGGCATGGCCCCGGAAGAGCTCGAGACACGGGTGACCCTGCCGATCGAGTCCTCGCTCAACGGCGCGCCGGGGGTCCGCCGGGTGCGCTCGGCCACCGGCGTCGGCATCTCGGTCATCTACGCGGAGTTCGAGTGGGGCACCGACGTGTTCCGGGCGCGCCAGGTGGTCTCCGAGAAGCTGCAGCTCGTGCGCGACGCGCTCCCCGCGGAGGTGGAGCAGCCGGTCCTGGCGCCCATCTCGTCCATCATGGGCGAGGTGCTGTTCCTGGCCGTGACGACCGACGGTGCTACCGCCATGGAGGCGCGCACCTTCGCGGACTTCACGCTGCGCCGCAGGCTGCTGGCCGTGCCCGGTGTGTCGCAGGTCATCGTGACGGGCGGAGAGCGCAGGCAGTTCGAGGTCGCCCTGCGTCCCGAGCGCTTGGTGGCGCTCGACCTCACCGTCGACCAGGTGGTGCAGGCACTCGAAGAGACCAACACCAGCGTCTCCGCCGGCTTCATCGACGAGGGTGGCCAGGAGTACTTGGTTCACGGCGTGGGGCGCGTGCGGACCCCCGAGGACGTGGGCGAGACGCTGGTGGTGCAGCGCGGTGACGAGGCCATCCTGGTGCGGCACCTCGGTGACGTCCGGCTCGGCGCGGCCCTGCGGCGTGGTGAGGGGTCGTATGGCGGACGGCCAGCGGTCATCGTGGGCATCCAGAAGCAGCCGGGCACCAACACGCTCGAGCTCACCGAGCGCATCGACCGCGAGCTGGACGAACTCTCCCGCACGCTGCCCGCAGGGCTGACCCTCGAGCGCGACGTGTTCCGGCAGGCCGACTTCATCGAGGTGGCGGTCGAGAACGTGCTGGCGGCGCTGCGCGATGGCGTCGCGCTGGTGCTGCTCATCGTGCTGCTGTTCTTGGCCAGCGGTCGCGCGAGCGCGATCACCATCGTGGCCATCCCGCTCTCGCTCGTCACCGCCGTGTTCGCGCTCTCGGCGTTCGGCGCCACGCTGAACACCATGACGCTGGGTGGCATGGCCATCGCGGTGGGGGAGCTGGTGGACGACGCCGTCATCGACGTGGAGAACGTGGTGCGGCGCCTGCGTCTGAACGCGCTGCTGCCCGAGGCAGAGCGGCTGCCGGCCCTGCAGGTGGTGCTCTCGGCCAGCCGCGAGATCCGTAGCAGCATCGTGTTCGCCACCTTGGTGGTGGTGCTGGTGTTCCTGCCGCTGTTCTTCCTCTCCGGCGTGGAGGGCCGCCTGCTCGCGCCGCTGGGCATCGCCTACGTGGTGTCGCTGACGGCCTCGCTCTTCGTGGCGGTCACCGTGACCCCCGTGCTCTGCTCGTTCCTGCTGCCCGGCTCGAAGGCCGTGACCAACGCGCACGAGCCACGCTTCGCGCAGTGGCTGAAGCAACGTTATGCGCCGCTGCTCCACGGCGCGATGCGGCGTTGGCGGCTCGTGGCGGCCGTGGCGTTCGCCCTGCTCGCGGTCGCCGCTGTCGCCCTCGCGCTGGCGGGCCGCTCGTTCCTCCCGGAGTTCCGCGAAGGCACGCTGGTGGTGGCCGCCGTGACGCTGCCGGGCACGTCGCTCGCCGAGTCGGACGCGATGGGGCGTCGCATCGAGGAGATCCTCCTGAGCCACCCGGAGGTGGTCACCGTGGCGCGTCGCACCGGGCGCGCGGAGATGGACGAGCACGCCCAGGGCACCAACGCCGCCGAGCTGGACGTGACGCTGCGCGAGACGGACCGGTCGCGCGAGGACTTTCTGGACGAGCTGCGGCGCGACCTCAGCATGCTGCCCGGCATGAACATCACCATCGGGCAGCCCATCGGGCACCGCATCGATCACATGCTGTCCGGCACCCGGGCGAGCATCGCGGTCAAGGTGTTCGGGGACGACCTCAGCGAGCTGCGTCGCCTCGGTACAGAAGTGGAAGCCGCCATGCGCGCTGTCCCGGGCGTGGTCGACCTGGCGCGCGAGCAGCAGTCGGACATCCCTTTCGCGCGGGTGCGCTTCGACCGCCCGGCCATCGCTCGGCACGGCATGCGCATCGCAGACGTGGCGCGCGCGCTCGAGATCGGCTCGGGCGTCCACGTGGTGTCGCAGGTCATGGAGGGCCAGGCGGTCTTCGACCTGGTGGTGAGGACGGACCCGACGCGCGTCCAGACGTTCGAGGATCTCCGCGAGCTGTTGGTGGTCACTCCCGGGGGCGCGCGTCCCGCTGCGTGCCTTGGCCAGCGTGCAGCGTGACCGCGGGCCCAACGAGATCGGCCGCGAGAACGTCCAGCGCCGGCTGGTGGTGAGCTGCAATGTAGCGGGCCGCGACGTGGGGAGCGTGGTGGGTGACATACAGGCCGCCGTCGACGCGGCGGTGGTCTTCCCAACCGGCTATCGGGTGGCCTACGGCGGACAGTTCGAGAGCGCGGAGGGAGCGGCCCGCACCCTCGGGCTGCTGAGCCTCGCGTGCTTGCTGGGCATGCTGGGTCTCTTGTACACGGCCTTCGGCTCCATGCGGGATGCGGTGCTGGTGATGGTCAACCTGCCGCTGGCGCTCATCGGCGGAGCGGTCGGTGTCTTCCTGCAGGGCGGGGTGCTCTCGGTGGCGTCGCTGGTGGGCTTCATCACGCTCTTCGGCATCGCCACGCGCAACGGGATCATGCTGGTCTCGCACATACGCCACCTGGTTCATGAAGAGGGTGTTCGTGACATCGACGAAGCCGTGAAGCGCGGGGCGCGGGAGCGCCTGATCCCCATCGTGATGACGGCGCTAGCAGCCGGGCTCGGCCTCGTGCCGCTCGCGCTCTCGGGTGGGCAGCCGGGCAGCGAGATCCAAGCGCCCATGGCCGTGGTCATCTTGTGTGGGCTCTTGACCTCCACAGCGCTCAACATGTTCGTCGTGCCCGCTCTCTACCGTCAGTTCGGCGCGCTCGCCCAACGCAGCGGGGCATCGCTCACCGAGGCCCCCGCAGAGGTCACGTGAAGCCATCCGGCCCGCGTGCGCTCGGAGACTCGGCCCGGGGAGCCGTGTTCGGCCTCTGCGCGGCGGCGCTCTTCGGGCTCTCGGCGCCAGTCGCCAAGCTGCTGCTCACCGAGGTGTCTCCGGTATTGCTCGCGGGCCTGCTCTATCTGGGCGCGGCGGCCGGGCTCTGGTTGCACCGGGCCGTTCGTCCCGCCAGCAGCGAGGCACGCCTCGTGCGAGCGGACGTGCCGAAGCTGGCAGGCGTGGTCCTTGCGGGGGGCATTCTCGCTCCGGTGCTGATGCTGTTCGGGCTCGAGCGGGTGACGGGGCTCAGCGGCTCGCTGCTCTTGAACCTGGAGGCGCCGTTCACCGTCCTCCTTGCCGTTCTGCTGTTCCGTGAGCACCTCGGGAGGCACGCCGCCCTGGCCGCGCTGTTCATCTTCGCGGGCGCCGGCGTGCTGAAGCTCGAGTCGGGTGCTCTCGGCGCCGACACGGCGGGTGTGCTCCTGCTGGCTGCGGCGTGCCTGTGCTGGGCGCTCGACAACAACCTCACGCAGCGGCTCACCCTGCGTGACCCGTTCGCCATCGTGCGCGTGAAGACGCTCATGGCGGGAGGAACCAACGTGACCCTCGGGCTGGTCGTCGTGGGCGGGGCGTGCCCCGATGTCCGGTACCTGGTCGGGGCGATGCTGCTCGGCAGCGTGAGCTACGGCCTCAGCATCGTGCTCGACGCCTACGCGCTGCGGTTCATCGGGGCGGCGCGCGAGGCCGCCTACTTCGCCACGG
Source organism: Sandaracinaceae bacterium (assembly GCA_016706685.1). Classification (NCBI taxonomy): domain Bacteria; kingdom Pseudomonadati; phylum Myxococcota; order Polyangiales; family Sandaracinaceae; species Sandaracinaceae bacterium. The sequence goes on along the minus strand of JADJJE010000001.1, from coordinate 393,608 downwards.
CGCCGTTCGTGGGGGCGCTCTTGTCCGTGGTCATCCTCGGGGACCACCTGCGCTGGGACACGCTCCTCGCCATGCTGTCCATGGTGCTGGGCGTGGTGCTGCTGCTCCGCGAGCGCCACGCTCATCTGCACACGCACGAGGTGCTCGAGCACGAGCACCTGCACGAACACGACGTGCATCACCAGCACGAGCACGCGCCGGACGACCCAGTGGGGTCACCCCACAGCCACTGGCATCGTCACGACGCGCTGGTCCACGACCACCCGCACGTGCCCGACGTGCACCACCGCCACCCACACTGATCAGTCTCGCGTGCGGCACATCTCGGCCATCTTGCCGAACGAGTCCATCACGCGCTTGGCCATGTCGGGCGTGAGCGCGCTCGCGTCCACTGCGTCCTGCATGCACGCCAGCCAGGCGTCGCGTTCGGCGGGGCCGATGTCGAAGCGCTGGTGGGCGGCGGGGATGACCACGCGGCCGAAGCGCTCGTTGTAGCGCTGCGGGCCGCCCATCCAACCAACCAAGAAGGTGGCCAGCTTGTCGGACATCAGCGCGAGCTCCTCCTTGTGCATGGCACGAATGACCGCCGCGTCGGGCCGCGTGTCCATCGCACGATAGAAGTGGTCCACCAGGGCGCGCACGCCCTCGTCACCGAGCTGCTCGTAGGGGGAGTTCATCCCCCGGACTCTGAAGCGCGAGGCCGGATCACGCCAACCCGCGTGCCGCGAACGGTTATTCGGCACTTATTCGGGCCGCGCACGGAGGCGGGGCGCCGCGGCGTCGGTTAGCTTCGAGGCATGCACAGCACACGGCGCACCTTCATTCAGTCCACTCTCTTTCTCACTGTGGGGGCAGCCGCGCTGGCTGCCTGTGAGGACGACTCGGGCGGTACTCCCAACGGGCAGGACGGTGGAACGCCAGCCGCCCTCACGGCCACCATCAATGGAAACCACGGGCACGTCCTGGTCGTGACGGCCGCCGACCTCAGTGAGGGCGTGGAGAAGTCCTACAACATCGCCGGCTCAGCCGGCCACTCCCACAGCGTGACGGTGACGGCCGCTCAGTTCGCCACGCTCCGCGACGATGGGGCCGTGACCGTGCAGTCCACGACCTCGACGGGCCATAGCCACTCGATCACCGTCGTCTCCTGAGCTGGCCCGCGCCGGTGCGCGGCGGGGTCGGTCGCTTCAGAGCCGCAGGCCCACGCCCACCACCACGTGCACGCGCTCGGCCTCAGGGTTCACCACCAGCGCCACGGACAGCGGCAGCGTGACGCCTCGCCCCAACTCCACGGTGCGGGCCACCGTGAGCGCGCAGTTGGTCACGTTCACCGGGTCGGCATCCGTGCCGTACCAGCGCCGACTGCGCCCGAACACCACGCCGAACTCGGGGGTGAGCGTGAAGCCTCGGCCGACGTCGATCGCGTAGAGCACGCCCGCGTAGAGTGAGTGGTCAGGGTCGTTGTAGACCACCGCGCCAAGTTGCAGCGTGATGGGGATCGTCGCGGGCCCCGTGAAGAACACGGTCAGGTCCAGCCAGTGCGAGCCCTCGCCGTCGTTCGCGAAGTCGAACAGGTAGGGCGCTGCCGTCTCCAGGGTTCCGTCTTCCGCGTAGCGCTGGCTGAAGATCCAGTCGGCCAGCCGGATGCCGAACGTGCCGAAGCCGGCGTCGTACGCGTAGCCCAGCGTGATCCCCACGTAGTCCACCAGCGACGACTGGTCGGGAGACGCCGATGCCCACAGCTCCACGCTGAGGCCGTAGGCCCGGAACGACGCGTTCGGCTGCAGTGTCCACTGCTCCCCGAAGGAGACCCCGCGCCACAGGAAGCGTGAGTAGAGGTCGAGCCCCACGGCGAAGGCATATGCGGGCGCACGCTCGAGCGCCGCGTCGTCTTCCCCGCGGCGGGGTCCGCGGCGGGTGGCGCTCCCGCTACCGCCAGCTCCAGCTCTGGTACAGCGTCGTCTTCCGGCTCGGGTACCGCCTGCGCGGAGGCGGACACGCCAGCCCCCGCGCTCCACGCGCACAGGCTCGCAAGCAAGACCACCGCCGGCTTCGTCGCACCCACACCCCCACACTACACCGGTGCGCCCCGGAACACGACGTCCCCACCTTGCGGCCGGCGGCTTCTCCCCAACACTACGGCCGATGGCACCCATCCTGTCCACGCTGGGCGACGCGGCCGAGGTCCTCGGCGGGCGCGCCGACGTCGCGCTGGTCCTCTGCTGCGAGCACGCGTCCGAGCGCCTCCCGGGGCGCTGGCGCTGGTCCGAATCGGACCGCCGCCTCGTGGGCACGCACTGGGCGTTGGACCTCGGTGCAGCGGACCTCACGCGCGAGCTGGCGGACCACCTGGGCGCCCCCGGCGTGCTGGCCCGCTTCAGCCGGCTGCTGTGCGACCCAAACCGCCCCGAGGACTCGGACACGCTCTTCCGCACCGTGGCCGAGGGCCAGCCGGTGGAGCTGAACGCCGCGCTCAGCGACGCCGATCGCAGGCTGCGGCTCACGGACTACTACCGGCCCTACCACGCGGCGCTGGACGCGACCCTGGGGGCCAGCCTGGCACCCATGCTGTTCGCGGTGCACTCGTTCACGCCCATGTACGAGGGCCAGCCGCGCGCCATGGAGCTGGGCGTGCTCTTCAACCGTGAGCCAGCGCTGGGCTACGCGCTCACCGAGCACCTCTCGCGGGCCGGCTACGTCACGCACGCCAACGAGCCCTGGTCGGGTCAGGAGGGCTTCATGTACTCGCCCGACGCGCACGCGCTGCGCCATGGCCGGCGGGCACTCGAGCTGGAGGTCCGCCAGGACCTGTGCACCGACGCCGCGTACCGCGCGCGGCTCATCCGCGTGCTGGCTGACTTCTTCGCGCGCGTCTGACGCCCCCCCCCCCCCCCCCCCCCCCCCCCCCCCCCCCCCCCCCCCCCCCGCGCGCCGCCGCCGGCCTCACCCCACGGCAGGCGGCGTTCTGCCACCCGGCGTGGTCTTGCACTGCAGCAGCTCCACGAACGAGCAGCCCGTCACCTTCATGGCGCCGATCACGTAGGTGAGCCCGATGGGCCCGTCGATGGCCAGCAGCGCGTACTCCCACGGGTAGGCCAGCTGGTGCGGCACGGCGTACACCACGGCCGAGATGGCCGAGAGGCGCACGAGGCCCTGCCAGAACATGACGGGCGCCCGCGTGGCCATGTCGTGGGAGCTCCACACCAGGAGCGCCGCGGCCATGAGCAAGAAGGTGCCCAGCGTGATGAGCGGCACGAACTGCCCTAGCACCGGTGGGTCTGCCAGGGCCACACCCACGGCGCCGCCCCAGGTGGCGAGGCCCACCACGAAGTCCGACATCCCGGTCCAGTAGACGAACTTCTTCAGCATGGTGGGCAGCTCCGGGCTGGGCAGCGGGTGAGACTCAGAGCCCCAGGTTCTTGCGGATGCGCGCCAGCGGCGGCGCCAGGTCGGGCACGAAGTCGGTCCCGCGGATCTGGTCGCAGGCCTCGATGTAGCGGCGCGAGGCCTCCACGCGCACGTCGTCCGGGATGGCCGGCGCCGGGCCGTCGCCCGAGTAGCCCTCGGCCTTGAGCCAGCGGCGCACGTACTCCTTGTCGAACGACTCGGGGTCCTCGCCGGCCTCGAAGCGCTCGGGGTAGGTGCTCTGGTACCAGAAGCGTGACGAGTCCGGCGTGTGGATCTCGTCGATGACGACGATCTTGCCGTCGGGCGTCTTGCCGAACTCGTACTTCGTGTCCACCAGGATGAGCCCGCGCTCGGCGCAGTGCTTCTGGCCCGCCGCGAACAGGGCGCGCGCGTAACCCGCCGCTTCGTCGAAGTCGCGCGCGGTCATGCGGCCCATGGCCAAGATCTCTTCGCGCGACGCGCTCACGTCGTGGTCGCCCTTGGGCGCCTTGGTGGACGGCGTCAGCAGCGGCTCCGGCAGCTTCTGGTGCTTCTTGAGCCCCTCGGGCAGCTCGTGCCCGCAGAACGAGCGCGAGCCCGCCGCGTAGTGCGTCCAGATGCTGGTGGAGGTCACGCCGGTGATGTAGCCGCGCATGATCATCTCGACCGGGAGCGGCTCGCACTCGATGCCCACCATGACGTTGGGGTCCGGCACGTCCAGCACGTGGTTGGGGACCAGGTCCTTGGTCTGGTCGAACCACCACGCGGCCAGGCCGTTGAGCACCTGGCCCTTGAAGGGCAGGGTGCCCAGCACGCGGTCGAACGCGCTGATGCGGTCGGTGACCACGATGTAGCGCTTGCCGCCCGCCGTGTAGTTGTCGCGGACCTTGCCCTCGTACTTGTCGCCGAGGACATCCAGGTCGGTTTCGTCCAGGGTGGCCTTGAGGCCCAGGTGCAGCGTTTCGTTCGAGACGGTCACAGCGCGCTCCGATTGGTGAGGGGTTGGGGGGCGGTCGATCTAGCAGCGTTGCCGCTTCCCTGCACGCGCAAAGACACTTGACCACCCAACTCACGGGTTCTGTTATCGTTGAGCGGCCGATGCAGATTCAACAAGAGGTCCACGTGGTGCGCGAGGTGCTCGAGGGAGCCCTCCCCACCGAGCTCGCAACGGCCATGATTTTCCGCGCGCTGCGCGACGTGGACGAGCTGCCCAAGGACCGCGACGCGGTGCTGGCGCTCTGCCGGGGTCCGCTGGCCGCCGCCCTCACGGCCAAGGTGGGCCAGGACGTCACGGACGAGGTCATGGCGCGCATCGAGCAGGTGCTGGTGCGCGGCGACCGGACCGGCACCGAGGTGCCCCTCGAGATCGACGTGGACCTCGACGACGACGTCGAGCGCACGCTGATGATGCCCGTGGTCTTCGCCGCGCCGGTGAGCGTCCTGGTCGTGTCGTCCAAGTTCCGGTTCGCAGAGCGCTTGGTGGCCTCGCTGGGCGATGACCGCGTCTACGTGTCCTCTGCCATGAGCGAGCGCGAGCTGCGCAAGAGCGTCTTCACCGTGCAGCCCCTGTTGGTGGTGGTGGACGGCACGGCGGCGCCCGCCATGGGCGACGAGATCCTGGCGCAGTGCATGAAAGACCTGCCCGACAACGCGCTGGGCGTGGTGTGGGGCGACGACACGCCTTATGGCCGCCCGCTGCTGAAGATGCTGCAGTCCACGGGCACCACCTGCGTGGGCATCGACGAAGGCGAAGGCATCGGGCCGCTGCTGGATCTGGTGTTGGCGCGCTACGGGGGCTCGTGACCATGCGCCCGCGCCGGCTCACCCCAGGCGCGTGCGCGCTCTCGCTGTTGGCGCTCTCGCTGCTGGCGCTGCCCTGCGACGTGGCCCCGCTGCGCGCTCAGGCCACAGCGCCTCTCGAGCTGCGCTTCGCCACGCTGGCGCCGGCCGACTCGCCGCTCGGGCGGGGCTTCGCGGACATGGACCGTGACCTCTCGGACCGCTCCTCCGGTCAGGTGCGCGTGCGCCTGTTCGGCGGCGGCGCGGCGGGCGACGAGCGCACCATCGTACGCAAGCTTCGCGATGGGCAAATGGACGGCGCAGCGCTCACCTCGGTGGGCCTCGGCACCATCGCGCGGGAGGTGCTGGTGCTGCAGGCGCCCGGGCTCATCACGTCGTATGCGGAGCTCGACCGGGTGCGTGGCCAGCTCCAGGGCGAGCTCAACCGCGCTTTCCAGCGGGAGGGCTTCACCATCCTCGGCTGGGGAGACGCCGGGCGCATTCGCCTGTTCTCCACGCGCCGCATCGAGCGGCCCAGCGACATGCGCGCCGGGCGCCCGTGGATCTGGCGTGACTCACCCACCATGGAGGCCTTCGTGAACGCCACCGGCGCCACCGGTGTGCCGCTCAGCGTGAACGAGGTGCTGCCGGCGCTCTCCACCGGCATGGTGGACACCGTGGTGGCGTCCAGCGTCACGGCCGTGGCCATGCAGTGGCACGGGCGCCTGCGCTTCATGAGCGAGCAGGCCAACGGGGTCATCGTGGGCGCCATCGTGGTGCGCAGCGACCGACTGGCGCTCGTGCCGCAGGCCCTGCGCGAGCACATGCTGGCGCAGGGGCGCAGCCAGCAGAGCACGTTCCGGAGGGCCGGGCGGCGCCTCGACGACCGCGCCACCGAGACGCTCCGGAGGCGGCTGACGGTGGTGGACATGGAGCCCCATCGCGCGGCCTGGGATGCCACCGGCACGCGCGCCAACGACGCCTTGGTGGGCCGGCTCTATTCGCGCGCCCAGGTGGACCGCATCCGGGCCATCGTGCAGGCGCCGTAGTCAGCGCGCGCCGCGTGCGGCATGCTCGGCCCATGGATCGCGTCGCCCCCACTCGTCGCCCCGCAGGCGGCAACGCCGGCACCCAGCGCTGGCGCGACCTGCTCTTCTTGCACTGGGAGGTGGACGTGGCCGCGCTGCGCGCGCTGGTGCCGCCGCAGCTGGAGCTCGACCTCTTCGAAGGGCGCGCCTACGTGGGCGTGGTGCCGTTCTTGATGCGCGGCATCCGGCCCTCGTGGTGGCCCGGGCCCGCGTTCGACTTCTACGAGACCAACCTGCGCACCTACGTGCACCACCAGGGCGACGCACCCGGGGTGTACTTCTTCTCGCTCGAGGCCAGCAGCTGGCTGGCGGTGCAGGCCGCGCGCAACGGCTGGGGGCTGCCGTACCACCACGCCCGCATGAGCGGCGCCGACAACGAGGGTCACGTGAAGGTGGGCGACGAGCTGGCCTATGACAGCGTGCGCCGCGCCGGCGGCGTCCACTCGCAGATCCGCTGCCGCATCGGCGACGTGCTGCCGGAGCCGCAGCTGGGCAGCCTCGAGTTCTTCTTGCTGGAGCGCTACTACCTCTACAACGTGCGCGGCGGGAAGCTGCACCGCGGGCAGGTGCACCACGTGCCGTACCCGGCGCACGTGGCCGAGGTGCTCTCGGTGAGCGACGGGCTCGTTGCGGCCGCGGGCCTGCCCGGCGTGACGGTGCGTCCACCCGCGCTGGTGCACTACTCGCCCGGCGTGGACGTGGAGGTCTTCTCCGTGAAGCCCGTCTGAGCGGCCGCGGCGCTGCCCCCCTCACCGCCGCCCGCTTGCCCACCCCTACGGTGGTAGGTCTATCACCCTGCATGCGCAGCTTCTTCATGGCCGCCGGACGCGGCACACGCGTCGCCGCGGCGCTCTTCCCCATCTACTTCGCGTACCTCTACCTTTGGCTGCGCGGAAAGCTGCGGGTCCCCGCCCGCCGCGCGGCCTGGTCACGGGTGCACCAGTGGAGCGCCGACCGCTTCTACCGCCTGGCGGTGCGCATGCGCGGAGGCCTCATCAAGATCGGCCAGCTCATCAGCGTGCGGGTGGACGTGGCGCCGGTGGAGTGGACGCGCACGTTGTCGAAGCTGCAGGACAAGGTGGACCCCCTGCCCTGGAGCGACGTGGAGGGGCGCCTGGCCACGGAGCTCGGGGCGCCGCCCGACGAGATCTTCGCCGCCATCGAACACGAGGCGCGCAACGCTGCGAGCTTCGGCCAGGTGCACCGCGCGCGCACCAAGGACGGCCAGGACGTGGCGCTCAAGATCAAGTACGCCGACGTGGAGCAGCAGCTCGCGGTGGACCTCGGGCTCATGCGGCGCGTGGTGCCGATGTTCAACATCTTCGTGCCCAAGATCGGCCTGCGCGTCATCGCGGAGGAGATGAGCAAGGCGCTCACGGCCGAGCTCGACTACGAGCAGGAGGCGCGCTTCACGCAGACCATCCACGCGAACTTGAGCGGCTTGCCCAACGTGGTCATCCCGCGCGTGCTGCCCGAGTACACCACCCGCAACATCATCTGCACCACGTGGTTCGAGGGGCACAAGATCACGGACCGCAAGAAGGTCCAGGAGCTGGGCGTGGACATCCACGAGCTCATGCGGCGCATCATCCACGCGTTCACGCACATGGTGTTCGTGGACGGTGTGTTCCAGAGCGACCCGCACCCCGGCAACATCCTCTTCGGTGGCAACGGCGAGCGCTCCGAGGTGTGCATCCTGGACTTCGGTCAGGTGAAGGAGCTGCCCGCGGCGTTCCAGGACAAGATGCTCACCGCGTCCTTCGCCTACATGGTGCGTGACGTGGAGGGCTTCATGCGGGCCGTGGTGGACATGGGCGTCATGAGCGAGAGCGACATGGGCCACGCCAAGCCGCTCATCGTGGAGTTCTTCGACAAGTACTTCGAGATGTCACCGTCCGAGGCACGCACGCTGGACTTCGACAAGATCAAGGCCGACGTGCAGGGCGTGGTGGGGCGCATCGAGAACGTGACCATCCCTCAGGACATCATCCTGTATGGCCGCATGTTCGGGCTCCTGGCGGGCGTGTTCACCGCGCTCGACGACAAGATCAACGGGCTGGTGCTGGCGCAGCCCATCATCATGGAGTGCCTGATGAAGTCGAAGATGGCGAAGATGATGGCGCCGGCCTGACTTCCCGCAGCGGTCGCGCCCGCTTCTGACCGAGGGCCAGCATGACCGTCGGAAGGTGCCGCACGAAGCCGAGCGAGCGCGGCATGACCAGTGTTCCCTCGTCGTTCTCGAGCGCCCGGAGGATGCCGGTGGCCAGCTCCTCCGGCTGTGCACGCGGCAAGCGCTCCACCATCTTCGCGGCGCCGCGCACGCTCCGCAGGTCGGCCAACATGGGCGTCTCCACGGGCCCGGGGATCACGTGCAGCACGCGGGCTGGCCGTCCCACCAGCTCGAGCCGCAGCGCCTCGGTGGCCAGCGCCAGGGCCGACTTGGATGACGAGTAGTGCCCCGCCGTGGCCACGGGGAAGCCCGCGATCAGCGAGCTCACGTTCACGATGCTGAACTCGTGAGTAGGCGACGCGTCGCCGAAGAGCCCGCGCGCGAGCGCCAGCGGCGACCAGTAGTTGGTCTCGAAGAGCGCCCGCGCGTCGTCGTCGTCCGCCACGCCGAGCTGGGTGCCCGCGATGCCGGCGCCCGCGTTGTTGACCAAGATGTCCACGCGGCCACCGTGGGCGCGCGCCTCGTCGGCCACCATGGCGGCCACGCCCCGTTTGCTCAGGTCGGCGGCCAGCACCCGCGGTCGGGCGTGGCCGCGTTGCTCCACCTCGCTGGCCACCATGTCGAGCGCGCCCTCGCGCCGGGAGACCAACACCAGGCGCGCGCCTGCGTGCGCGAAGGCCAGCGCCACCGCGCGCCCGATGCCGCTCGACGCGCCGGTGACCAGCACGCGCTTGCCGTCGAACGCGCCGCTCATCGCTGCCCCTCCGGCGTCAGCGCCACGCGCAGCCCCACGCGTGTGACGCGCGGCACCTCGAGGTCCAGCCAGCCCTCGGCATCGAAGCCCTGCAGGAACGTGCGCAGCCGGGCTTGCTCCACCGGAGTGCCGTCACGCTGTGCGTCGCGCATGCGCTGGAGCATCCACAGCACGTAGGGCAGGGCGGCCCGCGAATAGCGCCCCGTGCCCAGCGGGTGCTCCACCGGGCCGAGCCCTCGCGGCACGGGCTTGTGGCCTCCCTGCTCCGCCATGAAGCGCAGCAGCTCGTCACGCGTGCCCGCCACGAACGGCAGCAGCTCGCGCAGCGCGGCGCTCACGATGGGCACCAGCGTCTCCGGGATGGCGTCGTCGGCCTCCAGCTCTCCGTCCGCTTGCGCTGGGCGCGCCATGCGCTCGATGTACGCGCGCACGTGCGGCCGCTTGGCGATCAGCTCGCGCTTGGGCCAAGGGTCGCGGCCCAGGTGCCCGTAGAGCGGTGCGATCAAGCCGAAGTCCGCCAGGGTGGGGCGGCCTCCCAGCAGGTACGGGTGCACCGCGAAGTGCGCCTCCAGCTGGTCCAGCGTCTGCGCGATCCATGCGTCCAGGGTGGGCACCTGGGCGGGCACGATGCCCACGCCCGGCAGGTGGCCGCGCATCATCCCGGCCGCGTGGGCCGCTGCGCGGTCCTGCAGCGCGCGCGGCAGCCACGGCAGCAGGTGACCGCCCACCTCGCGCTCGAACAGCGGGTAGTTCTCGGCGTGGCTCCAGCGCGTGTGCATGCCCGCCGGGATCCAGAACTCGTCGCCCCACAGCTCCAGCAGGTAGGCCACGAAGCGCTGCACCGGCGTGCCGGGCACGATGCCGCGCTCGGGGAAGCGCACCTCGAGCGCGTCCAGGATGGCGCTCGAGTCCTGCAGCCACGTCCCCTCCGGCGTGATGACGATGGGGATGGCGGCCGCCCCCGTCGCGCGTGGTGCTCGAAAGCGGAAGCCGATGAAGTCGATGGGGCGCTCCACGAAGGGGACCTCCTTGAAGCGCAGATACGAGCGGACCTTGCCGCTGAAGTAGGAGAGCTCCCAGCCCAAGAGCACGTGGGGATGGTTCGTGAGCGCGTGGTTCATGCGTTCACCCTAGGAGCGCAGCGGGCATTCGTCTTACCTTTGCGGGACAAGCCATGCGCGCCGCAGGACATTCGACCGGGGGGAGGACCGCACAGCATGCCGCGTGAGGCCACCACCCTGAACACGTGGGCGCTGGCGCTGGCGCGCACGCTCGAGGAGCGTGGGGTGGATGTGCCCGGGCTGTTCGCGGAAGCCGGACTCTCGCCCAGCGTGCTGGCGGACCCCAACGGGCGGCATCCGGTGCCCGCCACCGAGCGTCTCTGGCGCCTCGCGGTGGCGCGCACGGGTGACCCCTGCCTCGGGCTGCACGCGTCCCGCTACGTGCAGCCCACCACCTTCGTCAGCCTGGGCCTCGCCATCCTGGCGAGCGACACCCTGGGCGACGCCATGCGCCGCGGCGCACGCTTCTCGCGGGTGGTGACCGACGCCGTCGAGCTGGTGATCACGGAGACGCCCGAGGGCCTGGTGCAGACGCTGCGCGTACACGCGGGGGTCGCGCTGGTGCCGCAGTCCGTGGACCTCTACGTGGCGGCGTCGCTCAAGATGGGCAGGCTGCTCACGGGCGACGACCTGCTGGCTGCGCGTCTCTGGCTGAGGCACGTGCCGGCGCCCGCGAGCCTGTCCACGTACGAGTCCTTCTTCGGCCCTCACATCACGTTCGGCGCGGACCGTGATGCCTTCCTGGTGCCGCAGGAGCTGGTCCACCGCCCGTTGCCCATGGCCAACCCCGCGCTGGCGCTGGCCAGCGACACGGTGGTGCGCAGCTACCTCGCGCGCTTCGACGGGTCCCGCGTGGGCGACCAGGTGCGGGAGGCCGTGATCGCGCGGCTCTCGCTGGGCGAGCCGCAGCGCGCCGCCATCGCCAAGCAGCTGCACCTGGGCGACAAGACGCTCCAGCGGCGCCTGGCCGAGGAGGGCACCAGCTTCCTCTTGCTGGTGGACGAGACGCGCGCCGAGCTGGGCCGCCGCTACGTGGCCGACGCCAGCATCCCGCTCGCCGAGGTGGCCTTCCGGCTGGGGTTCGCCGAGCAGAGCGGCTTCACGCGCGCGTTCCGGCGCTGGACGGGCAACACACCCACCGCGTTTCGGGCAAATCCGCGCATGCCTCGTGGCTGACCGGATCACTTTCGCAACGGCGTTCGACGCATGTTCCCGCGCGTGCCACGGTGCAGGCCCATGACCTCCCCGAGCACCCTGGTCGACCGGCTCGCTCATTGGGCCGCCACCACGCCCGACGCCCCCGCGCTCAACGAGAAGCGCGCCGGCCGGTGGCAGGCGCTCTCCTGGTCGCAGTACTTCCAGCGCGTGCGCGCGCTCGGGGCTGCCCTGGTGGAGCTCGGCCACCAGCCGGGCGAGTGCGTGGCCATCGTGGGCGCCAACCGGCCCGAGTGGGTGCAGTGCCAGTTCGCCATCCAGGCGGCGCAGGGCATCCCGGCGCCCATCTACGTCACCAACACGGCGGCGCAGGCGGCGTACATCGTGCAGCACAGCCGCGCGCGCATCCTCATCGCCGACGGCGCCGCGCAGGTGGACAAGCTGCTGGCGGCCGAGGCCGAGGGCGCGTTCCCGGCGCTCGAGCACATCATCACCTTCGACCTGCTGGACGAGGCGCTGCACCCGCGCGCGGCCGGGCGCCTGCGCTCCTTCGACCAGCTGCTGGGTGACGGGCGCGCTGCGCGACGTGACCTCATCGACGCCCGCATGGCGTCCATCGACCCCGCGGCCACCTGCATGCTGATCTACACGTCGGGCACCACCGGCGTGCCCAAGGCCGTGGAGCTCAGCCACCAGGGACAGCTCGCGGTGGGCGCCAGCATCCTCGAGTGGGCGCCGTTCATGTCGGAGCCCGACGCCTACCACTGCATCAGCTACCTGCCGCTGTGCCACCAGGCCGAGCAGCTCATCACCAACGTGGCCACGCTCATGGTGGGCGGGCAGGTCTACTTCTGCCCCGACCTCGCGCACATCAAGGAGTACCTCACCGACGTGCGCCCCACGGTGTTCCTGGGGGTGCCGCGCGTGTGGGAGAAGTTCGAGGACGCGCTGCGCGCCAACCTGGGTGCCAAGACGGGCAACGCCAAGCGCATCGTGGACTTCGGCATGGCCTCCGAGCTGGCCGCCTTCGACGTGCAGGTGGAGCGCGGGCTGCGCAGCCACATGACGCCGCGCCGCTTCCTGGCGCGCAAGCTGGTGGTGGACAAGGTCAAGACGGCGCTCGGGCTCGACCGCCTGCGCGTGGCCATCACCGGCTCGGCGCCCATCGCGGTCAGCACCCAGCGCTTCTTCGCGTCGCTCGGCATCGGCATCCACGAGGCCTACGGGCTGAGCGAGACCAGCGGCCTGTGCACCCTCACGCACCCGTTGCGCCCGCGCTTCGGCACGGTGGGGCGCCCGCTGTCCTGCGCGCAGATCCGCATCGCGGACGACGGCGAGATCCAGGTGGGCGGCACGCTCAACACCAAGGGCTACCTGCACATGCCCGCCGAGACGGCGGCGCTGTTCACCGAAGACGGCTGGCTCAAGACCGGCGACATCGGCGCCTTCGACGACGAAGGCAACGTGAAGATCACGGGACGCATCAAGGAGCTGCTCATCACGGCGGGCGGAAAGAACGTGGCGCCCGTGGAGCTCGAGCACCTGATCGGCGGCATCGACGGAGTGGGGCAGGTGGTGGTGGTGGGCGATCGCAAGCCGTACCTCGCAGCGTTGATCACGCTGGACCCCGAGGGCCTGGCTGCGCTGCGCGAGCGCATCGGCGTGGGCGCCAGCAGCGCGCGCGAGCTGGCCGGCAACCGCAAGCTGCGCGACTACCTGGAAGACCAGATCGAGCGGCAGTGCAACGCCAAGGTGGCGCGCTACCAGACCATCAAGAAGTTCGAGGTCCTGCCCGCGGAGTTCAGCGTGGAGGGCGGCGAGCTGACGGCCACCATGAAGCTCCGGCGCAACGTCATCGCCGACAAGTACTCGGCCGTCATCGAGCGCTTCTACGCCGACGGCGCGGGCTGAGGCCGCGGGCTCAGCGGGGGCGCCGCAAGAGGCGCGCGCGGGTCTCGGGGTCGCGCAGGCTCTGCACCACCGGCACGATGATGAAGATGGCGACGATGCTGCCCACCACCGGCAGCACGTAGGCGTCGATGTCGATGCCCCGGCGATGGAGGGCTGCGCCGCCGTAGTAGCCCACGAGCGGGAGGCCGGTGGCCCACATGGCCCCGCCCAGCACGTTGTAGAACATGAGGCGGCGCTGGGGCATGCGGGCGATGCCGGCGAAGAACGGGATGAACGACCGCACCGCGGGCACGAAGCGGCCCAGCACCAGGGCCTTGCCGCCGTGCTTGATGTAGAACGACTGCGCTGCCATGAGGCGCTTGCGGCGCACCACGCTGCCCTGGTCCGGGTCGAGCCAGCGCGCCCCCACGAGCCGCCCCGTCCAGTAGCCCGCAGCCACGCCGGCCACCGAGGCGCAGAACAGCGTCAGGAGCAGCGAGACGATCTCGAAGCGCCCGCTCGCCGCGAACAGCCCCACCGACAGCAGCAGGCTGTCGCCAGGGAGCCAGAACGCAAAAGGAAAGCCGCTCTCGAAGAACAAGATGAGCGCGATGCCCAGCAGCCCGGCCGTTCCGATCAATTCTTCCATGCGTTCCGATCAGGACGGCTGATAGCAGAGAAGGCGGCGCTCGTCTCGCCCAGCGGGCTCACGCGGGCACGAAGCTCCAGGCCTTGACCACCACCGCGCGCGCCGGCAGGTCACGCTCGAACAGCCCTCGGTAGTGCTCGCGTGCCGCCAGGCGCTCGAAGGCCTCGGGTGACGGCAGCTCGAGCCGGAGCGCCACGTCCCACGAGCGCTCGGCGTCCGCGTCGGCGGGCAGCTCCACACGCAGCGCCAGCAGCTCGGGATCGGCGCCCAGGGCCGCACGCACAGAGGCCGCCAGCGCAGCGCGCCCCCCGGCGTTGGCCTGCTCGGGCTGCAGCTTCACCAACACGATGCGTGCGAGCGTCATGGCTTCACTTCCCCTGGGAGCCCAGCTCGAGGCCGTAGGGCTTCAGCAGCTGGCGCGCCACGCTGGTCTTGTGGACCTCGTCGGCGCCGTCGAAGATGCGGCCGGCCCGCTCGTGACGGAAGAACCAGGCCAGCGGCGTGTCGTCGGTCATGCCGAGGGCGCCGTGGATCTGGATGGCGCGGTCCAGGATGCGCTGCATGGTGTTGGCCACCAGGAACTTCACGCAGCTGATCTCCACGCGCGCGCCGTTGGCGCCGTGGCGGTCGATCTTCTCGGCCGTGTCGTACACATACAGGCGCGCGCAGTCGAGCTCGGCCTTGCTGTCCGCGATCATGATCTGCACGGCCTGCTTGGTGCCCAGCGGCTTGCCCGGCGCCACCATGCGCGTGGCGGCGCGCTCGCACATGAGCTCGAGCGCGCGCTGCGAGATGGCCAGGAAGCGCATGCAGTGGTGGATGCGTCCGGGCCCGAGGCGCTCCTGCGCGATCATGAAGCCCGCGCCCTCGGCGCCGAGGCGGTTGCTGATGGGCACGCGCACGTTCTCGTAGCGCAGCTCCGAGTGGCTGGACCAGCCCGAGCCCTCTTCGCCCATGACGGAGATGCGGCGCACGTGCACGAAGCCGGGCGAGCTGGTGGGCACGATGATCTGGCTGGCGCGCATGTGCGGCGGCGCGTCGGGGTTGGTGACCGCCATGACGATGGCGATGTCCGCCCCGTCGGCGCTCGTGGTGAACCACTTGTGCCCGTTGATGACGTAGTCGTCGCCGTCACGCACGGCCGTGGTCCCGAGCCACGTGGGGTTGCTGCCCGCGTGGTCCGGCTCCGTCATGGAGAAGCAGCTGCGGATGGTCCCGTCCACCAGCGGCTGCAGCCAGCGGGCCTGCTGCTCCTTGGTGCCGAACTTGTGCAGGATCTCCATGTTGCCCGCGTCGGGCGCTGGGCAGCCGAACACGTAGAGCCCGAGCGGGCTGCGACCGAGCACCTCCACCAGGCGGGCGTGGTCCAGGAACGACAGCCCCATGCCGCCCATCTCGCGCGGCATCTGCGGCGCCCACATGCCCATGGCCTTCACTTCGGCGCGCAGCGCGGCGAGCTTGCCCTCGGCGGCGCGGAAGTCGTGAATGGCCTCTTGCTCCACCGGATAGATGGAGCCCTCGACGAAGGCGCGGGCCTTGTCGAGGAGGTGCTGCAGGTCGTCGCTGACATCGAAGCCCATGGTGGGGATCCTTCTCTTCGGGGGCGTGGTACGGTCGCGGCGAAATGTCCGCGCCACCCGATCATACGACGCCTGTTCGCGATGCCCACCGTTTTGACGAAGCCGCCCTCGAGGCCTGGCTGAACGAGCACGTCCCGGCCTTTGGTGGCCCGCTCACCGTGCGCCAGTTTCGTGGCGGGCAGTCCAACCCCACCTTCTGGCTGGGCGACGGAACGCGCAGCTTCGTGCTGCGCAAGCAGCCCCCGGGCAAGCTCTTGCCGTCCGCTCACGCGGTGGACCGCGAGTACCGCGTCATGCGCGCGCTGCGCGACACCGACGTGCCCGTGGCCGAGATGCACGCGCTGTGCACGGACCCCGCCGTCATCGGCACGTCGTTCTATGTCATGGAGCACGTGGAGGGCCGCATCTTCTTCGACGTGCGCCTGCAGGACGTGTCGCGCGAGGACCGCATCGTGATGTACGAGCAGCTCGCCGACGTGCTGGCCAAGATCCACGCGGTGGACGTCACCGCCGTGGGCCTCTCTGACTACGGAAAGCAGGGCCAATACGTGGAGCGTCAGGTGGCTCGTTGGACGCAGCAGTACCGCGCCTCCGAGACCAGCGTCATCGAGCCCATGGAGAAGCTGCTGGCCTACCTGCCCGCGCACGTGCCGGCCGACGACCGCACCACGCTCGCGCACGGCGACTACCGGCTGGACAACCTCATCTTCCACCCCACCGAGCCGCGCGTGCTGGCCGTCATCGACTGGGAGCTGTCCACGCTGGGCCACCCGCTCGCCGACCTGGCCTACACCTGCATGCTGTACGACGTGGCCATGCCCAAGATCGGCGGCCTGCTGGGCGTGAACTTCGCCGAGACGGGCATCCCCACCGAGCGCGAGTTCGTGGCCCGCTACCTGGCCACCGCGGGCGGCGAGCCGAGCGCCGACTGGGCCTACTTCAAGGCCTTCTCGCTCTTCCGCCTGGCCGCCATCGCGCAGGGCGTCTTCCGCCGCAGCCAGCTGGGCAACGCCAGTTCCGAGAACGCCGTGATGTTCGGCGCGGCGGTCTCGGCGCTCAGCGCTGCCGGCTGTCGGCTGCTGGGCCTCTAGGGCCGCTTCAGTAGCGCGACTTGGGGCGCTGGCTCTCGCGCTTGATGAACGCGATGAACCGGCCGGCGTCCATGAGGCGCAACCGCAGGGACCCGAGCACCAGCTCGTCGCCGCTCACCACGGGCGCGGGCCGCCCGGGCTGCACCGGCTTTCCGTTGACCGCGCTGCCGTTGTGCGACTTCTGGTCCACCAGGCTGAACTCGGTGCTGGCGTCTGCAGCGCCGTCGGCTGCGACGAAGTGAGCGTGCAGCTTGGACACGTACGAGTAGCGCAGCACCACGTCACAGTTGCGCGCGCGCCCCACGCTGACACGGTCCGGGAAGGGGTTGCCCTTCCGCTTGCGCACCTCGGACACCTGAAAGTCGCGCACCGCGTTGTAGGCCGCCTCCACCTCGGGTGTCATGGACCCGGGGTTCGGCCCGTACGTGGTGTTGTACGCCATGGCCGACGCCCACTCATCGGAGGAGTCGTCCAGCGCCGCTGGCTCTGCGGGCGCGGTGTGCACCAGGAAGAAGCGCCCGTGCACGGCCACGAATGCGTCGGTCGTGAGGCCATAGGCGTCCACGACGTAGTGTCCAGCTGGCTTCATCGCGGCCGGACCCTACCACCGCGAGTGGCGGTACGGAATAGCCCTCGGCGTCAGAACGCCGGACAGAATCGGCCTTCAGTCGTGGTGGTTCCGTGCGCCGGCCAGGATCTCGGTCAGCGTGTGCAGCCCTGTTGTGATTTTCGCCAGGAAGCTGGGCCCGTGGGGCACGAAGTGAAAGCGCGGGTGCTGTTGCCAGAGCGTGCGCAGGCCCTTGTCGAGCGCGACGGCCGCGGCCTCCGACTCGATGCGGGCCGGGTTGCCGCTGGCGATGGAGTGCCCACCCACGGCGGCGGTCTCGAAGAAGATCACGTGGTGGTAGCGCGCCAGCTCGTCCTCGAGCGTGGTGCCGAGCGCCTCGAAGAAGCCCGCGGGCTCACCGGGCCAGTAGGCGGCGCCGTCCACCGTGCCACGGTCGCACAGCAGGATCTGACCCGGGAAGCGGGCCGCCTGCACCTCTTCGAGGTGGCGCTGCACGTGATAGATGGCGGTCTGCGTGGCGCGCACGGCCTCGGGTTCGGCCACGCGCGGGAAGCCTCCCGTGAAGAGCATGGTGGCCGTCTCGGGCACCAGCGCCACGCGGTCGGAGAACTCGCGGCGCAGCAGGTCGGCCGCGGTGGTCTTTCCTCCCCCGGGGCCTCCGGTGAGGACGATGCGAAGGGTGTGCTCGGAGGGAGAAGCGGGCATGGCGGTGCGGAGGGTAGCGCATCGGCTCGAGGCCGTCCGTGCTTCACCCCGAGAGGGCGCTCACGAGGGGGCAGCGGCCTTCCTGAGGAGCTTCGCCGCGACGGTAGCGCGAGAGCAGCAACTTCGAGCGCTCGGCCAGCATGCGTCGCACGCGGCGGCGCTCGCCCTTGATGCGGGGGATGACCATTCCGTCGTAGGCGGTGGTCTGGTGACGCATCCACGCGATGACCGCCGACTCGGCGCGCTCGTCGATGGGGATCCGCTCCGTGCGTGCGACGGTGCCGCTGCCCACCGGCGTGGCGTGCGTGGTGACGGCGTCCGCGAGCCGCTGCGCCAGCGCGTCGAAGCGCGGGTCGAAGTCCAGGAAGGCCAGCACCGCCCCGCGGAAGTCCTCCACGTAGGCGTCCTGCTTCTTCTCGCGGCGCACTCGCGCGGCGGTCAGGCGCTTCTCGTACGCCGGGTCGGCGCGCTCTTCGTCGAGCGTGGTGCGCGCCGCACGAATGTTCAAACCCGGGGCCCACACCCCCCGCGAGAAGAGCTTGCGCCCCACCTTTTCTTGCACCGTCCAGCTCGGCCCTGCGGCCTTCACGCGGCGTGTCAGGCCCGCGTCTCCGGGTGGCAGACGCTCCCACCCCGGGGGGACACGCAGCGTCTCCTTCTGCTCGGTGACGACGGTGTCCGGGGTGGGCCCCGGACGCACGATGCGGGTCTGGTTGGGCATGAGGCGGCGTTGTAGTCGCGCTTGCCTGAAAGGTCACGCACGTGCGCGCTGGGTCACTCGAAAGCCGGGGAGCACACGCCTTCGAAGCACGTGAGCGGGGCGCAGCAGTCGGCGTCGGTGACGCAAGCCCCGCAGGCCCCGCCGATGCACGCGTTGCCACCGCAGTCGTTGCAGCTGTCACAGCCCGTGGGAGGGGTGCAGTCGGACGCAGCGTCACGGATGGCGTCGTCGTAGTGCACGGTCAGCGAATCGGACGCCACGATGCCGTTGGCGAACAAGCCGCCGAAGATCTCGATGGCGGCGCTCATGGTGAAGCGTGCGGACGGGGCATACACGAAGCCCGCAAAGGTGCCGCCACCCGAGAGCGCGATGGGATCCGAGCCGCCCACGTAGAGGCGCACGCGCGAGGGCGTTGCGGCGCTGCCGAGGCTGACGCTGGATGCGCTCACCAGGTTGCCTGCCACGAAGAGGTCGAGCTCACCGTCGCCCACGATCGTAACGCTGAAGGCGGCGTCCGGCGCGAGGTCACCGCCCACGAAGAGCGCCGTGCGGCCTGCCACGCGCAGCGTGAGCGCGCCCGTGCCGCCGATGCTCGGGGCGTAGAGGCGCCCACAGGGCAGGTCCACCACGGCGCCCGCAGTGTGGTTGGCGAGCACGCTCGGGTCGAAATCGGCCTCGGCGTTGTCGTTCAGGCTGGCGAACGTGCCGACCAGCGCGGCCGGGTCCACCGCGGCGGACGAGCCACAGTCGCATGGCGGCGTGACCGTGACCACTCCCGAAGCCTGGGCGTTGATGGCTTGCGTGGGCGCCGTGATGCTGGCGCCCCCGGGCTGCATGAGCGAGCCGTCGATGGTCACGCTGGTGGCGCTGAGGTCGCCGTTGATGTCGGCGTCGAGGTCCACCGTGACCGTGGACATGGACGCGACGGGGCCGGCCACGCGCAGGTTGCCCGCCACCGACAATGGCGCGCTGGCGTTGGCGCCGAGGCCCTGGGCACCGGCCACCCAGGCCGAGCCGCCGATGGTGGCCGTGGCCGCCAGGTTGACCGACCCGTTGGTGCCGAACGCTGCGGCGGTCCCCGCGCTGGCGCTGTCGTAGACGCCATTGCGGCTGTCGAACGAATCGGTCCGGAAGGTGTTGCTCACCACGAACTCGCCGCAGCTGCACACCGCGAAGCGGAACGCGCTCTCGGCCAGCTGCCCGGTGCAGCGGTCACCGGCCGCGCCGGCGCTGGGGATCAGCAAGGGGCCTGCTCCAGCGCAGAAGCCCACCAGGCCGCCGTCGTCACCCTGGTCGGGCCCCGCGTCTCCACCGTTGCCGAGGTCCGTGGTGTTCGCGTCGTTCGGGACTGCGGCGTCGTTCGGGACGCAGCCGCCCGACACGCAGGTGGACCCCGTGGCGCACGGCACGCTCGAGCTGCAGGCGACGATGTCGCGCTCCGTGCCGCAGCCCGCGACGGTGAGGATCAGGAAGGCGAGCACGTTGCACGAGGCGAGCGTTCTGCGGCAGAGGAGGGGGGATGTGTGGGTCATCGGGAAGAGAGAGCGCGAGCTGCGGCCATTCGGGTCAACACGGGCAGGTTTTTTCGTGGAGGCGGCGCGGGAGGCTCCATGGTACCGCTCGGGACGTGCGGTTTCTGCGTCCGCTGGTTTGGCTCGCCGTCTTGGTCGCTTCGCTCTCGGCGCGGCCGGGGCTGGCGCTTGCGCAGCCGCTCACCTGGCTGTTGGATCCGGGTGTCCCTGCAGACACCCGCGAGCGCATCGTGGGGCAGACCTCGGACCTGCCGTTCGTGCTGCTGCCGCCCGGAGCGCCGGGAGATCCGCGAGGTGTTGAGGGCGACCCGCTCGGGCGAGCCGCGCGCCTGGCGCTGGGCACGCAGGCACGCGTGGTGGTGTGGACCACCGAGCGCGAGGGTGGCCTCGAGGTGACCATCGTGGATCTCGCGGCCCGTCGCGTGCTGGTGCGCGAGGTGCCGGCCAGCGGTCCGCGCGAGCACTCGGCGGCGCTCGAGACCGTGGGCGTGATCGTGCGGGCGGCGCTCCAGGCGCTGGCCGAGGGAGGCGAGATCGGTGTGGCCACTCCTCCCGTGTCCCAGCCCCCAGCGCCCCCGGCCGAGACCGCGCAGGAGGTGGTAGCGGCTCAGCAGGCGGAGCCCGCTGCGGCGGCACGCAGTGAGTCCACCCGGCGCAGTGAGGTCATGCTCGGCGCCGGCCTCGGCCTGCGCTTCGTGGTGGACGACGGGCCGGCGTTCGAGGGCAGTGGGTCATTGGCCTGGCGCTACGGACGGCTGTGGCTGGGCGCTACGGTACACGCCAGCACGCGGCAGCGGGTGCGGGCGGCGCCGGCAGCCATCTCGGTGGCGCACGCCGGGGCCTGGCTCGAGGCGGGGGTGGTGGCATTCGAGCGGGGCGCTTTCGCGCTGCTGCCCATGGGGTCGCTCGGCGTGGGGCGCGTGCGGCGCGAGACCACGCGCGTGGCCGATGGCTTCGTGGGCACGGGCTCACGGGCGCACCTGGACCTGCGCGTGGGGGCGGGGCTGCGGCTTCGCTTGGCGCTCGGGCCGGTGGCCTGGCTGACGCTGGACGCGCGCCTCGAGCTCCCCCTGCAGCGCGTGCTCTACACCGTGAACACGGACGCGGGCGCCTCCACGCTTTCGCGCACACCGCGCGCGGCCCCGGCGTTCGGGCTGGCCGTGCTGGCCCGAATTGGGCGCGTGCGCTGATTCGTTTGCCCCTGTGACCCGATCCCGCCCCGCCGACCCTCTGTGATACTGCATGTTGATGGCGCGCACGATCGACGACGGAACCCCCGCGGAGGACGCGCTGCGCGTGCTCATCGACGCGGCCGTGCGTGGCGACCGCGCCGCGGCGGGGCACATCCTGCGGGAGCGCCTGCCACGTGTACGCAACCTGGTGCGATACTTGGTGCGCGGCGACGACCACGTGGACGACATCGCCCAACAGGCCCTCTTGGCCATTCTGCGCGGCCTGCCCACCTTCGAGGGCAGCGGCTCGTTCGCCGCTTGGTGCGACCGCATCACCGCGCGCGAGACGTTTGCGTACCTGCGGCGCGACCGCGCCGAGGCCACCCGCCGCCGCGACGCTGCTCCGGAGATGCGGCTGCTGAAGGGCGGCCTCGCAGGCGAGGGGGACTCCCGCGACCCCTACGCCGACCGGCGCGCGGCCGTCCAGCTGCTGGAGCTCCTGCCCGAAGAGCAGCGCAGCGTGGTGGCGCTCCACCACATCGCCGGCCTCAGCATGCAGGAGATCGCCGACCTCCTGGACATCCCTCACGAGACCGCCCGCAGCCGCGCCCGCCTGGGTATGAAGCGCCTGCGCGACGCCCTCGCCGAAACCGCTCCCCCCGGAGGAGATCGCCATGCGTGACCCCCACAACGACCCTCTCATGCCCGAGGGCGAAGACGACGCCGCCCTGATGCGCCAGCTCTTCCCGCTGGACGACGCCACGGGCCCCGCCCCCCGCCGTTCCGCCGCGGATCTCGACGCCATCATCAACGCCGCGCTGGACGCGCACCCCAACGCGCCCCCGCCGCCTCCCAGCCCCGCCCCCCGTGCAGCCCCGAGCCTGGGCCTCCTCCTGGCGGCCACAGCCCTCCTCCTGGCGGCCCTCACAGCCCTCTGGCTGTCCACAGGACGCCCCCGGCCCCGGCCCCGGCCCCGGCCCCGGCCCCGGCCTCGGCCCCGGCCCCGGCCCCGGCCTCGGCCCCGGCCCCGGACTCGGCCTCGGCCTCGGACTCGGACTCGGCCTCGGCCTCGGACTCGGACTCGGACTCGGACTCGGACTCGGACTCGGCCTCGGCCTCGGACTCGGACTCGGCCTCGGACTCTGCCTCGGCCTCGGCCTCCGACTCGGCCTCCGACTCGGCCTCGGCCTCCCCCGCCCCCGCCTCCGACCCTCGTGATCTCCTCCGCGAAGCCAACGCCCTCCGCGGCCAGGGCGCGTTCCTGCCGCCGAGCGTCTCTACCTCCGCGTCGTCCGCGAGCACCCGCGCTCCTCCACCGCCTACGTCGCCAAGGTCGCAGCCGCCTCCCTGCGCCTCGAGCGCCTGAACAACCCGCGCGGCGCGCTCTCCCTCTTCCGCGCCGCCCTGCGTGACAACCCCAGCGGCAGCCTGGCCCAGGAGGTCCGCCGCGGCATCGCCCTCGCCACGCGCCGCACCGGCCAGCGCGACGCCGAGCAGCGCGCCCTGCGCGACTTCCTCGCGCACCACGGCAGCACCCCGTTCGCTGCCACCGCCCGCACGCGCCTGGGCGAGCTCGAGGCTGCCGCCGCGCCCACCCCCTGACGCCTCTGCAACTCACGCCGCGACACCCCGCACCACCCCTGGCAGGGCGCACGCAGCTCGCTAAGCTTGTCGCCACGATGCCCCTCGGTCGCCCAATCCTGGCGCTCTCCCTGCTGGTCCTCGTCGCGTGCGGCTCCACGCCCAGCCTGGATCCCGTGCTCACCATCGAACGAGGCGCGGCGCGCTCGCACACCACGGAGCGCCCCGACTTCGGCACGCTCGCGCTGCGCGTCACGGCCGATCGGGTGCATCGCCTCCAGGCCTCGCGCACCCCGGACGGTGAGCACCGTCGCCGCTTCATCGTCGAGGCGCTGGGCGCCACCGCCGAGGACGTCACGCGCCTCTGGGCGTATCCCGCCGACGACACCACCGAGACCGACGAGTTCATCGACGACTTCACGGTGCATCCCTCCGGAGACGTCACGCTCACGCTCGAGCACCGCGGCGTGGTGCGCGACACGTACGAGCTCCTGCGCTTCTCGGGTCATGGATCGCTGCTCTACCGCGCGCTGCTGCCCGCGGGCGCGCTGGTGCCCGACACGGACCTCGGTGACCTGCCACGCCCGCCGTTCCGCATGAAGTCCACGTGGAACGACGACGCGCTCGCCGAGGGCTGGGTCCGCGTGGCGGCGCAGGGCGAGGACGTCGTGGTCGCCTTCCAGACTCAGATCAACCGACCGAACGACGAGTTCACGTTCGAGCACGTCTCGGCGGTCTCGTGGATCGACTGGGACGGAGAGACGTACACCGAGACCCGCACGCGCCTGGTCGATGGACGCCACGGTGTGGGGCCCGCGGCCTGGACGTACGACGAGTTCCGCTGGCGGCAGGTGGCCGTGCGCCCCTACCTCGCGGTCGACCAGGACACGGGCTACGTGGTGGTCGGCCGCACCTGGAGCAACCCGCGCTGCATGGCGGCGCTCGAGATCTTCGGCGAGGGCTCCCAGCGCGACTGCGTGTTCCAGTCCGTCTCGCCGGTGGACAACGAGCGCCTGCCCTTCGCGTGGACGTCGTTCGCGCCGGATGGCACCCGCGAGGCGACCCGCGTGTGGATGCCCGAGGCCACGAGCGAGTTCGTGGTCTTCGACATGGCCCTCGACGCCGGCGTCGTGGCGCTCGCCGGCGCGCACGTGCGCGAAGAGCCGGATGGGAGCGTGGTCTACTACGAGGGCAACCGCGTGCCCTACGACGGCTACGTGGCGCTCTTCGACCGGGAGACCGGCGCGCTCACGCTCGAGCGGGACATCGACGCCTCGGGTCGCGGTGACGCGCTTCACGCGCTTCGCTTCGTGGAGGGCGGAGTCCTCGCCGTGGGCGCGGCCGACTGGGACCGCTGGAACGGTGGCATGAGCATCTCGCGCGGCGCCGACCCGTGGCTCGTGTTCGTCTCGCCCGAGGGCGCGGTGTCGCAGCGCCGCATCGAGGTGGATGCCCCGGCGCGGCACACGCACCTCCTGGGTGTAGACGTGCGCGCAGGGAGCCGGCCCGCCATCTTCGGCGCTGGGCTCTCCGACGCGCCCATGACCCACTCGGGGGACGGTGGGCAGCTCGGCGAGATGGTCTTCGGCGACGCGCTCGTCTCGCTGGGACGGCCAGCGGTCGGGGCGGTTGATCCCTAGCGCTCACTCATGCCGCACCGCCGTTCATACGGTCCCCGCGCGTTTCCGCCGGCGAACCACCACGTCGACCGCGAGCGTGAGCAACGCCAGCGCGCCTCCGATGAGCAGCGCCCGGTAGTCGAGGCGTGTGAGCAACGCCACGCTCGCCAACACTCCGATGATGGGGAGCACGGGCACGCCGCGGATCGCCAAGGGCACACGGAACGGGCGCTCACGGTCTGGGTCACGGCGGCGCAGCGCGATCAGCGCCACGTTCACGGCCACGAACGCGAGCAGCGCTGCGAACGACGAGATGCTGGCCACGATCTCCACCTTCCCGAGCGGCAGCATCGCCATGGCGATGGCGCTGGTGACGAGCGTGGCCACCCAAGGCGTCTTGCGCTTCGCGAGCACCCGGTCGAGCACTGTCGGGAGCGCGCGCTCGCGCGCCATGCCGAAGAGCACGCGGCTGGCGACGAGGATGGACGCGAGCCCCGTGTTCGCCGTGGCGAAGAGCGCGATGCCCCCGAGGGCTCGGGCTCCCCAGCTGGACTGGGTAGCCACCGCCGTGACGAGGGGCGCGTCGCTCGCCGCCAGCTGTTCGGATGGGGTGAGCGCCACCACCGCGAGCGCAACGAGTGCGTAGAGCACGGTGGCCACCGCGAGGCTGGCAAAGATCGCGATGGGCACGTCACGCCCTGGGTTCTTGGCCTCCTCGGCCAGATTCGCGATGTTTTCGAACCCCAGGAACGAGAAGAAGACGAGCGCCGTCGCGCTCGCCAGGCCCCAGTGCACCGGAGTTGAGAGCGCCTCTCCGAAGCGCGGTGTCTCCGCCCCGATCACCACCACCGCGATGAGCCCGGCCATCTCGACCAGCGTGAAGACGATGGTGACCGACGACGCTTGGCGCGTGCCGATGATCACGATGGCGGTGGCCACGGCAATCAGGGAGACCGCGGCGACGAACGGCGGCACGTCGACGAAGCCCGCGAGGTAGCCGCCGAAGGCGAGCGCGACCGTGGCTGTGGTCGCGATGCCCGAGAACGCCACGAGCACACCGATGACGACCGCGAAAGAAGGCGCCCGCGGGAACGCTTTCGACAGATAGGTGAACTCGGCGCTCGCCTTCGGGTAGCTGGTAGCGAGCTCCGCGTAGGTGAGGGCGGTGAAGAACGCCACGGCGCCGCTCGCGCAGAACGCGATCCACAGCGCATCGCCCGCGCGGCCTGCCGCCACGCCGATGACCGAGTAGATGCCAGCGCCCAGGATGATGCCGAGCCCGTTGAAGGTGAGCGCGAATGGCCCCAGCGTGCGGCGCAGCTTGCCGGCTGCGGGCGCTGGGGACGTTGTCTGCGAGGACGCTGCTGCCTTCATGGCGAGTCCTTCAGCAAGTGGCGTGCCAGCTCGTAACGTGCCCTCGACAAGGGCTGGTCACGCTCTGTCAGCGTGTGCGGCGCTGCTGGAGCATCAAAGTGATACCGAGTGTGCTCGCTCGGGTGGCGACCAGCTGGTGGCGCTCACCACACCGCGAGGTGATCCTCCACCACGCCGAACACTTGGTCCACCTCGTGGCCCAGCACCTGTCCGCGGAACACGCCGTACGGTTGAATGAAGTCGCTGCGCACCAGCCGCAGGTCCAGGTTCTGGCGGCGCGCGCCAAACGGCTCGAAGGTCAGCTCCACTTCCGGCCGGCCCCCCGCTGTGCTGCGCGACACGATGCGCCAGTCGCTCACGCCCGGGTCCTTGGGGAGCTCGAAGCGCACGCCGCCGAGGGGGTGCACCTTGCCGTTCAGCCAGAAGCCGTTCTCACGCGAGTCGCCCGCCGCGTCGTCGTAGACCTCGGCCGACAGGTTCAGCCCCACGATGTCGCCCGCCTTGCTGCGGCCCGCGAACGACGCCCACTTCCAGCGCGTCTCGCGGTTGGCCAACGAGCGCGTCCAGTCGAGCGTGCCGTACGCCTCGCGGAAGTCCAGGCGCTGGTCGCCCAAGTCCAGCACGCCAGTGGCCTTCATGCCGGCCGCCTTGTGCGTGTACGCGGGGCGGTCCTTGGTGAGCGGGTGCAGCAGCGCCAGCGCCTCGTCGCGGGCCAAGCGCAGCTCACCGCGCAGCGGCGCGTCTTCGAACGGGATGTCCAGCTTGATGCGCCACTCGGGCGCCATCCACTCGAACTCCACCTTCGCGTTGCGGCGCTGCCAGCGCGTGGTGCCGCTCACCGAGCTGGGCGCAAAGCGCAGCGCGCTGCCGAGCGGCGAGATGGCCTCGAACTGCCGCGCCGGGTGCGTGGGCCGCTTCCGGTCCACCAGGTAGGCGAACGCGTTGGCCGCG
Organism: Sandaracinaceae bacterium; assembly: GCA_016706685.1. Taxonomy (NCBI): domain Bacteria; kingdom Pseudomonadati; phylum Myxococcota; order Polyangiales; family Sandaracinaceae; species Sandaracinaceae bacterium. The sequence continues at coordinate 366,781 of JADJJE010000001.1, read as the reverse complement.
TAGCCCAGCTGCACCAGGCCCACCGCGAAGAACCAGCTGTCCGTGGCGAAGCTCGAGTAGTGCCACTCCTTCAAGCGGAAGCGGTTGGTGAGCGGGTTGCCGAAGTCGGGCGCCGCGAAAGGCTGCACATAGCGACCGAACTGCCATGCCCCGTCGACACGGATGGCTGCGGGCGGGAGGGGGAGGGCGCTCGTCTCGGTCATGGGTGGCTCAAGGCTTTCGGGGCTGAAGCCGCGAGTGTATCCACCTGCGGACCTGCGTCCAACCGTGGCGGCCGCTGGCCGCGGCGCGACAGAGTGCCGCTGCCGTAGTAATCTTACGGCCCCACCCGATGAGGGCGATCGTCTACATGACCAACTCTACCGTCTCCCCGCGTCGCATGGCGCGCTCGTTCTGGCTCGCTGCTCTCGTGGCAGCCATCCCCCTTGGTGCTGGGTGTGCAGATGGACCTGGCCCCGACGACGACGCCGGGCATGTGGATGCGGATCTGACCGACGCGAGCGTCGGGGACGCCGACATGGGCGAGGACGGTGGGGAGGACGCAGGCCCGGACGCGACCCTGGATGCCGGTGAATTCGATGGCGGCGAAGGCGATGCCGCGGCGCTCGACGCCACGACGATGCCCATGGACGAGGGGTCGTGCTGGGCGGACGTGCGCCAGCGGGCGCCGCTCCGACACGCGGGCGCCTGGCACGGACCTCCTGGCGCATTGCGACCTGCGGCGCGTCGCCGGTGTGCAGCGTCACCCAGGTCCGGTACCAGCCCTGCGCGGAGGACGACACGCAGACGAGGGTGTGCGGGGTGCTGGGCAACGGCACGCTGCCGCAGCGCTGCGTGGGCGGTGCGTGGGTGGACGACGGCGTGTGCGACGACCCGGACGTGGACGAGGTGACCGCGAGCGACGACGGGGTCCGCGCGCTGGAGGCTGTCGATCCGCTCGTCACAGGGGCAGGGGGTTCGTTCCCCGTGGCGGGTCTTCTGGCGAACGACAGCTTCGCGGCGGCGGCGACGTTCGCGCTGCAGGGTGGGGGCACGACGTCGTGCAACGGGCAGGTGGGGCTCCAAGCAGGCAACGTGGTCTACACCGGCCCAGCGAACCTGGCGCCCGTCTCCACGTGCCGGACGTCGGATAGCTTCACCTACCAGGTGTGCGCTGCGGCTCCCGCGGTGGGCTGCGACACGGCGACCGTCACCATCACGATCAATCGGCGCCCGAGCGTGGCCAGCACGCTGAGCTGCGCGCCGGTCAACACGGCCAACCTGTCGCTGGGGGTGCAGAGCGTCTTCAGTGACCCGGACGGCGATGGTCTCGATGCCTCGAGCATCGTGGCTACGGGCCCAGGGGGCTCGATCTCACGCTCGGGCGATGTGATCACGTGGTCTCCCAACAACGCGTCGAACGCGGGGACGTATGCGCAGAGCCTCACGGCGTGCGACGACAACGCGCTGCCGGGCTGCGCGCAGGGTGTGTGGAGCGTGGTGTGGAACGACCCTCCGGTGCTGACGAGCTTCCCGACGCCGTTCGACGTGACAGTGCTGCAGCTGGCGCCGGCGCTCGCGGTGGACTCGGAGATCTTCGTCAGCACGGGAGCGGCGATGGGCGCCGCGCCCGCTCAAGCCATCGCGAGCGTGGCGGTGGGCGCCACCATGAGCGGGGCCTTCTCGGAGTCGTCGGTGGTCACGTCGCTGGGCGGCACGTGCGCGCTAGCGGGCGGCCAGCTGCTGTACAGCGCGGGCGCGAACCTCGGCACGGACTCCTGCTGGGTGCGCATCTGCGAGACCTGCGGCGCATCGCCCGTGTGCAGCGTCACCCAGGTCCGGTACCAGGTGCTCTCGCCCTGACGGTTCGCTCCTCCCTCAGCAGCCTATCTCGTAGCTGACACCCACCGTGCCCAGCGGCACCAGCTGGTCCTGGTCGCTGCGTAGCTCGAACAAGAACGAGGTTCCGTCGTACTGGAGCACCACCTCCAGCGCCCCGTCTCCGTCGACGTCCAGGATGAGGGCGCCCATGGCGGGCTCGAAGTCCATCCGCGGCGCGCCAATGCGCCGCAGCACGCCGCTGCGCTCCTCGAGGACCATGGTGAACGCCTGTTGCGAGCCGGAGCAGTGCCACACATCGTGGATCACCTCGGACACGAACGTCACGCGGTGGGACTCGCTCAACGAGAAGGTGTGCGTGGCGATCACGCCCCCGCCATCGGCGGCCTCGGTGGCGCGATACATGGATGCCTCTCGCGCCGCTGCCGAACCGCCATAGGCCAGCTCCGCCTGAGACCGCAGCTCGGGGGACGGATCCTGGCGCGTGCTGCGTGCACGTGAGGCCGAGATGCGCGTGGTGGCCAGGATGCCGTCACGGCAGCCCCGCTCGATGACGGCGGCGACGTACCCGCCGCCCGCCCACACTTCGTCGGCTTCGTCGGCGTCCTCCATGCGCTCCTCGCGGTGCGTGTTCATGGTGTCGCGACTCGCGACGTCCACCACGTAGACCCGGCCGAGGCGTGCGCTGCAGTACCCGTCGCTGGTGGCGATCCGCAGCGGCCTCCGCGGCAGTGTGTCGAGTGAAGCGGGGTGGTCGGGGCGCAGCGCCTGCGCCGCCACGATCAGGTCTCCGCGGCCGGAGTCGAGCCGACGCAGCGCGCCCTGGCCCAGCCCCTCGGGCGCGCGTCCGATGATGGCGAGGTTCACCCCCGCATCGGCCAGGACGAGAAAGAGCCCCTTCTCCACCGCTTGGTCGAGCTGGGCCAGGTGCTCCGCGGCGCTCGGGGCGTCCGCGCGCGCGGGCAGGGCGAGCAAGCCGGCGAGGCAGAGCAGCGTGGGGAAGCGTAGCGTCATTCGAAGTCCTCACAGCGCATCACGCCCAGAGTCGGCGAGAGTCCTGGTCCCACGTTGCCCTGGTCCGACCGTGCGATGTTCGTCACCGTCTGCACCACATGCTCCTCGCCGTCGTGGCCGCGCAGGAGGAAGACCGGGTGCTCGGGACACATCGCGAAGGGCAGCCAGTCACTGTCGACCAGCCGGCGCGCCTCTTCCCCCACGGGCACCGCGCCCGGCACATAGGGACGTTCGCGCTCGCTCACCACCGGCACGCCGTCCGGAGGCAGCGTGGGGATGACGTCATCCGCGGCGAGCCGTGGCCCGAGGGTGTAGGTGATGGGCGCGACACTCTCGCGCTCGAACGCGGGGAACTGGTGGAGCGCCACGCAGCTCGAGAGCCAGCCGAGCTCGGCATCGCGCTGGGTCTCCATCAGGAGGAGCGTGGGGGTGGTCTCCGAGGGGAGGAAGCAGCCGTCGAGCAGCGCCTCGCTGTCGTTCGGGATGGCCACACGCGAGATCCCTCCGGGACGACTGGCGACGAAGACGAAGGCCTGCTGATGATCACCCGGCGCCAGCTGGCCGAGCGTCATGAGCACGTCGCGCAGGCCGTCGCCGTCCACGTCGAGGCGCGTGTCGTGGAACGACTCGGCGTAGGCGCCCTCCATGACGTCGAACAGCACGTCTGCCACCACCCGCAAGCGCTCGGGTGTCACGTGGAGACGCGTGGCGTGGAGCATCACCACCTCGTCGTCCAGCGAGTCCGACCACTCGAGGAAGACGTCGAGGCCGCCTGAGATCGTGGCCAACACGCGCAGGTAGCGCAGCGCCGGGAACTCTCCGTGCGCCAGGTCGCCGTATGCGCCCTCGAGCGTGCACGTGAGCTGCCGCTGGATGGCCACGGCGAGACGGCTGGGCGCGAGTGCGCCGGGCGCGGTCAGCGATGCGGGAGGCGCGAGGGCGGCGAGCGCGTTCACCAAGGGGGCATAGAACGCCGCACCCTCACGCCGCCCGCACCGGGCCTGGGACGCTGCCACCACGTTGGAAGGCGCTGTGGCATCCGGGTGCACCGCGCGGAAGAGCGCGTCCACCGCGCCGGGCGGCAGCGCGTCGATCAGGCCGCCTGCGCCGCCGCGCAGCAGGCTCAGGCACGCCGGCTCCTCGCCCTGCTCGCATGCGGCGCGGAGCTGAGTGAGCGCCCGTGCGCGGTCGGGAGGGAGCCCGCCGTTCGGCAGGCGCTCGACTCCGGCCAAGTAGCAGAGCCCCGGGTCACCCAGCGCACAAGCGCGATCGAGGAGCGCCGCCGCCCGCGGCGGCGCGTCCGACAGATCGGTTCGGTCGAGCCAGATGGACGCTGCGCTCCAGCACCCGCTGACGTCCTCGGCCTGGCACAGCGAGGTGTAGAGCTCGGCTGCGCGGAGACGGTCCGGGGGGACGCGCAGTGGGTGGTAGCCGTAGGACTCCGCGAGCGCACGGCAGGCAGCCTCGTCGTGGCGACACACCTGCGCGAGGCGGGCGCGCTCCTCGGCCACTTCCTCGAAGAACCGGCTGCGGTCTTCGAACGGCGCGAACCCGCACAGCGCTTCGTCCTCCTCGCACGGGCTCGGCGTGGCCCGCGTCACGTTGGCCGCCTCTGCCGACCTGGTGGGGCTGGGCGCTCTCGAGGCTCCCGACCCGCAGCCCAAGAGGGTGACCGCCACCAAGAGTGTTCGCACGTGCAGCAAGTCAGCGCTCCTTCCGCACGAGCCTAGGCCATTCCGCGCGCGTCGCCACCCCAACCCCACGAGCGTGTCGTGATCCAAGTCATGGCCGCTGACACAGAGCCAGCTAGCGTGTGCCCATGCACTCGGTCGTATGCTCGGTCAGGCTCGCTCGCGCATGCCGGCGCCCCTATGTGACCGCTGCCTGCTCGCTCGCGCTGCTGGCCGCGCTCCTCTCGCCCGGCTGCAGCGACCCCGCGCCGCGCGTCGATCCGACGCGGTTCCTGGTGGACGACGAGGGGGGCGCGCTGATCCTGCACGGCACCAACGTAGAGAGCGCGGCAAAGGGCAGCCCGGACAACCTCCCCGTCACCTTCGCCGAGGTGGACGCCGAGCACATGTCTTCCGAGTGGGGCTTCAACTTCGTTCGTTACCTCATCTTCTGGAGCGCCATCGAGCCCGAGATGGGCATGTACAACGAGGCCTTCCTGGACGACGTGGAGGAGCGCCTCGACTGGTTTGCGGCGAATGGCATCCACGTGCTGCTGGACATGCACCAGGACGTGTACTCCACGCGCTTCTGCTGCGATGGCGCGCCCGACTGGGCCATTCACGCACCCTACGAAGACTACGAGGTGAACACCGGCCTCTGGTCGTTCAACTACTTCACCCCCGAGGTGCAAGAGGCCTTCGACAACTTCTGGGGCTACGAGGGCGAACACCGCGTCCTCCAAGACCACTACGTGGCGATGTGGCGGCACGTGGCCGAGCGCTTCCGAGACCACCCCGCCGTGCTGGGCTACGACGTCATGAACGAGCCCTACCAGGGCTCCGACTTCGACCTGGTGGGCCTGGCCTTGCGCCGCGACGCCACCCCCGAGAGCGCCCTCGGGCGCCACGAGGCCGGGGCGCTGACCGACTTCTACCAGCGCGTCATCGACGGCATCCGCGAGGTGGACCGCGACAACTACATCTTCTTCGAGCCGTCGTATGGGTCGGTGGGCGACGGAGGCCCATCGTTCATCCAGCCACTGGACGACCCGCGCGGCGGCGCGGCGCGTCTCGTGTATGCGCCGCACCTCTACTCCTTCAAGCTGGAAGCCGCTGAACTCTATGGCGACGAGGACGACATCTTTGCGAGGTGGCGCGCCCAGAGGGAAGTCGACGGTGAACGGCTGCAGACCCCCATCGTGATGGGCGAGTGGGGGCTCGACATGAACTTCCCCGGCGCCACGCGCTTCGTCGACGAGCTGCTGCAGATGTCCGACGAGATGATGGTGGGCTGGGCCCAGTGGTCGTGGGACCCGAACGGCGGCTGGTCCATGTTCGATCAGGGCGGCGAGGGCGAGCCCCGCTGGGTGGAGCGCCCCCTCCTCGAGCAGCTGGTGCGCACCTACCCGTTGCGCGTCGCGGGCGAGCCCGTGTCCATCGCGTTCGAGCCCGCCACGGCGGAGCTGCGGCTAGTGTTCGAGTCGCGCGCTGGCGTACGTGGCGACACGGAGATCTTCGTGCCGAGGCGTCGCTACCCGGAGGGCTTCGAGGTCGTGGTGTCGGACGAGGAAGGCACCTTCGACGTACGCCGCGACGACGCGCGTCAGCGGGTGTTCGTCACGACGCGCAGCTCGGGCACCCACGAAGTGGTGGTGCGACGCGCTGCTCCTTCCCCCACGGCCAGCCGCGCCGTGCGCCAAGAGAGCTTCGCCGAGGTCCGCCGATGAGTCAGCTCGTGCGCCATGTCCTTGCCGGTTCCGATGACGTCCGCCGCCAGACCCTGGCGACCCAGGCGGCGCTTCTCCGACAGCGACTCGATGGCGACGTGTGGCCCGGTGCGACGTTGGGCGCCATCAGCACCATGGCGTTCGACACCGCCGCGATCCGCGCAGCGCTCGACCCCAACGATCCGGTCATCCTCGACGACCTGGAGTGCTGCGGTTGCGCCGCCGCGGCCGCGTTCCTCGCCGCCACCGCGCCCGGCCACGGCCCGATCGAGGCGCCAGGCCCTGGGCTGCGGCGCGTCCAGGTGGACCGCGACCGTTTCGACCGCGGCAAGCTCAGGGGGCAGCTGCACTGGCGCACCGGCATGCTGGCCGCCGCCGCCGCTCGTCACCACGAGGCCATCGCGGTGCTCGCGTCGATCCAACCTCACGACCTGCGCGACCTCTCCCCCGCAGCCCCGTCGTGGTTCGCGAGCGAAGCTGCCGCGCTGACCGCCACGTTCCGCCGCGACGCCGACGCCAGTGACTGGCTGGTCGCCGCGATGCGCGCCGCCGACCCCGACCGAGTCGATCCCGTCAGCCGCGACTACGTGCGCCTCCTGGTCGGCGCTGAGCTCGAGCTGGGCCTCCGCGTGGTAGAGCGCGACGGAGCGGGCTTCGGGATCGCTCTCGCCCAGGCACTCGGCGGGCACCATCACTACTACGGCCAGGGCGACGCCAAGGGGGGCGTTCATGGTCAGCTCGCGCTGGCGCCGCTGGCCATGGCCTGCCTGGCCCGCGACCTCGGCGTCGGCCTCTCCATTGCGATCACGACCGACTACGTGCCGGCGTGGATCATCGACAACACCGGAGCACTCCATGGCTAGTCTCGAACATTGGGTACCCGCGTTCGTACGTCGTTCGGCGTTGCTGTCGCTGCTCGTGCTGCTCGCGGCGTGCAAGCGCGTGCCCTCGGACGACATGAATCAGCGGACCATCACGCTGCGCGGTCGCATCCCCCAGACCGACACTGCGTCGGTCCCCGGCGCGATCATCGCCGCGCTCGGGCCTGCCGATGCGGTGAAGGTCATCATGATCAGCGGCAACCAATACGAGATCCGGGCAGTCAGCAACGGCGCGTTCTCGTTCCCTGTCCCGACCGACCGCGTGGTGAGCCTGGTGCTGGTGGGCCCAGCCGACGAGTACCTGGGCTTCGTCTCGGTGCGCGACGCCATCCCGGGCGTGCCGGTGCAGGCCGTCGATGACGGTGTGTCCACCATCGACCTCGGCACGTTGGTCGCGAGTGGCGCGCTGATCGCCCCGGGAGTCGACCCCGTCGGGAATGGCATCACCCTGGACGACGCGGAGATCGAGGCGCTCTCGGAGCTCGGCGTGGTCGCCCGCGCGTTCCTCGAGGATCCGGATGTGGACGGCGACGGAGTGATCGACCTGCTGCAGGGGCGGGAGTTCCGGCTGCAGATCGCCGCGCTCCGCAACAGCAGCTTTGCGGGTCTGGTAGGGCAGCCGGCGGCGCCCGTGTCCGTCTGGCAGATGGGCGTCAACGTGGTCGAGGACGGGGTCGACACCTACCCCAGCTCGGCAACCGTCACGGGGCCTGCGGGCTCCGGCATCGACGCGCTGATGGTCAACAGCATGGCGGCCGGCTTCGGCAACATCTTGTACGGCATCCCGCTGCCGACGCCGGAGGTTCGACCCACGCCGGGCATGTGGACGCTAACGTATGGCGAGCGCACCCTCCTCTTCCAGCTCGCGGACGTCTCGGGCTTGGCCGATATCGCGCCCGCGCTCGAGCCGACTGTCGTCCTCCATGACGATCAGACCATAGAGCGCATCGACTGGGTGTGGCGCATGGCCGATGGGTCCACGTCGACTGCCCCCGCGTCGCTGGCGAGTGACGTGCGGGTGCAGGTGGTCGCCGGGGCGCCGGCGGTGCGCTGCCCAGAGTCCAACCTCACGCAGTTCGCGCCCGACAACGTGTACGCGATGGTCTTGCCGCCGGAGACGGTCTCGCACGAGTTGGCGTGCCAGGACATCCCGTGGAGCGCAGTCAGCAGCGTGGAGCTGTCGTACGTGGACGTGTTCGGCAGTCAACACGTGTTCGTCGCTCAGCGCTTCTGAGCCCGCACGCAGCTTCGCCCGCCGCCGTGTCCGCTACTGCCTTCGCGGCGCCGCGCGAAACTGCGTGGCGCCCGGGACGCGCGGCACGAGCTGAGCGACGTTCTGCGTGTAGAGGTCGGTCTTTCCACAGCCGCTGCACACGATCAGCGCGACGCGGATGCTCGTGGGGAGCTTCGTGAGCGCGATCCCCACTGCGCGGTGTACCTCGAAGGCGAGGTCCGGCAGGTTGTGGAACTCGACACCCCCGCAGGCGGGGCAAGGGCGATACGGATGCTCGTTGCTCATCTTTCGAGTCTATCGAAATCGGGCGTTCCTTGCTCGAGCGGAGGCGCGCTTCCGGCGGCCCTGTGCACCCTCGCGCGGAAGCTCGGCGATGGAGGCGTGGCGCCGAGCCCTGACACGTTGCACTGTCGGCACCCAGCGTTGCAACGTGCGGGCGCCGCGTGCGGCTAACTGATGCGCGAGCTGACCGACAGCCCGTCTCGCTCGCCCAACGCCAATGACCCGCCAAGCTCGTGGACCAGGACCAGTTCGACCGTGGGAACCACGATGGACGCACGGCGACCTATGCCGCCGCGCCTGGGTATGCGCCGCTGCGCTGCTGGCGCTCGGGTGCCGGCAAGGCGCGAACCGCGACGTCTTGGATGCTGCGCACCCTGACCGCACGCCAGACGCGGAAGTCGATGGTGGCGAGCGTGACGTCGGCGGCCGGCATGACGCGGCGAACGACGCGAGCCCCCAGGAGGACGCATACATTTCCGAGGCCGACGCCGCGTTCGATGCGAGCGACGCGGAGACGGGCGTGGACGCGGGCGCGTCCGTCGTGCAGGACTGCCTGTCGTTCACGGACCGCTCCGCCATTGACGCGGACCGCACGCTGGCTTGGAACTTCGATCTGGGCGCGCTCCCCGAACGCTGCATGCAGATCGCCGTGGGCCAGAGCGTCACGTGGTCCGGAGCCTTCCGGTGGCACCCGCTCTCCGCGCTCGGAGGTGACCTGCCCAGCCCCATCCCCGGCGCCTATCCGGACGAGGGCGACCACACGCTCGCGTTCCCCGTTCCGGGGACCTACGGGTTCATCTGCGAAGTGCACACCGAGATGCGGGGAGCGATTCGGGTCGTGCCCTGAGTATTGATGCGGGTCGTCTCAGCGCAGACCGAACGGCCCCACGTCTACCGGGGCTTCACCCCCTCCAGCTTCATGTACAGCTCGAGCAGCCGCGGCACCTGAGTGGGCACCAAGCGCGCCAGCAGGTCCTGGGCTCGTCCGTCCGCGATGAAGATGCGGCCCGTCCCGTTGGCGATGCCGCGCAGGATGGTGTCCGCCGCCTTCTCCGGCGTCGCGCCGCGCGTCTGCAGCGCCTTGTGGAAGTGGTCGCTGTTGGGGCCCTGGTAGTCGGCGTTCCGTGTGATGTTCGTGGCGACCGCGCCGGGGTGCACCGTGTGGAACGTCAGGTTGCGCAGGCCTCGCACCGCATGCTCGGCGCGCAGCGCGTCCGTGAAGCCGCGCACCGCGAACTTGGTGGTGCAGTACGGCACCAGGTAGGGCGCCGCCAAGATGCCCTGCGAGCTCGAGAGGTTGGCGATGGCCGCCTGGGGTCGCTTCAGCATGTGGGGGTAGAGGCGCTGGGTGGTGTGCACCACGCCCCAGTAATTGATGTTGGTGATGCGCTCGAAGTCCGGCTCGCTCACCTCTTCGAACGTGCGGTCGCCGAGGGCGATGCCGGCGTTGTTGATCAGCACGTCCACGGTCCCGAAGCGCTGGAGCACGTCGTCCACGAAGGCGCTGATGGCGCGCTTGTCACCCATGTCCACCTGGCTGAAGTGGTGCCCCGCAGGGTGGCTGCGCATCGCGCGCGTGGTCTCGCTCGCGTCGTTCACGTCGCAGTGAGCCACCCGCACCCCCAGCTGGGCGAGCTGCACCGCGAGGGCCCGCCCAATCCCGGCGGCCGAGCCCGTGATGATGGCGTTCTTGTTCTCGTAGTACCGGCGCATGTTTCGTGTCCTCTTGCTGGAAGTCTGCTATTCTGGATACAAGTGCATCCACATGCAAGGTCCATCATGAGCATCAAGCAGTACACCACCCTCATCGTCGGCAGCGGGTTCGGCGGGCAGTGCGCCGCCATCAACCTCCTCGAGCGAGGCCACACCGACTTCCGCATCCTCGAGCGGCGCCCCTTCATGGGGGGCACGTGGACGCAGAACTCCTATCCCGGTGCGGCCGTGGACGTGCAGTCCCCGCTCTACTCGCTGTCGTTCGAGCCTTATCCGTGGACCCAGATGTACGCCGAGCAGCACGAGCTACAGCGCTACACGGAACACATCATCGAGAAACACGGCCTCACGCAGAAGACCGACCTGGGCACCACCGTGAAGTCGGTTCGCTGGCTCGAAGAGGAGCATATCTGGGAGGTCGAGACCGTCGAGCGCGGGACCTATCGCGCGCGCTTCGTCATCAACGCCAGCGGGCCGCTGAGCACGCCGGTGTTCCCCACCATCAAGGGCCGCGAGCGCTTCGCCGGCGCGTCGTTCCACACCAACGACTGGAACCACAGCGTGGACTACCGTGGCAAGCGCGTGGCCATCGTGGGCACGGGCGCGAGCGCCGCGCAGATCATCCCCGCCATCGCCGGCAGCGTCGCCGAGCTGCACGTGTTCCAGCGCAGTCCGCACTGGGTCCTGCCGCGCCCCGACCACGTGTTCACACCGGTGGAGCGGGCCGTGCTGCGCAACCCCCTGGCGTACAGAGCGCTGCGCGCCGCCATCTACGCGAGCCTCGAGCTCCGCGTGGTCGGCATGAAGTACTCCCTGCGCGCCCTCGAACTCACCGCGCAGCGCGAGGCCCTCGCGCACCTCCGGGCCCAGGTGGCCGACCCCGTGCTGCGCGCGCAGCTCACGCCGGACTTCACCATCGGCTGCAAGCGCGTGATCTTGTCATCCACGCTGTACCCGGCGCTGTGCCTGCCCACCACCACGCTCCACACGGGCGACCGCGGCATCGCCGAGATCGACGAGCGCGGCATCCTCACCACGGACGGAGAGCGCGTGGACGTGGACATCATCGTCTACGCCACGGGCTACGACGCCACCGACGGCGTGATCTCCTATCCCGTGGTGGGGCGCGACGGGCACAGCGTGGCGGAGCTGTGGAGCGAGTACCCGCGGGCGTACCTGGGCACGAGCCTGCCGCACCTGCCGAACCTCTTCCTGGTCACCGGGCCCAACACCGGCATCGGCCACACCTCCGCGCTGTTCATCATCGAGTCGCAGATGAACTACATCATGAGCTGCATCACCACCGCGCTCGACGAGGGCTACCGCACCGTGGAGGTCACGCCGCGCGCCGAGGCCGAGTACACGGAGATGATCCACCGCGAGATGGAGGGCACGGTCTGGCAGGCCGGCGGTTGCAACAGCTGGTACAAGAGCAAGAGCGGAAAGGTCATCGCCATGTTCCCCGGCTTCAGCTTCACGTTCCGACACCTGGCCCGCCGCATGGACCCTCGCCACCACCGACTGGTTGCGTAGCGCATGCCCAAGAGCCGAGAGAGCCCCACCAGCCCCCGCGCCTACGGAGGCGAGAGCCACACCGAACGAGTGACCGCGCGACACGAGCGGCTCCTCGAGGCCGGCCTCGAGCTCATCGGCACCGAGGGCCGGTCGGCGGCCACCGTGCGTGCGGTGTGCGCGACCTCGGGGCTCAGCCAGCGCTACTACTACGAGAGCTTCCGCGACGCCGAGGACCTGCTGACCCAGGTCTACCAGCGTCAGATCGCCCGCCTCGAGGCCGCCATCCTCGGCAGCGTGCAGCCCGGTCAGTCACTCTCGCAGCAGGTGCGGCGCGCGGCCGACGCCTACTTCACCACCATCCGGGCCGACCCGCGGCTCGGGCGCGTCGTGCTCTTCGAGGTCTTGGGCGTGTCCCCCGAAGTCGACGCGCTCCATCGCGCCGGCAGCCAGCGCTTCGAGGGCGTGGTGAGCGCGCTCATCACCAGCGGCTTGCCCGCACACGCCGGCCCGCGGCTCGACCTCGCCGTGCTGTCCCAGGCCGTGGTGGGCGCCATGGTGACGGTCGCCGGGAACTGGCTCCTCAGCGGCTTCGACCGGAAGCAGGGGGCCATCGTGGAGAGCGTCGGGTTCGTGTTCGACGCGGTCCTCGAGAAGCTCTCACGCTGACGCCCCCATCGCGCGGAGGTCAGCCCTGCAAGCGCGCCAACAGCACCTCGGGGGCCGTGGTCTCGAGCGGCGGCACCGTGGCCGCGAGCTCGTCCACCCGCGCGGCCGCGTCCAAGAGCCTGGCGCGGAACGCGGAGTCGGCCTCCGCCTTCTTCACCAGCGCCTCGTGCACTGACAAGGCTCGCTCCACTTCGGAGCACACCAGCAGCAGGTCACAGCCCGCGTCGATCGCGCGCACACCGGCCTCGCCGCTGCCGTAGTGGTCGGCGATGGCCTTCATCTCGAGGTCGTCGCTGATGATGGCGCCCTCGTAGCCCAGCTCCCCGCGCAGCAGCTCGGTAATGGCCCGCCGCGACAGCGTGGCGGGCACGCCCGGCTCGAGCGCGTCGAACACCACGTGCGCCGTCATGATGGCCGGCACGCGCCCCGCGGCCGCCTTGAAGGGAGCCAACTCCACGTGGCGCAACCGCTCGAGGTCGTGCCCCAACCGGGGCAGCGCCAGGTGGCTGTCCACGTCGGTGTCGCCGTGTCCCGGGAAGTGCTTGCCACACGCGATGACGCCCGCGTCCATGAGCCCGTCCGCGAAGGGCAGGGCGAAGTCGATGACCGCCTGCGCCGTCGCCCCGAACGAGCGGTCCCCGATGATGGGGTTCTCGGGGTTGGTGTTCACGTCCAGCACCGGCGCGAAGTTCACGTTGAAGCCCAGCACGCGGAGCTGCGCACCCAGCTGCTTGGCTACCGCGCGGATGGCCTCGGGGCCACGCTTGGCCAGCTCGGCAGCGGGCGGCAGGGTCAGCACCGGCTCGCGCAGGCGCGCCACGCGCCCGCCCTCTTGGTCCACGGCGATGAGCGGCAGCGAGCCCGCTGCGTGGAGCGCGCGGTACTCCCGAGTGGCCTCGAGCGCGTGCTGCACGTCCGGCAGGTTGCGCTTGAACAGGATGACGCCGGCGAGCGCCCCCTGCGCCGCCAGCTCACCGATGACCTCCGGCACGTGACCCGCTGGATACCCAACCATGATCACGCGCCCGGCGGCGATCGTCAGCGCTCGCGTCACGCGGTCTTGCCCGTCTTCTTGAAGTACGCGATGGCGTCGCGGATGGTGTCGTCGATGGGCCGGAAGGTGGCCCCCAGCTCGCGCTTGGCCTTGTCGGCGCTGAAGAAGCTCTCGGCCAGGCCGTACTCGAAGAAGTCGAGGCTGAGCTGCGGCTCCTGGTTCATGCGGATGGCCACCTTGTTCATAGCGGTCACGATGGCACGCGCCACGCCCACGGGCACGGCATACAGGCGCCGCTCCTTGCCGGACACGCGCTGGATGGCGCGCAGCAGCTGCTCGTTGGTGAGGTTCTCGGAGGCCGCGATGTAGCGCTCGCCGGCCTTGCCGCGCTCGGCCGCCAACACGTGCACCAGCGCCGCGTCGCGCACGTCCACATAGGCCGCGCCGCCCGGCACGTGGATGGGCGGGCCACCCTTGAGCGTCTCCAGGATGAGCTTGCCGGAGGGCGTGGGCCCGATGTCGCCCGGGCCGAACACGATGGCGGGGCACACCACGCGCACGTCCAGACCCCAGTCCGCGAAGGCCTCGGCCAGCTTGCGCGAGTGGTACTTGCTGCGGCTGTACGGGAAGTCGATGTCCCAGACCTCGTAGACCGTGTTCTCGTCGCCCACGGTGCCGGCCGGGGGGCGGCCCAGCGCCACGATGCTGGCCGTGTAGACCACGGTGCCCACGCCCGCCCGGCGGCAGGCCTCCAGCATGTTGAAGGTGCCCGCGTTGTTCACCTCGTACATCATCGTCGGGTCGGGCGCGTACGACTTGTAGACCGCCGCGCAGTGGAAGACCGTGTCGCAGCCGGCCACCGCCTTCTCGCAGTCGGCGCGCTTGCGCACATCGCCGCGCACAATCGTAACGTCGAGCCCGCGCACGTTGTCGTCGGGTTCGCCCGCAACGGCCATGATGCGCACCCGCACGCCGCGCTCCACCAACAGCTTGACGATGGAGCTGCCGAGGAACCCGCAGCCGCCTGTGACCAACGCTTGTTTCATCCGGGGACCATACCTCATGCGCCAGCCTCCGCGCTCGCCCTAATTCACCATTTGGCGAAAAGTTACCCCGCGCGCCCGTGAGGCTTTCTGCAAGGGCTCAGCTCGCGCTCTGGGCGGGGCGCTTGCCCACCACGGCGCCCGGACTCACCTTGCCCGCGTGACCGTGCAGCTCGCCCGCATCCGACAGCGCCTCGCCCAGCACGAGCCGCTCTCGCTCGATGGCCCGCAGGTGGAGAAGCGCGCGGCGGTGTCCGTGATTCTGCGCGAGCAGGGCGAGGCCAGCGGCCCCGAGGTGCTCTTGATGCGCCGCGCCACCAGCACGCGTGACCCCTGGTCGGGCCACATGTCGTTTCCGGGCGGCCGCCACGAGCCGCACGACACGGACCTCTCGGCAACAGCACAGCGCGAGACGCTCGAGGAGGTGGGCCTCGACCTCACCACGCACGGCACGCCACTAGGTCGCCTCGATGACATCGAGGCCGTCGCCAGGGCGCTGCGCACCGGGATGATCATCCGCCCGTACGTCTTCGAGGTGCCGGCCAGCGCCGAGCTCCGCGGAAACTACGAAGTGGCCGAGCTCGTCTGGGCGCCGCTCCGGCCGCTCTTCATGGGCGAGCGAAACATCACCCACGACTACGAGCTAGCCGGCCGCAGCCTGAAGCTCCCGGCCTACGACGTTCAAGGCCGCGTCGTCTGGGGCCTCACGCACCAGATGCTCGCCTCCTTCTTCATGCTGCTCCGCCAGCCTTGAATCCAAAGGAAGAGGGGCCGAAAAATCGTCCGAGCGCGAGCGCGCCCGGAGCGGCGGGGCGCAGAAATACTTCTGTATTTCAAGCCCTGCCGCGAGGACGAAAGCCGCGCCCGGGCGATTTGGCGGCCCCTCTTCGCTTCAGTGCTTGTGGCCCTCGTGTCCATCCTCGCCCTCCTTGGGAGGGGTCCACGCGGTGGCCGCAAGGTCACCCGTCTCGAAGCCGCACCAGATCTTGATCTGCTTGATCATGAACTCGGCGCCCTCGCGTGAGCTCAGGTCCACCCGGTAGGTGTTGATGAACTTCACGCTCTCCTTGAGCCACATCTCCCAGGCCTCGTGCGAGACCTCGGCGAAGATGCGCTTGCCTAGTTCGCTGGGGAACGGGGGCTTCAACAGACCGGGCAGGTCCTTGTCGAGCTTGATGCAATGGATGATGCGGTCGGGGTCGGCGGCGGGCATGTGCGGCCGAAGGTAGCGCAAAGGGTCCTGCCTGGCCACGTCACCCGCCTGATCGTAGGCTCCGCCGATGGATTACAGGACCAGCCTCGGATCACACGCGCTCGTCATCGGCGCCAGCACCACCATCGGTGAGCAGTTCGCTCGCCAACTCGCCAAGAAGGGCATGAGCGTGGTGCTGGTGGCGCGCCGCCAGGAGGAGCTCGAGCGCGTGGCCGCCGACATTCGCCGCGAGCACGCCGTGGAGGCGCGCGTGGTGGCTCTCGACTTGATGGAAGACGGCGCCGTGGACCGCCTGGTGGCAGCCGTCTCCGACGTGGAGATCTCGCTGCTGGTGGTGAACGCCAACCTCCACAAGGTGAACCTCTTCGACAAGATGGACCTCGACACCAAGCTGCGCATGATCCGCATGAACACCGAGCTGCCGGTGCGCCTGGTGCACACGCTGGGGCCGCCCATGCTGGAGCGCGGGCGCGGGGGCATCATCCTGATCAGCTCGCTCAACTGCCTCACGCCGCTCGAGATCGACAGCGTGTTCCAGGGCACCAAGGCGTTCATCCTGCTCTTCGGTGAGAGCCTCTGGGCCGAGTACCGCCGCCGCGGCGTGAAGGTGGCCGTCACGCTGGTGAACGGCATCGAGGGCAGCGAGAGCTACGAGAAGAAGCTCAGCCCGCGCAGCCGGAAGGTGGCCAAGCTCATCGGCGGCTCCATGCCTCCCGAGCGCATCGTGGCGTCGTCGCTCACGCAGTTCGAGCGCGACTACCCGGTGCTGGTGCCGGACTTCCTGGTGCCCATCAACCGCAGCGCCGTGCAGCTGGGCTTGCTGGTGCGCATGGCCAAGAGCCGCGCGCTCACGCTCGGCGCGTCGGGTCTGTTCGGCATGCTGCTCGACGGCGACGAGGTGCAGTCGGGCATGCGCTGAGCGGTCGGGCGAACTACGGGACGTCGGGTCCTCGCGCGTAGCGCTCCGCGATCTCGGCCTCGCTCATCGCAACGTCGTAGATGCGCACGTCATGGAGCGTTCCCTCGAACTCCGCGTCCGCGCTCCATTGCGCGCGCCCGAGCCAGCCATTCACGTCGTCGATGTCTGCCAGGCTCTCCGTGTCCGGCACCGTGGTCATCCCCAGCAGAGCCCCGTCGAGATAGACCGCGATGACGTTCGGGCTCGGCCCCGAATCGAAGGTGGCGACGACTTGGTGCAGCGACCCGGTGGGCAGCGCGTCCACCCAGAAGACGCGCCAACCGGTGCTGTCCAGGCTCGGGTCGACGTCGAACACGAGCCGAAGTTGACCACTCGGTGTGACGGCAAGTGAGAAGTGCCGCGTCCCTTCCGCTTGCACGCCTTCACCACCGCTGCTGTTCCCGAAGTCGAAGATGCGCTGGTAGTCACCTCCCGCAGACCCGTTCCAGACGACCCATGATTCAATCGTGGCATCGGGCAGCGCGGAGAGGACGCCGTTCGGCAGGTTCACGAATTGCTCGGACGTTCCACCGGCGAGCGAGAGCGTGCCGGTCCCGCTGAGCGAACCCGAGCCCATGACCTCGCCGTGCGCGCTGCCAACCGAGTCCGTAGCGATGGTTCCCGTTCCTTCGAAGCGATACCAGTGCACCAGCGTCGTGGGCACGCCGGCGTCCGGGTCGCCTCCGGCGTCCGTGACATCGGCGTCGCTTCCTGCGTCCCGAGGGCCGGCGTCGCTGCGCGTGTCTACCGCGCCAAAGTGGATGCGTCCGCAACCGACGGCGAGCGACGCGGCCGTCCAAAGGATCACCCATCGAGAGACCCGTGGCCGGGTCGCACCGTGTCTCGGCTGCACGGCAAAATGCTATCTGGTTCTGGCGTGGGTGACCACGGGGATGTTGGGTTCAGAGTCCTAGAACCGCCCGTAGGCCACGCCGCTGTAGCAGAACACGTCGGCGTCCGCGCAGCTCTCGCTGCCGTCCAGCGGCGTGAGCGCGGGCAGGTCGGCTACCGTGGTGAAGTCCACCGCGTCCACGCGCGCCCCATAGCGGATGCGCATGCGTCCTTGGTCGTCGATGCGGTAGCTGGCGCGCTGATACTGCTCGGGGCCCACGCTGCGCCAGTGGATGACCAGCTCGCCCTCGTGGTCGTCCGGGTCGCTGGGCGTCAGCACCTCGCCGAAGCGCTCGAACACGTTGGCCATGCCCTGTTGCTCACGGCGATACACCAGCCAGGCCACGTCCGGAGACGCGTAGAGGGACGCGTCGTACAGCTCCCCGTCCTGGTGCACGCGGAAGATGGAGAAGAGGTCGTTGCACGCGTCGTCCTCTTGCGGCGCGCAGGCCGCGCCGTCCTCGGGCTGCTCGTACCAGCCACCCACCCCACCGGTGAGGGTCGTCTGCGGAGCGCGCGGGAAGGGCGGTGTCGCCACCAGCACGTGTTCGGCGCGGTAGAGCCAGTCCTCCACGTGGCTCAGGTCGTCGTAGCGGAAGTTGTCCACCCGCTCGGCCTGCGCCACCAAGATGCCTTCGAGCGCGGTCCGCACGCTCGGCGCCACGTAGTCGTACTCTGGGCGCGCCACGTTGTCCTGGCTGTCGCCCATGTGGATGGCGGTCCACTCGATGTCCTGCCACGGGACGTGGGGCACGGTGTCCTGGCCGGTCATGTAGGTGGCGTTACCCACGATGCCGGCCGACACCAGCGAGGGGCGCGCGATGGGCGTGCTCGCGGGGACCACCACCGGGTCACCCGTGATCAGGTTCTGGCTGAGCGGGATGTCCCCCGAGGGGTCCGCGTAGCCCGCGTCCACCATGAGGTCGATGACCGCGCTCGAGATGGCGCCCACGTGCCCGAACGTGTAGCGGTAGGGGCACAGCTCCACCTCCACCTCGAACTCCACGCCGTTGTACTTCTCGATGCGCGTGACGCGGGCCTCGGCGGGAAGCTCGTAGTCCACCAGCCGCGCATACACGTCGGCTGCGGCCACTGCACACCTGGCCCACGGCGCACGAGCCCGTCTGCTGCAGGTCGCCATCGAAAGACAGCTGGACCACCAGCGGGTCGGTGCGGTCCACCGCGAAGAGCGCCGCCCAGTCTGCCTTCACGTTGCCTTCGGCGTGCCCCGTGTGCGGCTGCGTGTGCGCACCCCAGGGGCCAATCAGCACGTGCGCGATGTTGCCCGACGCAGAGGTGACCGCCAGGTGGTCGGCCTCGAGGGTGTAGTCGAACGGGATGTCGAGGTCGCGCTCCATGTCTTCGCAGCGCGGTGGCGGGGGTAGGTCCGGGCCCACGTCGGCCACCGTCATCGGCGGGCCGTCTCCGCAGCCGAAGGCGAGCGGGGTCAACAGCCCCAGCGTGAGGGCAGAGCGCAGGATCGAGAAGAGTGGGTTCGACATGGCCCTCACGCTAGGAATCGACGGGGGACTCAGCCATGGTCATTTTCCTTCCCAGCGCGAGAGGGCAGCATTCCCGCATGGCCAGCTCCGACAGCGCGTTCCACCGCGCACTCCCACACGGGCCGATCGAGCAGGTGTTCGAGCACGTGTTCTTCGTGACCGGGACCACCCGCCCCACGTTCTTCGGCTTGGACTGGCAGTTCAGCCGGAACATGACCATCGTCCGCGACGGCGAAGCGCTCACGCTGGTGAACACGGTGCGCCTCGACGACGCGGGGCTCGAGGCGCTCGAGGCGCTGGGCACGGTGCGCCACGTGGTCCGGCTGGGCGCCTTCCACGGCATGGATGACGCCTTCTACCTGGACCGCTATGGGGCCTCGCTCTGGGCGCTGCAGGACATGGTGCACGAGCACACGCACCCCACGGACCACGTGCTGCGCCCTGGCGCTCCGCTGCCGTGGGCGGACGCCTCGCTGTTCGTGTACGAGACGGCCAAGCAGCCCGAGGGCATGCTCCTCGTCGCGCGCGCGGGCGGCATCCTCATCGCCTGCGACAGCCTCCAGAACTGGGAGGCGCCAGACGCGTTCTTCGACGAGGCTTCGGCGGCGCGTATGCAGAGCATGGGGTTCTTCCGCACCGCCAACGTGGGGCCGGGCTTTCGTACCGCGTGCGAGCCGGCCGCCGCGGACTTCCAGCGGATCCTGGAGCTCCCCTTCCGGCATCTGGTGAGCGCTCATGGCACCGTGCTCCGTGACGAGGCCAAGCCTCACCTGCGCGAGACGTTTGCGGAGCTCTACGGGATCTGAGCGTGCTGCGACGTGGCTACTCCTCCTCCGCCCCCCGACGATGACACGAGCTTTGCGGCGCTGCGCGACGTGCGCCCGCAGGAGCACGCCATCGCGCGGCAGCTAGGCCTCCGCCGGCTGCTCGGGCGCGTGCTCGGGCGTGGCGACACCTCCACGTGGGTGGGCCGCTTCGTACTGGAGCAGAAGGTGGGCGAGGGCGGCATGGGGGTGGTCTATCGCGGCATCGACCCCAGCACGTCCCAACAGGTGGCCGTCAAGCTCCTGGAGCACACCGACCCGCGCGCCCGCACGCGCTTTGCCCACGAAGCGGAGGTGCTGCGCACGCTGCGCCACGAGCGCATCGTCCGCTACCTGGACCACGGGACCACCGCCGAGGGCTTCGACTACTTGGTGATGGAGTGGCTCGAGGGGAACGACCTTTCGCACGTGCTCCGCCGCGGGCCGCTGCCCATCGCCGACGCGGTGCGAGCTGGCTACGAGGCAGCCATGGGGCTCGGGGCCGCACACGCGGGCGGCGTGCTGCATCGTGACGTGAAGCCGAGCAACCTGTTCCTCGAGGGTGGCAGTGTGACGGCGCTGCGCATCATCGACTTCGGCATCGCGCACGCGGAGCACATGGGCACTCGGCTCACGTCCACCGGCGCGGTGGTGGGCACGCCCCACTACATGGCCCCCGAGCAGGCGCGCGGGGCCGAGTCGGTGCGCACGGACGTCTACTCGCTGGGTGCCACGCTGTACGAGTGCCTCACGGGCACGCCGCCCTTCTCCGGCGAGCACCCTGCGGCGGTGCTGCTGGCGGTCATGGCCGAGCCCGCACCCAGCGCGCGTGCCACGCGGCCCGAGGTGCCCCGCGAGCTGGACGCGCTCCTCGGCCGCATGATGGCGAAGGACCCACGAGACCGCCCGCGCGACATGAGCGCCGTCATCACGGAGCTGGGCGACTTGCTGGGCGTGGCCGAGGGGCGCTCGTCCGCGCCGGCGTTTTCGCTCGCGGAGCGTGAGCCGATGGTGCCCGTCGCCGCGGCACACGAGAGCCAGCGCCTCTCGAGCTGGGCGCTGCGCGGACGTGCGCGCGAGCTGGCTGCCCTGCACGGCGAGGTCGCTGCCTGCGAGGAGGACGGGCTCGGCGCGGTGGTGCTGCTGTCCGGTGCCCCCGGGGAGGGCAAGTCGGCGCTGCTCGGCGGGTTCGTTCGCGAGCTGCGCACGGCACGCCCCGATGTGCTGGTGCTGGACGTGGTGGCCCAAGAAGAACTCGCGGGCGCGCCCTTCGCCACGCTGCGCGCCGTGGTCCAGCACGCGAGCGCCGCGCACGGGCCCGGGCCGGACGGTGGGCACCGGGGTCCACCGAAGCAGGGCATCCGCGACGCGCTGCAGGCCATGACGGCGCTCCTCGGCGTGGTGGATGCCGGCGCCGCTCACCACGCGCTCGGAGACCTGGCGGCCCTGGCCGACCGGCTGCGGGGCGCGTGGTTCGACCTGCTGCAGTGCTGGTACGCGCGCGGCCCGGTGGTGTTCGTGGTCGACGACGCGCATTTCGTGGACCTCAGCTCGCTGCGCTTCCTGCGCCGCGCCATGGACTTCCCCACCGAGAACGCGCGCTTGCTGGTGCTGGCCGGCCCGCCGGGCGCGGCGTTCGACGCGCTCGCGCGTGGTCTCTCTCCGCGGCAGCTGGTTCCGCTCGTCATCGGGCCGCTGGGCCGTCGCTCCGCGCACCGCTTCGCAGCCGACTGCGCCCCCACGCTCACCGCCGCGCAGCGCGAGCGCATCGTGGCAGCGTCCGGCGGTAACCCCGCCAGCATTCGCGCCCTCGGCCGCGCCATGAGCGACACGCGCGCGGGGCAGGGCGAGAGCCCGTGGCAGCACGCGCGCGAACGGCTCGCGGCGCTGTCTCCAGAGAGCCGCCGCGTCGTGCGTGCGGTCAGCCTGGTCCAGGGCGCGGTCGATCCGGCCCTGATCGCGCGGCTCCTCGGCGTGGATGTCGACTCACCGCAGCTGCGGGAGCAGCTCCAGTACTTGGTGCGCCTAGGGCTCCTCCGTGCGGTGGTCGCGGCAGGGGCAGACGGCGGCCTGACCGTGGAGATAGAAGACGAGTTCCTCCGCCGAGCCGCGCACGAGTCGTCCGCCGAGGAGGATCTCCGCCGCGGTCACCGCGAGGTCGGGCGCTGGCTCGCTGGTCAGTCCGGGGCTGCCCCCATGGCGGTGCTTCGTCACCTGCGGGCGGCGGACGCGCTGGCCGAGGCGGGACCGCACTTCCTGCGCGCGGTGCGTCATGCGCTGGCGGGAGACGACGCTGCGCTGGTGGAGCAGCTGGTGAGCGAGGGGCTGCGCTGCACAGCCGATGCAAACGTTCGTGGGCTGCTCGAGGCCGCGCGTGCCGAGGCTTGCTTCTGGTCCAGTGACCTCCGCGGGGCACGAGCGGCGGCGCTCGCTGCGCGCGAGCTGCTCACGCCCGGCTCGTCCGCGCACTTCGAGACCACGGGGCTAGCCCTCACGGCGGCGGGCCAGCTGGGTGACAACCAGGAGGTCCGCCAGCTGCTGGGCGTGGCGGCTGCGCAGGCGCCCGCCCCTGACGCGCGCGACGCACGCCTGCTGGCCCTCTGCCGCGGCATCACCCAGCTGAGCGCCAGCTCCGATGCCGACGCCGCTCGTTTGGTGGAGGCGGTGGAGGCCGAGCTGGGACAGCGCACCCCAGCCGCGGCCACGCTCGCGTGGGTGGAGCGCATGTGGGCGTGGAAGACGCTGGGCGCGGGGCTAGACGACACGCTCGCGTGCTGGATGCGCGCGCACTCGGCCCACCTCCGCGCTGGCGACCCCCGCAGCGCGGCCCAGATACACATCTACCTCGGCTCGCTCTACGTGTGGACGGGTGCTTGGGAGCGGGCTCGGGCCGTGTTGGACGAGGCCCTGCACGCCGCCGAGCGCCTGGACAGCGCTCAGCTACGGCGCTCGGCACAGTACACCGCGTGCAAGCGGGTGGCCGAAGAGGGCTCCTACCTCGCGGCGCAGGCGGCCATCGCGGCGGTCCTCTCGGCGCTCGAGGACAGCCCGCGCATGCAGGCCGGGGCGCACGTCTACCAGGGCCTCTCCGCGCTTCGGCATCAGCTGCTCGACGAGGCGTCGAGCGCGGCGTCGCGTGCCGTGGCCAGCCACCAGTCCCCCGTCATCGCGCTCGCGAGCGAGGCCATCACCATCATCGTGGCCGCCCAGTGCGGCCGCCCCGAAGGCCTGCTGGATGCCACCCGCGCGCTCGAGCAGGCGGTCGCGCGGGCGGGGGTGCTCCCCGAGTTCGACGCGCTGGTGGAGCTGGCCCTGGTGAAGGGGTTCGCAGCGGTGGGCGAGTGCTCGAGGAGTGACGCCCTACTGCGCACCGCGTGCGCTCGCCTCGAGACGCGTGCCCAGACCCTCGCGGACCCGGTGGCCCGCAGCCACTACACCAGCCGTCCCTATGCGCACCTCCGCTTGTTCGAGCTGGCCGCGAAACACCACCCGGGCTGAGTTGCTTCAGCTCTCTTCGGCCTCGGGCCGTTGGTCCCGGAAGCGCGCCGCCCACGCGTCCAGCTGCAGGCGTGCGCTGCCCGGGAGGGCGGTGCCCGGCGTCTGGGCCATGACCTCGCGCAGCAGGGCTCGCGCGCGGTGCAGCCGGCTCTTCACCGTGCCCTCTGGGATCTCGAGCAGCTGGGCCAGCTCGTCGATGCCCAGCTCTTCCCAGTAGTAGAGCTCCACCACCAGCTGCAGCTCGAGCGGGATGCGCTGGAGCGCGTCCACCAGCGAGCGCTGCTCGGCCCGGCGGAAGGCCAGGGTGCTCACGCCCGGGGCCAGGTCCACGATGGCGCTCGCGCCGAGGGCCGCGTCGGGCCGACCGTCTCGCGTCCGGGCCCGCAGGTGCTCGAACAGCACGTTGCGGGCGATGCCGAACAGGAAGGCACGGAAGGAGGCGACTCCCCCGTAGGTGTGCAGCTTCTCGGAGCACACCAGGAACGTCCGCTGCACCAGGTCCTCCGCCCCGTGGTCGGTCTTGGTCCGAAAGAAGCGCACGATGGCGTCGTAGTGCCGCTCGATGAGCACCTCACCCGCGTCGGAGTCGCCGTTCCGCCACTCCGTCACCAGGTCTGCGTCGCTGCTCATCGAGTGGAACCCTACCATCATGACCGCGCCGCCCGTTCACTCGACCAAGTAGGTGATGGTCAGCGTCACCTGGTTCGCCACGAGCTGCACCTGATCGGCGTCGTTCTGGCTGTCGGTCGCCGTCATGAAGCGCAGGCGCGCCCGGGTCATGTCTCCGCGCTGGTTGCGGTTGTCGATGTCGCTCTGCACGAACGCGGTCACGGTGGCCCCGCGGGAGAAGGTCAGCTCACCGGCGGTGCGCTCCACGTTCACCTGGCTCGGGGTCGTGGCCAGCAGCTCGGCGCCATACGCGTCGGCGTCCAGCGCCTCGAAGTACACGTGCTGCACCACCAGCTGGCCCAGGTCGTCATCCGGATCACCGTTGACGGTGATCTCGGGCGCCTCGAGACGCGCGGACTCCACGGTCACCGTGTTCGGCATGCTGTCGAGCGAGAACGTGACGAAGCTGGAGTACGACGTGTTGGAGACACCGTCTCCGAGCACGAACGAGCCGGGCGTAGCCACCCCAGTCGAGGTCACGCGGCCCGAGGTGGACGCCACCAGTGGCGCGTTCACCACGATTCGGCGCAGTGTGCTGAATTCCAGCGTGGCCTCTTCGGCGAGCGGGTCACCCTCGGCGTTCGTCGCCGCCGTGGTGATGCGCATGCCGAACGCCAGGGCCTCCACCAGCTCGTCGCCTTCGGCGTAGGGCAGCGGCTCGCTCGGGATGACAGTCAGCTGATCGCCGGCGTCGTTCCACTGGAAGTCCACGTCGGCCGCGGGGAGCTCGTCCGACTCGTAGGCCGCCTGGGTGGCTTGGGTGTCCATGGTCTCGCTGAACACGAAGACGAACACGGTGTCCTCGGACACGCCTTGCGCTCCGCTGGCGGGGGTGGTGCTCACCACGTGTGGCCCCTCGAGGGCCGCGTCGTTCTCGGGGACCGCGCCGTCCATGAGGATGACGCTGGCGTCCATGTCGATGTCGCCGGACCCGCCGCCGCAGCCAGCGATGACGGTGAGGGCGCCGCAGAGGACGGCGATGAAGCGGGGCGAGCGTGAAGCAGAATAGCGGCTGAGCATGAGGGTCTTCTCCGTATGGGGTTGCCCGCGATGCGGGCCTTCGGAGGAGAAGTGACGACCGGCCCCCGGCGGTTCACGGAAATCGACCGACCTTCGCGGTGCCACCTTCGAACCATCGGCAGAAAATTCCTCTCTGATGGGCCGGGTTCGATCAAATCGTGACCTGCGCTGCCTGTTTTCCGGGGGAGGTGTTGACGCTGAAATCAAGGCCCTCTAGCATTTGGAGTCGGCGGTCGGGTGCGCCACAGGAGGCTTGGGAATGCGCTTCGGGGTATGTAGCGGCTTGGTGTTCGTGATGTTGTCGGGTGTGGGCTGAGGTGGGCCCACCGACAGTGACGCGGGCATCGATCAGGTCATGGTCTGCGCCAACGCGGCCGACTGCAGTGATGGACTCTTCTGCAACGGCGAAGAGACATGGAGGTGTGGGCGCGACCGGCGCCGACGCGCGCGGCTGCGTGCCCGCCACCACGCCGTGCATGGCGAGTCAGGCCTGCAGCGAGGCGGACGACGAGTGCGAGACCCAGTGCGGCACCATGCCGGACGCCGATGGCGACGGACACGACGCGGTGGTCTGCGACGGCGATGACTGCGCGGACAACGACATGAACCGCTTCCCGGGCAACGCGGAGGTGTGTGACGACGGGCACGACGAAGACTGCGATCCGGACACGCTGGGCACGACGGACGGCGACACGGATGGACGCATCTCCGACGCGTGCTGCAATGACGAGGTGTGTGGGGACGACTGCGACGATGCGCTCCCCGCGGTGTTCACCGGCGCGTCCGAGATGTGCAACGCGGCGGACGACGACTGCGATGGGACATCCGACGAGGGGCTCTCGGTGGGCAGCTACTATCGCGACTGCGATGGGGACGGCACGGGCGACCAGAACTCGCCCGCCGTGCCGGGGTGTGGCTCACCCGGAAGCGCGCCGACCTGCGCGACTTCGCTCTCGGGGGCCGGTTGGGCGCTGGCCAACGGCGACTGCAATGACGGCAACCCCGACGTGGCGCCTGGCACGACCGAGATCTGCAACGGGATGGACGACAACTGCAATGGCTCCACAGACGAGGGTGTGGTGCCCACGTGCTACCAGAACCTCGACGGGGACGCGTACGGCAATTCCCTCGTCATGCTCTCTTCGTGCACCTGCCCGAGCGGGTACGTGACGCAGGCGGGTGACTGCAACGACACGCCGGGCGTCGGCGCCAACATCTATCCGGGCGCCAACGAGCAGTGCGACGGCTTTGACAACAACTGCAACAACCTGCTGGACTTCCCGGGCGAGGACGACGACGGAGATGGCTATGCGGATGCCAGTCAGTGCATGGGCGTGCCGAACGCCACGGACTGCAACGACACGCCCGGGGCGGGGGCCAACATCAACCCCGGACGCACCGAGATCACCGCCAACGGCATCGACGACAACTGCAACGGGCAGGAGATCTGCTACGTGAATGCAGATGGCGACGCCTACGGCACGTCGGCCACCGTGGCCACGACGGACATCGGCTGCGTGGCGGGAATGCAGCACTCCCTGCAGCCCGGAGACTGCTGCGACACCGACAACCGCGCGTTCCCCGGACAGACCATGTACTTCACGAGCGCGCGGACGACGTGTGGCGGCTACGACTTCAACTGCGTCAACGGCGACGAACGCGCCCCCGTCACCAACCCCACCACCATCAGCACCGGCGCGTGCGCCGGATCGGTGGCCGCTAGCTGCAGTGGCTCGACGCTGACGCCGGGGTGGGTTGGCGCAGCTCCCACGGCGTGTGGGCAGGTGGCCACCTACAACAACAGCTGCTTCGTGGGTCAGAGCTGCGGCCCGTGTCCGATGACGTGTCGGGTGGACGCCACCAGCTTCACGCTCGGCTGCCGCTAGTCTCGGTTCCCAGGCGGGGTGTGCGCACTCGGAGTCGGGGTACAGACTGCCCAAGCAAAACGCCCCGGAGGACCGCAGTCCGCCGGGGCGTCTTCGTGCTCAGCGCAGGCTCAGAAGCCCTGAGCGTTCAGCTGCGGGCGCTCGGTCACGGCGATGCGGTACGGGATGGCCTGGCCGGCGGCGTAGCTGCCCACCCAGATCTGGTAGGTGCCCGCGGGGGCCGGGCCCTGGATGACCGGGTTGAAGTTGCCGCCGCCGTCGTCGTCGCAGAGGAACGTGCCGGCCGGGGTGCGCACCACCAGGGTGGTGTCCTGCGCGGCCGAGCCCACCAGGCGCAGGCCCGCGAAGTTACCCGCGGTGGTGAGGATGTGGTTGGGCGTGGGGGTGACCCAGCCACGGCAGTTGGGGCTCATCTGGCTGGCCTGCATGGTGCCGCCAGCCGTGCCGCTGAGGACCTGCGGATCCGGCATGAAGCCGGGGGCCACGGTGGCCATGGTGGGCGCGCCACCGGTGGGGGCGGCGACGCCAGGCACCACGCCGGGGACGGCGCCGGGGACCGCGCCCGTGGGGGCGGGGATCTGGGCCACGGAGAACGCCGGGTTCTCGGTCACGGCCAGGTTGTACGGGAAGTTCTGCCCGCCCATGTAGCTGCCGATGTAGATCTGGTACGTGCCCGGTACGAGCATGGCTTGCACGGCCGGGTTGGTGCCCGAGCCCGCGCCGTCGTCGTCACACAGGTACGTGCCGTCGGGCTTGCGGATGACCAGCGTGGTGTCGTTGGTGCCCGCGTTGATGACGAAGCGCACGAGGTTGAACGTGCCGCCGGCGACGAAGAGGTGGTCGGGCCGCGAGCTGATGTGGCCGCGGCAGGCGGGGCTCAGCGTGGACGCGTCGATGTTGCCGCCGCTCACGCCAGCCGCCATGTGCGGGTCCGGAAGGAAGCCGGGCGCGAGCGCGATGGTGCCGAAGTTGGAGTCACCTCCGGATGGCGCCACACCGGGGACCGGGATGGCGACGGGCGCGACAGGCTGCCCGGGAACCGGTGGCACGGCCACGGGCTGACCGGGCGGCGCGACCATGGGCTGACCGGGCACGCCGGGGACGGGGGCAGCCACGCCGGTGCCGGGGGGCGGGGGAGGCGGCGGTGCGGTCTCGTCGCCGCCGCAGCCCACGAGGGCCAGGGCCACGAACAGGGTGAGGAGCGCAGCGGGGCGCGCCTTCGAGGAGGACGTGGATGCAGACACGGTTTCGCCTTTTGGTGTGGGGCGCTTGCTGCGCCGGAGTCGCGCACACCCGTGCGCTCGGCCGGATGATGACGCGGCCACCCGGTCGCGATCAAGGTCTCCCGCACGCCCTCTGCCGTTCAGGCGGGGCCGCGCAGCTCGCCCGCGACGGTGGCTTCCATGTACTCGGGCAGGAACTCGAGGAAGCGACGCTTGCGCACGGGCGCTTCGGGCGCCTCGAAGGGCTTCGGCTGGAAGGCCAGCAGCGCGGCCTCGTCCACGGCGTCGATGAGCTCGGGCGGCAGGTACTTGTGCCCGTACTCGCGGTACACGCCACTGGTCACGAACAGGTCGAAGAGCTCCGGGTCCAGGTGGTTGTCGCGCTTCATGAAGGCCATGATCTTCATGGACTCGGACAGCGTCTTGCCCTTCTTGTAGGGGCGATCCTGCGCGGTGAGCGCCTCGAACACGTCGGCGATGGCCATGATGCGCGCCGGGACGCTCATGTCACCCGCGTAGATGCCCTTGGGGTAGCCGCCGCCGTCCATCTTCTCGTGATGTCCGCCGGCGTACTCGGGCACGCGCCGCAGATTGCGCGGGAAGGGCAGGCGCTCGAGCATCTTCACGGTCTGCACCATGTGCCCGTTGATGATGAGGCGCTCCTCCTGGGTGAGCGTGCCGCGCTGGATCTGCAGGTTGTAGACCTCGTCGGCGTCCAGCAGCGCGCGCTCCTTGCCGTTCTCCAGGTAGCGCCGCGCGCCGATCTCCGCGATGCGTGCGCGCGCGGTGTCGGGCAGGAACTCGGAGCCCACGTTGGCGTTCTCGAGAAAGGCCAGCTCTTCGCGCAGGGTGGTGACCGCCTGCGCGTGCTGGGCCTCGGCTTCGGCGCGCGGCGTGCCGGCGGCCACGGCCTCCAGCATGGCGATGCGCGCGTCGCGCTCGAGCACCGCGAAGCGCGCGCGCACCACGGCGATGCGGTCGAAGATGGTCTCGAGCTTGGTGGCCTTGTCCATGATGTGGACGGGCGTGGTCACCTTGCCGCAGTCGTGGAGCCAGGCCGCGATGCGCAGCTCGTACCACTCCTCGTCGCTCAGCGTGAAGTCGCGGAACGGCCCCTCGGTCACGTCGCAGGCGGCCTTCACGATCATCTCGGTGAGGATGGGCACGCGCTCGCAGTGGCCGCCGGTGTACGGCGACTTGGCGTCGATGGCGGCGGCGATCATCTGGATGAAGCTCTCGAGCAGCTCCCGCTGGCCGTCCAGCAGCAGCTGGTTGTCGAGCGCGATGCCGGCCTGCGAGGCGAGCGACTCCACCACGCGCTGGTGGTCCGCGCGGAAGGGCACCACCTTGCCCGTCTCCGGGTCCTGCGCGTTGAGCAGCTGCAGCACGCCGATGACGGTGCCGTCGTTGTTGACCAGCGGCACCGTCAGGAACGACTGGCTGCGGTAGTCGTTGCGCGCGTCGAACGCCTTCGTGCCCGAGAAGTCGAACTCGGTGGAGATGGCGTAGGCGTCCGGGATGTTCACGGACTCTTTGAGCAGCGCCGCGCACGTGGCCACGTTGCTGCGGTTGGGCTCGCCCGTGAGGGGGGTCATGAAGCGGCAGCGGCGGCAGCGTGACGGGCTTGCCGGTGCTGCCCCCGAGCGCAATGCCCAGCGAGTCGGAGCGCAGGATCGCGAAGCGCAGCGTGTCCTCGAGCGCAGGTAGAGCGTGCCGCCGTCGGCGTTGCAGAGCGCCTTGGCTTCCAGGAGGATCATCTCGATGAGCCGGTCTTTGCTACGCTCCGCGGAGAGCGCAGTGCCGATGCGCATCAGCAGCTCCAGCTTCTCGAGCTTCTCTTCGAGCTGAGACTGAGTGAGGCTCTCCATGCGGCGAACTGTAGCGCTTTAAAAGCGCTAGCTCGATCCCGAGGAAAACGTGCGTGGTTTTCCATCGTGGCCAAAGTCGTGCACCAGATCGACACGCACCTCGATGCCCGGTCCGAACACGCGCTCCATGGCGAGGCGCATGCCCTCGACGGACGCGGGGATGGACGGAGCCGGGCGCAGCCGCACGTCCACACTGTGGTCGGCGCGCTGGTGCACCTCGTGCTGCACGAACGGGCCCACGTCGCGCAACGCACGACCCACGTCCACGGAGTTCACGAGGCTCCCGTTGCGGGCGCGGAAGTGCACCGCCTCCCGGCCCTCGAGGCCCAGGATGACGCGCGCCTTGCGGCCATCGGCGAGGGTGCAGGTGCCGAGCGCCCCGCGGTCCGACGAGCGATAGCGCACCAGCGGCAGGTACGGGTTGCGGCCGCCGGTGAAGGTCAGCTCGCCCACCTCACCGTCGGGCAGGGGCAGGCCGTCTTCGTCCAGCACCTCCACGAAGAGGTCGGGCAGCAACAGCACGTGACCCGGCGCGCCCGGGAGCTTCGCCGCGATGGGGCCCACCTCGGTGGCGCCGTAGAAGTCGATGACCGGGCAGTCGAAGTGCGCGGCCGCAGCGGCGGCGTGCGCCGGGTCCAGCATGAGCGCGCTCGAGAAGATGGCGCGCGGACGCACCGGCACGTCCAGCTCCAGCATGCTGGCCAGCGTGAGCGGGTCGGCCGTGACCAGCTGCGGCGCGATTCGGTGAGGAAGCGCTCGCGGCTCGCGGCGCCCCAGCCCAGGCGTGGTCGGGCAGGTTCAGCTTGGCGAAGCCCGACTGGTTCCAGACCGTGAAGCACGTGGCGAACACGAAGGTCTCGCGCTGCGCGCACAGGTTCACCGTGCCCGGCTTGCCCGGCTCGAACGCGGTGGCGATGGCGTGCTCGGCCAGGGCCCGCTCCCCGAACGCGTGGTTCTTGGCCACGGCGCCCGGGTGGTGCAGCACCGAGAGCGCGTGCCCGCTGGTGCCGGAGGTGGTGTACAGCACCGCGTCGTGGAGTGGCAGCTCGCGCGGCACGAAGTCCACCAAGCGCGACGCCAGGCCCTCGCGTGAGCAGGTGGGCACGGCGTCCCAGTCACGGCGCGGGTCCAGCCCTTCGGGCCAGCGCTGCGCGAGATCGAAGGTCTGGTCCACCTGCGCGCGCACTCGCTCGAGCAGCGCCTCGGAGGGGCGCTCACCGGCTTCGAGCGGCGCCTCGGCGCACTGCTCCCGAAAGGTGTCGAGCGCGGCGGCCTCGGCGTCGCCCACGCGGTCGCCGATGGTGTGGTTCCAGCGCGGCGCGTCCACGTGCTGCAGCAGGGCCTCGATGCCCTGGTAGCCGGCTTCGGTCATGCGCGGAGAGCGCGCGCGCCACTCGTCGGGGATGCTCATCTCAATACTCCCTGTCGTAGCGAGCCGCCTGCTCTTCGGCTTGCTTCTTCGCCAGCTCGGCGGCCAGCTCGGCCTCGCGCTTGCGGCGCGCGTCCTCGGCTGCGCGGGCCTCCTGCAACAGGCGCACGCGACGGACGCTGTCGAGCGCGCTCAGGCGGTCCTCGGCGTCGGCCGGCGCCTCGCCCTCGGGGGCCAGCCCGAGGTGGCGTAGCACCAGGCGCACCAGCTCCTCGCGGCGGTCGGCGTCGTCCAGGAACTGCCGCGCCGCCACCACCTCCAGCACCGTCATGCACTCCGTGACGGCCAGCTCGAGGCGCGCGGCGGGGAGGCCACGGAAGGCCTCGTCCATGAGCAGCCAGGCCAGCACTCGGCCCAGGAAATTTCGTTGTGCGGGCGCCGTGTCGCTTGCGCCCTTCTTCGGCTTCTTGGCCGCGGGGCTCTTGCGAAAGAGCCCGAGGAGCGCGTCTGACGGAGGTGCGTCGCTCTGCACCAGCACCATGTCGTGCACGATGGCGCGGGTGACCAGCGGCGCCTGGCCCTCGCGCGGAGCCTCGACGAACACGCTGGGGATGGCGCCCAGGCGGCGACACAGCCGCTCGACCGAGAGGTGGCTGGTGGTGGTGCTGCTCATGCCCGTCTTCCTGCCCGCGCTTCGGGCTCCTTCGAGTAGGTCTTGCGGGCGAACGCGCGCGCGAACTCCACCAGCTGTGCCTCGTTCGACACCGCGTGCGGCTCCACCCCGGCCGCCCGCAGCTTCGCCAGGAAGGGCTCGTACCCAGCGGTCTGCGTGGACAGGTTGAGCGCCGCGGTGGCCCCGCCGCCCGCGTTCTTCACGGCCTGCGCGAGGGTGTCCCAGCCCCCCACCGTTCCGTCGATCTCGCGAAACAGATCGCTGTCCGACACGATCAGGATGTGTGTCTTTCGCACGAACGGGCCGGGCACCACGAACGTCTGCTGGAGGCGCGGCAGCCCGAACGAGCAGCCGGTCCCCAGGTAGTCGGTGAGCGTGCCCAACAACACGCGCTCGTCGCGCACGAAGCCGGGGGTCTCGCGGAAGGTGCCCTGGCCATGCCACTCGCCCGACAGGCACACCATGGCGCGCGCCGTGACCACGGGGCTGCGCAGCAGCGTCTGCACCCAGTCGATGCGCTCGAGCGACGACCCCGGCTCCCACAGCTCGAGCCCCTCGGGCAGCGGGTCGCCGGCGCGCGTCTGCAGCTCGGCGGGGAAGGGTATCAGGCGCCCGCGGGCAAGCTCCTTGTAGTAGTGGATGACCACGTCACGCGGGTCTCGCTTCACGGCGAGCGCCTTCATGATGTCCACGTACTCGGCGGGGCTGCGCGTCATCGGCCGGCGGTCGGGCAGGCCCGCACCGCCCTTCGACACGCCACCAGGGCCTCGCGCGGACCCCTTGTGCGCCCCGCTCGTCGGCTTCCCGTCCTCGCCCTCGCCCTCGCCCTCGCCGTCGTCGTCGCCTTCGCCGGCTTCGGCGCCGCCCGCTCCACTCGCGTCGCCTGCGATGCTGGGGTCTTCGCTCGGGTGCACCGGCATGCCGCCCTCGGTCTTGCCGCCGAACGCCTCGTCCTCCACGAGGCCATCCGGGATCTCGTCACCGCCGTGCGACATGGTGGTGTCCAGCCAGTCGCCCAGCTGCGGTGCCTTTCCGTCACGCGCGGCTTGCAGCAGGTACTCCCGCAGGATGCGCGCAAAGGAGCTGGCGCCCTCGAGCCAGCTCGAGCGGAAGATGCGCACGATGCGCGCCGACAAGTCCGCGTCGCGCTCGATGGTGGCGGACAGGTCGGTGCGCCCGAGCGTGCCCGTCTTGAGGCCCCAGAGGCGCTCGTACGTGCGCATGTAGAGCGTCCACAGCGGGTCCGGGTCCGGGACGCGAAGCGCCGCGTACACGCCCGCCATGTTCAGCCCGGCGGAGCGTGCCAGGCGGTCGTTCAGCAGCAGGTCGGCGTACAGGTTGGCCGCCATGGGCGCGTGGGCGTGCAGGTCTCCGCCGAGGCCGTAGCGGATGCGCGCCAGCAGGCGGCCCTGGTCGCGCAGGTTGCCGGGGGCGTGCACGTGGTGGCCCACCTCGTGCGCCAGGATCTCCTTCGCGAAGCCCTCGAGGCCGCGGTTCTGGATCTGGGGCAGCGAGATGACCACGGACAGATCGGTGAGGCGGATCATCGCGAACGAGCCCACCAAGCCCTCGCGCTTCTCCTCGTCCGCGCTCATGCACAAGATGGGCGAGCGCAGGCGCGTGAAGCGGCTGAACACGGTGCTGGCCTCGGGCCACGCCGCGAGCCAGGCCTCGCGCAGGCTCTCGAGCGAGGGCAGCGCGGCCGGAGCGCTCATGCGGGGAGCGGCCTCCGACCGACCACGAACACGAAGTGGCTCTCGGGCACCGTGACGACCAGTGCGCCGTCCGCATAGGCATGGCTGCTGGCGCCCGCGAGGAGAGGCAGCCGGGCCCTCGCGTCGCCCATGGAGACGTCGCCCTTTTCGCTGAGCGCCACCGGGGAGTGCGCTGCGTCCACCTGGTCGCTGGGGGTCTCGGCGACGGGGCGCAGCGTGGCGCCGAAGGCGTCGGCAAAGACCTCGGTGGTGGCCTGCGAGTCGAACGCGAAGAGCCGCCCCTCGGCCGCGACCACCAGCGGCGGGTCACGGAACATGCCGCCGAAGCCCACGAAGCCACCCACACGCGCCACCACTTCGGGGGATCCGAGCGGGCCCGTGTCCAGCGGTGCCGCGAAGCGTCGCTCGGCGTCCGGGCCGAGCGCCTCCACCCCCAGCGTGGTGCGACGCAGCACGGGCGACAGCTCTTGGAAGCGCTCGCGCGCCGCAGCACGGAACTCGGCTGCGCCTTCGCGCCACGCCAGCACCAGCCCCAGCGCGAACAGCGCGTCCACATCGGCGCACGAAGGCCCCAGCGACTCCATGCCGCCCAGCCAGCGGTCGGCGCGCTGAGCGTCCAAGCGCTCGAGACGCAGCGCCGCGTTGCAGACGGCCAGCGAGAGGTCGCGCGCGCGCTCGGGGAACACCGCGAGCAGCACCGGCAGCGTGGATGCGAACGCCCGCGCGATGGCGCGGCTGGGCGAGTCCCCGCCCAAGAGGCCCTGACGATGGGCCCGCAGGCTCAGGCGGTAGAGCGCGGTGGTCAGGTCCTCGGCGCGCTCGGTGTCGCCGCCCGAAAGGGTGTCCACCAGCGGGCCCACCACGCTGCCCAGGTGGTGCAGGAACATGTCGGGGTCCACGCTCCGCCCGTCCTGGCGAAAGACCGCGTTCAGGTAGTCACGGCGCGCCGCGAGCGCGGCATGGAACGCCGACGCAGCGGCCTCGCTCACGCGCGGCTCCGCAGCCAGACGCGGTAGTTGGTGTAGCGCTGGTGCAGGTACTTCAGCGCCAGGATGTCGTCGAACATGTGGCCGTAGAGCTTGCCGCCCGCTTCGATGCTGCGCAGCTGGCGCTCGATGGCGTCGAGGCGCCGCTCCACCTCGGGCAGCTCCACCCCGTCGAGGCCCGACTCGAGCTGCTCCATGAGCGTGGTGACGGTGTCCTCGGTGTCCCGGCCCAGGCGGTCGTAGGTCTGGCAGGCCGTGTCGAACAGCCCGCGGATCCAGCTCACCTGGTCCGCGCGCAGCGAGCCGTTGTCGCCTTGGTCGAAGAAGGCCGCGTCGCGGTTCTGCGCGAGCTTGTCGTGCAGCACGAAGGGCAGCACCTGGCGCACGTCCTCGAACTCCACCTCCGCGGCGCCGCGGAAGTACGCCGCGGCCTTGATGAACACCAGCATGGTCATGAGCGCGCGCACGGAGAGCCCGTTCTGCGTCTGCGCGTTCAGGTCCAGCTGCGTGTCCTTGCCGCCCGCGTCGGCGAAGCTGTTGAGCGGCACGCCGGCCACCTTCACGGTGTCCTTGGTCATGTACTCGAGCTGCCGTCCGCCCGCCTCGAAGAACTCGAACTCACTCGCGAAGAACTGCAGCCGCCGGCGCAGCGCGAGGGGCACGCGCACGGCGCGGATCTCCTTCTCGAGGCGGTCCAGCTCGGCCTGCGTGAAGACGATCTCGGGCGGCACCATGTCCTCGGGGGCCACGCCCTCTTCGATGCGCGTGAGCAGCTCGTCCAGGAAGCGCGTGTTGAAGTGCAGCGCCTTCACCACCACGTCGATGCGGTCGCGCAGGGCCTCGATGACCTGGTAGGTGCCGCCACCCGCGTCGTCGTTGGCCGTGAGGAACCAGGCGGCCGGCGGGCACTCGTAGATCTGGTCGTAGACCTCGGCGTAGTTGTCCGCCATGACCGTGAGCAGCGCGGACTGCGTGCGCGTGGGGATGCGGTTGTACTCGTCGATGATCTTGACGCGCATGCCCAGCCAGCGACGCCACGCGATCTGGATGTCTTGCATGCGCGCGGCGTTGATCATGGTGCTGGGCAGCGGGCTCCCCAGCAGGTCAGCGATGGTCATCTGCGGCTGGCCGTGCTGGATGCCCTGCTTCACCTCGGTCAGGTTGTAGCCGGAGAGGATGCCCAGCAGCGTGGCGATCACCGTCTTGCCGCGCCCGGGGCCGCCCACCAAGAGGCAGCGCCGCCGCACGGCCAGGTTGAGCAGCGGCATCATCACGTAGCTCGAGTAGCTCTGCGACGTGGGCAGCGACACCTCCACCTTCGAGTCGCCGAAGCGAAACACCTTGGGGGGCTCGGTGTTGTACTCGATGTCGTAGAAGGGACTGATGATCGCGTGGTTGACGATCCAGAAGTAGGCCTGGCGCAGCTTCTCGTCGAGCGCCACGCCGCCTGTGCCCCCGATTTGTGGCTCCACCACCGCATCGCCCAGTGGCCCCGCGTAGAGCTCCGCCACGTCGAAGCCCCGCTTGCGCTCCCCCGCGCGCGGGTTGGTGGGGGCCTGGCTGACCTGCTGATGCTTGGTGCTTCCGCTGCTCATGGGACGCCGAGAGTACACTTCCCGGCGCCCCGCGAGCGAGCGCAGGCTACTCGGCGTTCAGCTCCGCCATGAAGCGCAGCACGTCCAGGTCCATGGAGCCCACCACCATGGTGCCCACGGCCGACTCGCGCCAGCGCGCGAACCGGTCGCGGATGCGGTCCTTGCTGCCCACCAGGTACACGGCGTCCACCATCTCGTCGGTGACGGCCATGATGGCCTCCTGACGCTTGCCCGCGAACCACAGGTTCTGGATGTTCTCGCTCTCCCCCTCGAAGCCCGAGTGCGAGAAGAAGTCCTTGTAGAAGTTCTTGGTCTTCGACCCCATGCCGCCGATGTAGAAGCCGAGCTGCTGCTTGAGGGGCATGCGCGCAGCCTCGAGGTCGTCGGAGATGACCACCACGACCGTGGGGGCGATGTCGAAGTCGGCCATGCTCTTGCCGGGCACCTTCGCGAAGCCCGCGCTCAGGTTGTCGAGCACGAACTTGGGGTCGTCCGGGTTGAAGCTGGTCAGCAGGAGGCCGTCGCACAGCTCACCGGCCTGCTCTTGCGCCTTCTGCGCCAGCGCGCCCACGTAGATGGGGATGTTGGGGTTGCCGTGCAGGATGCTCTTCAGCGGCTTGCCCTGACCGGTGCTGCCGGGGCCCTTGTAAGGGATCTGGTACTTCACGCCGTCGAACTCGAGCGGCGCCTCGCGCTTGAAGATCTGCCGCACGATGGTCACGTACTCGCGCACCCACGTGAGCGTCTTGTCGAAGGGCTGACCGTGCCAGCCCTCCACCACCTGTGGGCCGCTGGTGCCGAGGCCCAGCATGAAGCGGCCTCCGCTGAGCGCGTCCATGGTCATGGCCGTCATGGCGGTGTTGGCCGGCGAGCGTCCGGGGATCTGCATGATGCCGGTGCCAAGCTTGATCTTGGTGGTCTGTGCCCCGATCCAAGCCAACGGCGAGACCGCGTCCGAGCCCCACGCCTCGGCGGTCCAGACGGAGTCGTAACCCAGGCGCTCGGCCTCCTGCACCTTGCTCACGGGCAGACCGTTGGTGTCGGTCGCACCTGCAGCGCTTTCGGCCTTCATCTGGGCGATGGGGCCACCCATCTGCGCGCCCGAGTAACCAACCATGAATCCGAGTTTCATCGCCATTGCCTTTCCATTGCGGTGGAGGATGCTGGCATAGCGCGCGGGGAGGGTTCTGGATAAACATGACAAGGAATGATGATTTCCGTTCATCGTCGTCATATCTGTCTCGCGCCCGGCCGGCGGCTATAGTCGAGGAGATGAAGCGCAAGCTCCCGCTGATGCTGCTCGTGGCCGTGCTGTCGGGCCTGTCTCTGGTGGCCGTCTCTGCGGCGCATCATGATCGCGCTGGCCTCGCTGCCGTGAGGTCCGCGGTGGACGCGCGCTACCCCGGTGTGCAGTGGGTGAGCGCCGAGAGCCTCACGCGCTGGCTCGCCTCGAGCGCGCCTCCGCAGTTGCTGGACAGCCGCGCCCGCGCCGAGTTCGACGTCAGCCACTTGGCGGGCGCGGTGTGGATGGACCCCGAGCACCCCGACTGGAGCGTGGTGGACAGCAACCCCGCACGCCGCGTGGTGGTCTACTGCAGCGTGGGCTGGCGCAGCGGAGACATCGCCCAGCAGCTGCGCGCCCGCGGCCGCGCCAACGTCTTCAACTTGGAGCAGGGCCTCTTCGGGTGGGCCAACGCAGGCCTCCCCATGGTGCGGGGGGACAGCGCCGCCACGCAGGTCCACCCCTACGACGCGG
Organism: Sandaracinaceae bacterium; assembly: GCA_016706685.1. Taxonomy (NCBI): domain Bacteria; kingdom Pseudomonadati; phylum Myxococcota; order Polyangiales; family Sandaracinaceae; species Sandaracinaceae bacterium. The sequence continues at coordinate 328,599 of JADJJE010000001.1, read as the reverse complement.
TCTGGGGCCGCATGCTGCGGTCCGAGCGGCGCGCGCCGCTGCCGTGACGGCCTCAGCGCAGCGGCCTCCGCGGATGTTGTAGACTGCATGCATCGAGGCATTGTGATCCACACCACTAGCCAGACCGCGTCCCCGTCTGCTTCCCCTCGGCGGCTGCCCCTGCTGGAGGCCACGATGCGCGACGCGCGCTCCCTCTTCCCCGGCGGCAGCGCGGGGCTGCTGCAGCTGATGTATCCACCGCTAGGGGCCGCCGTGGCGGCGCAGTCGGACTTCTTCGACGACCCCTTCGGCCGCGTGTATCGCTCCATCCCGCAGATCTGGGCAACCGTGCTGGCGCCCGACGGTGCCGCGCGCGCCCTCAAGGTCCGTGACCTCCACCGCTCCATAAAGGGGCGGGACAACGCGGGGCAGAGCTTCCACGCACTCGATCCCGAGACCTTCTGGTGGGCGCACGCCACGTTCACGTGGGAGATGTTCGAGACCCGCCGGCTCTTCTATCGAAGGCCGCTTCGTGCCGCCCAAGTGGCAACGCTCTACGCGGAGACCGTGGCCTGGTACCAGCGCTACGGCATGAACCTCCGGCCCGTGCCGCCCGACTACGACGCGTTCGTGGCGAAGTTCGAGAGTGTGTGCGCTGACGAGCTGCAGCTGACACCTGCGGCGCAGCGGGTGCTGGAGATGGCATTGGCGGGCGAGTGGAGGCCGCCGCTCATCCACGCCAACTTCAAGGACCCGCTCACGCGCAGCACCGGCCGCGCGATGGTGATCGGCTGCTTGCCACCCGCCGTGCGCGAGCGCTTTGGCATCCCGTGGAGCCGCGCGGACCAGCGTCAGCTCGAGCGCGCCAACTTCGTCATCACCAACACGTTCGAGGCGCTGCCCTCGAAGGTGCACCGGTTCGCGCTGCGCACCGGCCTCCGGGTGGTCGGCAGCTGGACGCGCGGGGAGCGCTTCGTCCCGGACGGCAGGGTCGAATCGTAGCCTCGCGGAGAATCAGGGCGGGGTCACGTACGCCACATCGACGCAGCCCTCCGCGGAGCACACTCGCAGCCCGAGCTGCGGCAGCTCGCGCGCACCGCCACAGGCCACGCGCCCGGCCACACCGTCGAAGCGACAGGGGTGCGTCCCGATCTCTCCCGGCGCGAGCAAGATGGCGCTCCGCTCCCCAGCGGTGCGCGTCCGTAGGTAGACGTCGAGGGGCGCGTTCAGGGTGGTCCACGCGTGCTCGATGGTTGGGTTCGAGTACACCGCCGTACCGGTAGGAAGGCGCACCCGCTGCATGCCGCTGACCGACTCGACGGGGGACGCGTATGCCCCGGTAGCCACGTTGGTGGCCACGACGAACTCCAACGCCGCGGCGGCACCCTCGGGCACGAAGCCGTCGATCTGAACGGGTCCGTTGTTCAGCGTGAGGCGCACGAACCCGTTGCGCACCTCGCCGACAGCCCCCGCGAAGACCACGGCAGCCCTCGAACGGTCGCTGCGCTCGATGCGCGCGAGCTCGTGACCGGTGCCGGCTCCCGAGAGGATGTTCGTGCCAGGGGCTATCGCGACGAACCGCTGACGAGCCGGCTGGGGCAGCGGGCGCGTGTCAGTCCGTGGCGCGCCGGCGCGCAGCGCCGTGCATGGCAGCGCGAGGGTCAGCACGCCGTCGCCCGCGGGAGAGGGCAGACGCGCACGCGCCATCGACGTGTCACCGGCAAGGGTGATTTCGAATGGCACGTTGCCGTCCAGTCGCAAGCCTCCGGAGGGGGCGCGGTACGTGCGCGGCACGTAGGCAGCGGGTCCGCCCAGGTCGCGCGAAACGAAGCGCCCCGAGAAGTGCATGGGGGCCGTCACGTGCACGATCACATCGGCGAGCGACGGCGTCATCTCGACCGTGGCGCTGACGTCTACCAGAGGAAGATCCGCATGCGTGCCCCCTCCGAGGTCCACCGAGACGACCCCGGAGACGTGGCTTCCCGTGAGGCGACAGTGGTGGGCGGGGTGCGCGTGCTGGGCAGCAACCGTGGGCTCGTCCGCCCCGGGCCGCCAAGCGCAGGTCAACGCCACCACCAGCGCGACCCCGACGCATGTGCGACGAGATTTCATGAAGCGAGAATACTACACTTGCTTGGCTTTGGTCGCGGCCATCGCTTGGCTGCGCGAGGCTTCAGAAGCGATGCTCCACGGCGACGCGGGCTGCTGCGCCGTGGATGACGCTCGGGTGCTCGGGGCGGTTGTGTGTGGTGCGGTCGATGCGGAGGGTCGCGCGCTCGCCGATGCCGACGTAGCCGATCATCGGGGCGAAGTAGGTGCTGGCGCCGTGGCCGCCCCCGCGCAGGAGCAGGCGAGCACCGACCTCGGCGTGGCGGCCGCCGGTGACGCCGATGCCCGCCCCGCCGCGCACGACGAGCCACGCGCTCGCGCTGAGCGGGAGCTGGATCGACGCCCCGATGCGGGACACCTCGAACCGGTTCACGATGAACATCAGCGCCGAGTCGAGCTCGATGTGCGCGCCGTCGCGCGTCCCCAGCCGCGCGGCGAACGCGATGGTGAGCCCGAGCCGATAGCCGAGATCGCGCGTCTCGACCGCGCATCCGTCGCACGCGACGCGCTCCTCCGTGATGCGCGTGCTCCGCGACACGCCCGCGCCCGCCGCGAACGTAGCGTACTCGAGGTCCCAGCCGAGCAGTCCGACGGCCGCGAACGTCGCGGCGCTGTTCGGCCCCACGGTGTCGTCGGCGCGTGTGTACCCGACAGCGCCCGTGGGGTAGAGTTCGAGCCGAGCGAACCCGCGGCGACCGAAGCGACGCTCGTAGCGCGCGTCGACGAGCGCCCCGGCCCCGGCCCCGACCGCGATGACACCCACGATGGCCAGGCCGACCGAGAGCTCGTTCTGAGCGAGCGATGGGGGCGGGAGCCACGGGGAGTGGGTGAGCGCTGCGTCGGTGAGCTCGGCCAGCATGTCCCGTGTCACGCGCTCGTTGGTCCCCATCCGCACGCGGGCGCGGTGGCTCGACACCGCCGACACCTCACCGACCAGGCTCACCACGCGCTCGTGGCTGATCTCGCCATCGCCCAGGTCGACGCGCTCCATGGTCGAGAAGGCCACGCGGTCTCCGATCGCGACGCCTTCTTCCCGACCGGCGCCGATGGTGACCATCAGACCGTCGACCGCGAGGATGGCGACGTCGCGCCGGGGGGGCGCGGTCTCGGCGTGCGCGAGCCCGGGGCCGAGGGCCATCGTGGTCAGCGCGGTCAGCACCGCCGCCACCCTGATCGTGTGGCCGAGCGCGGTCATGGTCAGAGCCGGTACTCGACGCGCACACCGGCGGACGGACCGCCGCGGACGCGTGACGACTCGTTGAGCTCGCTGGGCTCGATGGCGCCGGTCACCGGGTCGACCGTTCCCCACCACTCGGCCCGCTCAGCGACTCGCGCGAAGCCGAGGAAGGGGCTCACGAAGAGCGTGCCGGAGCCGCCTTCGCCGCGCACCCGCAGGCGGGCGCCGAAGTCGACGTAGCCGGCACCCGTGACCGCGAAGCCGGTCCCGCCATGGCTCACGAGCGCGAGCTGCTGTGTCAGGGGGACTTGGAGCGAGATCGCGAGGTGGCTCAGCTCGGACGAGTCGACGAGCGTCGTGAGTCCGACCTCGGTCGCGACGTGCAGACCATCTTGCGTCCCGAGCCGACCGAAGAGCACGAACGAGAACCCGAGCGTCGCGTCGGCGAGCCTGACCTCCGGTCCGCGGATCTCCTTCGGCAGCACACGGGTCAGGCCGAACCCGGCGCCGACCGAGACGTACTCGAGGTCGAGGCCGGCCATCGCGAACACCGCGCCGGCCGAGGCCGAGTCGAGCCCACTCGCGTCGCGATCTCGGTGGATGGTGAAGCCCGCGGAGGGGACGCGAAGCCTCAAGACGAACGGCCGCTCGCCTCGGTACCCGAGCTCGGCGTCGCCGAGGAGCCCGCCGCCCACCGCGCGCGTCGTGACGAACACGCGGGCGGTCGCGTCGAGATACCAGTAGCCACCGGTGCGAGGGGGTCGCACGCGGCTCCCTGTGAGGGGATCGGCCGTGGGGCCCGCACCGTCACCAACCTCCACGAACTCGTTGGGCGCGAGGCGGACGAGCGCGCGGCGCCCCGTCAGCGCGACGATCTCGCCCACGGCGAGCCGGTGACGCTCGTACGCAATCTCGCCGTCGCCGAGGTCCACCGCCTCCTCTCGGTAGAGCTCCATTCGCGCGCCGGGCGCGAGGCCGTGCTCGCGGCCGCGATCGATGATGGCGTCGTTGTGGCGCAGCCCGACGACGCTCGCGCCCATGGCGTGTGGCGGGTCGACTGTGGTGTCGGGCTCGGGCTCCGACTCCAGCTCGGGCTCCGACTCCGGCTCCACGGAAGGCTCCGGCTCCAAGGAAGGCTCCGGCTCACCGGCCTCTGCGGCGTCCGTCCCACCGTCGGGGTCGTCGGTGACGTCAGGGTCCGGCTGCGCGCGTGCCACGGGGGACACGAGCAGCGCGAGGATCACGCCGAGGAGGAGTCGCGGTGGGGTCATGGGAGCGACCATTGCAACCGCCGCGCCACCCGGGCCGATGCCACCGCGCAGGCTCGCCGGGTCGGCTGCGCGGCGCTGAGCGTTGCCCTGGGGCACAGGGTGTGGCTGTTCTGCGTCACGGGGTGGGCCCCGTAGAGACGCTACCGAAGGGCGCCGGGTCAGTTGATGATGACGAACTCCACACGGCGGTTCCGCGCGTTGCAGTCGTCGGTCTCATCTTCGCAGAGCAACTGCGTCTCGCCGCGCCCCTCGGGGGTGAGGGTCTGGACAACGCCGGCCGCACGCAGGTAGGTCACCACCGAGGCCGCCCGGCGGTTGGAGAGGCTGAGGTTGTCAGCGGCGTCGCCGGCCGAGTCGGTGTGGCCTTCCACACGCACCTCATGGATCTCCGGGTGCTCGTTCAGCGTCTGCGCGAGGCCGTCCAAGAGGTCATGGCTTTCCTCGAGGATCTCGTCGCTGCCCGTGGCGAAGTTGATGTGGTCGTTGAAGACGATGTGGTCGCCCTCGATGCGGATGCCGAAGCGGCTGAGGAGCGAACCCCCGCAGCCCACGGCGGCAATGGACGAGATGAGGACCGTGACGGCGAGGATGATGTGTTTCATGCGCGCCAGTGTACCCAAACGAGGATGGTGTGCCAGTGTGGGTGGGCTCAGCTGGCCGCCCGGGCGAGCACCGGGTTGGGCACGGCCACGTCGGTGCTGGCGGCCTCGGCTGCCAGGAACCCGAAGGTCAGCGCAGGGCCGATGGTGCCGCCGGCGCCCGGGTACGTGCGCCCCATCACGCTGGCGGTGGTGTTGCCTGCGGCAAAGAGCCCGGGGATGACAGCGCCGTCGGTGGTGAGCACGCGGCCCGCGTTGTCGGTCACGAGGCCACCCTTGGTGCCGAGGTCACCCGGGTAGATCTGCACCGCATAGAAGGGGCCGGTCTCGATGGGGCCGAGACAGCAGTTGGGCTTCACGTTCGGGTCGCCGTAGTAGCGGTCCTGGGCGCTGATGCCGCGGCCGTAGTCCGGGTCCTCGCCCTTCACGGAGTACCCGTTGAAGCGCTGGATGGTGGTCTTCAGCGTGTCCGCAGGGATGCCGATCTTGGCGGCCAGCTCGTCCAGCGTTCCTGCCTTGTACAGGTACGCTCCGTCCTTGAGCTTCTTCGGCACCTGGCTGTCCGGCATGACCTGGCCCGGCGCGATGGGCCCCGTGATGGAGGTCTTGCGGTAGCTCGCGTCGAACACGTGGAACCAGCGCGGGGCCTCGTGACCGGTGGCGGCGGCGTCGTCGTACATGCCGTTGACCACGTCGATGTACGGCGCCGCCTCGTTGGTGAAGCGCTTGCCGGCCTGGTTCACGAAGAGGCCGTGCGGCAGGCTCTTCTCCACCACGAGCACCCACGCCGACGGGCTGCGCGGGACGAGGGAGGTGGGCGTCCACCAGGCCTCGTCCATCAGGTCCACGGCGCCGCCCGCATCCATGCCAAGGCGAATGCCGTCGCCCACGTTGTCGGGGCAGCCCGCGGTCCACTCGGTGGTGATGGGCTTGCGCTGGTACTTCTTGCGCATCTCGGCGTTGCGCGAGAAGCCGCCCGCCGAGAGCATGACGCCCTGCTTCGTCTGGATGCGCAGGCGCTTGCCCTCGTGCGACACGATGGCGCCCACCACGCGGCCGTCCTCGATGACCAGCTCGTCCACGCCCGACTTCAGCCAGGCGTCGATGCCTCGCTCGCGCAGGCTGAGCAGCAGGCGGCCGCACAGCGCGTTGCCCGCGCACAGCTTCGTGTCGCGACCCCACTTGGCGCGCTTGAAATAGCGCATGAAGTACAGGAACAGCTGCCACGCCATGAACGACATGGTGCGCAGACCGAGGCCGAGGGCAGCCTGCGCCTGACGCGCCGTGATGCCGAACTTGCCGATGATCTGCGACTGCGGGTGCGGGCGGCGCAGCTTCAAGAGATCGTCACGCAGCAGGGCGCCGTCGAACACGACGGGGTCCATGGAGCGTCCACCGGGCTTCCCGCCCGGGGCCTCGGGGTAGTAGTCCGTGTACTTCTCGAGGGCGTCGAAGCGCAGGTGGGTGTTCTTCTCGAACCACGCCAACATGCGCTTGGACTCGCGCAGGTAGGTCTCGAGGCGCTCGGGGGCCACCTCGCCCTTGGTGATGTGCGTGAGGTAGGCCAGGCCCTCCTCGTCGGAGTCCGGGATGCCCTTCTTCGCGATCTGCGGGTTGTTGGCCACCCAGCAGACGCCGCCCGACATGGCGGTGTTGCCGCCGAAGAGGTCGCTCTTCTCGACCAGCAGCACCTTGGCGCCCAGGTCGTGCGCGCGAATGGCGGTGGCCAGGCCCGCTGCGCCGCTGCCCATCACCAGCAAGTCTACCGACTGATCCCATTCGCTCATCGACGTACCTCGTCACGCTTGAACTAGAACGTGTTCTAGTGTGTGGTGGATTTCGGAGCGCGTGTCAACTCGCTCGTCGCCATTGAGGTACAGTGCGCCGCGTGAGCGAGCGTCGCGTCGACCTGCTGGTGCCCGGCCCCGAGGGGGGCTGGCTCGCGCGCGCGCTCGCGCAGGCCGGCATGGTCACCTTCCGCCGTGAGCCCGGTCAGCCGCCGTCGCCGAGGGTGGGGGTGGTGGTCGTGGCGCTGTCGCTCGAGCCAGGACGCAGCCCGCGAGAGTCGTTCGAGGCACAGCTGGCTCAGGCCCGCGAGGGGCTTCCGGCCGAGACACCTTTGGTGGCGCTCTTGCCGGTGGACGCGCAGCTGGACGAAGGGCTGCGCGCGCTGGCCCAGGGGGTCTACCCGCGGCCGGTGCCCGTGGCCCGCCTGGTGCACAAGATCGAGGCGCTGTTGGACGTGGCGCAGGGCGGTGCGCCCAGGCCTTCGTGGTCGCCCAGCGCGCCGCCTGTCGTCGATGCGCCGGTCGTCCCGCGCCCGGCTCCGGTGGTGGCGCCGCCGGCGGACGACGGCGTGCGCGAACGCACCATGCGGCTCGATGACCCGGAACTGTCCACGGCCAGCCGTGGCGCGCCGCAGCCGATGCGTCGCTCGTCGCGGCCGCCCAGCTCCTCCTCGGGCGGCGACTACGATGCCTCGAGCCAGGTGTCCGGGCTCATCGAGAACACGCAGCCCGTCGCCGAGCTCTCGCCCTGGCTCCACAAGATGCTGAGCGACTGCGACCGGCGCATGTTCCCGGCGGCCCCGCCGCTCGATCTGCGCTTCCCCGCCGGCGACGACGGGCCGCTCGAGTTGGTCCCGAGGGCGCTGCTGGACGTGTTGGGCGTGCCTGTCGATCCCGCTCCGAACGACGCGTTCGACGGACACACCTTCGCGGGCGAGCTGCCCTGGGCGGTGCAGTCGCTGCCCGGAAAGCGTCACAGCGAGTGGCCGCGGCTCGAGTCGAGCGTCAGCGGCGCGGGCAGCTCGCCGGGTCGTCCGGCCACGGGCTCGGCGGGCGGCCAAGAGCCGCGCCCCGGCTCTCAGGTGGGCTCTCAACCTGGCTCGCAGGCGGGATCCCAGCCCGGGTCCTACGAAGGCTCTCAGCCTGGGTCCCACCCTTCGGTGCGCGTCAGCGAAGGGCCGCCGTCCACGCGCGAGGTGGTGCTCCCCGTGGCGCCCCGTCGCGACGATGGGCCCCGCGACGGGGCGGCCGAGAGCGTCATCGCGCGGCGGCCAGAAGGCGACGCCCGTGGCGCCGAGGGTCAGGGGCCACGGCCCGAGCGCGATGCGCGGCGCCCGGATGGCGACTCACGTCGGCCCGAGCCCGACACGCGCCGCCAGAGCCGGGTGCCCGACCGACGTCGGACCAGCATGCCGCCCGCGCCCAGCTCGCCGCCCCAGGGCTCAGGCTCCAGTCCCCCGGGCGCAGCAGGTCTCTACGAGACCGCCGTGGAAGTGCCTGCGTACCCGTCGCGTCCGAGCCCCCCCGTGCTCTCGGTGGGCACACCCACAGCCGACGGACGGGGACGCTGGGGCACGCTCGCGCCCGATGCCTGGCTCAGCTTCGCGCTCGCGCTGCGTGGTCTCGAGGGCGAGCAGCGTGTGTCGCTGCGCACCGAGCGAGACGGAGTGCTCCTGGTGGTGCGCGCGGGAGAGGTGCTGGCTCCCGTCGAAGCGGAAGGACTCCCCGAGAGCGCGGCACGTCTCGACGAGAGTGCCGGCGGCGATCCGCTGGCGGTGCTCCAGCGCCTGCGCCGTGGCCGTCACGCGGCACGCGAGCGCGTGCTCGCTGTTCTCACGCCGCCCTGGCACGGCCAGCCACCGTTGGGCGGGGGTGCTCGCGTCGGGGGGGACCCCGAGCTGGTCTTCGAGGTCTACGACGTCCCCGCCGGGGAGCAGGCCAGTGAGGGTTGGCCGCTCGGGTCGCTGGTGACGCTCATGCTAGAGGCGCTCGCGGGCTGGGTCAGCGTGGCCTGGCTGCGGGTCCACTGGCAGGACGACCTGGGGCAAGTGCTACGGGTGCACCCGAGCGCCGCCGATTGGACCACGCGCCTGGGCATCGACGGCTTGTGGGTGGAGTGGCTGCGCGGCTGCGAGGGCCGGTCGCTCGACGGGTTGCTGGATGCGCTCCCGCAGGGCGAGGGTCTCCCTTGCGCGCTGCTGGCCCTCGTCGGCGTGGGGGCCATCGCCTTCGTCGCGGCTCCGCCCGACGCCGAGCCCGTGCCCCCCATCCTCGAGCTGCGTGCTCGTGCACGGCGCCTGATCGAGGGCGCGTACGCGGCCACCCGCAACGCGGACCACTTCACGCTGCTGGGCGTTCATCCATCGGCCTCGGCCCGCGCCGTGGAGCGTGCCTGTGCGGCCTGCACGGCGCCGCTGCTGAGCCTCGACCTCGATATGATCGGGTTGGGAGAGCTGGCGCCGCTGCGCAGCGACGTGCTCGAGTGCTACGCGGAGGCCCAGCGGGCCCTGCGCGACGATGACGCCCGGGCACGCTATGCCCGCGCGCTCGGGCTGCTTCTCGGGGCTTGAAGTTGTCGCCCGCCGGATGCGCGCCATACTTACCCCCATCGTGGCCATCCGACCGATTCTTCACTACCCCGACAAACGCTTGCGCGAGCCCGGCCTGCCGGTCGAGAAGTTCGACGACCAGCTGCAGGCCCTCGTCGACGACATGGCCGAGACCATGTACGCCGCACCCGGTGTGGGCCTCGCCGCCACCCAGCTCGGCATCCCGCTGCGCCTGTTCATCATCGACGTGGCCGTGGACGAAGACGCCGAGAGCGACCTCCGCGTGTTCATCAACCCCGACCTGGTGGAGCTGATCGGCACCACCAGCTTCTCCGAGGGCTGTCTCTCGTTCCCCGGGGCGCGCGAAGACATCAACCGCGCCGAGAAGGTGCGCGTGAAGGCGCTGGACCGCCACGGCAACCCGTTCGAGATGGTGGCCGACGGCCTGATGGCCATCGCCGTGCAGCACGAGAACGACCACCTGGACGGCAAGCTCATGATCGACCGGCTCTCCATCTTGCGGCGGCGTCTGCTGCACCGCGCGATGATCAAGCACGGCGGCGGAGACTGACCCCGGGTGAGTCGCCCTCGCGCGGTCTTCTTTGGTAGCCCGGACTTCGCCGTGCCCGCGCTGTCGGCGCTGGTGGAGGTGGCGGACGTGGTGGCCGTGGTGGCCCAACCCGACAAGCCGGCGGGTCGGGGTCTCGCGCTGCGTCCCCCCGCGGTCAAGGAGCGCGCGCTCGAGCTTGGCCTCACGGTGCTCCAGCCCACCAAGGTGCGCGATGGCGCGCTGGCGCAGCAGCTGCGTGACCTCTCACCCGACGTGGCCGTGGTCATCGCCTACGGCCGCATCCTGCCGCGCGCGGTGTTGGATGCGCCGCGCCTCGGGTGCGTGAACCTGCACGGCTCGCTGCTTCCCCGTTGGCGCGGTGCGGCCCCCATCCAGTGGGCCGTGGCCTCCGGGGACCCCACCACGGGCGTCACGCTCATGCAGATGGACGAGGGCCTCGACACGGGCCCCATGCTCAGCACGCTCGAGACGCCCATCGGCGCCGAGGAGACTGCGGGCGATGTATTCACGCGGCTGGCCCAGCTCTCGGCGGACCTGCTGCGGCGCGACCTGCCGCGCTTCGTGCGCGGCGAGCTGACGCCGGTGCCGCAAGACGCCGCCCTCGCCACGCACGCCCGGCCGCTCGAGAAATCGGACGGGCGCCTGGACTGGACCCGCTCGGCGCAGGCGCTGGCCAACCACGTTCGCGGCATGAGCCCCTGGCCCGGCGCCTACGTCCTCGAGGGCGACGTGCCCGTGAAGGTGCACCGCGCCCACGCGCTCACGCTCTCGGCAGACGGGTCGCAGCCCGGCACCGTGCTCGGCGGCGACCGCGACGGAATCCGCGTGGCCTGCGGCGAAGGTGTGCTCGCCATCCAAGAGCTTCAGCACCCCAGCCGCAAGCGCCTCAGCGCAGAGGCGGCCATCGCCGGGCGCTGCTGGCCAGCCGGCACGCAGCTGGGCTGACCGTCGGGCTTGCTTCCCATTGGCCGCATGGCGGACACTGCTCGGCCAACATGAAGATCTACACGCGGACCGGCGACCAAGGTGAGACGGGGCTCTTCGGAGGGGCGCGGGTGTCCAAGGCGGACATGCGCGTCGCTGCCTACGGAGACGTGGACGAGCTGAACAGCGTGATCGGCGTGGCGCGCTCCGAGAGCCTGGACCCCACGGTGGACGGGCTGCTCGCGCGTGTGCAGCTGGAGCTGTTCGACCTAGGCGCGGAGCTGGCCACGGTGCCGGAGAAGCTCGAGAAGCTGGATCTGCCGCGCATCGAAGAAGAGGAGGTCGAGCGCCTCGAGACGGCCATCGATCGCTTCGAGGCGGACCTCGCGCCGCTGAAGACCTTCATCCTGCCGGGCGGGAGCCGGGCGGCGTCGCAGCTGCACGTGGCGCGCTGCGTCTGTCGTCGTGCCGAGCGCGCGGTCGTGCATCTGGCGGCGCACTCGAGCGTGCGGCCCGAGATCATTCACTACCTCAACCGCTTGAGCGATCTGCTGTTCACGCTGGCGCGGCACGCCAACCACCGGCTGGGCGTGGCCGACGTGCCCTGGCTCGGGCGCGACCGCTGACCCCGTTCCGTTTGGTGGCCACCCAGCGTAAGGTGCGCGGATGGCATGGAACCGTCACGCTCGTCGTTCATCCGTCACGCTCGGCATCTTGCTGGGGCTCCCATTGGTCAGTGGCTGCGCAGGCAGTGACGCGCCGCTCGGGCGCCTGACGGACGAGCGGACCATCGTCCCGCTAACGCCCCGCTCGGACCCGAACGACCCACGCAACCCCACGCGGCTCGAAGACCGTACGTCGCTGCTGGCGGATGGGTTCGGGGACTACGAGCTCGGGCCCGGCGAGCCGCACCAGACCATCGTCTTCGGCGGGGCCGCGCGCCCTGCGGACGGCGCCGCGCCACGTCGGCTCACGCGTTTCGCCCACATGCCCGACCTCCAGCTGACGGATGATGAGGCGGTCACGCGTGTGGTGCTGGTGGACGCCCCCGGGCTCACGGGCGCGGCCTCGCGCCCCCAGGACACCTACGGATGCCACATGGTCAACGCCATGGCGCGGACGCTCAACGCGGTCCACGCGGAGGACGCGCTCGACTTCGTGCTGCTGGGCGGCGACAACATCGACAACGCCCAGACCAACGAGCTGGACTGGGTGCTGCAGCTGCTGGGCGAAGGGGGCACCCTCGAGTGTGACTCCGGCGAAGACAACGACCCGGTCCCGGGACGCGGCAACGACCCGAAGGACCCGTTCGAGACGGTGGGTCTGGACGTCCCGTTCTACTGGGTGATGGGCAACCACGACATGCTCATCCAGGGAAACTTCATGGTCACGGAGGGCCAGAAGACCACCTCCGTGGGGGGGTATGCGTCGGCACGGACGCGCGACTGGTCGCGCCCTGGTGGACCCGCGGCCACCACGGTGCCTGCCGACCCGGCGCGAGAGGCCCTGACGCCCACCGAAGTGATCGAGCGCGTGGTGGCCCATGACGACGGCCACGGCCTCGGGAGCGGGGAGGTGGCCATCGGTCGTGCGTTCTACACGTTCGACGTCCCGGGGACGCCGATTCGCTTCGTGATCCTGGACACCACGGCCAGCACCGGAGGCGCCGACGGACTCCTGATGGACGCGGACCGCACGCGGCTGGTGGCGGCGCTCGACCAAGCCGTGGTCGACCAGAAGTGGGTCATGCTCGCCTCCCACCACTCGTCGGGCTCGCTCACCACGTCGGGCGGCGCGTTCAGCACCATGGACTACCCCGACGCGATCACGACGGCCGAGTTCACGGACCTGGTCACGTCCTACGACAACGTGCTCTTCAGCTTCGTGGGGCACTCGCACCAGCACCGCATCTCGGAGATCGCGGGCAACGGCCGCGCCGTGGTGGAGGTCATGACTGCCGCGGTGGCCGACTTCCCGCACCAGTCGCGCATCGTGGAGATCTGGGACATGGACAACGGCTGGGTGATGTTGCGCGGCACCGCCGTGGACTTCTCTACGCGCGGCGACGCGCTCGCGGAAGAGGCGCGTCGCTTGGGCATCCTGGACTACACTAGCGGCTGGGCCGACAACAACGATTCCATGGTGACCGACCGCAACGTCGAGATCTTCCTGCCCGCGCCGGGCGCGCCCTGAGGGCGAGAGAGCGAGTGTACGAGTGAGTTTCCAAGCGTATGCCGGCACGGACGTCGGGCTCGAGCGCGAACACAACGAAGACTACGTCCTGCAAGACGAGGAGCTGGGCCTCTTCGTGGTGTGCGACGGGATGGGGGGCCACGCCTGCGGCGAGGTGGCCTCGCGCATGACGGCGGACTGCATCAAGCGCGTGGTGCAGAGCCAACGTGGCATGGTGGAGGCGCTGTCCGCCGGGGTGGCGCCACCCAACGCGCTCGCCGAGCTGCTTCGCCACGCCATCGAGACCGCGAGCCGAGAGGTCTACGACGCGTCGGTGGCCGATGCGCGCAAGCGTGGGATGGGGACCACGTGCACCGTGCTGCTCCTGGCGGGGCGCTTCGGCGTCATGGGCCACGTCGGCGACAGCCAGCTTCACCTGCTGCGCGAGGAGACCGCCGTGCAGCTCTCCCACGACCACACGTTCACGGCCGAAGCGGTGCGGCGCGGTGCCATGACCGCCGAGCAGGCGGCGGCGTCCTCGCACGGCAACGTGCTCATGCGCTGCGTGGGCACGCGCGACACGGTGCAGGTGGACACGCTGGTGTTCGATGTGGTGCCCGGCGACCTGATGGTGCTCTGCTCCGATGGTCTCTCGCAGTACGTGGAGAGCGCCGAGGAGCTCATGAAGCTGCGGGGCGGTCGCGCGCCCAAGGACTTCACGCGCACGCTCATCACGGCGGCCAATGCGCGGGGCGGCTCGGACAACATCAGCGTCATCTGCGTGCTGGCCACCGCGCCGCCGGTGGAGAAGGGCGCACCGGTCGCCGAGCGCCAAGAGGTGCTGCTCACGCTCGACACGCTGCGCGGCATCCACCTCATGGAGGGGCTCTCCGTGCAGGAGGTCATGCTCCTGCGTCAGGTGTTTCGCGAGCAGCCGTATCCCCCTGGCGCGTTCATCACCGTGGAGGGCGAGGTGGGGGCCGGCATGTTCGTGTTGCTGGATGGCACCGCGGAGGTGCGTCGAGGCAGCGAGAAGGTGGCAACGCTGGGTCGTGGAGCCCACTTCGGCGAGATGGCGCTGCTCAACGACCGCCCGCGCGCGGCGTCCGTGGTCGCGGCCACTGCGTGTCGGACGCTGGCCTGCGAGCGGGGCGCGCTCAGCGCGCTGCTCACCGAGCATCCCACGCTCTCGGCGCACTTCTTCCGTGCGCTGGCGTGCGCGCTCAGCACCCGCCTCGACGACATCTATTCGTTCTACGACACGGGCGAGCGGGCGGCGGGCGGTGATGGCGTGGACTCCGGTCGCCCCACGCTCTTCCACGGCAGCTGAGCCCCTGCGCGGTGGTCAACCGGCGAGACCCACTGCGATGCAGCGGGACCCTGGAATTGGCGAGGCCCACTGCGACGCAGTGGGCCTCATAATGAATCCGTACCGAAAAAGCCGTTGGGATAATGGAGTCGAACCCCTGCTACGAGCAGGTGGGAGCCGGTATCGTGAGCGTCAGGCTTCCCGATGAGGATCGTCGGGCCGGCACACGGCTCACGCTCAGGCCCCCGGTTCGACATGAGTCAGGGATTCTTTCTCCGTTTCAACGAGCCCCCCAGAGGGATTCGACCTCAGGATAGCAGGGGCCCACGGCTCGTGCACATCCCTCTCACGTGCGTAGAGAGTTGCGCACCAGGGGTTTCCACGCTCGAACCCGGACGCTATGCTGACTCGGTGCTGTTCAAGACGCTCACTCTCGCCATGGCGCTCAGCATGGGCGTGGCACCGCTCCTAGCCGAGCCGCTGTGGAGCGCGCCTCGTGCACACGCCGCGTCGGCGGCGGCGGCCTGGAATGGGCTCTACGTGTTCGTGGGCGGTGACGCAGAGCGGCGCCGCGTGGTGGCGGCCATCGACGAGGTCGTGTCCTCGCTGAACGTGGTGTCGCGCAACCTCGCGCGGGCGCGGCTGCTCGAAGCGTCCACGCCCTATGCCGCCCTCAACCTCGAGGTGAGCGCCAACGAGATCAGCGTCGCGCTCGACGACCACCAAGTGGTCAGCCCACGCAGTGGCGAGGCCGTGCGCACGTCCACGCCCACCGGCGTGCGCGCCGCGGTGCGGCAGCAGCTGTTCGGCCGCAGCTTGATTCAGGTGCTGCACACGCGCAGCGGCACCCGCCAGAACCGCTTCCAGCTGTCCGCCGACGGAGCGCGCTTGGCCGTGGAGGTGCGCATCGCAGCCGAGCGGCTGCCGCACGAGCTCGAGTACACGCTCAGCTATCGCCGCGCAGACTAGCGGCACGCTCCGCCAGGAACTCGTCGCAGATGGCGGGGTAGCCCTCACGGAACGTGG
This sequence comes from Sandaracinaceae bacterium, assembly GCA_016706685.1. Classification (NCBI taxonomy): domain Bacteria; kingdom Pseudomonadati; phylum Myxococcota; order Polyangiales; family Sandaracinaceae; species Sandaracinaceae bacterium. The sequence goes on along the minus strand of JADJJE010000001.1, from coordinate 313,126 downwards.
GGACCTCGAAGCGGTACCCGGAGCGCAGCAGGCGCGCGTTCGAGCAGCGCTTGTTGTTGCCCTCGGCGCGCCGCGTGACGCGCGCACGATCTGCTGATGGCGCTGCGACGGGTGCGGGTGCGGGTGGCCATGGCACACCGATGTGCGCCGCGATGAACGCCATGACGTCGCCCAGCTCCGCCGGATCATGGTCCACGCCCACGTACACGGGCTCGGGGGCCTCGAGGCTCAGCAGGTGGGCGAGCGCGCCTGCGCAGTCTGCGAGGTGGATGCGGTTCGTGAAGCGCGGCTCGGGGGCCGCAGCAGATCCGTCGGCCACCGTGCGCACCAAGCGGGTGCGGCTGGGGCCGTAGATGCCCGCCAACCGCAGGACCACGCCGCGTGCGCCCAGCCGCTCCCGGAACAGGCGCTCCGACTGCAGCAGGAGCTCGCCCGAGAAGCCCGTTGGCTCGGTGGGCGACTCCTCATCCACGGTCGAGCCGTCTTCCTGTGAGTACACCGCCGTGCTGCTGGTCAGGACAGAGCGCAGCAGCGTGGACCCGTCGAGCGCCAGCAGCACGTTCTCGAGGCCACGCACGTAGGCCGTCTCATAGCTCTCGCGCGTTCGGCCGTCGGCGGCGGCCGCATAGACCAGCGCATCCACCGCAGGCAGGCCCACCAGCGTTTCTGGGTCGCTCAGGTCGGCCGCCACGCCCAGCACGCCCGGAGGCAGCGCCGCCACGTTTCGCCGCAGGCCGTAGACGGTGTGTCCGCCGTCCACGAGGCGGCATGCGAGCGCGCTGCCGACGTATCCGCAACCGGCGATCAGGACTCGCACTCGATCACCCTGTTTCCGCCCTGGCGCTTCGCGTCATAGGCCGCTTCGTCTGCACGGCGCAGCAGCTTGACCGCGGTGTCTCCGGCCTTGGCGGCCGCGAGGCCCACGCTCACGGTCACCGGCCGCTCCGGGTCGAACTCCAGGCCAATCCGCTCCACCGCCGCCACCACCCGCTCCGCGCCCACGCGCGCGTCTTCGATGCTGCAGCGCGGGTACAGCACCAAGAATTCGTCGCCACCGAAGCGCGCCACCACGTCCGTGTCCCGCGCGCTCTGCTGGATGGCGGCTGCGATGAGCACCAAGAGGGCGTCCCCGTCGGCGTGGCCGCGTTCGTCGTTGATGCGCTTGAACTTGTCGAGGTCCAGCATGGCCAGCGCCAGCGGTCGTTTGGCGGTCAGCGCGTCGATCTCCACGTTCAGTTGGTCGACTAGGGCGCGTCGATTGAGCAGCGAGGTCAGCGGGTCCCGCGAGCTGAGCGTCTCGAGGCGCGCGTTGGCATCCAGCAGCGCGTGCTCGCGCGCCCGGTTGGTGCTCACCAACATGCCCACGATGAGGTTCGAGACGGTGAGCAGCACGGCCGCGGTGGACGAGGCGAGGATGCCTTGCACCAACGTGGGCGGCGCGGCGATCAGCCCCGCGGGGGCGTGGGGCCCGTAGGCGATGACGCCGGTGGCGGCGAGCATGACCACGCCGGTGTACAGCATGGCGCCGAAGAACGTCAGCACCATGCCGATGCGGCTGCCCACCACGAGCGTGTTCACGATGGACGCAAAGAAGTAGAGGGCGACCAGCACGGTGGTGACGCTGCCCACCCAGTGCACCAGGGCCGTGATGAACACCAGATCGAACATGCCGCCCAGGATGGGGCGCAGCAGGCCGCCGCGGCCGCGCCAGATCATCCACTGCTCCACCGCCACCACCGCCACGTAGACCGCCACCAGAGGACGCTTCGCTTCCAAGCCCGGGTGCAGGTCCGGCAGCAGCAGGAACACGTAGACCGCGAGCAGGAAGCGCGACGTGGCGGCGTTGAAGAGGAGCTTGTTCGACATGCTTACTCGCTGCTGTGGCTATCAGCGGCGGTGGGCGCGGCAGGATAGCCTCCGCGGCCCGCCGTTGACAGCCCAGAACTCCTCCGCTAAACCCGAACTCCCATGGCATCAGTTCATCCGAATGAAGCGATGAAAGACTCGGAGCCGCTCAGCCTGGAGCGAGCCGCCGGTCTGTTTGCGCTGTTCGGGGACGAGACGCGCGTGCGCCTGCTGTGGCTCTTGTCGGAGGCCGAGCTCTCGGTGGCCGAGATTTGCCGTGTCACCGAGCTGGCCCAGAGCCGCGTCTCGGGTCACCTCGCCCGGCTGCGCGAGGGCGGGCTCCTCTCGGCGCGGGCGCGCGGCGCGTCCAACCTGTATCGCGTGGACGATGAGCAGCTGCCCCCCGAGGGCCGCGCGCTGCTGGGCGTCTTCTCGGAGCGCCTGCGCGACTCCGTGCTGGACGGCGACCGGCGGCGGCTGGCCGAGGCGCTCGCGGCGCGCGCGGGGGGTGAGACCTGGCCGGAGAGCATCGCCGGGGAGATGGAGCGCCACTACTCCCCCGGGCGCACCTGGGAGGCCCTGGGCAACGCGCTCTTCGGCCTGCTGAGCCTGGGCGACGTGCTGGACGTGGGCTGCGGCGACGGGCATTTGGCCGCCCTGCTCGAGGGGCGCTGCGTCCGCTACGTGGGCATCGACGTGAGCCCGAAGGTCATCGAGGCGGCGGCGAGGCGCGTGCTCGGCTCCGGGGCAGACTCCCTGGTGGCTCAGCGGGTGCGCTTCGAGGTGGGCGACATGCACGCCCTGCCGCTCGGGGACGCGTCCGTGGACGTGGCGCTGCTGCTGCACGTGCTGGGCTACTCCACGGAGCCCGTGGTGGCGCTGCGCGAGGCTGCGCGGGTGCTGCGTCCCGGCGGCCGGGTGGTGGTGGCCACCTTGCTGGAGCATCCGCACGCCGAGCTGACGGCCCGCTATGGCCACGTCAACGCAGGCTTACAGCCCAGCGCGCTCCTCCGCCTGCTGAAGCGTGCTGGCATGACGCCACAATTCTGCGAGATCACGTCGCGCGAGCGCCGTGCTCCCCATTTTCAAGTCCTGACCGCGATCGCGACAAAGTGAGCCACACCCCATGACCAGCTCCCTCCATGACCAACTCCGTGCCCTCCTCGAAGAGCGTCTGCTCTACATCGACGGGGCCATGGGGACGATGGTGCAGCGCCACGGCCTCGTGGAGGCCGACTACCGCGGCGAGCGCTTCCAGGCCCACCCGAGCGACCTGAAGGGCAACACGGACCTCCTGGTGCTCACGCGGCCCGACGTGATCCGCGGCGTGCACGAGCAGTACCTGGCCGCCGGCGCGGACATCCTCGAGACCAACTCGTTCAACGCGAACCGCATCTCCCAGGCGGACTACGCCATGGAGCACCTGGTCTACGAGCTGAACGTCGCGTCGGCCAAGCTGGCTCGCGAGGCGGCCGACAAGTACAGCACCAAGGACAAGCCGCGCATCGTGGCCGGCACCCTCGGGCCCACCAACCGGACGCTCAGCCTGTCGCCCGACGTGAACGACCCGGGCTTCCGCGCGGTGACCTTCGACGAGATGCGCGCGGCCTACGCCGAGCAGACGCGCGGCCTGCTGGACGGCGGCTCCGACGTGCTGCTGGTGGAGACCATCTTCGACACGCTGAACGCCAAAGCGGCCACGGCGGCCATCGACGACGTCTTCCGCGAGCGTGGCGTGCGCGTGCCCGTGCTGGTCTCGGTGACCATCATCGACAACAGCGGGCGCACCATGTCCGGCCAGAACATCGAGGCCTTCTGGACCTCCATGGAGCACGTGCAGCCGCTCACCATTGGCATCAACTGCGGCCTCGGCGCCGAGCAGATGCGCCCGTTCGTGCAGAACCTGTCGACGGTGGCCACCACGTACTTGAGCGCGTACCCGAACGCCGGCCTGCCCAACGCCATGGGCGAGTACGACCAGAGCCCACGCGAGATGGCCAGGTTCATGCGCGAGTTCGCGGAGGAGGGCCTCGTGAACGTACTGGGCGGCTGCTGCGGCACCACCCCCGACCACATCGCTGCGATCGTGGACGCCACCAAGCACGTGCGCCCGCGCAAGCCGTCCCCGGTGAGCCACAACGCGCGCTACAGCGGGCTCGAGCCGCTGGTGCTGACCAAGGACTCTGGCTTCCAGATGGTGGGTGAGCGCACCAACATCACCGGCAGCAAGAAGTTCGCCCGCCTGATCAAGGAGGGCAACTACGACGAGGCCGTGACCGTGGCGCTCCAGCAGGTGCGCGGCGGCGCCAACATCCTGGACGTCAACATGGACGAGGGCATGCTGGACTCGGAGGCGGCCATGACGCGCTTCCTGAACCTGCTGGCCGTGGAGCCCGAGATCGCGCGCGTGCCCATCATGGTGGATAGCTCCAAGTGGAGCGTCATCGAGGCGGGCCTCAAGTGCGTGCAGGGCAAGGCCATCGTGAACTCCATCTCCATGAAGGAGGGCGAGGCCGACTTCATCGACAAGGCGCACAAGGTGCGGCAGTACGGCGCGGCGGCGGTGGTCATGGCCTTCGACGAGGCCGGCCAGGCCGACACGGTGGAGCGCCGCGTGAGCATCTGCCAGCGCGCCTACCGCATCCTGGTGGAGCAGGTGGGCTTCGCGCCCGAGGACATCATCTTCGACCCCAACGTGTTCGCCGTGGCCACGGGCATCGAGGAGCACAACCGCTACGCCATCGACTTCATCGAGGCCACCAAGCAGATCAAGCAGGTGTGCCCCGGTGCGCGCATCAGCGGCGGCATCTCCAACCTGAGCTTCTCGTTCCGCGGCAACGACAAGGTGCGCGAGGCCATGCACTCGGCGTTCCTCTACCGCGCCATCGCGGCGGGCATGGACATGGGCATCGTCAACGCGGGCCAGCTCGAGGTCTACGAAGAGATCCCGAAGGAGCTGCGCGACGCCGTGGAGGACGTGCTGTTCGACCGCCGCCCGGACGCCACCGAGCGTCTGGTCACGCTGGCCGAGACGGTGAAGGGCGCCGGCAAGACGCAGGTGGAAGACCTGGCCTGGCGCGACGCCGACGTGCGCGACCGACTGCGCCATGCCCTGGTGAAGGGCATCACGGACTTCATCGAGGTGGACACCGAGGAGGCGCGCTCGCAGCTGGCGAAGCCGCTCGACGTCATCGAGGGGCCGCTGATGGACGGCATGGCCGTGGTGGGCGACCTCTTCGGCAGCGGGCAAGATGTTCCTCCCGCAGGTGGTCAAGAGCGCGCGCGTCATGAAGCGCGCCGTGGCCTACCTCGAGCCGTTCATGGACGCGGAGAAGGAAGGCAGCGGGCAGCAGGCGCGCGGCAAGATCCTGATGGCCACCGTGAAGGGCGACGTGCACGACATCGGCAAGAACATCGTGGGCGTGGTGCTCGGCTGCAACAACTACGAGGTGATCGACCTCGGGGTCATGGTGGCGGCCGACGAGATCCTGCGGCGCGCGGAGGCCGAGAAGGTGGACGCGATCGGGCTCTCGGGGCTCATCACGCCCTCGCTCGACGAGATGGTGCACGTGGCCAAGGAGATGAAGCGGCGAGGCTTCACGCTGCCGCTGTTGATCGGCGGGGCCACCACCAGCAAGCAGCACACGGCGGTGAAGATCGCGCCGCAGTACGATGGCCCGGTCATCCACGTGATCGACGCGAGTCGCGTGGTGCGGGTGGTCAGCCACGTGCTGGATGCCGCTGGCTCGGCCGACTACGTGGCCGAGGTGAAGCGCGACCAGGAGAACACGCGCGGCCTCTTCGCCGAGCGCCGCAACCGGCCCCGCGTGGCGCTTCCAGTGGCCCGCGAGCTGCGCCCGCAGCTGACCTTCGACGCCACCACGGTGCCGACGCCCAGCTTCACGGGGCTGCGCATCCTCGAGGACATTCCGCTCACCGACATCGTCCCCTACATCGACTGGACGTTCTTCTTCGCGGCTTGGGACCTGAAGGGCCGCTTCCCCAAGATCCTCGAGCACGCGCAGCACGGCGAGGCGGCGCGCGACCTCTACGAGAACGGTCAGCGCTTGTTGGCCGAGATCATCCGCGACGGCTCGCTCAAGGCCAGCGCGGCCTACGGCTTCTGGCCGGCCAACTCGGACGGCGACGACATCGTGGTCTACACCGACGAGACCCGCACGGCGGAGCGCCTGCGCTTCAACATGCTGCGCCAGCAGGCCGAGAAGCCCACGGGGCAGCCCTACCTTTCACTGGCCGACTACATCGCGCCCGTGGGGAGCGGGGTCGCCGATCACGTGGGCGCGTTCGCCATCACGGCGGGCATCGGCGTGGAGAAGCTGGCCGCCCGCTACGAAGCGGCGCTCGACGACTACAACGCCATCATGGTGAAGGCCCTGGCCGACCGCCTGGCCGAGGCTGGCGCCGAGTACCTGCACGCCCGCGCGCGGCGCGACTGGGGCTACGGCGTGGACGAGTCGCTCACGTCGGAGGACCTGATCGAGGAGCGCTACCGCGGCATCCGCCCCGCGTTCGGCTACCCGGCCTGCCCGGACCACACCGAGAAGAGCAAGCTCTTCACCCTGCTGGAAGCGGAGCGCGCTGGCGTCACGCTCACCGAGCACTTCGCCATGATGCCCGCGTCGAGCGTGAGCGGCATCTACCTGGCGCACCCCGAGGCGCGGTACTTCCCCATTGGTCAGATCGACCGTGACCAGGTGCGCGACTACGCCGCGCGCAAGGGCGAGACGCTGAGCCACGTGGAGCGCTGGCTGGCACCGAGCCTGGCCTACGACGCGGACTGAGGAGGCTCCGGCGGCTCCACGCCGCCGTTGTCGTCGTCGTCGATGTCCCCTGGTGAAGGGTCTCCGGGGATGGCGGGGTTGGCAGCCTGCGGCCGCGTGGCTGGGCCGGCAGCAGGCTGCTTCTCGGGCGCCCGGTGCACCACCTGCTGCGGGAAGGGGATCTCGATGCCTTCGCGCTGAAGCGTGGCTGCCACGGTGGCGGCCAGCGCGGTTTTGGCGTTGAGCCACTCGTTGTGCTCCCAGATCCACATGCGCACGCTGAGGTTCACCGCGCTGTCCCCGAAGCTCACGAAGACCGTCTTCGGCGCTGGGAATTCGAGCGCCTCCTCCAACCCCGCCGCGGCCTCGGTCAGCACGTTCACCGCGTGGCGCAGGTCAGTCCCGTAGGCCACGCCCACGTCCACGTCCACGCGTCGGTTTCGGTCGCTCGCCGTCCAGTTCACCACCTCGTTCGAGATGAGCTGCGCGTTGGGCACGATGACTTCGGCCCCTTGGTACGTGCGCACCGTGCTGGCGCGGATGCCGATGCTGGTGACCTCCCCCACCTGATCGCCCACCTCGATGACGTCCCCGATCTTCACGGGACGCTCGAAGATCAGGATCAGCCCGGACACGAAGTTGTTCACCACGGTCTGCAGGCCAAAGCCGATGCCCACGCCCAGCGCGCCCATGATGAACGTGAGGTTCGAGAGGTGCACTCCGGCTGCTGCGACGGCGAGCACGATGCCAAGGCCGATGATGGTGTACCGGCTCAGCATGGAGACGGTGGGCGCCACGCCGCGCCCCAGGTTCATGCGCGGCAGCACGTCTTCATCCAACAAGAACCCGGCGAAGCGACTGGCCCAGTAGGCGAGCAGCAGCGCGAGCACGAACGTGCCGATCCGCCCGAGCGAGAGCGTGACTTCGCCCACGCTGAAGCTCGCCTCGACGGTGGAGATCAGCACCTCGCGGACGGGCTCGAGCAGCCGGAACTCCTCGAGCGTGAGCACGCCCCACACGAACCAGCAGGTGACGTGGACGAGCTTCTGGAACGACGCGAGGACCACCTCGGGGCGGGACTGCAGCGAGCGCAGGCGCACGGCTGCCGGGGTGCGGATGAGCACCTCCAGGAAGGCGTCCAGCGCCTCGGCCAGCACGGCTAGCGTGCCGCTCAGGTACACCGTGGCCAGCGTCCCCTCGCTCAGCAGCTGCGCCAGGGTGATGTAGCCCAGGGCGTTGGAGCCGACCGCGACCAGCAGCGTGCCCAGCGCCATGGTGCACAACCAGCGGGCGTTGCGGCCCCGCAGCCAGTCCGTGCCCTCGTCGGCACCCGAGGCGAGCGGGGCGAGGTCGGGGGATGCCGTGGTGGGCAGCGGACGGGACTCGCGCAGCACGGCTACGAGCGGCAAGCAGCCCGCCAGGCTGGCGAGCAGAAGCGTGACGCGATGCCAGTGCGAGGCCTCGTGGGAGAGCACTCGCAGCGCGTCGATGACGACGAAGGGCAGGGCGTAGGCGAGCACCCGCCGCTGCGCACGCGTACGGAGCACGCCCGCGAGCGTGCCGACCGTGCCTAGCAGCACCAGGTCGCGCACGAACGCCGGCGCATACGGGTGCAGCACGCGCGTTGCGACCAGGGTCATGAACAGCGCGGTGACGAAGGGGCGCCGCACGCTGGGGGCGGCGCTGCCCGTGGCGTGGCCCGCAGCGTAGCGACCCGCCGCGAAGAGCAGTACGAAGAGCACCAATTGGAACGGCAGGCGCTCGCCGCTCTGTCGAACGAAGCGCGCGATGGATGCCTGTGCACCACGCGGCCCGACGAAGGCGTGCTCGTCCTCGGCGCGCGGCATGTGGGGATAGATGAACCCACGGGTGCGCTGCGTGAGCTGTCCACGCAGGTCGGACTCGGCGCCCTCGATGCGGTTGAGCACGCCCGTGACCACCAGCTGCACGCGCGCCACGTTGCGCTGCACCTGGAGCGTCTTGGCCAGGCTCTCCTCCACCTTGCGGCGGGTCCTCGCGACGTCACGCAGCGCGCGCCGCGCCTGCTCGAGCGCGGCGTCCGGCAGCGTGGGGTCCACGTCGCGCGTCGCCTGCCAGCGAGCGCGCATGTCTTCGAGCTCGCGGGCCACCTCTTCGAGCCGGGCCGCGCGCTCCTCGAGGGCCGACTGGTAGTGCTCGAGGTCCGACTGCGTGGCCAGCCACGTCTGGCGCGCCTCGTCGAGCTCGCGCAGGCCGAGGCGACCGGCGGGAGACTCGGCCTGCTCGGACACGCGCTCCTCGAGGCCCGGCAACGCGGCCTCGATGGCCTTCATCTCGCGGCTGGGTGCGAGCGACAGCTCGAGCGCGGCGAGGGCGGCGCTGGTGTCGTTGGTGGCGCTGGCGATCTCGGACGCGGCGAACGGGACGACGGCCGGCACGTCCACACCGGCGTCGGCGTCACCCTGAGCGTTCGCACGGGGAACCGCGCTGGCGAGCACCGCCAACAGCCCGAGCAGCGCAGCGGCCAGCGGCCCGCAGACGGGCGAGCGCGTCACGACACCGCCTCTGCGTCGCGCTCGCGCTGAGCGTCGGCCAGCACGCGTCGCATGCTGAAGAGCAGCACGTCCGCGGCAGGGGGCTTGAGCGCGAAGCCGCTCACGCCAAGGGCCTGCAGCATTTGCCAGTCGGGGTGGCCGTCTTCGGCCACCAGCGCCATCAGGCGTGGCGAACGCGGCAGCGAGGCGCGCATCCACGCGCTCAGCGAGACGGCGCTGGTGTCGGGCAGGTCCAGGTCGAGCAGCACCATGTCTGTGTCGGCTTCCGCCTCGAGGGCCTGACGGGCCTGCTCCCCGCTGGTCGCGCGCGTCACCTTCACCGGGGCGAGGCCCGTGTCCACGAGGGCGCTGAGCGTGGCCAGCAGGCCTTCATCGTGGCTCACCAGCAACACCCGCGCGCCCGCACCGCTGCGCGGCGGCAGCGTCAGCTCGGCGGCGGCCAGCAGCTCGCTGCGGAACGCGGTGCACGACGGAGTGCGCGCCACCGGGTCCTTCTCGAGCGCGTGCAGCAGCACGGCTTCCAGCTCCGCGCTCAGGTCCGGGCGGAAGGTGCGCAGGCGCGGCGTGGGCGCGTTGCGGTGCGCCTCGATCTGGGCGAGCGGGGAGTCCGTGGCGAAGAGCCGACGAAAGGTGAGCATCTCGAAGGCCATGACGCCCAGCGAGTATACGTCCATGCGGGGCGCCAGCGTGGGGTGGAGCGCACCCGTGGCCCGCTCCGGTGCCAAGTACTCGGGCGTGCCCGCCACGCGCGCGACGGGGCCGGGGACGAACGCCGTGACGGGTGTGACCAGCCCGAAGTCGGCGATGCACACACGCCCAGCAGGCCCGATCAGCACGTTGCTGGCCTTCACGTCCGCGTGCACCAAGCCGCGCTCGTGCACGGCGGCGAGGCCCGTTGCGGCCTGCACCAGCACCGAGAGCGTGAGCGTCAGGGGCGCCGGGCTGCGCCGCGCCAGCAAGTACTCCTCCACGGTCTTGCCGGGCACGTACTCCATCACCAGCACGGGCTTGCCCTGGTGCGTCTCCACGCCGAAGAGCTGCACCACGTTGGGGTGCGAGAACAGCGTGAGCGCCTTGGCCTCGGCCAGCAGCGCGTCCTTGCGCTCACCGCGCTGCTGGTCACCCACGATCTTGAGCGCCACGTTGCGCTGGCGCCGGTCGTCGCGGCCCAGCAACACGGCGCCCATGCCTCCCGCCCCCAGCTTGCCGATGACGCGCGCGCCCGCGATGGTGTCGCCCAGCTTGGCGAGGACGTCTCCCTGGTCGCCGGGGGCCGACGGACGAATCAGGCGCACGTCGTCGTTGCGCCCCGCCCCGCTCGGGAGCTGGCTCAGTGCTCGCAGCAGCGCCCCCGCTTCGGCCGCGGTGTTGGGGCGCGCGCTCGGGTCCACGCTCAGCATGCGCTCGAAGAACGAGTCGTAGGGCAGCCCCAAATCTGGCCGCAGCTGGGAAGCCCGGTACGGCGTCCCGCGCTGCACCAGCTTGATGGCCTCTCCCGGCGGGCGCGTGTCGTCGATGGGGATGGCGTCCACGCCCGTGAGCATGCGGAAGCCGAGGGCTCCGGCCGAGTAGAGGTCGGCGCGCGTGTCGGCCCGGCTGCTCTCGATCAGCTCGGGTGCGCCGTAGCGCGGGATGAGCCCGGCCGTGATGGTGAACGTGCTCAGCGTGGCGTCGCGGGCCGTGCGTGCTCCTCCGAGGCCCAGCAGCTTCAGGCCACCCTTCTCGGTCAGGAAGAGGTACTCGGGCCCCAGGTTGCGGTGCAGGAAGCCTTGCGCGTGCACCTCGCCGAGGGCGCCCAGCAGGCGCTGCATCCACGCGTGCCAGACGGCCAGCTTGGGCAGCTGGCCCCGCAGCAGCCAGCTGGCCATGGGCTCGCCTTCGAGGGGCTCGAGCACGCAGTAGGGAGGGTCATGGCGTTCGTCCAGGTCGTACACCGAGATCAGCCCAGGGTGCCGCCCGCTTCCCAGGATGCGGGCCTCGCGCGCCCAACGCTCGCGCTTCACCTCCCGCTGGTCCGACTGCTCGAAGCTCAGCAACCGCACGGTCACCGGGCGGTCGTAGCGCTCGTCATGCGCGCGAAAGAGCTGACCGAGGGAGTCCTCGAGCAGCTTCTCTTCGATGCGGTAGCGGTCTGCGAGCAGCATGCATCCATTCGCGGGCGCTCACGGGGCGCTCGGGGTCAGCGTGTCACGTACACGGCGGTGCTGCGCGTTCCAGGCGGGGTGAAGACGGCGTGCAAGGGCTCTTCCAGCACGGGAGAGTCCACGAAGTTGAAGAAGCGGCGGGCGTCGTCCGGCGCCAGGTTCACGCAGCCGTGGCTGGTGCGGAGGCCGAAGCGGTCGTGCCAGAAGGCGCCGTGCAGCGCGTACGAGCCACGGAAGTAGACCACCCAGGGGACGTCCTGGATGAAGAACGCCGAGGAGAGGTTGTCCTCGTTGTCCATGGTGGCCGAGACGTGCTTCGACTCCACTCGGAAGAGCCCCGTGGGCGTCGGGTGCTCGTCGTCGCCTGACGAGATCAGCGTCACGTACGTCATGCGGTCGCCCTCGTACAGCGCCGCGAACTGGTTGAGCAGGTCCACGTGCACCCAGCGCTCGTTGGCAAAGATGCCCTCGGGCCGGTCCACGCGCTCCACGCGAGACACCTGAAGGGACGCGATGTACTTGCCCTCTCGCGTCCGGTACCACTGGCCGGCAGCCTGCTCAGTGGCGGCGTAGGTCAGCCGGGAGTGCCGCTCGACGGCCTCGCAGCCGGGGGGCTCGGCGTTCGGCCTGCGGGGGGCGGAGCAGACTCGGGCGGTGGGGTCGGTCACCCACAGGAAGGGGATGACCGTGTTCTCGTCCACCTCGATCCCGCGGAAGTCGGGGCCTCGCACGGTGGTGGTGCCGGTGCGCGGGATCCACCAGTAGCGCGTGCCCTGATAGAGCTCCTGCTGATAGATGTTGATGATCCGGTTGACCGTGAAGAAGTAGCCCTCCTGCAGGGTGCGCAACGTCAAGGGCCCCGTGTCCTGGCCCTGCCGTGGCGGGCGGCGGAACACCGGCACACCCTCGCTCGCGACCACGCGCCCAATGGGGTAGGGCATGCCCGACTCGCGGTTGGGCAGGCGCGGGGTGAAGCTCAGCGTGGGCTCCTCGTCGCGAACGCGCACCTCGTCGTCGATGACCCAGCCAGACCCGCGCAGCTTCCACCACGTCTTGCCGGCCACCTCGCGGCGGGCAGTGGCCTCGAAGCGCGCGCCGGTGCGGATCAAGCCGATGGCGCGCGCGTTGGCGTCGGGCTCCACCCGCACGAAGGTGCGCTCCTCCATGGTGATGCCTAGCCCGATGGTCTCTTCGGGGGGAGGCGGCGGCTCGGGCGGGGCCTCGGGCAGCACGGCCTCGCGGTCGAACTCGCCGTTTCCGGGCTCATCTTCACTGCCGCCGCACGATGGCAGGCAAGTGACGGCCCCGAGCAGGAGCGAGAGCAGCGCGATGCGGTGACGAAAACTCACGGGACAGGTCGTGACGTCCGTCGCCGCGGGAGTCAACCCTGGCTCAGGTTCAGCATCTTGGCCGCCGCGCGGACCTGCTCGATGGTGGCCTGCACGTCGTGCTGTCCGCCGGCCCAGCCCACCAGCGACGCGAACCACACGTGCTGGAGGATCATGGCGGCCGTGCGCTGAGCCTCGCTCGCCTCGCCGCGCCACTCGGACGCCGCCTCGCCGCGGATGGTGGCCACCGTGAGCCCCGTGATCATGGCGTGGAAGCTGATGACCTTGGACGCCACGTGCGGGTCGCCGCTGGCGATGGAGCGGATCAGCGCGCGCGCCAGGTTGGGCTTGCGGGTGAGGCCGCGCGTCATGCTGTCGAACAGGTTGCCCACGCGTTCGTTTGGGTCCGTGCCCTCGGGCTGGCGCTTGCCCAGGCGCGCCAGCAGCTTCTCGCTCTCCTGCTCGAGCGCCGCCACCAGGATCTCTTCTTTGCTGGCGAAGCGCTTGTAGAGCGTGCCGAGCGCCACGCCCGCGCTGGCGGCCACGTCACGCAGGCGAACCGCCGCGAACCCGTCCGCAGCGGCCAGCTCGATGGCGGTGTCCACGATGCGCTGCGCGCGTTCGTCGAGCTCGGTCATGACGGCCCTTGCGGCGTGATGCCCGCCGCCTCCTTGGCGATGGCCTCGGCCCAGTTGTAGTCGGGCTTGCCGCTCGGGAAGCGCTCCACCACGGGGCGCTGCACGATCACGCGCGGCACCTTGTAGCCCGCCACGTGCTGGCGGCAGTGCGCCTGGAGGTCTTCGTTGGACAGCGGCTTGTTGCCCTTCGTGTTGAACACGGCGCCCACGGTGGACCCCCACTTCGGGTCGGGCACGCCCACCACCAGCGCGTCGATGACGTCGGGGTGCGCCTTGATGGCCTCCTCGACCTCTTCCGGAAAGACCTTCTCGCCCCCCGTGTTGATGCACTTGCTGCCGCGGCCCATGAAGGTGATGCGCCCGTCGGCCTCGATGGTGGCGAAGTCGCCCGGGACCACCCAGCGCTTGCCGTTGGCGGTCACGAAGCGCTCGTTGGTCTGCGCCTCGTCCTTGTAGTAGCCGAGAGGCAAGCGACCGCTGCGCGCCAGGCGCCCGATGACGCCGCTGCCGGGCTCGATCGGGTTCAGCATCTCGTCGAGCACGGTCACGCTCTCGTCCATGTAGAACGTGGGGCGCCCGTCCACGCTCTCCTCGTCGTCGGCGGCACGTCCGAGGTCACCGGACTCCGTGCTGCCGAAGCTGTTGATGATCATCACGTCGGGCAGCAGCGCCTGGAGCTTGGCCTTGTTGGTGGGCGAGAGGATGGCGCCGGCGGAGGCGATGACGCTCAGGTGCGAGACGTCGAAGCTCTTGTCCGTGCGCTCCAGCTGCTCGAGCAGCGGGTAGGCCATGGCGTCGCCCACGATGGTCAGTGTGGTGGCCTCTTCCTCGCCGATGAGGTCGAGCACGCGCTCCGGGTCGAAGCTCTTGCCCGGCTGGATGACGAGCTTGCCACCCGTCAGCAGGCAGATGAAGCCGGTGAGCTGGGACGCGCCGTGGATGAATGGCGCGCACGGCAGCATGCTCACGCAGTAGTTCTCTTCGGCTGCGTTGCGGGCCACCTCTTCTGGGGTCTCGACCGGGTCGCCGCTGGGCGCGCCGCCCTGAAGGCCCGAGAAGAAGAGGTCTTCGTGGCGCCACATGACGCCCTTGGGCATGCCGGTGGTGCCGCCCGTGTAGATGATGAAGAGGTCGTCGCCAGAACGTTCCGCGAAGCCGCGCTCGGGGCTGCCCGCGGCCATGGCGGCCTCGTAGTCGGTGGTCTCCTGCGAGCTCACGAAGTTGGTGCCGTCTTCGATGGTGATGAGCGCCGGGATGGGCGGCATGCCCTCGTTGGCCTTGTCGATGATCGGCAGGAACTGACGCTGCGCCACGATGCCGCGCAGGTCCGCGTTGTCGATCATGTAGCGCACTTCGGGCGCCACGAAGCGGTAGTTGATGTTGATGCCGACGGCGCGGATCTTCATCAGCGCCAGCAGCGTCTCCACGTATTGATGCCCGTTGAAGAGGAAGAGCCCCACGTGATCGCCGGCTTTGATCCCGCGCGACGTGAAGAAGTGCGCCAGCCGGTTGGCGCGCGTGTCCAGCTCCCCGAAGGTCAGGTGCACGTCACCGGAGGCGAGCGCGGGGCGGTCGGGACAGACGTCCGCGATCGACTCCATGAGGTCGGCGATATTGTACTGCATGGCTCTTGCTCTCTCGGGCTTCCGGTTCTGGCTAGGCTGACTCGACTCAGGGGCGGGCGCTACCGACGGCCCACATGGCGAAGAACTGCGAGCCGCCGCCGTAGGCGTGACCGATGGCGATCTTGGCGCCGTCCACCTGGTGACGCTCTGCGGTCCCGCGCACTTGGCGTGCGGCCTCGGCGAAGCGGATCATGCCGCTGGCGCCGATGGGGTTGGTGCAGAGCACGCCGCCGCTCATGTTGAGGGGCAGCTGACCGCCGATGCGGGTCTTGCCCTCCATGGTCCACTTCCAGCCCTCGCCCGGCTCGCAGAAGCCGAGGTTCTCGAGCCACATGGGCTCGAACCACGAGAAGGGCACGTAGATCTCGGCGCAGTCCACGTCCTTGCGCGGGTCGATGCGCGCCTGGTCGTACACGTCCTTGGCGCACATCTGGCCGGCCTTGGGGTTGACCTGGTCGCGGCCCGCCATGAACGTGCGCTCGGTGCGCACGCTGGTGCCCAGGATCCACGCGGGGTTCTTGCAGCCCTTGGCGTGCTTGTCGTTGGCCAGCACCATCGCGACCGCGCCGTCGGACGAGGGGCAGGTCTCGGAGTAGCGGATCGGGTCCCACAGCATGGGCGAGGCCTTCACCTCGTCCAGCGTCTGCGTGAGGTGCAGGTGCGCCTTGGGGTTCAAGAGGCCGTTCTCGCGGTCCTTCACGGCCACCATGGGGCCCGCGTCGGGGTGCGCGTCGTGCCGCGCCATGTAGCTGCGGATCAGCGGCGCGAAGTAGCCGCCGGCGCCGGCCACCAGCTGTGGCTGGAAGGGGATGGCGGGCGAGAGGGCCCACATGGCGTTGGCCTCGCTCTGCTTCTCGAACGCGAGGGTGAGCACCTGCTGGTGCACGCCGTTCTCGATCAAGTGGCTGGCCACCACCGCGGTAGAGCCGCCCACGGAGCCGGCGGTGTGCACGCGGAAGATGGGCTTGCCCACGGCGCCGAGCGCGTCGGCCATGAAGAGCTCCGGCATCATCACGCCCTCGAACATGTCGGGGGCCGTGCCGATGACGATGGCGTCCATGTCCGCGAGCGTGCGGTCGGCGTCCTCGAGGGCGCGGAACAGCGCCTCACGCAGGAGCCCGGGGAGCGAGACGTCCTTGCGGCTCTCGCGGTGTTCGGTCTGGCCAATGCCGATGACGGCGCAACGTTCAGACATCACTCAGCCTCCAAGACGGCAACCAGGTTCTGCTGCAGGCACGGTCCGCTCGTGCAGTGGGCCACGGCGCGCTTGGCGCTGCCGTCCATGATGCGGGCGGCGGCCTCTCCGAAGCGGATGAGACCGGCGGTCATGATGGAGTTCGCGGCGAGCGCGCCTCCCGAGGGGTTGATCTTCACGCTCTCGTCGAGACCCAGCGCTTCTTTCAAGATGATCTCCTGGTGCGCGAAGGGCGCGTGCAGCTCGGCCACGTCCACCTTGGCCTTGCCCACCCCCGCTCGCTCGCCAGCCAGGCGCGCCGAGGGGCTCTGGGTGAGGTCGCGCAGACCCAGCGAGTGGGCCTCCACGCGATGGTCGATGCCGCGGATGAACGCGGGGCGCTTGCAGAGCGCGCGCGCCTTGTCGCCGCTGGCCAGGATGACGCAGGCGGCGCCGTCGGTGATGGGCGGGCAGAAGCTCTTGCGCAGCGGCGAGCTGAGGTAGGGCTCCTCCTTCAGGATCTTCTTCGCGTCGAACTCGCCCTTCACCTGCGCGTTGGGGTTCTGCATGGCGTCGCGCCGGCTGCGCACCGCGATGTCCGCGAAGTCGCGCTCGGTGGCCTTGCCCGCGTCGATGAGCGCACGCGCTTGGAGCGCCGCCGCGCTGATCGCGTCGAGCCCGAGGGGCTGCACGTAGTACGGGTCGTTCTGCAGGTTCATGATGTCCGGGATGGGCCCGAGCGAGCCGCGGCCGAACGAGAACACCAGCGCCACGTCGATGTCGCCGTGCAGCAGGCGCACCCACGCTTCGTAGAGCGCGAACGCGCCGTCCATCTCCACGTGCGACTCGCGGATGGGCGGCCAGGCCTTGAGCCCGTCCACGGCAGCCACGAACGAGAACGGTCGGCCCACGAGGTAGTCGGAGCTGCCGCTCACGGTGAAGCCCACGTCGTCGTGCGTGAGGCCCACTTGGCCCAGGGCTCCGTTGACGATGGCCTCCACCATCTCGGCCTCGTCGCGGGGCTCGGCGCGCCGCTCGGAGGGAAGTTGTGAGAAGGCGACGATGGCGATGTCACGCATCAGAGGTGCTCCGAGTAGCTCTCGAACGGCGCGTCGGGCTCACCGGTCGGTTCGAAATAGAGGATGTTCTCGAGCGAGGTCTCCCACTGCTCACGCGGCTTCCACTTGGCCTTCACCCGCATGCCCATGCGGATCTCGTCGTGCGGGACGCCGCTGATCAAGTGGTAGATGGGGAGGTCGGCGCTGTCCAAGACGATGGCGCCGAAGCAGTAGGGCGGGGTGAGCTTCTGGCCCTCGAAGGGGATGCGCACCACGGTGAAGGTGGTGAGCACGCCGGTGTGCGGCAGCTCCACGTACTCCTCGGTGGGCTTGCCATCCACGGGGCTCGCGCCGCGCGGCGGCACATAGACCTTGCCGGTGGTCTGGCACTTGCCGCCGATGATTTTGCCCTCCTGGAAGCCGCGCAGGTACGCGCTCTGATGCAGGCCCGGCATGACGCTGAAGTCGAGGTGCACGGGGCCCGGCAGGATGGGCGAGCTCACTTCGAAGCCCTCGATGTCGTGGATGGTGCCCTGCTTCTGGGCGGCCCAGCGCACGCGCACGCGCATGCCGGTCTGGAGCTGCTTCGGGTCCTTGGCGTCCAGGATGTGCGTGATGCAGCTGTCCGTGCCGTCGATCTGCACGATGGCGAACGCGAACGGCACCTTGCGCGGGTGCGTGGGGCGCGGCTCGGCCACCCAGGTCCACGACTTGAGCACGCCCGTGGGGCGCAGGGCCACGAACTCGCCCGTGGTGGGGGCGCCGGTCTCGTCGTACTCCTGCGGCGGGCAGAGCACGCGGCCGTCGGCCGTCTTGACGCCCTCGAGGATCTCGTAGCGCAGCCCCTCGAGGAAGCGCCCGATCACGGGGCCCATCGAGCGCCGGTAGGTGTACTCGAGGACGTAGGGAGCTGAAAGTGCTTCGGTCATGGTCTCTCTCGTCGCGTCAGTGGGTGGTGCGCGGGGGCAGGAACTGCTTCATGCGGCCGGCCAGCGCCACGTTCCCGTGCACGCGCAGGTCGCGCAGCATGTAGGCCAGCGTGCCGTCGAGGGTGCCGTTGGTCATGTCCACGAACTTGCGGGCGTCCATGCGCAGCGTGAGGGTGGGGCGCTCGGCCTGGCCTTGCGAGATCTCGATCAGCTGGCCGCTGCGGACGCGCACGTACCACTTGCCGCCGGTCTCGCCCGAGAGCTCGTACTGCAGCGTGGCGCTGACCCCGCGGGCGGCGTCTGCTACGAAGCGCTCGTCGAGTGTGTCGAAGTACTCTCGTGTATCGCGTACCATGCCCGTCATGTTCGTCTCCGGTCAGCAACTAGAACGTGTTCTAGAACGGGTTCTAGTCGTTGTTACACGGGCCGTCAAGAGGCAGCGCGCCGTGACGTTTACGATTTGTATCCATGAGGTGCCGGTGGGGCACCCTGCTCGCTGGGGCGGGGGGAGGCACGGTGACCACTTCGCGTGAGGACGAGCTCGAGGCGCTGCGCCGAACCCTGCTCGCCGAGGGCATCCGCGAGACGGCCGATCCGGACACCTCGCTCGGGCGCGGCGATCTGCTGCCCGAAGCGCCGCGGACGTCCCAGCTCCCGCGCGCCCTACTGACGCTCGGCGGTGAGGGCGACTACCGGCTGGAGTATGTGCTGGGCGAGGGCGGGATGGCCACTGTCTGGCTCGCCCAGCAGCGCGCCCTCTTGCGCGAGGTGGCGGTGAAGCGCGCGCACACGCCCACGGAAGGGGCCTCGCGACAGCTGCTCGAAGAGGCCATCATCACGGGCCAGCTCGAGCACCCGAACATCGTGCCGGTGCACGCGGTGGTGCAGGACGCCGAAGGCCCGGCCGTGGTCATGAAGCGCATCGGCGGGCGTTCGTGGGACGAGCTGATCGACACGCGCGCGCCGCTCGAGCGCCACATCGAGGTCATCCTGCAGGTCTGCCAGGCGTGTGCTTTCGCCCACAGCCGTGGCGTGCTGCACCGCGACATCAAGCCCGACAACGTCATGATCGGGGACTTCGGCGAGGTGTACCTGCTGGACTGGGGCGTAGCCCGGCGCCTGGCCGACGACGCCACCAACAGGTTGGCGGGGACGCCTGCCTACATGCCACCCGAGATGGCGCGCGGGCGCTCGGACGTCCGTTCGGACGTGTTCTTGTTGGGTGCCAGCCTGCACCATGCGGCGACGGGCCAGCTGCGCCACAGCGGCGACACCGTGCTGTCCACCGTGGCGGCTGCCATGCGCTGCGAAGCGTACGCGTACGGTCCCGACGTGCCGGAGGAACTGGCGGCCATCCTTCAGCGGGCCTGCGCGCGGGACCCGGACGCGCGCTATCAGACCGTCAATGAGCTGCGCGATGCCCTGCTCCAGTTTCGCGAGCACCGTGCAGCGTCATCCCTCGTGGCAACCGCTCGGGCGAGGCTGCTGCAGCTCACGTCGCTCGCGCGAGACCCCGCTCAGGCCGACTACGGGCGCGCTCAGTCTCTGTTCACCGAGACGCGCTTTGCCTTCGAGCAGGCGCGCGAGGTGTGGCCCGAGCACCCCGACGCCCGCGTGGGGCTGAGTGACGCCATCACCCAGATGGTGCGCTTCGAGCTGGCGCTCGATCACGTAGACGCCGCGCAGGCCCTCTTCGAGTCGCTGCCGGCAGTGGCCACGGAGCACGAGGTGCTGCGCGAGCAATTGGAGGCACGGCGCCGTGAGAACCAGGAGCGCGCCTCACGCGCCATGGCTCTAGAGCAGGACCGCGACCTCAGCTTCGGCGCTGGCCCGCGCACGAGGGCAGCGCTCGGCCTGGCGGTGGGGGTGTTGGCGCTCACGCTCGGGCTCTTCGTACAGCGCCTCGACCGGCCCAGCTTCCAGCCGTCGACCGAGCGCCTGGCCATCGTGGGAGCCGGCATCCTGGGCGTCATGATCGCGGTGGTGGTCGCTTGGCGTCGTCGCGGCGAGTTCAACCTGGTGAACCGGCGCATCGCGCAGATCTGCGTCTCCACCCTGGCGCTCAGCTTTCTGCAGCGCGTGGCTGGGCACGTGGCGGGCAGCTCGGCGGCCGCGGTGCTGCTGACCGATGCCTTCCTGCTCACGGGGGGCGGGCTCGCGCTGTCGGTGTTCCACCGTGGCGGGGCGGGCCTCGCGTCACTCAGCCTGGCGGTGGCGTTCGCGGGCGCGCTCGAGCCCGCCATCATCGACGAGCTCTTCATCGGGCTGTCGGTGGCGGTGCCGGTCGCGGCATTGGCCCTCGCTCGCTGGGGGCCGAAGCCGAGCGAGAACACATGAGGCGCCGGCCGCGCGGACCCGTATGATGTCCGCCCCATGGACCCCTCGGCTCCCCGCACGCTGCGCACCCTGATCGCCCTGCACGAGGAGTCGAGCGGCGCGTGCGTGGCGTATCCCGTCATGCGCCCGGAGTGGGCGGCGTTCGGGGATCGTGACGACGTGCTCACCGAGCTGCGCCTGTTCCTCGAGGCACAAGTGCGGAAGCTGAGCGCGCCAGAGGTGGCGCACCTGCACCTCGCGCCGGACGTGAGCGGACGTCTGGTGCCCGTCACGCTCGGCCGCGTAGACCTGCCGCACGCGCTGCGGCATGCATCCGAGGTGGTCTTCCCGTGCGCGCTGATCCCCAAGGGGGACGCCCACTGGGTGGTCATCCTCCCGTTGCGGCACTCGTTCTTCGTGGAGCCCGACGAGCCCCTCGTGCCCGCCATAAGGGCCGAGGCCGAGCGGCTGATCCGAGCCCTCGAGCCCACGCCGAGCCAATGGCTGGACCTCCTGCCCGCGCCCACCGTGGACCTCGAGCTGCTCGAGGTGCAGCTGGCGGAGCGCGACGAGGAGCGCGGCGCTGCGGCGGGCCTGGCGCGCAAGCTCACGCGCCTCGCCGAGCGTCGCGCGGCCCGGGAGATGCTGGACCACGTGGGGCGGCCGCTGCACGGGCAGACCCGAGGCGCCGCCCCGTGCGTGGGCCGAGAGCAGGAGCAGGCCGCGCTGGGGGCGCTCCTCGCGGCGCCCACGCGCTCGGGGGTGGTGCTGGTGGGGCCCGAGGGCAGCGGCAAGAGCGCCGTCTTCCGCAGCTGGCTGGGCAGCGTGGGGCGGGACGCCGAGCGGCTGGTGTGGGCCACGTCCGGGGCGCAGCTGATCGCCGGGCAGAGCGGCCTCGGGCAGTGGCAGGAGCGTCTGCGTCGCGTGCTGGAGTCGGCTTCGCGGCTGGACGCCATCCTCTACTTCGACGACCTCGCGGACCTCTTCGGCGACAAGGCCGGCGGCTTCGTGGACCTGGCGTCCGGCGTGAAGCCCTTCGTGGACGATGGCCGCGTACGCGTGGTGGGCGAGCTGACCAGCGAGGTGCTCGACGAGCTGCGCCAGCGCGACCCGAGCTTCCTGGCGCTCTTCCACGTCATCGCGGTGCCAGCCATGAGCCGCGACGACGCGGCGCGGGCGCTGCATGCGCACGTGGTCAGCGACACGCGCCGGGCGGGAAATGCCCCCGATGCCCCGCTGCTCACGCCCGAGACGGAGCGGGTCATCCTGACGTTGACGGAGCGCTATGTGCCGTACCGGGCATTCCCGGGAAAAGCAGTACGGCTCTACGAAGAGGTGCGCGCGGCGGCGCGGCGCCTCGACCCGGCGGGCAGCGCAGGCATCGACCCCGACCAGGCCTATGCCACCTTCAGTGTGGCCACCGGCGTGCCGCGCTTCTTGCTGGACCCGGCCGAGGCGCTGGGAGCCGATCGGCTGCGCACCCAGCTGCGCGCGCGCGTGGTGGGCCAGGAAGACGCCGTCGAGCGGGTGATCGAGACGCTGGGCGTGGTGAAGGCTGCGCTCTCGCAGGGCGAGAAGCCGCTGGCCAGCTTCTTGTTCGTGGGCCCCACGGGCGTGGGCAAGACCGAGCTCGCGCGCGCGCTGGCCGCGCAGATCTTCGGCGACCCCACGCACCTCATCCGCTTCGACATGAGCGAGTACGCGGACCCGAGCGCGGCCGAGCGCTTGATCCGCGGCGCGGACTCCCGCGAGGGCGCGCTCACACGCGAGGTGCGCCGCAAGCCCTTCGGGGTGGTGCTGCTGGACGAGCTGGAGAAGGCCGACCCCAGCGTCTTCGACCTCTTACTGCAGGTCTGCGGGGAGGGGCGGCTGACCGACGCGCGCGGGCGCACCGCGTACTTCCACAACGTCATCCTGATCATGACCAGCAACCTGGGCGCCAGCCATCGCGCACGCCCCCCGCTCGGCATCGGCGCGCAGGCCGCGACCGATGGTCAGCGCTACGAGGACGCCATCGAGGCGCGCTTCCGCCCCGAGTTCATCAACCGTATCGACCGCATCGTGCCCTTCGTGTCGTTGGACCAGGCGCAGATGCAGGCGGTGACGCGGCTCATGGTGGCGAAGCTGGCGGGGCGGCGGGGGTTCATGGACGCGCGCGCGTCGCTCACGGTCACCGACGCGGCCATCGAGCGCCTAGCGCGAGCGGGACACGACCCGGCCTACGGTGCGCGCGGGATGCGGCGCTTCCTCGACGAGGCGCTGGCGGCACCGCTCGCGCGGCTGGTGGGCGAGCTCGGGGAGGTCTGGGAAGGAGCCAGCCTGCGTGTGCGGGCTGCCCACGAGCCCGAGGAGCGTGGCCAGGATGGGGCTCGCATCGCCTCGCGCGCCCTCGGCGAGTGGCACGTCGACGCGTTCCGGGGCGAGCGCCTCGGGCGACACCGCTCCCTGGACGTGATCTGGGCCTTCGCGCGCGTGCGACGGGAGGCGGACGGTTGGCTTCTGTCGCCGGCCATCGAGGGCCTGCTGCAGCGCCGCCGGTTCCTCACCATGCAGCTGAACCAGCACGCACGCCGGGCACGGAGGAACGCCGACCCAGGGCCGCTCGCGGCTACGCTGGCACGCGACGCGGGGCGGCTGGCGCAGCCGCTCGAGGCGCTCGAGGCCGTCAGCGAGGAGGTGCGCGTCTACGAGGAGCTGCTGCTGGGGGCGCTCTGGTCGGACAGCCGCGACGGCGGTGTCGACATGGCGCTCTGCGACGAGCTTCGCGCCAGACTGACGAAGGCCGCTGTTCGCGCCACGATGACCGCAGAGCCCGTCGACCGGGCCACGGTGTACCTGCAGGAGCGCGATCTCCAGGGTGCCGCTGCGCACTGGCTGCGGGGCCTCGCCCAAGAGGCGCGCGCGCGCAGCTGGAAGGTGTGGGCGTTCCCCGCGCGGGGCACCACCGGCCTCGTGCTCCCTGCGGGGGACTCGAGCGCGCTGCCCTTCGCGCCCGCCATCGAGCTGCACGAGCTGGTCGCCTTGCTGGACGTCACGCCACGCGCGCCCATGTCGGTGGTGCTGAGCGGCAGCGGCGCGCTGATTGGGAACTACCTGTATGCCGAGCGCGGTCTGCACCGCGTGGCGGCCGGGCCCGAGGGGGTCGAGCGGGGCCACTTCGAGCTCACCTTCGTGATCGCCGAGGCCCCGCCTTCGCCGGCCACGCTCGCGCGTGTGGCGCCAGCGCCGTTCGACCCGCGAGCCGGGCTGCACCTGCTGCCGGCAGCGCGGGTAGTGGAGGCACACCGTGGGTTGGTGATCGCCGTGGGTGGGGCGCTACGCATCGCCGTCGAAGACTACTGGACCGAGATCGACGCGGTGGTGGCCGCAACGGTGCGACGTCACCCCCAGACGGAGGTCGCATGAACCTCACCATCGCCATCTACCAGCGCAGGCTCCCGGGCGGCACGCTCGAGTGGCACACGCTCGGCCTCGGGGAGTCGCGCGACATCTCGTTGCGTGGACAGAGCGTGGTGAAGCTGGAGGCGCAGCTGCGCGAGCGCGTGCAGCAGCGGCTGGCCGACAGCAAGCCCGAGGAGCTGCGGCGCTACACCATCGGGCGTGGTACCGAGCTGCTGCGTCCCCACCTGGAGCTCACGCTGCGCGGGGAGCAGGGGCGCGTGAAGACGGCTGGCCGCTTCCCGCTGGTGTTGGAGCCGCGCCATCGCTCGGCGTCGGAGCTGCTCTACATCGTGTACCACCCGCGTCGCCCGCTCGAGTGGTTCGCGCGCGATCCGGATGTGGCGCTGGCCGAGCAAGCCACGCGCTACTTTCGCCACGCCTGGGCCGACCTCTCGGAGGACGAGATCACGGAGCTCGAGACCGACGGGCACGACCTCATCCGGGCCGTGGCCTTCCGTGCCAAGGTGCCCACGCTGCTCGACGGGCTCGAGACGCGCCGTGGGCCGTTCGACGACCTGGACCAGGACCCCGCGCGGCGTGGCGGGCGCGGAGAGAAGCGCAAGAGCGGCCTCGGGCTGCTGGGGACGCTCGGCACGGACCTCACGCTGCGCGCGGCCGACGGTCGCCTGCCTCGCGGCCAGCCGCGTGGGGAGCTGCGCGCGTCCCTCGCGCGCTTGATGGGCGCCTCCCAGCAGCTCCCGCTCGTGGCCATCGGGCCGAGCGGGGCGGGCAAGACCACCGTGCTGCATCAGCTGGTGTACGACTTGCTGGACGCCGAGGACTACCCCTCGCACGGCAACCTCGATCAGGTGACGCACGTGGTGGCGCTCGACGGTAAGCGCATCATCGCGGGCATGAGTCGCGTGGGGGAGTGGGAAGAGCGCGTGGTCACCCTGCTGCGCGATGCCCGCGCGGCGCGCGTGGTCGTGTGGCTCGAAGACCTCCACACCATGGGCAAGGTCGGCCAGTCGCGCGACAGCACCCGCGCCGTGGCGGACTTGCTGCGCGGCCCCGTGGCGCGTGGGGAGCTGTGCGTCATCGGTGAGGCCACCCCCGCCCAGTGGGACAAGCTGCGCGAGGACGCCCCAGGGTTCGCAGACCTCTTCACCGAGGTGCACGTCGCCCCCTCCACGCCGGCCGAGACGCTGGGGATGATGTTGGCGCGCGCCCGCGAGCTGGAGCACGGAGGCGCGGCGCGCGGGAACGATGCCTCCCACCCAGCGGACGGCCAGGCGCCAGCGCGATCCACGCCGGTCATCTTCGACCCGCTCGCGTTCCGAGCGCTGCTCGACCTGGCGCAGACCCTCTTCCACGGCACGGCGCTCCCGGGCGCGGCGCTCGCGTGGATGAGCCGACTGCCGCGCTACGCCGACGGTGACTTCGTGGTGGACGAGGACTCCGTGCTCGATCTCGTCAGCGAGCGCACCGGCCTGCCTTCGGAGCTGCTCCGGCCCACCGAGCCGCTCGCCCCGGCCGACGTGAAGCAGCGCCTCGAGGAGCGCGTGGTGGGACAGGACGCCGCGGTCGACGCCGTGGTGGACGTGGTCATGCGCATCCACGCGGGGCTCACCGACCCGGCGCGCCCCTACGCGACCTACCTGTTCACGGGCCCCACGGGCACGGGCAAGACCGAGCTGGCCAAGGCGCTGGCGGACTACCTGTACGGCAGCAGCGCGCGCCTGCTGCGCTTCGACATGGGCGAGTACAACGCAGCGGACGCCCCGGCGCGGCTCATCGGTGACCGCTACGCGCCGCGCGGTGCCCTCACGGAGGCGGTACGCCAAGCGCCCTTCTCGGTGGTGCTGTTCGACGAGATCGAGAAGGCACATCCCAGCGTTCACTACCTGCTGCTGCAGCTCCTGGACGAGGGGCGGCTGTGCGACGCCGAAGGCAACGAGGCGGACTTCACCCACACCGTGATCTTGATGACGTCCAACCTGGGCGCCGAGGCGCAGCCGCGCGTGGGGTTCGGGGACCGGAGAGACGCAGCCGGCGCCGTGACCCACGCGGTGAAGGACTTCTTTCCCCCGGAGCTGTACAACCGCATCGACCGGGTGGTGCGCTTCCACCCCTTCTCGGCGGACGCCGCCGCCAGCGTGGCCGAGAAGGAGCTCACCCAGCTGCTGGCGCGCCGCGGGCTGCTGGAGCGGCAGGTGTTCGTGTTCACCACGCAGAGCGCCACCGCCCGCATGGTGCGTGAGGGCTTCGACCCGCTCATGGGGGCGCGCTCGCTCAAGCGCTATCTCGAGAAGCACGTGGGCCACGTGCTCGCCGAGGAGGTGGCGGGACACACGCGCGCGGAGATGCGCATCGTGCGGATCTACGACGCGGACGGCGAGTACAAGCTGCACGTGGACACGCTGCGCGAGGCCCCTCCCACCGGTCGGGAGCTCCGTCTGCCGGCGCTGCTCACGCGCGGCCCGCGCGAGCTGCGGGACGAGCTGCCGGCGGCGCTCGCGGCCATCGACGCGCTTCTGGCCGGCCCGCTGCTGGAGCAGGCCGTGGCCGAGCTGCGCAAGCACTTGCCGCACGTGACCGACGGCGAGCAAGAGCATGCCGACCACGTGCACCGCGCCGACCTGGTGCGTGGGGAGCTGCTGGCGTTCCGTGAGCGACTCGAGGCCTGGGTGCGGCACGATGACTGGATGGAGGAGGGCCTGAACGAACTCGCGCTCGAGACCTTCGAGGTGCGCTCGTCGGTCATGGGGGCCCGCCGCGTCCGCCTGCTCCACCCGCGCTACGTGCTGCCCGACGCGCCGCGCTTGTCGCGCCGGGACACGTTGCTCGCGCTCGCAGAGGCGTGGTTCCTCGAGCGGGCCACGCGCGCCGCCAGCGACGCGGCGCAGCACACCGTGCTGGTGGAGCTGCTGCGGGTGGGTCAGGGCCGCAACCGGCGGGTGACCGCGCGCGACCAGGACTTGTTCGGCTGGCTCATCGAGGCCTACCGTGGCGGTCGCGGCGTGCTCACGGGGGCCGCCCTGGCCATGCCCGACGGGTCGCGCCGTGAGCTGGGGTTCGAGGACGTCGAGAAGCTCGCGCTCCCCGAGAACCAGGGCGCCTCGCGCGTGGTGCTCAAGTTCGTGGGCCTCGGCGTCACCGACTTCTTCGCGGGGGAGGTGGGGTGCCACGTGCGCACGTCGCTGCTCAGTGGCTCCGAGGTGGTGCGCGTGCGCGCCATCCCCGGCGACGACGAGCGCACGCCGCTCGCGGTGATCCTCGCGTCGGACCGCGCGCGCGTGGTGTTCGAGCAAGCCCTCGAGGCGGGTCAGGTGCCGCTGCCGGAAGACCCCGAGGCGCTGCTGCCGTGCGTGCGCCGGGTGCGCTTCGATCCGCCGCTGCGGCCCGGCGAGCTCGCGCCCATCGAAGTGGAAGACTTCCGTCTCGGCACCTCGGGCGTGCACCAGTGCCGCCGCATGGCCGACGTGCTGCCACACTATTGGGCGCTGCGCGCGAGCGAGAAGCTCACGGAGGGCCCATGAGCAGCCCCAAACCATCGCTTCGCGTCTACTTCATCGCGCACCCGGAGGGCCGCTGGTCGGGCTACCTCATGCGGCTGCGCCAGGGGCTCTTCGACCAGCCCGCACCGTCGGCGTACGGCTTCAGCCGCGAAGAGGTGCTGCAGCTCATCGAACAAGAGCTGACGGAGCGCATCGCCACCGGCCGCGAGACGCTCGACGCGTACTTCTTCACCGAGACGTTCTCGGTGGGCGTCGCGCGCGTGGTGGTCCGTCCGGCCACGGTGGTGGACAAGCAGACCGTCGTCGGCGAACGCACCATCCCCATGCGCATCTCCTACGCGTGGTCGCCCCTGCCGAGCGGTGGGTACCGCGTCATGCTGCCGCGCTTCGGCTGGTGGATCTTGCTCGAGACCCTCACGCTAGCGCCCGACGCGCTGCGCACCGCCGTGGGCGCGGCGCTGCTGGGGGGGCAGCAGAGCTGGGTCTACGACTTCGACCAGCAGGGGGACGACGATGTGCAGGTCTTCGAGCCGGCCGAGCTGGCGCGCAGCCGGTCGGCTCCCAAGCGCCCCAGTGAGGGAGAACGGCTGCGTGCCGACTTCCCCATCGCCACGGCCGTGTGCGACGAGTGGGTGCAGCGCTGTGCGGATGGCCGCCTGCCCCGGCGCAGCGCGTCGCCGGGCGCGCTCCAGCAGCTGACGTCGTTGCTCGAGTTGCGCCCGCTGCCCAGCATCTTGATCGTGGGTGAGCCGGGCGTGGGCAAGACGACCCTGGTGCAGGGCTTCGCGCGCGAGCTGCTGCGCCGGCGGCGGGCGAGCACTGGCCACGAGCCGCGCCTCTGGGCCACCTCGGCCGACCGCTTGATCGCCGGCATGATCTACCTGGGCGAGTGGCAGGAGCGCTGCCTCGGGCTCATCGAGGAACTCGCCGACGAGCGCGACTTCCTCTATGTGGACAACCTCGCCTCGTTCTTGAAGGAGCGCTCGGCGGGGTCGTCGGTGGGCGACCTGTTCGCACCCGCGGTGCTCTCGTCGTCGCTGCCCATCATCGCGGAGTGCAGCCCCAGCGAGCGTGAGTGGGCGCGACGCCACGCCGCCACGCTGCTGGACGCCATGGACGTGGTGGAGCTGGCCGAGATGCCCAGCGCCTCGGTGGCGCGCCTGGTGGTGCAGCGCAGCGCGCAGTCTGGGCAACGCGATGGGCGCCCGGGTGCGGTCATCCACCCGGAGGGCGTCTCGCGCGTGGTCCACCACCTCTCCGCGTTCCGGCGAGACCAGCGCTTCCCGGGCAAGGCTGTGCACTTCCTCGACTGGCTGGATGCGGACGAGGCGCGCCCGAGCGTGCTCTACCCCGCCGACGTGAGCGTGGCGTACGCGCGCTACAGCGGCTTGCCCATTGCCGTGATCGCCGACGAGCACCCGGTCACCACGCGCGAGGTGGCCGCGGCGCTGCGCGCCGGCGTCATCGGTCAGGACGCCGCCTGCGAGGCGTGCGCGCGCGTGGTGGTGCCCTTCAAGGCGGGCGTGCACGACCCCGACAAGCCGCTCGGCAGCCTGTTCTTCGTGGGGCCCACGGGCGTGGGCAAGACCGAGCTCGCGAAGCAGCTGGCGCACTACCTCTTCGGCGACGCGAAGCGCCTCATCCGCGTGGACATGAGCGAGTACATGGTGCGCGGCGCGGCGCAGCGTCTGCTCGAGGTGGGCGAGGGCGTGAGCAGCCTCGCGCAGCGCGTGCGCGCTCAGCCGCTGTCGCTCGTGCTGTTCGACGAGATCGAGAAGGCGCACCGCGAGACCTTCGACTTGCTGCTCGGCCTCCTTGGCGAGGGGCGCTTGACCGACTCACGCGGGAGCTTGGTGGACTTCCGCATGACCATCGTGGTCATGACCAGCAACCTCGGCGTGAGCGAGCGTGCCGCGGCCGGGTTCGGCACCAGCCGCCAGCAAGACTTCGCTCGTGGGGTGCGCGAGCACTTCCGCCCGGAGTTCTGGAACCGCCTCGACCACGTGGTGTCGTTCGGCCACCTGCAGCGCGAA
Source organism: Sandaracinaceae bacterium (assembly GCA_016706685.1). Lineage (NCBI taxonomy): Bacteria > Pseudomonadati > Myxococcota > Polyangiales > Sandaracinaceae > Sandaracinaceae bacterium. The sequence continues at coordinate 283,822 of JADJJE010000001.1, read as the reverse complement.
GACGTGCGGAGCATCGTCGATCTCGAGCTGGGGAAGGTGCGCGCGCGTGAGGGGCTGCGCGCTCGTGGCGTGACGCTGCAGGTGAGCGCTGCGGCGCGCGACCGGCTCGCCGACCTGGGGTACGACGAGCGCCGCGGCGCGCGACCGCTGCAGCGCGTCATCGAGGAGCGTGTGGTCACGCCCATGGCGGTGCACCTGGCCGAGGCGCCCGAGCTCACGGGCGTCACCTTCCGGGTGGCGTGCGCGGGCGAGCCACGGCCCCTGCTGGCAGGGACGGTGGTTGACGTGGAGCTCTCATGACGGGCCAGCCATAGACCCACCGACCGGCTATCTTGCCCCGATGCGCTGCCGCTCCTTCGCCCGCTCGCACCCCCACGCGTGGTTCCTGGTGCTCGCCACTGTCGCGCTGGCCACCAGCCCACTGGGCTGCGCACACAGTCGGCCGGCGCCGTCCACGCTCGTGGCAACCGGCGGTCACGGGACCGCGCCCGACTTCCGCGAGTGGACCCCGGAAGCCTTCGCCGAGGCGCGCAGCACACGGAAGCTGCTGCTCATCAGCGTGCAGGCCGGCTGGTGCCACTGGTGCCACGTCATGAACGCCGAGACCTTCGCCGACCCACGCGTGCTGGCCGTGCTGGCACAGCGCTACGTGGTCATCCGCGTCGAGGCCGACGCGCGCCCGGATATCGCCGAGCGCTACGCCGAGTATGGCTGGCCCGCGACGGCGCTCCTCACCCCCGACGCGGAGCCCATCCTCGCGCTGCGTGGGTACCGCGCCCCCGACGTGTTCGCGCGCATCTTGACGCGCGCCGCCGATGACGTCGCCGCCGGGCGGAGCACCGATGCCCAGCAACTCGACCAGCCGGCGCATGGAACGCCGCCCGACCTCGACGCCGCGCTCGCGTTCACCCGCGCACAGCTGGACGAACTCTATGAGCCGCGCCTCGGGGGCTGGGGACGCATTCAGCGCTACCCCTTCGCGGCTCCGCTCGAGCACGCCTTCTCGCGCGCTGTCATCGACGGAGAGGCCGCCTGGCTCCCGCGCGCGCTGACCACCGCCACGAGCTACGCCGCGCTGCTCGACCCCGTGTTCGGTGGGATGTACCAGTACTCCACCCGCGGAGACTGGCAGCACCCGCACTTCGAGAAGCTCGCGGCCATTCAGGCTGGCGCCATCCAGTCCTTCGTCAGCGCGTACGGCGCCACGGGGGACGCGCGCTGGCTCGAACACGCGCGCTCCGTGGCCACCTACGTACGAGCGTTCCTGGAGGACCCCGCGGGCGGCTTCTATGCCAGCCAAGACGCGGACGTTCCCACCACGCGGGGCGTGCTGCCTGGTGCGGACTACTACGCGCTCGCTGATGCAGAACGCCGCGCGCTGGGCCTGCCACGCACCGACACGGCGCTCTACGCCAGCCTGAACGGCCTCTTGATCGACGCGCTGGCGCGGCTCGCCCAGGTGGACCCCGAGGGCCCGTGGCTCACCTCGGCGCGTGCAGCCGCCGAGCGCCTCGAGCGCACGCACCGCCGCGGTGACGCCTTCGCGCACGCCCCCAACGACCCCCCGGGCGCGCTGCTGCACCTCGCCGATCAGGCGTACATGGCACGGGGGCTCGCCACGCTGGGTGAGACGACCGGAGACCCACGCTGGTTCGCGCTCGCGGAGCGCACCCTGGTCTTCGCCGAGGCCCGGCTGCGTGACCCCGAGCGCGGTGGCTTCTTCGCGCACACCGCCGACCCGAGCGCGGTGGGGGTGTTCGCGCAGCGCCAGAAGCCCCTCGAGCAGAACGCCGTGATGGCCGAGCTGATGCTCGAGTTGTCGCAGCGCGCGAGTGACGACGCGCGGCGTGACCGAGCGCTCGCCACGCTTCGGGACGTCGCCGTTCCGGCCACCATCGCCCGCCAGGGTCGCAAGGTCGGCGCGTTGGTGCTGGCGCTCGAGCGCGCGCGGTCGGGGTACTTCTTGCTCTCGGTGGTGGGCGAGCCCGCAGACCCGGCCACGCACGCGCTGCACCGCGCAGCCCTGCGGTTCCAGCGTCCCGACCGCTTGGTGGAGTTGGGCGTACCCGGGAGCAGCCGTTATCCATATCCAGGAGAGGCAGCGGTCTACCTCTGCAGCCGCGACGCATGCTCGCTCCCTTTCACGGACGCGGGGAGCCTAGCCCAGGGGGTGACCACCTTCGCGCGGTCCCTGCGCCAGTGAGCGTCAATGCCATGATTGTCGAATAATTCCGCTGTAAGAGGTGCTGCTTTTCAATTCTGCAATGCGCTGCTAACGATGCCGCATGCCTTCGAATCCAGATCGCGACAAGACCGTAAAGCAGGATGCCCTGCCACGGGTCTCGCAGATCTCGCAGGCCACCACGGCACAGCGCAGCGCGCGCCGGCTGCTGGCCGATCAGCTCGGCCTGGTGGCTGGCCAGCGCCTCTTGGTGCTCTTCGGCGAGGGGTCCGGGCTCGAGCAGGCGTGCCGCGTGGTCGAGGAGGTGTCGGCCGAGCTGGGCGTGGTGCTGACCGCGCTCGACACCCGCGCGCTCAGTCTGGCCAGCGAGGTGGAGCGTCGCGCCTGGCGTGAGGCCCTGGCGCGCTGTCACGCCTGCATCTTGCTGGGCGGCGAGGGGCGCCCCGCGGCAGAGCGCCTCGAGGCAGAAGTTCGGGTCCAGACCGGGGGCAAGCCGCTCGCCATCCTGCGCGTGGACCCCGACGCGTTGCTGCACCACGGCTGGCGGCGCCCACCATCCTCCAGCGCGCCTATGCGCGCTACCTCACCTCGCGCCTGGCGCCCGACGCCGAGGTGGCGGTGCGTTGGCACGGCGCCCCCGCGCTGTTGCTGCGTGTGGAGCACACGCGCTCTTCGCGGCCGCGCGGGCCGGTGGCGGACTTCGAGTTTCCACACGGCCACGTGGCAGTCGGCCTCGACACGGCCGCCGGGCAGCTCGCTCGGCCCACGTCCATCTTGCTGCCCACGCCGCCGCTCCTCACACGGCCCCCGCAGGGGTTCCAGTTCCACAACGGTGTGCTGCGCGCGGTGGTCGGGGCGGACGGGCCCGACTGGCTGGGCGAGGTCTCACGCCGCTTTCCGGGCATGCGCCTGCGCACGCTCGGCTTCGGTCTGGTGTCCCCGCAGGTCTCGCCCATCGAGCGCGCGGGTGTTCGCCTCAGCGACGTGGGCTGCACGCTCAGCGTGGTCGACGCACGGCAACGCGGCGTCAGCCCCAGCGACGCGGCCTACACGGGGCTCACCTTCTGCCTCAACGGCCCGGGCTTGGACGTGGACATCGACGGCGTCGCCATCTTGCGTGGTGGCCGCTACGTGGAGCCCAGCGCCGCGTACTGAGAGCGAGGCGCCGCTGGGCTCACGTCAGCGGGTCACAGGCGCTCGATGATCGTGACGTTGGCCTGGCCGCCGCCTTCGCACATGGTCTGCAGGCCGTAGCGGCCGCCGGTGCGCTCGAGCTCGTGCAGCAGCGTGGTCATCAGGCGCGCGCCCGTGGCGCCCAGCGGGTGGCCCAGCGCGATGGCGCCGCCGTTCACGTTCACCTTGCTCAGGTCGGCCTCGAGGTCCTTGGCCCACGCCATGACCACCGACGCGAAGGCCTCGTTGATCTCGACCAGGTCGATGTCGTTCAGCGACATGCCGGCCTTCTTGAGCGCGTGCTGCGTGGCCGGGATGGGCGCGGTCAGCATCCAGATGGGGTCCGCGCCGCGCACGCTGATGTGGTGGATGCGCGCGCGCGGCTTGAGGCCGTGCTGCTTCACCGCGGCCTCGCTCGCGATCAACAGCGCCGCCGAGGCGTCCGAGATCTGGCTGGCCACGCCGGCCGTGAGGCGGTCTGCGCCCGGCAGGGTCTTGAGCTCCGCCATCTTCTCGAGCGTGCTCCCGCGGCGCGGGCCCTCGTCGATGCGCACGTCGCCGTAGGGCAGGATCTCGCGGTCGAAGCGGCCCTCGTCCTGGGCGCGGATGGCGCGCTCGTGGCTCTCGAGCGAGTAGGCCTCCATGGCGGCGCGGGAGAGGTCCCACTTCTCCGCGATGCGCTGCGCCGAGAGGAACTGGTTCACCTCTTGCCCGCCGTAGCGCGCCTGCCAGCCCTTGCTGCCGCTGAACGGGTCGCTGATACCGAACTGGGTGGCCACCATCATGGCCGCGCTGATGGGGATCTGCGTCATCTGCTGGACGCCGCCGGCCACCACCAGGTCCTGCGTGCCGCTCATCACGGCCTGCGCCGCGAAGTGCACGGCCTGCTGCGAGCTGCCGCACTGGCGGTCCACCGTGGTGCCCGGCACCGAGTCCGGCAGGCCAGCCGCCAGCCAGCACGTGCGCGCGATGTCGCCCGCCTGGTGACCAATGGTGTCCACGCAGCCGAAGATGACGTCGTCCACGGCGGCCGGGTCGATGCCCGTGCGCTCGACCAGGCCCTTGATGACGTGCGCGCCGAGATCGGCGGGGTGCTCGGCCCCGAGGCCCCCCTTGCGGCGACCCACGGGCGTACGGACGGCATCAACGATATAGGCTTCGGGCATGGCGGATCCTTGTGATCGAGGGTCGGAGAACGGGAGCGAGGGTTACAGGATGTGCGCGCCGATGCGGGCGCGATGCTCCGCGGCGGTGCCGTAGAAGGGAGCCAGCGTCCACACGCGCTTCATGAAGAAGTGCAGGTCGCACTCGATGGTGTAGCCGATGGCGCCGTGCACCTGGAGCGCGATCTTGGCCACCACGCGTCCCGCCTCTTCGGCGTAGATCTTGGCGGTGGACACGGCCAGCTCGGCCTCGCGGCGCGACTCGTCGCCGTGACGGTCACGGTTGGCCAGCGCCCACGCGGCGCGATACACGACTGGCTGCGCGAAGGCGATGCGCCCAGCCGCGTTGGCCAAGTGATGCTGCACCGCCTGTTGTGCGCCGATGGGCTTGCCGAACTGCTCGCGGTCTTTGGCGTACGCCACCGCGAGGTCCAGCATGCGCCGCGAGAGCCCCACCATGATGCACGCGTTGCCGAGGGCGGCGCGCTCGTAGGCGAGCTGGATGGCGGCCGTGGCGGCTGGCCCGCGCGCCACCAAGTGCTTGTCGGACGGCGTGTAGTCCAGTGTGGCGATCGTCGTCGCGCGGTCCACGGCGGTCTGCTCGCCGAGCCCCGCCTCCGCGCGCGGCACCGCATAGAGGGCGTCGCCACGAGCGATGAGCAGCAAGTCCGCGAGCGGCGCGTGCAGCGCCAGCTGCTGGCCTTCGAAGCACAGCGCCAGGGTCGCGTCGCCCGCGCATACCTTGCCCACCCACTCGGCATGCGGGGTTCCCGCGCCCAGCGTCTCCAGCAAGCGCAAGCCAGCCAGCGACGTCTCGGCCACTGGGCCCGGAAGCCCCGCGTAGCCGGCCTCTTCGAGCACCAGCGCGAGGTCCACCTCGTCCATGCCCATGCCGCCAGCCTCTTCGGAGGCGGCCATGCCCACGAAGCCGTTCTCGGCGAGCGTGCTCCACACCGGGGCGCGCAGGTCGCTCGCGCCGTTCCACACGCGGCGCACCACCTCGGGCGCGCACTCCTTCGCGAGCACGTCGCGCACGGTGTCGCGCAGCAGCGTCTGATCTTCGGAGAATGCAAAGTGCATGGCTCGTTCTCTCTGCTAGCCGCGCGGCAGGCCCAGCACGCGCTGCGCCGCGATGTTCCGTTGAATCTCGTTGGTGCCCGCGTAGATCGGGCCCGCCAGCGCGAACTGGAAGCCCTTGATCCAGGCCCCCTCGTCGGCGGCATCGGCGCTGCCTTCGTCCAGGCACTGCGCCTGCCCCAGAATGCTCAGCGCGGTCTCGTGCGTGCGCACGTCCATCTCCGACCAGAACACCTTGTTGAGGCTCGACTCCGCGCCGATGGGCTTGCCCGTCAGCATGTCGGTCACGCTCTTGAAGGTGTACCAGCGGTAGGCCTCGGCCCCCATCCACGCGTCGATGACCTGATCGCGGAGCGCCGGGTCACATGTCTCGCGGTAGCGGCGGTAAAGGTCGATCAAGCGCGTGGCCGTGGCCATGAAGCGCCCGGGGCTGCGCAGCGACAGGCCGCGCTCGCTGCTCGTGGTGGCCATCGCCACTTCCCAGCCCTTGTTCACTTCGCCGATGACGTTCTCGTCGGGCACGAACAGGTCTTCCAGGAACAGCTCTGCGAAGCCCTCGTCGCCGTCCAGGCGGTCCACGCCGCGCACCGTCACGCCCTCGCCCGTGAGCGGGAACAGGCAGTAGGTGAGGCCGTGGTGGCGCGACTTGCTCGGGTCCGTGCGGAAGAGGCCATAGGCCATGTCGCTGAACGCGCCGCGCGTGGACCAGGTCTTCTGCCCGGTGAGCAGCCAGCCGCCGTCCACCCGCTTGGCCGTGCTCCGGAGGCTGGCCAGGTCGCTGCCCGAGTTGGGCTCCGACCAGGCCTGCGCGATGCTCAGGTCCCCGCGCGCCATGGGCTTCAAGATGCGCTGCTTCTGGGCCTCGGTGCCGAACTCGAAGATGGTGGGCGCCAGCAGGAAGATGCCGTTCTGCGTCACGCGGCTGGGCGCGCGCACGCGGTAGTACTCCTCCTCGAAGATCAGCCACTCGTAGAGCGAGGCCTCGCGGCCGCCGTAGGCCTTGGGCCACGACACGCACGACCAGCCCGCGTCGAAGAGCTTGCGCTCCCACTCGAGGTGCAGGGCGTAGCCCTCGCGCGTGTCACCGCTCGGGAGCGACTCCTTCGGCACGTTGGCTTCCAGCCACGAGCGACACTCGGCGCGGAACGCGCTCTCCTGCGCGCTGAAGTCGAGGTTCATCATGGCGTCACCCCACCTGCAGCGAGAGCAGCGTGGCCCTCGCCTCGTCCATGATGCGCTCGAGCAGCTGGGCCACGGTGGGCAGCTCGTCGATGACACCCACCACCTGACCGGTGGGCAGGATGCCCGAGTCCTTGCCGTCCACCATGCTCGCCTTGGTGAGCATCGGCGCGTTGGCGGCCATGGCCAGCTGCGACCAGGTGAGCCCCTTGCTCTCCTTCATGGCGCGGCCCTCCTCGATCATGTCCATGAGCTTGGTGTTGGTCAGCTTCATGAGCGTGAGCGCGTTGCGTGCCGCCTTCGGGAAGCGCGTGAACGGGCTGGCCTGCTCCAGCTCGTCGATCATGGGCGTGCGGATCACGCGCTGCGGGTAGCCGTCGATGGCGCGCGTCACCACGGTGCCGTCGATGGCCGTCTTCAGGTACTGCGCCTTCACGTGCTCGGGCACCTGGCTCTCCTGCGTGAGCAAGAAGCGCGTGCCCATGGCGATGCCGCTCGCGCCGCTGGCCATGGCCGACACGAGGCCGCGCCCGTCGCTGAAGCCGCCAGCGCCCAAGAACGGGAACGACACCACGTCGGCCACCTGCCGCATGAGGATGTGCGTGGGCACGTTGCCCGTGTGCCCGCCGCCCTCGTGGCCCTGCGCGATGACGGAGTCCACGCCCCACTCGGCCACCTTCTGGGCGTGCCGCTGCGCGCCGATGGTGGGCATGGTCAGCACGCCCGCGTCCTTGAGGCGCGTGATGACGGCCTTGCCGGGCGCCTGCGCGAAGCTGGCCACCTTCACCTGAGCGCTGATCAGCAGCTCCACGCGCTTCATCACGTCGGCCTGGTCGGCGCGCAGGTTCACGCCGAAGTTGCGGTCGGTGTTGTCCTTCACCTGCTGGATAGCCTGCTCCAGCTCCTCGAAGGTCATGGTGGCCGCCGCCAGGATGCCGAGGCCGCCGGCCGCCGACGTGGCCGAGGTGAGCTTGGCCCCCGAGACCCAGCCCATGCCGGTCTGGATGATGGGGTAGTCGATGCCGAAGAGGTCGCAGATGGGCGTGCGCAGCTTGGCGTCCAGCTTGGCCTTCATCCCGGCGTCGGGCGCGCCGCCGCCGGCCACCACGGTGAGGTCGACTTCCGGGCCTTGGCGGAGGGCTTCTTCGACTCGCTCATGACTTCACCTCGCGGGCGGCAACGCCCTTGGGATCCAGCTTGCGCAGCCACGCCAGCTCGTCGGCCGTGGGCTCACGCGACTCGGGAACATCGCTCGGGATGACCAGCTCGAAGCCGGTGGCGGCCTGGACGTCGGCCACGCTCACGCCGGGGTGCACGGAGCGGAGGCGCATGCGGTTGTCCGGCGTCTCGAAGTCCAGCACACAGAGGTTGGTGATGACGCGCCGGATCTCGTGCCGCGCGCGGCTGTTGGGGTGCAGCTTCGCCGCGCGGTCGTAGCCAACGCCGGCCACGCAGTCCACCTTCTGCACCAGCACGCGCGGGTTGTGGTCCCCGATGAAGTAGCTGGTGGTGTGGTTGATGGTGTTGCCCGGCGCGCCGCGCACACCCAGCAGCTGCGTCTTGGGCTGCTTGAAGGTGCCACCCAGGTAGGCGAGGTTCTGGTTGCCGTACTGGTCGATCTGGCTGCCGCCCATCATGACGTGGCGCTTGCCCCAGAAGAGCGTGTCGAACACGAAGGGGAAGGGCATCCACCCTTCGATCACCGCGTCGGCCACATCGGCGCCGAGCGGCACGTTGTCCGCCAGGATCATGTTCACGCCGTCGGTCATGACCAGGTCCGGCTCGAAGGTGGCGCGCGCCAGCATGGCCCCCAGCTTGGACGTGGGGCTCATGGGGCTGACCATGATCTCACCGTCGCCGCGGAAGCACTCGGCCACGGCCACGGCGCAGATGTCGGTGCGCGTGATCGCTTGGTTGTCAGTGCTCACTTCGCCACCGCCTTCTGGTACTCGTCTTCGGTCACGTCGAGGTACTTGGCCTTCCACGCCTCCCACGACGCCGCGTCCTTCGCGCTCGCGGCGTACTCCTTCTGGAACGCCTCGTCGCGCTCGTAGTCCGGAGGGCACTCGGTGAAGTGGGCTCCGCCCGGCGCGTGCACCACGCCCTGCACCATCATGCGGTTGATCTTGAGCGTGTGGAACGTGCCCTCGTCGAGCAGGTTCGCGGTGGGGACGATCTTCTCGGCGCTCATGAACGCCTTGTCGGCGGCCATGCAGAAGAGCTCGTCCATGTACGGGTCGCGGCCAAGGTACTGCCCGTTGCCAGCCGTGTCGGCGCGGTTCATGTGGATGAACGCCACGTCCAGGCGCTGCGCGGGGATGGCCACCAGCTCTTCACCGTCATCATACGGCGACTTCACGGTGCGGATCTGCGGCTGGTTCACCAGCACGTCGGAGCCGAGGCCTGCGCGCGTGGGCAGGAACGGCAAGCGCCACGCGGCGGCCTGCAGGCCCAGGCGGAACATGCCCTCGTCCAGCGACACGGCCTCGATGGTGCCGGCCTGGCGTGCGTTGCGGAAGTGCGGCTCGAGCGCGATGGAGTCGAGCGACACGAAGCCGTAGACCACCTTTCGCGCTTGGCCCGTGGCGCACAGGATGCCCACGTCGGGGCCGCCGTAGCTCACGATGGTCAGGTCCTTCACGCCGGAGCGCACCAGCGCCCGCACGAAGGCCATGGGCTTGCGCCGCGAGCCCCAGCCGCCGATGCCGACGGTCATGCCGTCGCGCACCTCGCCCACGGCGTCTTCGAGTGTCATCGTCTTGTCTGCCACGTGGCTCTTCTTTCAGGGCGCGTCGCGGCGTGTGCGCGAGCCGTGCCCGGTGCGGTTCAGCGGCCGGTTCAGCTTCCGGCTTTGGTGTCCACGTCGCGCTTCTCCACGAAGGCGTTGCGTGCCTCGTCGGCAGCGCCAGCGAGGTTGAGCTGGAAGGTGAAGCCCTGCTCGAAGCGGTAGGAGCGGTTCACGTCCACCGGGTCGATGTTGTTCAGGCACTCCTTGGCGGCGCGGACCACCGCCTTGATCTTCTTCTTGAACGTGCCCGCCACTTCGAGCGCCTTCGCGCGCGTCTGGTCGCGCGGCACCACCGCGTAGACGCTGCCCCACGCCTGCAGCTCTTCGGCGGTGGCGTTCTCGCACGTGAGCACCATGGCGCGCGCCTTCATGGGGGGCACCAAGCGCGCCAGGTGAGTGGCGGCGCCGAGCGCGCCACGGTCCACCTCGGGCAGGCCGAACTTGGCGCCCGTGCTGGCGATGATGATGTCCGAGTTGCCCACGAGGCCGATGCCGCCGCCCACGCAGAAGTCGTTCACCACGCTGATGACCGGCACCTCGCACTCGTAGACCGCCTTGAAGGCCTCCCAACAGCCCTTGTTGGCGCCGAGCAGCGCGGTGAAGCCGTCGGTCGTCTGCATCTCCTTGATGTCCACGCCGGCGTTGAAGCCCTTGCCCTCGGCGCGCAGCACCACGCAGGCCACCTCTGGGTTCTTCCCGCAGGCCGTGATCTTGGCGGCGAGATCGAACCAGCCCGCGACCGTGAGCGCGTTGACCGGGGGGTTGTTCATGACGACTTCAGCGATGCCGTCGTTGATCTCTACGGAGATGGTCATGCGTGCTCACGGGGGCTTGGGGGAAGGCGTCGGCACGGGCGTACAGCCTCGCCGCGCGCAGACCGCAAAATAGAACACGTTTCACTTTCACGCAACCCGAAGCGCCCGTCGCGGGGCCTGAAATGCGACGCCCGCCGACGGTGGGCTCCGTGGGCGGGCGAACGGGGAGTCGGCGGCCGGCTGGTGTCAGCTCTGGCGCGGGGCGAAGCTGGTGCAGGTGCCCAGCGGGTGCACCGCGCCGAGCTGCAGCGTGCACTCCCCGCAGGCGGTGAGCGGCGCGCCGGCCGGGAAGAAGTTGCAGTCCTTGCAGAGCTTGGTCGCGTCGGCGCTCATGTCCGTGTAGGACATGGTCTGGCGCATCTGGGTCTGCTGGGGGGTCAGCCCCGTGGTGCACACGAAGCCCTCGGGCTCGCTGCCGCCGCAGCCCAGGAACGTGGTCGCCAGGGCGGCGCCGCCGATCAGCGCGGTGCCGCGGTGCAGGAAGACGCGGCGGGACATGCCGCTGGTCGAGTTCGGGCGCTTGGTCTCGGGCTTGGTCTGACTCATGGGAACCGTCCTTTCCATGGATTCATGGAGTTCGAAGGCGCTATGCGGCGTCGTCGGTCGTAGGGGAGTGATAGTGCTCCTCCAGCACTTCGGCCAGGTACACACACACATCCGTGGTGGTTAAAATCCCCGCGAGCCGTCCGTCGCGCAGCACCACCGCCGAGCCGATCTTGCGGGCCCCCATCTCGCGGGCCACCTCCGCCAAGGACGCGCTCCACTCCACGATGAAGGGCGCCGCCGACACCAGCCCGCCCATGTCGATGTCGTGGCGGCCCTCGGCCTGGCAGCGCCAGAGATCGCGTTCGCTGACTACCCCCAGCACGGTCTCGCCCTGGGTCACCGGGATGTGCCGGATGCCGTGCTCCTCCATCATGGCCCACGCGGTGGATACGTCGGCGTTGGCGTCGAGCGAGTAGGGGAAGGGCGTCATCAGGCGGGCCACGCGCGGCATCGCTTTCATGCGGCGCATGATGCCACGCTTGACACTCCGAGGCGCCCTGTGTAATCACTTCATCAACTGATGAACTATGCAGGTCAACGGCTCGGGCGGGGCGCCGCGCGGCATCGAGACTCCGATCCGCACGTGGAGCACGCTGCGTCGCCCGAACCCTCAGCCGGGTCTGCGGCGTCAGACCACGTGCACGCGCCCGCGTCGTTCGGCGCGCTGTCACCCGCCCCGCTGCTGGAGCGCGCGGCAGACCTGTTCCGCGCGCTCGGTGACACGGCTCGGCTGTCGCTGCTCGAGAAGCTCACGCACGGCGAGTTCTGTGTGGGCGAGCTGGCGGACTCCTCCGGCGAGGCGCTCAGCACCGTGTCGCAGCGGCTGCGGCGGCTGCGGGGTGACGCGCTGGTGCGTCGTCGTCGTGACGGCAAGCACATCTACTACACGGTGGCGGACGAGCACGTGGCGGAGCTCATCCGCACGGCGCTCGACCACGCCCTGCACGAGCACGAGCCCACCGCCACGAGCGAAGACGCGGGCGAAGAGGAGGACGAAGGATGAGCGCTCTCGTCGAGGCTATCGACTGCGTGACGCTGCCGGGTGAGCCCTGCGAAGAGGGCGCCGCGCCAGGCCACACGTGGATGCACCACCTCTTCGAGCGCGTGCGGCCCACGTCCGTGCTGCCGGGCCGCGTGCGCTTCCGCTTGGACTTCCCGGGGGACGAGATCCTCGAGGACTGCCTGCGGCGCCAGCTGAGCCCGCTCGATGGGCTCTCGCTGCAGAGCTACAGCCCGCGCACGCGCACGGCGCTGGTCACGTTCGACGTGAGCAAGCACGACGTGGTGGCGGTCGCCGCGGCGGTGCTGCGGGGCGTGGGCGAGTTCGCGCGCCTGCACGGCTACTGCGACCTGGCGCATCACCACCACGAGCCTGCGTCGCGCAAGACCCGGCAGGCCCAGGCCAAGGGCGGGCACGCCGCGGGCGCTCATGGGCACGAGCACGACCACGAGCACGACCACGGTCACGGTCACGGTCACGGTCACGGTCACGAACACGAACACGACCACGAGGACTCGTGCACCGACGAGGGCGGCGACTGCGCGGCGGGCCACGATCACTCCGCGCTGGCCACGGAGTCCGGGGTGCGGCGCGAGATCTGGAACCTCGCCGTCAGCGGCGGCCTGCTCGTCTACATGCTGCGGAAGCGGCTGCGGTCGGGGGTCATGACGGGCGGCAACCCCCTCGGCGACCTGGCCGCGCTCGCCACCATCGCCTTCGGCTATCCCATCTTCCGTGATGGCGCCAAGACCCTGGGCCCCGGCAAGAAGGCCACCGACGACACGCTCATCTCCATCGCCGTCATCGCCAGCCTCCTGATGCGCGAGAGCATCACCGGGCTCAGCGTGGTGGTGCTCATCCGGCTCGGTCGTCTGCTGGAGGCCATGACCATCCGGCGCTCCCGCGCGGCCATCAAAGAGCTCATGGACTTCACGCCGTCGGAGGCGTGGCGCGTGACCGAGGGGCAAGGTGCCCTGCGCGTGGCCGTCAGCGACGTGCGTCGTGGTGACAAGCTACGGGTCATGGACGCTGAGCGCGTCCCGCTCGATGGCCTCATCCGCGAGGGCCAGGGTCTGGTGCGCGAGGCCGTGATCACGGGCGAGTCCACGCCAGTGGAGAAGCGCGTGGGCGACCACGTCTACGCTGGCTCCGTGCTGGTGCGCGGCGACCTGGTCATCGAGGTCACCAACGAGTCGGACGCCACCGTCATCGCCCAGATGGTGGACGCCATCGAGAACGTGCGCGAACACAAGGCCGACGTGGAGCGCGTGGGCCAGCGTTTCGCTTCCAAGCTGATTCCCGTATCCATCGGCATCTCCGCCCTCACGTTCCTCGTGACGCGGGACTGGCGCCGCAGCGTGACCATGCTGGTCATCGCGTGCCCCTGTGCTGCCGGCCTGGCTACCCCCACGGCGGTGGCCGCGGCCATCGGGAGCGCCGCGCGGCGCGGCATCTTGGTCAAGGGTGGCCTGCACCTCGAGACGGCCGCCGGCGTGGACACGCTCATCTTCGACAAGACGGGCACGCTCACCGAGGGCAACCCGCGCGTCACCTCGCTCGAGCTCACGCCCGCGGGCGAGCAGCTGGGGCGCGCCGAGGTGCTGCGCCTCGTCGGCTCGGCCGAACAACACACCACGCACCCGCTCGGGCAGGCGCTCGTGACGCTCGCGCGTGACGCTGGTGCCGTGCTCGAACCCGTCGAGAGCGTCCAGACCATCGAGGGGCAGGGGCTGCTCGCGCGGTTCTCGAACAGCGAACTGCGCGTGGGCAACGCACGCCTGATGGCCGCCGCGGGTATTTCACTCACGGGCTTCGACGGGCTCGACTCCGGACAGCGCTCGGAGGCCTTCTTCGCCCGCGGAGACACCCTGCTCGGGCGCGCGCTGATCGAGGACGCCGTGCGGCACGACGCGCGAGCGGTGCTCGATGCCCTGCGCGCGCGAGGCCACCGGGTGATCCTCGCGAGCGGCGACCGCGCCCCGGTCGTCACGGCCGTTGCGGCCGCGCTCGGCTTCGCTCCCGAGGACGTGCTCGCCGAGCAGCTCCCGCAGGACAAGTTCAACCTGGTGGACACGCTGCGCGCCGCCGGCCACCGCGTGGCCATGGTGGGTGACGGCGTGAACGACGCCCAGGCGCTCGCCCACGCAGACCTCAGCATCGCCATGGGCAGCGGGCGCTGCGACCTGGCCATCGAGACCGCCGACGTGACGTTGGCGCGTGACGAGCTGGGCCTCGTCATCGCCACCATGAACGTGGCCGACAAGACCCTGCGCACCATCTACACCAACCTGGCGGCGTCCATCGGCGTGAACGCGCTCGGCATCGCGGCCGGCTCCATGGGCAACCTCACGCCCTTCGCAGCGGCCATCGTGCACAACCTCAGCACCATCGCGGTGGTGCTCAACTCGTTCCGACTGGGACACTCCCTCAACCGCGAGCTCGCATCCGGCGAAGGCTGGGCACCCGACAAAGGCTGAACGCAATGTCCAAGAAGAAGAAAAAGAAGAACAAGGGCAAGGGCAAGGGCACGCGCGAGCCGAGCCTCGGCGAGAAGGCCCAGTACGTGGCCTTCGGCGTCGCGGTCGGGGTGGCCATCGCGCCCTACGTCCGTGAGCGTCTGACCCAGCTGCGCCCTCTCCTCGACGGTCTGCTCGAGCAGGTGGTCGGTGACTCCGAGGGTCTCGCCGAGCGCGCGAGCGACATCATGGCCGCGGCGCGCGGGGCGATGTCGAAGGCCAGCTGACACACCGCATGGGCGCGCCACGGGCTCAGTGGCCGTGACCTCCGTGGTCGTGTCCACCATGCCCGTGACCGTGCGCACCGTGACCGTGGTCGCCGTGCGCATGTCCGTGAGCAGCGTGACCGTGGTCGCCGTCCCGGTGGCCGGACCCGCCCTGGTTCAGGCGTAGCCCCTCGAAGAGCGCGTCCACGCCGTGCAGATAGACGCTGCGCAGCGCCCACACGAGGAGCAGCCCCAAGGCGCCATACGAGAGCACTCCATGCGCGTGCTCCTCGCCGCCGTCGAGCCCCACCGAGGGGAGCAGGGCGCTGGCGTTGACGCCGAACGCCAGGACCCACGTCACGGCCACCGCCGCGATGGTGGCGCCCACGGTGGCGCGCATGCCGAAGCTCGCGCGCATGAAGCCGAGGGTGGCGAGGTTGGTCGCCGGTCCCAGCAGCAATCCCACCAGCGCCGCGCCGGGTGAGAGTCCCTTGGCCACCAGCACCGCCGCGAGGGGCGTTGCGCTGGCGGCGCACACGTAGACCGGTACGGAAACCAGCGTCACCACCAGGATGTCGAGCGAGCCATAGGTGAGGCCGCTCAGCGTGTCCGCATCGAGCGCCACCTCGACGTAGGCCGCGGCCAGCAGGCCCACCATGGTGTAGGGCAGGATGTGTACGAACAGCTCGTCGAGCTGTGTGAGCGCGCGCTGCCAGCGGGACTCGCCGGCACCCAGCTCGAAGTCCGTGGCAGGGGCCGGCGGCGCGTGATCGCGGCCGGCCAGCACGCGCCCCACCACCAGCGCGGCCGTGATGGCCAACAGCAGCGCCCCCAGCAGCCGGAGCAGGGCGAACTCCCAGCCCAGGAAGCGGCCGGTCAGCAGCAGGCTCTCCACGCCGAGCTCCGGCGTGGCCAGCAGGAAGGCCACTACGAAGGCAGCTCCCGCGCCGCGGCTGCGCAGGGCGTGCGCCACCGGCAGGACACCGCACGCGCAGATGGGCAGCGGGGCACCCGCCAGAGCCCCGCGCAGCGCTTGGCGGAGCGAGCCACCAGCCTGCAAGAACGCGAGCGGGACGCGGTGGCCCAGCGACTGCACCGCGGCGGCCAGCACCAGGCCCAGCAACAGCGCGGGCGCGGTCTCGAGGCTCAAGTCCAGCAGCGCGTGGCTCACGCCCATGGCCACCTCGTCGTGCATCTCTCCGCTGTACTCGCCGTGCGCGTGGCCGCCTTGCGACACCAGCGCCACGCCGGCGATCACGGCCAGCACGTCCACCACCCGCGCGGCGCGCGTGCGCACGCCTGCGGTGCTGTGGTCGTGCGAGACCACGTGGATCAAGAGCCCCGCCGCGAACGCGGTGATGTAAGGGGTCAGCGTGACAGCAGCCGTCTCGCTCACGGCCCCGGCCACCGCCACGCCCAGCACGCCCGAGAGGCCCAGCGCGAGACCTTGGAAGAACGCCACCGTGCGGCCCCACACCGGCACGAAGGCTTGCACCAGCAGCGCCACCACCGGGACGGTGTGCGCCGCGATGGCGAAGAACACCTCGAGGTGCAGGTGCTCCGCGTGCGCGCCGCTCGCGAAGGTGCCGATCGCCACACCGTCACCGACCTCGTGCAGCATCATGGCCACCAAGCTCAGCCAGAGGCCCGCTTTCGTGCGTGCGCGCTCGTCCGCCTCCGTCTCGTCGTCGTCGCTCGGGCCGCAATCGGCAGCCCCAGGTCCATGAGCGTGGCCATGGTGGTGCTGGTGCCGGAACAGCAGGCGGGGCAGAACGACACCCGCCGCGAACACCACCATCACCACGAGCCCCGCTTCGGTGAGGGCCTCGGGCAGCAACTGGCCGAACACCACGGTGATCGCCGCGACGAACGCGAAGCTGCGCAGCCCTCCCGCTAGGCGACCATGACCGCCCAGGAGACCCAGGGCGGTGCCGAGCAAGGTGGACAAGAGTGCAAAGGAATAGGCGAGCGTCATGGACCCGTACGGCGGAGCGGGCGGGGAGTGTGCGCCGCCGCCGCGTGGTGCGCTACGTGCCCGATTGTGTACTGCGTATATCGAATTTTCGCTGCAATTTCAGCGAGTTGAAAATTTCACCCTTGACGCACCCTGCGTGGAATGGTCATTCTTCGTTCATGTCCGAGCAAAGCTACAACCTCTCCGAGCTCTCCTCGCTGCTGAAGTTCTCCTCCGCATACTTGAAGATGCTGCTCAAGAAGCAGGCGGGGTATCAGCCTGACCAGCCCATCTCCGCCGAGCTGGCGGCGGCGGTCGCGGCGCAAGTCAATCGCCCGTGGCCACCGACCGCGGTCGGCTGAGTCTGGCCCCCGCGTCCACCAAGGCGCGGATGCGCCAGGCGCGCCAAGAGCTCTCCCGCGGCGTCATCCTCGATGCGGCCGAGAGGGTGTTCGCGGAGCGCGGGTTCGGCGCCGCCAAGATGCATGACGTGGCGGCCCTCGCCAAGGTCTCGACCAGCACCGTGTACGAGCTGTTCGAGGGCAAGGAAGCGCTCTACGAGGCGGTGCACACGCGACATGGTGCCGAGCTCCTCGCAGGTGGTCTCGAACCCACCCACGTCGCGCCCGGGTTTGTTGGACCGCCTGCTCGGGGGCGTGGCCGCCTACGCGGGCTACCTGATGGATCACCCCGACTACCTGCGCATCCTCAGTCACGTCAACGTGTGGGCCGAGGAGTCGTTGCTCGCGAGTCAGGGCCAGGTGGACACGTCGCGGCGCGGCGCCGCGCTCGTCACGCGAGGCTTCGAGAAGGGCATCGCGGTGGGCCTGTTCGCGCCGGGTGACCCGCGCTTGATGACGCGCTTGATGCACGCCACGCATCAGGTCCGGCTGCTGGACTGGCTGGAGGACGGCATGCGCGTCCCGCCCTCGGAGGTCATCCGCCGCATGCAGCGCGAGCTCGTCTGCATGTTCTGCGTTCCGGAGCACATCGCGCAGCTGCTCGCGGAGCGTCAGCTGCTCGACCCTGTCGTGGACGCGGGCTGAAGCACGCTCCTGGCCCGCTTCAGTCGTCGCTGAGCAGGTCGTCGAACGCGGCGTCCAGCTCGTCTTCGTCGGAGGCGTCCGGCTCCGAAGCAGCGGCCATGGCGGCCTGCACCTTGCGGATGCGCTGGGACACGCCGCGGAACACGGCGTCGCGCTTGCGCACCTTCTCGAAGAAGTAGAGCGCTTCATTGCTGTCGCCGAGGAGCTCGTACGCGTTGGCCAGCTCGAAGTACAGCGCCAGCTCCTCGCGCTCGTTCTTGTTCTCGGAGTGCAGCCCGGCACGGAAGGAGTTGATGGCGTCCTGCGTGCGGCCCTGCTCCATGCGGCAGAGGCCCACCATGGTGTTGCAGGAGCACTCGCGCACGGGGTTGCGCATGGCCACCTGGAACTCGCTGATGGCGTCGTCGAGCAGCCCCATCTCCTTGTAGGCGATGCCCAGATCGAAGTGCGTGTCGCTGTCGGCTTCGTCGACCTGCTCCTCCACGCCCTTCTTGAACTGCGCGAACACCTGCTCCACGTCCAGGATGTCGCTACCCGCGGCGGCCGGCGGCTCCTCTTCCAGCTCCTCGGCCAGCTTCTCGGCCAGCGCGAAGCTCTCGTCTGCAAGGTCCTCGGCGGGGCCCTCCGACGCCGCGCGGATCTCGGCGATGCGCTTCGCGAGCGCGGCCGAGTCGGGGTACTCCTCGCGCAGATCTTCGAGGCTCGCGAGCGCGTCGTCGTACAGGCCCTGGGCCACGAAGAATTCGGCCTCCTCGAGGCCCTCCGCGACCTCTTCGGGTACTTCTTCTTCCTCCGCTTCCTCTTGCAGAGGCTCGGGCTCCGGAGCCAGCGCCGCAGGGGCTTCGGCTGCCTCTTCCGCGAAGAGCTCCTCAGGCTCTGCCGGTGCAGGGGCGAGCAGCTCGTCCAGCTCGGGGTCCGCCGCGGTGGCCACCAGCGCCTCGGGCGTGACGTCGCGCTGCACGGTGGGCGCGTCCGGAATCTCGGACTCGAACCTGGCGCTGACGGCCGCTGCGGGCGGGGCGATGGTGAGCGCGTCGGGGTACTCGCTCAGGCCCATGTCGGGCACCACGCTGGGCACGCTGAGCGGCGGCACCGAGGCCACGCGTTCGGGGGCGGCCACGCGCTCGGGGGGCGGCACGGAGGGACGCGTGCGCACGGACTCGGGCGCGGGGACGGGTGCGGCCTCGGACACCTGGATGTGCGGTGCCGAGTCCGGCTCGTCCATGAACAGCACGCCGGCGTCGTCGTTGTCGTCGCTGTCGGGGGCGGCCGCTGGGGGCAGGGGGTCCAGCGCCTGCTCGCTGGACACCGAGATGCGCTCCTCCGGGTGCGGCTCGAGCGGCGCGTCGTGCGCCAGTTGTGCCACTTCGGGGGTGGCTGCGGGGACGCTCACGCGGCCCAGCATGATGCGTGCATCGATGTTGATCGGGTCGAGGTCGAGCACCGCGTCCAGGTACATGACCGACAGGTCCGGCCGAATCTGGCTGCAGATCAGCGCCATGTCGAGCAGCTGCTGGATCGAGTCGTCCAGCATGCCGTTCTGCTGGTAGACGTCACTGAGCATCTGCCGCGCGAGCATGTAGTCAGGGGCCAGATTGACGATGTGCTCGAGCTGCGCCTGGGCCTTGTCCAGCAGCCCGAAACGCAAGAACGACTCCACCTCCGACATCAGGCGCTCGACTTCGGGCCACACGGCCGGGTCCACGAAGCCCGCGTAGCCCTCCACGGGCTCGTCGGCATCGAAAGGCTGCTCGGCGTACACCGCCTCCGGCTGGGGCGCCGGCACGACCTGCGCGGGCTCTTCGGGGACGTGGCTGGGCGGGGGGGTGTTGTCGTCGTCCAGGAAGATGGCGGGCTCGGACTCTTCTTCGGAGTCGGGCTCGATCAGGATCTCGGCGTCGTCCTCGACGTCATCGATGTCGTCGTCGAGGAACTCCATTTCGGGAGCGTCATCGTCGAACGACAGGCTGTCGGCCGGCGCCTCGGGCTCTTGCACGATGGTGCGCTTGGGCAGGCGCGTCTCGGTGCTGGGCGCGCCACCCGAGCTCGGCGGCGCCATGATGGTTCCGGGGGGCACTTCGAACAGCGAGGAGGCGTCGCGTGCCTGCGGTGGCTTCTGCCCGAGCGCCGTCTTGGCCTCGTCGTCGTTCGGGTCCAGCTCCAGGATCTTGCGCAGCACGCGCTCGCGCTCGGCGGGGCGCTTGCCGTCTTGATAGACGCGCGCGATCTCGCGGTAGACGCTGATGGTCTTCGCGTGCTGCCCCAGCACGTGGAACGCACGCGCAAGCAGCTCGAGCGTGGCCACGTCCTTCGGGTTGGCCTGGAAGCAGACCTGCAGCTTGCTGAGCGCGCGCTTCGCGTCGTTGCGCTCGAGGTACATCTCGGCGACCTCGCGCGAGACCGCGACGTCGGGCCGGTGAAACAGCAGGCGCTCGGCGACCTTGAGGTAGTCGTCCATGCGCCCCTGCTCACGAAGCAGATTGGCGCCGGCCTCGAACTCCTTCGCAGCCTCTTCCGTGCGCTCCACCTTGCTGAGCGCCTCGGCGTACTTGATGCGGACGGGGATGTTCTCGGGGTCGAGCTCCGCCATGCGGCCCAGCGTCGCGATGGCCTGGTTCAGGTCTCCGGCGCGCGCATAGTGTGCGGCCACTTGCTCGTACGTGGTGAGCGCGTCGCTCACCAGGTCGAGCTGCTCGTACATGCTCGCGAGCTTCAGCTGGGAGTCGATGCTGGAGGGGTCCAGCTTCAGGATCTGCTTGTAGACCGCGACGGCCTTCAGGAAGAAGCCCTGGTTCGCGTACTGCGTGGCGACGCGGCCGTACGACTCCACCGCGCGGTCGCGTGCGCCCGTCTTCGTGTAGAGGTCACCGATCTTGAGCAGCGTCCGCACGTCCCGCGGATCGTCGTCCACGAGCAGCTGGTACTGGGCGATCGCCTTGTCGTAGCTCCCCTTCGCGACGAGTTTCTGCGCGTTTTCAAGTACTTTGTTGCGGTCGACCAAGTGGGATCCGGGAGGGGGTAGGCCAGCATCACGCCGTAATCACACGGCATTTTTGCGTTGCGGCCGAGTGTACGTGCCTTGCCTCGGGCCGGTCAACAACCGCGCGCACAGACGCCTCGTCTGCTGACGAATTTCCCCAGAATGCTGGTGCCCCCGCCCTTTGGGGGCCTCCACGAAGCCTACATGCGCTCGAGGAAGCGCGTGGACAGCTTGCCGGTGCGGAAGTCGTCGTGCGCGAGGATGCGCATGTGCAGCGGGATGTTGGTGCGGATGCCCCCGATGAGCGTCTCGCCCAGCGCGCGCAGCATGCGCACCCGCGCCTCTTCCCGCGTGCGTCCGTAGGTGATGACCTTGGCCAGCAGCGAGTCGTAGGCGCTCGGCACCCGCCAGCCGCCATAGACGCCGCTGTCCACGCGCACGCCTGCGCCACCGGGCGGGTGGTACTCCGTGATGAGTCCGGGCCAAGGCGCGAACGTGACGGGATCCTCCGCGTTCACGCGGCACTCGATGGCCCACCCACGCGGCTTGATCTCGCGGTTGGGGAACTCCATGGGGAGCCCGGCCGCGATGCGGATCTGCTCGGCGATGAGGTCCACGCCGGTGACCAGCTCGGTGACGGGGTGCTCCACCTGGATGCGGGTGTTCATCTCCATGAACGCCAGCTCGCCGTTCTCGGTCATGAGGAACTCGAGCGTGCCCGCAGAGACGTAGTTGCTGTCCGCCAGCGCGCGACGGATGGTGGCCGCCATGTCGCGGCGCAGCTCGTCGGACACGGCCACGCTGGGGGCCTCTTCCAGCAGCTTCTGGTGGCGACGCTGGATGGAGCACTCGCGCTCGCCCAGCACGCGCACGTCGCCCTTGCCGTCGGCGATGACCTGGAACTCGATGTGGCGCGGCTCTTCGACGTAGCGCTCGACGTAGAGGTCACCGTTCTGGAAGCCGGCGATGGCCTCCTGCTGCGCCTGCTGGAACGAGGCCTCCATCTCGGCCGCGCTACGGATGATCTTCATGCCGCGCCCGCCGCCGCCGCCCGAGGCCTTGAGCATGACGGGGAAGCCCACGGCGCGCGCCTTGGCCACCGCGTCTTCGGTGTCGCGGATGACCTCGCTGCCCTCCATGAGGGGCAGACCCAGGCTCTTGGCCAAGCGCCGCGCGCTCACCTTGTCGCCCCACTGGCCCATGTTCTCGGGGCTGGGCCCGATGAACGTGAGGCCCACGTCGCGGCACAGGCTGGCGAAGGACGCGTTCTCCGACAGGAAGCCGTAGCCCGGGTGGATGGCGTCGGCGCCGCTGATCTCGGCGGCTGCGATGAGCGCCGGGATGTGCAGGTAGCTCTGCTTGGCGGCGGCCGGGCCGATGCACACGGCTTCGTCCGCGAGGCGCGTGTGCAGGGCCTCGGTGTCCACGTCGCTGTGCACGGCCACCGTGCCGATGCCCAGCTCGCGGCAAGCGCGGATCACGCGCACCGCGATCTCTCCGCGGTTGGCGATCAGGACCTTGCGAAACACTAGGCGACCTTGATCTTGAAGAGCCGGTCGCCGTACTCGACGGGCTTCCCGTTGGTGCCGGTGATCTCGACGATGACGCCTGCGACCTCGCACTCGATCTCGTTCATCAGCTTCATGGCCTCCACGATGCAGAGCACCGTGCCCGGGCTGATGGTCTGACCCACCTTCACGAAGGCTGCGGCCCCCGGCGAGGGAGACGCGTAGAACGTGCCGACGAACGGCGAGGTGATCCACTGGGTGTTCGCCTCGTCCACGGCCGCTGCTGCGGCCACGCTCGCGGCGCTGGCAGGAGCCGGGCCACTGGGAGCGCTGACGTGCCCGGCCGAAGTGGCCACGGACGAGACGCTGACCACCGCCCCACCACGGCGGAGCGAGATGCGCTCACCCGCCTTCTCGAGCTCCATCTCGCTCATCTGGAACTCGGTCATCGCGCGCATCAGTTCGCGGAGCTGCTCAAGATCGATGTCCATGAGTCGCTTGCTAGCACCAAAACCTGGCGCGCGTCAGCTTTCACGGTTCGGTCGCGCGGGGCAGGCTGCGTAAGGTCCGGCGCGCTGCCCGCGACCCCGCTCCGGGCCCCTTCAGGCGAGCCGCGTGGCGAGCGCCCGCAGGCCCAGCAGGTAGCTGTCGGGCCCGAAGCCGGCGATCTGCCCAACGCACACCGCGGCGCTGTAGGAGTGGTGCCGGAACGCCTCGCGCGCGTGGATGTTGCTGAGGTGCACCTCCACCGTGGGCAGCCCCGCAGCGGCGATGGCGTCCCGCACGGCGACCGAGGTGTGGGTATAGGCCGCCGGGTTGATCAGGATGCCCGCGAACTCGGGGCGCGCGCCCTGAATCCAGTCCACCAGCTGACCCTCGTGGTTGCTCTGCCGGCACGTGACCGCTAGGCCCAGCTGCCCCGCGAGCGTTGCGAGGTCCGTATCGATGGACGCCAACGTGGCGTGGCCATAGATGCCCGGCTCGCGCACCCCCAGCATGTTCAGGTTGGGACCGTGCAGCACGAGCACGGCCGGCCGAGTGGCGGTGGCTCTGGTCGGCTTACCCTTCTTGTCGGGCATGGAGACCGCCCGCCGTCAGGCCAGGCCCGACGCGAGCTCGGGAGCGCGCACGCGCATGAGGTAGCGCGCCTTGCCGAAGTTGCCGCTGGGGCGCACGGCCACGGCGAGGAAGTACTCGTCGGTCACGAGGCGGATCAGCGTGGTCATGCGCTCGGCCCGGATGGCGACCTCTTGCGCGGCGCCGATGTCCAGCATCTCGGCGGCGTTCTTGATCATCTTCAAGATGACGCTGTACTCCATCCCGATGGTCTCGACGTCCAGCACCGCGTCGCCCTCGACGTACTGCTCCACGGGGATGCCGTCGTATCCCATGAGGATGGCAGCGATTCCGCCGTCGGTCTTCTCGACCACTTCTTGTAGGACCTCTCTGAACATCGGACCTCCGAACCCTCATCAGCGCACGCGGAGGCCCCGAAAGTCAAGTAATCGTGCCGGTCTGCGGCCATGCTGGGCCCGACTCCGGGCTGTGTGTCGTTGCGCCGGGACCCCCTGCGCGGTATGGCCGCGCGTACCCCGAGGAGCCACGATGTCGTTCAAGTTCCCCACTGAAGAGTGGACCAAGGCCTATCAAGACGCGGTGAACGCCAACGAGGGCTACCGCACCCACGGGAAGCCCTGGACCTTCGGCGCCGTCGCCTTCGTCATCAAGGCCGACCCCAGCATCGGGCTCCCGGAAGACGTGGGCATGATCATGGACGTGCACGAGGGCGTCTGCCGCGGCACCACGTTCGTGAAGGGCATGGACGCCGTGCAGAGCGCGCCGTTCATCGTGGTGGCCGACTACGCGCGCTGGCGCGCCTGCCTCGAGGGCAAGCTCGACCCCATCAAGTCCATGATGGAGGGCAAGCTCAAGCTGGTGAAGGGGCATCTGCCCACCATGCTCCGGTTCGTCGAGTCGTCGCGGCAGCTGGTGGTCAGCGCCACGCACGTGGACACGGAGTTCCTGGCCTGATGGAGCCCGCCATCGAGCTGGCCCCGGGGGCCGAGGACCACGGCTTCGCGCCCATGCTGGCCACGCTGCTGCGGCAGAACCTCGACGACCACGCGGACAAGCGCGCCACCGCCATGCGCATGCGCGGACGGGTCGCCATGGTGGTCACCGACCTCGGGCTGTCGGTCACGCTCGAGTTCGTGCCCTACGCCGTGCGCGTGCATGCGGGGATCGTGGGCATCCCGGATGTCACGGTGCGCGCCGGCAGCGAGTACATCATGAAGATGTCCATGCTGGAGCTGGGGCGCTTCGGCCTGCCCAACCCACGCGGCGAGGTGGCCAAGGAGCTGTCCGCCGCCGAGAAGGCCGGCGCCATCACGTACTACGGCGCGCTCGCCAACATCCCGCTCATGCTGCGGCTCACCCGTGTGATGTCGGTGAACGCGTGAGCGCCCAGGTCCGCCTCGAGCGTGAGGGCCCCATCGGCTGGCTGATCTTCGACCACCCCGAGCGCCGCAACGCCATCCACCGCGCCATGTGGGAGGTCATCCCCGAGCGCGTGGCCACGCTAGACGCCGACGAGAGCGTGCGCGTCATCGTGATGCGTGGCGCTGGCGACGTTGCCTTCGTGGCAGGCGCCGACATCAGCGAGTTCGAGCAGAGCCGCATCGGGCCGGGCGCGCGCGACTACGACAAGCTCACGGAGCGCGCGTTCCTCTCGCTGGGCAACGCGCAGAAGCCGCTCATCGCCATGATCCACGGGTTCTGCATCGGCGGCGGCAGCGGCATCGCGCTGCACGCGGACATGCGCTACGCGGCCGACGACGCGGTCTTCGCCATCCCGCCTGCGCGCCTGGGCCTCGGGTACAGCGCCACCAACGTGGAGACCCTGGTGGGCGTGGTGGGGCAGGCCTTCGCGCGCGAGATCCTGTTCACCGCGCGGCGCTATGACGCCGAGGCGGCTGCGCGCATGGGGCTGGTGCACCAGGTGCTCCCCAAGGCCGAGCTCGAGGACTTCGTGCGCGAGCTGGCCCTGCAGGTGGCCGACAACGCGCCGCTCACGCTGCGAGCCGCCAAGCGCTGCCTCGGTGAGCTGCGGGTCACCTCGGCCCAGCGGGACGACGCGGCGGTGGCCACGGCCATCCAGGCGTGCTTCGACAGCGAGGACTACGCCGAGGGGGTCGCAGCCTTCCTGGCGAAGCGCCGCCCCGTGTTCCGCGGTCGCTGACGCAAGCAGCCGTCAGCGGCTGGTGCGTTGCCCGTCAGAGGGGGACCTGCACGCTCAGCGGCTCGGCGGGAGGCGCTGTCGGTCCGCTGCGCGGGACCAGGCTCGAGGTGGTGGCGCTCGGCGGTGGCAGCCGTGTGCTGATGCCGCCGCTGCCGGGCGTGGACCCACGGTCGAGGCGACGCGCAGCCGCCAGCGATGCGAGCGAAACGACGAAGAAGAAGGACCAGTATCCCCACTCGGGCATGCACGCAGCAGACCGCAGAAAGACGTCCTTGACAACTCCCTCGAACACACTAGATTCGCGCCCTGCTCTGCGGATGTGGCGGAATTGGCAGACGCGCCAGACTAAGGATCTGGTAGAGTAAAATCTGTGAGAGTTCGAGTCTCTCCGTCCGCACCCAGAAAGGCTAGCGCCACCCGCGCTGGCCTTTTTTCTTTGGGTCGGCAGGTTCTTTTGCAAATGATATTGACTTTCAATACCGTCGACCCCAGACTATCGGCATCATGCTGGTTTGCCACTGCGAGCGTGTGAACGACAGGACCATTCGCAAGTGCGCCCGTGAGGGTGCCCGCAACCACCTGGACGTCGCCATGGCGTGCGGGGCCGGGTCGCGCTGCGGCGGCTGCCGTCCCCTGGTGGACGAGCTCATCGCCGAGACGCACGCCGAGGCCAGCCGGGAGGGGCTCTTTAGCCTCCCCATGGCGGGCGTGCGCTGAGCGGGAGGCAGCCCGGACAAATCAACGTGACGCTGCACCACGCATGAACTAGCGTCGGGGTAGCGAAAGCGTGTGCTCTCGCCCCATCCCAGTAAGGAGATAGCCATGAAGGGCGACGCCCAAGTGATCGAGCTGCTCAACGAGGTCCTCACCTCGGAGCTCACCGCGATCAACCAATATTTCATCCACTACAAGATGTGCGAGGACTGGGGCTACGTGGCGCTCGCCAAGCAGAAGCGCGGCGAGTCCATCGATGAGATGAAGCACGCCGACGAGGTCATCGGACGCATCCTGCTGCTGGGGGGCCTCCCCAACATGCAGCGCCTGTCGCCCGTGCGCGTGGGTGAGGACCCCATCGAGCAGCACAAGCTCGACTTGGCCGTGGAGTACGACGCCCGCGACCGCCTCAACCGCGGCATCGCCAAGTGCCGTGAAGTGGGAGACGAGGGCACGCGCGCGCTGCTCGACCGCATCCTCAAGGACGAGGAGGGCGGCATCGACTGGCTCGAGTCCCAGCTCCACATCATTGGGGACATCGGCAAAGAACTCTACTTGGCGCAGCAGATCCGCTGAACGAGGTGCCGCCTCCTTGTGGGGGCGGCGCAGCTCGAGCGGCGCGGTCGCGTCAGGGCACGTCTTCGCAGGGGTTGGGCAGGTCCTGCCCCAGCGCGAGGCCACCCACGTTGGCAGGATAGGCCTCGAACGTGATGCCCAAGGACACGGCGTCGCACTGCGTGCCGACGTTTCCGGGCAGCGGGTCCAACAGCACGTCCGAGATGGAGGCCACCTGCCCGCGAAGTATGTTGAACTGACCGCTGCCCGGGCACACGCCCACCGACTCGGCGGTGCGCAGCAGGTCGTTGAAGCCCCACCGGCCGGCGATGGTGACGGTGATGCTCTCCGCGTCCTCGAGCTTCAGCTCCGCGATGTTGGCCGTGGCGATCATGCCGGACAGGCGAACGCGGGTGCCGAGCCCATCGCCCACCAAGATGATCTCGGTTCCGTCAGGAACGGTGGTGACCAGGATGCCGTTCGCGACGTACGCGTTGTTGTCGACCACGAGCGGCGTCGCGGCGTCCAGATCGGGCGAGGCGGACGGCACGGCGAAGGTGTCGTCCCGGCCCCAGAAGTAGTCCGTCCCGTCCCAGATGGGCAGGGGCGCGGGCATGGTCCCCGCTTCGTCCAGGAAGGCAGCGCTGCCGATGACGTGGATGTCGGGTTGCGCCCCTGCGTTGCTGGGGGTCGCGAAGACGCTCTGCGTCAGCAGCATCTGTACCCGTGAGTCGTTCGGTGTGCCGTTCCAACCACGGATTCGAATGAGCGGGTTCCCGAGGCCCCACAGCTCGGCCTCGATCGCACGCTCATCGAGGCCGTCGAAGGCCAGGTCCAGGAGCGGGAAGAGGTTGTGCCCGAAGGAGTTGTCGATGCCCCGGGTGCCGTCGACCTCGTGCGAGCGGCCCTCGACGGGCACGCACTCGGTGGCGGTGGCCGCGTTGTTGAGATCCGTGCAGCGCCCATCGATGTTGTAGCCGATGTTGGCCCACTCGTCGTTGGTGCGCTGATCGAGGCGCACGTCCCGCAGTGCGACCCAGAAATCTGGGACGTCCGTGCCACCGTCGGGCTGCGCGCTGTCCGGGGGCCGCGGTGGCGGCAGGGTGTTGCCGGCGGTGCAGCCGATGGACGTGTCCTCGAGCGGAGGAACGAGTGAGGCGTCGAACGGCGAGCAAGCGGTCGTGGCGGAGACCCCGACCAAATAGAGCGCCTGCGATCAACGCAGCTCGGGCGCAGGGAGTGTCATTGGACGGCAGCATCTGCCGCGCACTGTAGCATACACTTCCCTTCACCCGATAGGATGAAACGCGAGATTCAGAAGACCGCCAGGATGGCCGTGACGTTGTCCTGCCCGCCCTCACGCTTCGCTCTCTCGATGAGGCTGTCCACGCACAGCGGCGCGAGGTCTGGCCGGATGCAGGATCCGAGGGTGGACGCAATCTGGGCATCACCCAGCTCGCCGTAGAGTCCATCGGTGCACAGCAGGAGGCGGTCCCCGGCGAGCAGCTCGAAGTGATGCAGCTCCACGTGCAGGTCGTCGGACGTGCCGCCCAGGGCGTTGGTGAGAACGCTGGAGAAGCGCGAGCGCCTCGCCTCGTCGTCGGTCATCACTCCGCGCTGCACCATGGACTGCGCAAGGTTGTGGTCCTTCGTCAGCCGGAAGAGCTCGTTGCTGCGCAGCAGGTAGGCGCGGCTGTCGCCGATGTGGACCAGCAGGCACTCGGGCCAGCGGATGTAGGCCATGGTCAGCGTGGTGCCCAGCTCCGTGCTCAGGCCCTTGCGCAGCGCGACCTCGCGCAGCCGCTGTTGGGCACCCTCGGCCGCGCCCCGCAGCCCTGCGGCGACGACCGCAGAGTCCGCGCGGGTGTGTGTCCCGAGCCAAGGCATCACGGTGAACGCGTAGTGCGCCATCGCGTCGATGACCAAGCTGCTGGCGAGCTCCCCGGCGTCGTGTCCACCCATGCCATCGGCCACCATCAGCAACCAGCCGGGCTTGTCCAAGAGGCGCTGCCCCGGGGTGATCGGGAACCCGCTCTGCTCGAGGACGAGCGCGCGCTCCAGCTGCGCCACCAGGAACTGGTCTTCGTTGTTGCTCCGGACCAGCCCCACGTCCGTGGCACCGAAGATGGAGGGGCGACCCGGATCCGCGGGGTCTCGCGGGGCCGGCGCGAGTACCTCGAACGTTCGCTTGACGCTCATCGTATGGTGGAGCGTATCACGATGCCCATCTACCTCGACCACCACGCGACCACGC
Organism: Sandaracinaceae bacterium; assembly: GCA_016706685.1. Lineage (NCBI taxonomy): Bacteria > Pseudomonadati > Myxococcota > Polyangiales > Sandaracinaceae > Sandaracinaceae bacterium. The sequence continues at coordinate 254,928 of JADJJE010000001.1, read as the reverse complement.
CTCTCGATCCGCGTGTCCTCGACGCGATGCTCCCGTACTTGCGGGAGAGCCATGGGAACGCGGCCAGCGGGCACGCACACGGGCGCATGGCGCGCGAGGCGGTGGAGCGAGCGCGCGCACAGGTCGCGGCGCTCCTGGGCGGGCGCGCCGACGACGTGGTGTTCACGTCGGGAGCCACCGAGAGCAACAACCTCGCGCTGTTGGGGGTGATGACGGACCAACTCGGCTCCGCGAGCGGGCACATCGTCACGCAGGCGACCGAGCACCCTGCCGTGCTCGACACGTGCCAGGCGCTCGAGCGACGCGGAGCACGGGTGACGCGCCTGCCGGTGGACGCGCACGGCCACGTCCACGCGCAGCAGCTGGCCGCCGCGTTGAGCCACGACACCCGCCTGGTCAGCATCATGCGCTGCAACAACGAGATCGGGACCGTGCAGGACATCGCTGTCCTGGCGGCTGCGCCGCGCGGCACCGCGCTGTTCCACTGCGACGCGGCGCAAGGGCTCGGGCTCCTGCCGCTGGACGTGCGGGCGACGAACGTGGACCTGATCAGCGTCTCGGCGCACAAGCTCTACGGGCCCAAGGGCGTTGGCGCGCTCTGGGTGCGCCGCACCGTGCGGGACCGCATCCACGCCATCCAGCATGGAGGTGGCCACGAGGGCGGGCTGCGCAGTGGCACGCTGGACGTCTCCGGCATCGTGGGGCTCGGAGCGGCGGCGCAGCTGGCGGCGGAGCAGGGGGCCGAGGATGCTCGGCGCCTGACGGGACTGCGTGACCGGCTGTGGGAGCGTCTCTCGGTGCTCCAAGAGGTGCGTCGGTTCGGTGATCCGCAGCGCGCGCACCCCGGCAATCTGAACGTGGCCTTTGGCTTCACCGACACCGCGGCGCTCCTGCTGGAGCTCGATCCGCACGTCAGCGTCTCGAGCGGCGCAGCCTGCAGCACCGCCAAACGCGCCCCCAGCCACGTGCTGCAGGCGCTCGGGGTGCAGGACGACTGGATCCGCTCGAGCGTGCGCTTCGGCCTCGGGCGTGGGACCACGGAGGCCGACGTGGACGCGGTGGCCACCCACGTGATCACCGCCGTTCAGGGCCTGCGCGCGCGCTCTCCGCTGTGGCGTGCCCGCGGCAAGACGCTCGACTGGTAGCGGCCCCGAGGCCAGCGTCTGGATTGCAGGGCGACGGCGTGGCAAGCCCTGGCGTGGCCGACGCAATCACCCACGCAACCGCGAGCGAGGAGGACGTCGAGACGTGGGCGCTGCGCTACATCACGAGCGAGCGCTTGGTAGACAAGCTCGACCCGCCCATGCCACCGGCGCACTTCTCGGGTCGGGCGACCGTGGTCCCCGAAGGGCCAGGACGCCCTCCCGAGCTGCGTATCACGCAGCACGCACCCCGGCGGAAGGGGCTGTCCAACCCGCGCGCACGCGCCGAGCTGCTGCACACGTTCCTGCACCACGAGCTGCAGGCCGCCGAGCTGATGTGCTGGGCCATCCTGCGGTTTGCCGACGCGCCCGTAGAGTTTCGCCGGGGCCTGCTGGGGATCTGCCTCGACGAGGTGCGCCACATGAAGCTCTACGCCGGGCACATCGATGCGCTGGGCGCGCACGTGGGCGAGTTTCCCGTGCGGGACTGGTTCTGGGAGCGCGTCCCACGTGCCACCACCCCCGCGGCGTTCGTCGCCTTCATGGGGATGGGCCTCGAAGCCGGCAACCTCGAGCACGCGGGGCGCTTCGCCGCGCGCTTCCGCGACGTGGGCGACGAAGCCGGCGCCGTGCTGCAAGAGCGGGTGGGCGCGGAAGAGGTGGCGCACGTGCGCTTCGCCGTTCGCTGGTTCGAGACCTTCACGGGCACCACCGACTTCGAGAGCTGGCGCAGCCACCTGCCGCCGCCCATCAGCCCGGTCTTGCTGCGCGGTCTCCCGCTGGACCGCATCCGTCGCAAACGTGCGGGGATGGACGACGCGTTCCTGGATGCCCTCGAGTGCTTCGAGGCAACGCTCGAGCCCCCGGGCGGAGCGGGCGGATGACCGGCGCGCCTCCCGCGCGCGCGCTGTGGTGTCTGAACCTGGACGCGGAAGACGAACTGCGGCACCGGGGCCGGGTACACGCCCAGCCGCGCCACCTTGGCGGCGGTGGCCACCGCGCGCGAGGCCGCCCTAGCGCTGCTCGGTCCCGAGGATGCGCTGCTGGGCGAGGAGCCGGTCATGCCCTGTGAGGGTGACGAACTCCGTCGGGGAGTGGCCTGGTGTCCCACGCCCAGCGCGCTGGCGCGGCTGGCTGCGGCTGGTGCGCAGGTTCCCGTGGCTCCCGGCCTGGCCACGCTGCGTGAGGTCAACGCCTCCCGCTTCACGTACGACGTGCTCGGTCCGCGGCTCCCGGATGCCCAGGTGCTGAGCTCGCTCGATGCGGCCGAGACCTGGCTCGCCGCGCGCTCGCCCTCCGAACCCGTCTGGCTCAAGCGCGCCTTCGGAGCGGCCGGGCGCGGCAAGCTGCGTGCCCATGGTGGAGCTCTCGCGCCGCACACCCGCGCCTTCCTGAGCCCCGCGGAGCTGAGCCTCGGTGTGGTGCTCGAGCCCCACGTCGGCATCACCATCGAGGTGTCCCAGCACGCTCTCCTGGCGCCGAGCGGGTCGCTGGTGATCGGCGCTCCCTGCGTGCAGCAGGTGGACCGCGGGCGCTTCGTCTCGGTGCGGCCAGCCCTCGAGCGGGAGCTCGACCGAAGCGAGGCCGAGTCGCTCGGGGACACGCTCAGGCGCCTGGCCGAGGCCCTGCACCGTGCGGGGTACTTCGGGCCGCTCGGGGTGGACGCCTACCGCTATGTGGACGCGAAGGGGCTGACGCGCTGGAACCCCTGTGGGGAACTCAACGCGCGCTACACCATGGGCTACGCGGTGGGCATGCGCGGCGCCCGCGAGCTGGTAGCCCGGCGGCCTCGAGCTGCTACATCCTCGCACCACCATGTCGTCCTTCGCCACGCTGCTCGTCTCCTGCCCCGACCGCAAGGGCCTGGTGGCCTCCCTCGCGCAGGTGCTCTACGGGCACGGCGCCAACATCGTGGACGCCGACCAGCACACCGACACGGTGGCGGGGCAGTTCTTCCAGCGCGTGCACTTCGATCTCTCCGACCTGCACACCGATCGCACCAGCCTCGAGCACGCCATCCGCGAGGTCGCCGCGCGCTTCGAGATGACCTACCGGCTGACGCAGTCGAGCGCCATCAAGCGCGTGGCCATCTTCGTCTCGAAGTACGACCACTGTCTCTACGACCTCTTGCTGCGGCACCGCAGCGGAGAGCTCGCGTGCGAGATTCCGCTCATCGTCAGCAACCACGAAGACCTGCGGCCGGTCGCCGCGCAGTTCGGGGTGCGGTTCGAGCACCTGCCGGTCACCAAGGAGACCAAGGCTCAGCAGGAACAGCAAGCACTCGAGCTGGTGCGCGAGGCGGGCGCCTCCGTGGTGGTGCTGGCGCGCTACATGCAAATCTTGAGCGACGACTTCCTGCGCGCGTACGAGGGGGACGTCATCAACATCCACCACTCGTTCCTGCCCGCGTTCGTGGGCGGGAAGCCCTATCACCGGGCCTACGAGCGCGGCGTGAAGCTCATCGGCGCCACGGCGCACTACGCCACGGCCGACCTCGACGAGGGGCCGATCATCGAGCAGGACGTGGTGCGCTGCTCCCACCGCGACAAGGTGGACGATCTGGTGCGCAAGGGGCGCGACCTCGAGAAGCTCGTGCTTGCGCGAGCCGTGCGTCTGCACTTGGCGGACCGCGTGCTGGTCTACGACAACAAGACCGTGGTGTTCGAGTAGCGCGGTTCTACGGCCGCCGCGGGGGCATGGTGCTGGCCCGCCCGCAGCGCACTCGGAACGTGGCCGGGGGCATACCGGTCCAACGCTTGAAGGCGCGCTGGAAGCTGGAGGGCTGTGCGTACCCGAGGTGGTACGCGACCTCGTCGATGGACAGGCGCTGCTCGCCCAGCAACCGAATGGCCACTTCGCGGCGCGCCTCTTCCAGCAAGCGGCGGTGGCTGGTGCCCTCGTCCGCCAAGCGCCGCCGCAGGGTTCGCTCGCTCATGCCCAGCTCGCGGGCGACGTCGATGGCGCCGGTGCCACGCAGGGGGAGCTCCTTCACCAACAGATCGTAGACCAGGCCGGCGACGGCCCCCTGGGCTTGAAGGATGCCCAGCTCGCGCTGGAGGTGCTCCGCCAGGATGGAGCCGACGCCGTGGTCGGCCACCGCGTTCCGGAGCTCCAACACGCCGACGGGGAGCACGATGGCCGTCTCGCCCGCGCCTTGGTGCACCGGGCACCCGAAGGTGCTGTCGAACACGGCGCGTGGGGCCCGGCTGACGTGCTGAAAGCGCACCTCGGTGATGGGGAAGCTTCCGAACACGAAGCGGGCCATGCGGCAGAGCGCGGCCACCGCGAACTCGACGAGCGAGTTGGGCACCGGAGCGCCCTCGACCAAGTCGAAGCGCAGGACGGCGGCGTCGTCGCCGAACTCGGTGGTGACCGCCACGTTCTCGTAGAACAGGCGGTGGTAGCGGCCGGCCAGCTCGACTGCGTCTCTCAGTGTCCCGGCGGCGTTGAGCACGTATCCCTGCGGGTCGATGTCACCCACGTGCAGTTCGCGCGCCGTGAGCAGGCCCACCTGCGGCCCCGCGAGGGCCTCTGCCCGCTGCCAGGCGGCGTGGACGCGCGGCACCGGGACGCGCATCGTGCCCGGCTCTGCGGCGAATTCAGCCAGGGCGTTCTCGGGCACGGATGGCACCGCGCGCGTGATGGCGCGAGTCAACACCCCGAGGAGGATCGGAGACGCGCTGCTGAAGTCCCTTGAGTTCACTACGTTTGCCCGGCCAGTAACGACGGCAAGGGATGGCGGGACGCCCGTCCCACCCCTGCCTGCTAATGCGGCAGTTTGTAGCTCTGTCTGCGGAAACCCGGGGACATTTTCGCACCGCCGAAGCGGCCACCAATCGTGTTCCGTTTCGCCAGGTTGCGGCGCAACCCGTGCGCGCTGCGCATCGTACGCGCGCGCCACTGACACACCGCTGTCGGGGTGATCAGCCGGCGAGGGTGTCGCCGAACATCCACACCAGCTGAGCCACGCCGGCCGCCAAGCCGAGCACGGCGCCGGCCAGGATGAGCTTCCACTCGTCCTGTTGGAACGCGGGCCGCAGCACCCCCTCGAACGACTCCGAGTCGAGCGCCTTCATGCGGTCGTGTAGCTCTCCGCGGATGTCCACGGCCTTCGCTGCGAACGTGTGGAGCAGGCCGCCGTCGCGCGGGATCTCCACCTCGATCATGGTGTAGACCTCCGTCCGGAGCTGGGCGCGCTGCCCCTCGGGGAGCATCATGGCGGCCATCGGGTGCTGCTCGTACTTGCCGATCAGCTCCTCCACGCGGCCCTTCACCAGGGTCAGCACCAGCTTGCCGGATTCACCCCCGGTCACGGTGCGCACGATGTTCTCGGCGTTCAGCAGGTGGCCGGCGGTCAGCTCGCTGAAGCGCTCGGCAACGACCTGCTGGCGCTTGTGGAACAGGCCCTGGACCACGAACGGACCCACCTTCACGGGGCGCTTCGGCTCGAAGACCAGCTTGAGGGCGATCCAGTTGGTGGCGTAGCCGACCAGGAACCCGAAGAAGGGCAAGACCCAGACGGCCGGCCAGTACACCCAGATGATCATCTGCGGGATGCCGAACAGGAACCCGAACCAGATGCCCGAGTTCATGATGAACTTGAACTCGGCCTCGCCCACCTCGAGGAACATCATGGTCATGAGCCGGCGGTTCTTCATGACCGCTTCGAGCACCACCTGCTCGAGGTCCAGGATCTTGGTGATGTTGTTGCTGAAGTCGTCCGTGATGTTGATGACCACGGTGCGCACCTCCTCGCGGAGCTTCTGGCGCACCATGTTCTGCATCACCTCGCCCGCATTCTCCCACATGACCTTGGCGTGCTTCTGCGCCACTTCCTGCAGGATCTGCTCGGTGATCTGGTCCACCACGGCGTCCATCTCGGACGCGAACGCGTCGCCCTTGAAGTTCTGGAAGAGCTCCTCGAGCGACAGCAGCTTGGTGGTGATGAGCCGGGTGCTGAAGCGCGCCAGCCGCTCGGCGCTGGCCGGCACGATGCCCTGCCAGCCCAGGAACGGCGGGATCCCCACGAAGTCGTTCGGGTAGAACATCATCTGCACCGCGAGCCAGTTGGTGAACCAACCGATGAACGCAGAGACGAAGGGAATGGTGAGGACCGTATAGTCCGACTGGATCAATTCAATAAAGCCCACGGCAGCGCGAGTCTGGCGAAAATAAGGGGAAAGTCAACGCATTCCCCGGGCGCCTGGGGGCACCGAACCTCAGGGCGCTGCGGGGGCTACCTGCACGCGGTGAGGGCCACGTCCGTGGCACGGAATGGCGACGATGCCGGTAGCGCCATCACGCGTGACCGCGACCTCGCGCTCGTCACAGCGCACCACGAAGTCCGCCGTGTAGTCTTCGCTGGCCGGCACGTAGACCTCGGTGGGCGCGTCCACGGCGCCGTCGCCTTCGTAGGCCACGTCCAGCGTCTGCGTCACGCGGTCGTAGCGCCACCAGAGCGGCTGACCGGCGATGCGCTCGGGCATGGGGCGCGAGAGCACGCGGCGCAGGGCAGGGCGCTCCACCCACTCGTCTCCGCTGCGGTCGAAGAGGCCCCACGAGTCTTGCGAGTCTTCCTTCCAGACCCAGAACGCGGAGCTGGCGCCGAACTCGTCGTGCAGGTCGGTCTGCAGCTCCAGGTACTCGAGGCCACGCGTACCCACGGGGTTCATACCGAATTCGCCCACCAGCAGCGGGGTCTGCCACGCCACGGCTTCGTCGTACGCGCTGCGGTGCGCGGGCCGGAGCGACGCGCGCGTGAACGCCAGCAACTGCTCCTCGGTGCCCGAGAACGCCAGCGTGTAGATGTGCGGCGCGTAGACGCCTCCGGGCACGCCGAAGGGCGCGCCGGTGCTGCCGCTGCGGTTGAACACCACGCGGAACGTGGCCTGCGGCTCGAAGACCACCAGGTGCCCCGGGTCTGCGGCCAGCAGCGCTGCGCCCACGTCACGGTTCAGGCGCAGGGTCTCGGAGTCGCTCGCCACCGGCTCGTTGAAGACTTCGTAGCCGATGACGGTGGTGTCCCCTACGAACTCGGACGCCACTCGCGCGGCCATGTCCGCGAAGCGTGCGCGCAGCGTGGGGCCGGGCTCGGCGTCACCGAAGAAGCTGCGGAAGGCTGCCAGAGTCTGGCCCGCAGCACGCCGGGCGCCGAGGTCCGTGAGGGGGCCCTCGAGCAGCATCTCGGGCTCGGGCGAGATGGCCCACAGCGGCGCGCCGTCCTCGCCGATCTCCTTCGAGTAGGCGTCCTGGTGGAAGTCGATGAGCACGTAGAGGCCCGCCTCTTCACACAGGTCCACGACCTCGTGCAGGCGCGCCAGGTAGGTGGCGCTGTAGGTGGGCGGCTGCGTGTCCTGTGGCTCGATGCCGCTCCAGTTCACGGGCAGGCGCAGCAGGTTGAAGCCCATCGCGCGCATGCGCTGCGCGTCCTCGAGCGTGAACTCGGGGATGTCCTCGAGGGCAACGCGCCCGTCGTCGAAGGTGACGTCGAAGAGCCCCTCCACGCGGGCGTTGATGCCGTGCAGCACCACCACGCGACCCTCGGCGTCCACGAACTGCTGGCAGCGCGTGGCGAGGGGCGCCTGCTCCCCCACGGGCTGGTCGCACAGCGGCAGCGTGAAGCGATCGGCGGGCGGCGTGACGTCGGGCGGCGCGCCGTCCCCGGAGCAGCTGGGCGTTGCGAGCGCGAGGAACGTGGCTGCGCCGAGGGCGGCGACCCGGCGAGCGCAGCGGGTCACGGAGGCGAGAGAGGCGTAGAGCGTCATGGCGCTCCCTTCATGTCAGGCGCCACGAACGTCAGCCAGTAGAGTCCACAGGCCAGCGTCTTCCCGTCCACGATGCGCCCGTCGCGCAGCATCTCGCGGAACGTGGCCACGTCCACCGGCTCGATCTCGATGTGCTCCGTGGCGTCCAGTCGCTGCGCGCTCAGCGTGAGGTCGCTGGCCACGAAGCCGATCATCTCTTCGTCACAGAAGCCCGGGGATGCGAAGAAGCGCACCAGCGGCGAGAGCGTTCTGGCTTGGTAGCCCGTCTCCTCCTCGAGCTCCCGCAGCGCGCCCACGTCGTCGGCCTCGCCCGGCTCGCGCGTGCCCGCCGGGAGCTCGTAGAGCGTAGCGTTCACCGCGAAGCGCCGGTTGCGGATCAGCAGCACGCGGCCGTCGGGCAGCAGCGGCAGGATCACCACCGCGCCGGGGTGGCGCACGACCTCGCGCGTGCGGGTCCGGCCCTCGCGATCGGGCACCTCCACCGCCTCGACGCGGAACTTGCGACTGTCCAAGAGGATGCGTGTCGTCATGGGTCGCAGGTTACCTCATGCGGACGCAAGGTCGGCGTTGACCGCGTTGCCTTCCGGCTGCAATGCTGCGGCCGTGCAGTTTGGCCCGTACACGCTCACCGAACGTCTCGCCGTGGGCGGCATGGCCGAGGTCTTCCGAGCGGTTCAGCGCGGCGCCGAGGGGTTCGAGCGCGTGGTGGCCATCAAGCGCATCCTGCCGGACCTCGCGGACGACGAGGCGTTCATCAACATGTTCGTGGACGAGGCCAAGATCTCGGTCCAGCTCAGCCACCCGAACATCGCCCAGGTCTTCGATCTGGGCTGCATCGACGGCGCCTACTACATCGCCATGGAGTTCGTGGAGGGCCGCGACCTGCGCTCCATCCAGCGCCGCTATGGTGACGGGCGCGCGCTGCCCGTGGACATCACCTGCCACATTGCCCTCAAGATCCTCGAGGCACTGGACCACGCGCACCGCGCCGAGGCGCCGGGCCTCGGGCACCTGGGCATCATCCACCGCGACGTCTCGCCCCACAACCTGCTGCTCTCTTTCGACGGGGAGGTGAAGGTCATCGACTTCGGTCTCGCGCGGGCGGCGGGTCGCGCGGTGCGCACGCGCGCGGGTGGTGAAGGGCAAGACGCCCTACCTGTCGGCCGAGCAGGCGCGCGGCCAAGAGATCGACCACCGCAGCGACCTCTTCAGCATGGGCACGTGCCTCTACGAATGGCTCAGCGGCACGCGGCTGTTCCTGCGGAAGACCGAGACGGACACCATCCTGGCGGTGCGCCGGGCCGAAGTGGCGCCGTTGGCGGGCAAGGTTTCCACGGTGCCGCGGCCGCTGGCCCAGATCGTCCACCGCGCGCTCGAGCCCAACCCGTCCCACCGCTACCAGAGCGCCCGCGAGATGCACGACGCCCTCGAGGCGTTCGTGTTCAGCAGCGGCAACGTGGTCACGCAGGCGCAGGTCGCCGACTGGCTGGCGGACCTCTTCCCGGCCGAGACCCAGTCGCACCAGGCTGCCCTCCACCACGAAGAGTGGTCGGACTTCGAAGACACGCAGGTCACGGAGATGACCTTCTGGGACACCGAGGATCTCTCACGGCCCGTCATCCCCGGCGTACCGGGCCTCGAGAAGGAGCGCTGAGCCCCTACGAGTCTGAAGGGTCTTCGAGCGCGAGCGCCTCGGACTGGTCTTCGTCGGAAGCCGGAGAAGGCAGCGCCGCTGTGGCGGGGGTCGCTGTGCTGCCAGGTGGATCGAAGCCCTCGAGCAGCGCGTCGAGCAGCACGTTGCCCAGCCGCTCGTACCCGGTGCGCGTGAAGTGCACGTGGTCCTGCGAGCCGTACGCGGGCTCGGCGCCCGCCCACGTGACCATGCTGAGCGGGCCACCCATGAACGCCACCAGGTCGAAGAAGCCGCAGCCCATCTCCACGGCCACGCGGTGCTGAGCCTGAATGAGCTGCGCGGTGCGCGGGCGGTCCTCGTAGCTGCCGTCTTCGAGGCGGGTGGGGCGGTCCGATGGGCCCACCAGCAAGCAGGACGCGTTGGGCACGGTCTCGCGCACCCGGGTGACCACCTGCCGAAGCTGGGCTTCGTAGAGCGCGATGGGCTGATCGTCGCCGCTCTCGTTGGTGCCATACGCCAGCACCACCAGGTCCGGGTTACGCCGGCGGAGGTGTTCGCGGTAGAGCTGGTCTTCCCACATCAGGTGGTAGCGCGCGCGGGCGCCGTTGATGCCCAGCGTGTCCACGATGACGCCGGGCCGCTCGCGCTCGAGCGCCAGGCCGAACAGCCGCACGAGCCCGTTGCCATGAGCGCGCACCCGCAGCGAGTGCGGACCGTCCGGCACCTCGTAGCGCGCATACCCCGCGCCGGCGTCCGTCGCCCGGGTGCGGATGCGCTCGAGCGGGCGGCCGTCCAAGAACACTTGCAGGTCGCCGCCGCGTGGCTGGCGGTAGTAGAAGAGCTCGAACACCGAAGCCGCTCGCCCGACGTCGCCGCTGCTGGTGGTGCTGACCTCGGCCCAGGCGTTGCGCCGGGCGGTCTCCACGAAGACCCCGTGCAGGCCGAAGCGCTCGATGTCGCGTGTGTCGCCGCGCACCTTGGCGGACTCCCAGCCGCCTTCGTCCCCGCGGATGCGCACGCCCTGGTGGCGATAGCTGCGCCACGGGGCGACGGGCATCACGAAGCCGTGGCCCGCGTCGCCGAAGCGCGCTTGCAGCCGCGAGCGGACCACTCCGGTGAAGAGATCGCTCGCCACGTGCGAGGCGCCGTAGAACACCAGCCTGGCCTGGCCCTCACCCCGCTCGGCGCGGCGCAGCGCGGCATGCAACGCGCGCATGGAGCTGCCGTCCCGGTCCTCGATGGCGATGTCCACCCCCAGCGTGTGGCCCTCGGGGCGCGAGTGACGAACCCGCGGGGCGCTCCGCACCACGTCGTCGTCTGCGGCACGAATGTCGTCGACGCTCTCGTCGTCGCCGTCGGACGCATCGGTGCCCTCGCGCGTCTCCACAGCGCCCGTGTCGCGCTCGTCCACGGCCGCCTCGGAGCCCTCGGCGCTGGACGCCGGGACGGGCTGCCCCACGGCCGAGTCGTACACGCAGGCCCAGAGGAACGCGACGCAGAGCGGCGTCGCGAATACGACCAGGGGTGAGCGGAACGGACGAGGCACCCCCTCGTTGTTCACGCTGGAACGGCTTTCGTCAACTTTTCCGGGGGGCGGAGCCGAGTCCGAGGCCGAGGCCGCGTCGGAGACCGAGTCGGAGACCGAGTCCGAGACCGAGTCGGAGACCGAGCCCGAGTCGGAGTCCGAGTCGGAGTCCGAGACCGAGACGGAGTCCGAGACGGAGTCCGAGACGGAGACCGAGACGGAGACCGCGACGGAGACCGAGACGGAGTCCGAGACGGAGACCGAGACGGAGTCCGAGACGGAGTCCGAGGCCGAGTCCGCGTCCGCGCCGGACCTCCGCAGCCCACCTGGTCAGAGCCGGAAAAAACTCCCCGTGGCGCTGTCACCGGAGGTTCAGCTGGGCAGGCAGCAGGGACTCCTCTTCTGGCGGCCTGACGGCAAAGCTTGCCCTTTCTGACATCCTCCTGTGCTCTCGTCAGGTCTCGGCGCGCTCTGCTTAGGTTCATCGTCTTCATCAAGGGACTCAAGGTGAACGACGGTGGGTGCTTGCTGGCCGCGGTCTCCGACTCGGACTCGGCCTCGGCCTCGGTCTCGGTCTCGGCCTCGGACGCGGTCTCGGCCTCGGACGCGGTCTCGGCCTCGGTCTCGGTCTCGGTCTCGGTCTCGGCCTCGGACTCGGACTCGGCCTCGGACTCGGTCTCGGACTCGGTCTCGGTCTCGGTCTCGGACTCGGTCTCGGTCTCGGTCTCGGCCTCGGACTCGGCAACGAAAAAAGGCGACCCGTGAGGGCCGCCTTTTTCGTTGAGCACTCGCGGGCTCAGGGCTGCTGGCTGCGGAGCTCGGTGACGCTCAGCACGCCGCGGAGGTTCTGGCCGGCGGTGTAGCTGCTGACCCACACGTCGTAGTGGCCGGCGGGGGGGTTGTCGATGGAGACCATGGGGTTGGTGCCCACGGCGTCGTCGTTGCAGTGCCAGCGGCCGGCGCCGTCGTTGATGACGAGGGCGGTGTCACCCTGAGCGCGGACGAAGAAGCGCAGGAAGCTGGCCGGGCTGGTGTAGTTGAGGACCACGTCGGGGTTGCCCGTGGCGTAGCCCGTGCAGCCGGCGCCGAGGTTCATGTTGGCCACGTTGAGGCTGCCGCCCGAGACGACCGAGACCGTCATGGGGTCCGGCATGAAGCCGCCGTTGAGGCGGTGCACGCCGAAGTTGGCGTTGTTCCCGCCGATGGTGAGGCTGCCCTGCGCGATGGTCTGCGCGTGCGAGCCGATGACGAGAAGGCCGGCCGCGAGGCCGAGCACCATGTGTAGCTTGCTGAGTCGAGTCACTGTGTCCTCCATGAATTCCGTGAGCGGGGGGAGCTTGCGAGTTGTGCCTGGCTCGATCGTTTCCGTAGCGAGCAGGGCCTAGACGCCGTGTTTGAGCAGCTATTCACGCTGACTCGAAATATTCTTACGCGGCCTGATTCCAACCATTCCCCCCGCTGGGGTACTTTATCGCGGTCCCGCGAACAAGCGTTTTCGGCCGCTCGGCGTCTCGCCCTCACGGGCTCGCATGCTAGATCCGGCCCCGTGCTGGTCGCTGCCCACGTCTTCGAAGTGTTGGTCATGCTGCTGGGCGGCTACCTCCTCGCGCGAGTGGTCCGCCACCGCCACGCGCTTCCGTGGGCCCTGTTCGGGGCGGGAATGCTGGCCTTCGTGTTCGCCGAGGTCGCGCAGCTGGGGGCGTCCAACCTCATCGCCTCCCTGCAGGCGGAGCAGGTTATCCCCGTGCCCACCCGCGCGGACGCGGCTCGCTACAGCATGTTGCTTTCGGGGGTCTTCACGGGCCTCACGCTCGAGCCCCTGCGCTGGTTCGTCATCGCCCGCTACACGCCCGGCTACCGCTCGCAGCGCAGCGCCCTGCTGATCGGCGCGGGCGCGGGCGCCATGGAGGGCATCCTCACCGCTGCGGTGGTGCTCATGATGCTGGTGCTGGCCCTCGTGTTCCGCGGCGAGACCATGGAGTCGCTCACTGCGGCCGGGCTAGACGGTCGCACGGCGGTGAAGGTGGGGCTGCGGGTCATCGCGTGGTGGGAAGAGTCACCCCTCGGGGCTGTCCTGGCTGCGGGCGAAGCCCTGGTGCGCCTCGCGTTCCAGCTGGGCTCCACCTGCATCGTCATGGTGGGTGTGCGGCGCGGAGCGCACCGCTGGCTGGCGGCCTCCATGCTGCTCACCGCGGTGTTCGAGGCCACCTGCGCGTGGGCGGCGCATCCGTCCACCGGGCTAGACGCTGGCGTGGCCTTCGCGGTGGTCGCGCTGGGGCTCCCGCTGGCGCTCGGTATGGTGGCTGTCGCGCGCACGGTGGCGCTGCGGGATGGAGCGCTCGAGCAGCCCGAGGGAGCCGTCGCCGCCTGAGGCGCAGCGACGCAAGGCGCGACCGATGCTCTTCAACAGCCTCGACTACTTCGTGTTCTTGGCGCTCGCGGTCGCGGGCTTCTGGGCGCTCGCTCGCCATCGCGTCGCGCGCCTCGCCTTCATCGTGGTGGCCAGCTGCCTGTTCTACATGGCGGCCAACCCCAAGTACATCCTGCTGGTGCTGCTCAGCACGGTGGTCGACTACGTCATCGGGCTGCGTCTCGGCGACACGGAAGACGAGCGCAAGCGACGCGTGCTGCTGGTCTGCAGCCTCGTGTTCAACCTGGGCATCCTCGCGGTCTTCAAGTACTTCGACTTCTGGAGCAGCGCCACGGCGTCCATGGCCTCGCTGCTCTTCGGGGTGGAGTTCTCGCCGTTCCTGCTGCGCTGGGCGCTGCCCGTGGGCATCTCGTTCTACACGTTCCAGACGATGAGCTACTCCATCGACGTGTACCGACGGACGCTCGAGCCCAAGCGCAGCCTCCTCGAGTTCACGGCGTTCGTCATGTTCTTCCCGCAGCTCGTGGCGGGGCCCATCGTGCGCGCCAGCGAGTTCCTGCCGCAGCTGGACGGGGAGCCCACGCTGCGCCGCGAACAGGTCAGCCGCGGGCTCTTCCTGATCGGGACCGGCCTGGTGAAGAAGGTCGCCGTGGCCGACTACCTCTCGGCCAACCTGGTGGACCGCGTGTTCGCGCAGCCCGAGCTCTACACGGGCACCGAGGTGGTCATCGCGCTCTACGCGTTCACCATGCAGATCTACTGCGACTTCTCGGGCTACACCGACATGGCGCGCGGCTCCGCGCTGCTGATGGGGTTCGAGATCCCCGAGAACTTCGACCGCCCGTACCAGGCCACGAACCCGGCCGAGTTCTGGCGCCGCTGGCACATGACGCTCAGCCGCTGGCTGCGCGACTACCTCTACTTCCCGCTGGGCGGCTCGCGCGGGGGGCCCGTGCGCGCGTACTTCAACCTGTGGCTCACCATGATGCTCATCGGCATGTGGCACGGCGCCGCGTGGACGTTCGTGCTCTATGGGTTCCTGCAGGCCACCGTGATGGTCATCCACCGCTTCGTGGTGCGCCACACCGGCGGCAGCGGGGAAGGGCAGGGCCGCGAGGACGCGTTCGCCATGCGCGCGTTCAAGGTGTTCTGGGCGCTCCAGTTCGTGGTCTTCTCGCGCATCCTCTTTCGAGCCAGCAGCATGGACAACGCCCGCGCGGTCGTAGAGCGCATCTTCTCGGGGAGCACCTCCACCGCGCAGATCTCGCTGGCGCTGTGGGCCATGCTGGTGGTCACCTTTGCCCTGCACTTCACCCCTCAGGCGTGGTTCCGCTCGGTGGAGCGGGCCTTCCTGCAGCTGCCAGCGCCCGTCCAGGGGCTGGCGCTCGGGGCGGTGGGGGCCATCCTGTCCCAGGTGGCCACGGGTGAAGCCGCCCCGTACATCTACTTCCAGTTCTGATGAAGAAGCGCCGTCCAAGTAAGCCGCCCGCGTCCGCTGCCCCTCCTGCGCCCGGCGTTTTGGCGTCCGTGCCTCCGCCCGCACCCGCGCCCGAGACCGGCGCAGCCCTGCGTCACCTCGGGGTGGCCAGCCTGGTGGTGGCGCTCATGGCCGCAAGCACCTACGTGGTCCCCGCGCTCGGCCGCTTCCGGCCGTGGGTGCCCGGCGAGCGCGTGCCGCTCACGCGCATGTCGGAGCGCTTCGAGGCAGTGCCCGCGTCGGTCGGCGCAGGCGGCGGCTATCACGCGGGCGCTCCGTCGGCGGAACAGAACGAGGCGCTCGGAGCCGAGGTGGCGGCCGTGCTCGCAGCCGAGCCCGTGGGGCCGGGTGAGCCGCAAGCCGCCGAGCCGCTGGCCGACGGTGGTGTGGCCGAGCCGCGTGTGTCGGCGCGCGAGTACGAGGCCGCGCGCATCTTCATCGAGGACCCCACCGGGCGCGGCATGCGGCCCTTCTACGAGGCGCTGCGGCGCACCGCGGCGGGCGAGGCCGGGGCGCTCACGCGCGTGTCGCACTACGGTGACTCCACCATCGCGACCGACCACCTGACGCACACGGTGCGGCAGCGCCTCCAGCACCGCTTCGGCGACGGGGGCCACGGCTTCATCCTGATCTCGAAGGGCTTCATGCCCTACCGCCACCAGGACGTGTTCCACACCGCGAACGACGGTTGGAGCATCAAGGAGATCATGCGCGCCGGCATCCCGGACGGGCGCTACGGTCTCGGGGGCGTGCAGATACAGGCGCGCGCCATGGGCGTGGCCACCTTCGGGACGCACGAAGAGGACGAGCCCGCCACCGGCCGCGCGCTCAGCCGCTTCCAGCTCTTCTTCCAGCGCCAGGCGGGCGGCGGGGACGTGCGCCTCACGGTGGACGAGGGCGAGCCGGTCACGCTGTCCACGGGTCTGGGTGGCGGGGACGCCGGCCCCCCGGAGTTCGAGGCGGGCGACGCCGTGCACACCATCGACGTGCCGGACGGTCCGCATCGCCTCGAGGTGCGCTACACGGGCAACGGGCGCGTCACGCTCTACGGTGTGGTCATGGAGCGCGAGGGGCCGGGCGTGGTCTACGACTCGCTCGGCATGGTGGGCACGCGCGCCAGCCGCATGCTGAACTTCGACCAGGCGCACATCCGCGAGCAGCTGCGCACACGCGGGACCAACCTCTTGGTGCTGGGCTTCGGCGGCAACGACGCCAGCGACAACACCACCGAGGAGCGCTACTACGAGCAGTTCAAGCAGGTCATCGCGCACATGCGCGGCGACCGCACCGACCTGGGCTGCTTGATCTTCGCCCCGCTCGACCAGGCGGAGCGAGACGAGCGCGGCAACATCCGCACCATGCCCATGGTGCCGCGCATCGTGGCCGCGCAGCGTCGCGCCGCGTTCGAGATGGGCTGCGCCTTCTACGACACGTGGGAGGCCATGGGTGGCTCGGGCGCCATGCAGCGCTGGTCACGGGCGCGCCCGGCGCTGGCCTTCACCGACTATCGCCACGCCACGCCCGAGGGCTACCGCGTCATCGCGGACCTCTACTACATGGCGCTGCTGGCGGGCTTCGAAGAGTACCTGCGGACCGAGGGGCGCACCGCGCCGCCTGCGGAGGCGCCTGCGCCGAGCGAACCGCCTGCCCCCGCCCCGGCTCAGTAGATGCCGGGGAGGATACGGTAGGGGACGCGCTCGCAGTAGCGCTTCCAGTCGTCACCGTACTTGGTGGTGCAGAAGTGGTGGTCGCGGCGCTCGCGGTGGATGAGCAGGATGCTGAAGTAGATGGGGTAGAAGTACGGCAGCACCGACCCGAACAGGCACGGCAGCGACCAGCTGAGCGCCATGAGGATGTCGCCCACGTAGTTGAAGTGGCGTGACCAGCCCCAGAAGCCGCTGACCAGCAGCTTTCCGCCCTGCGCGGTGGTCATGTACTCCACCTTCTTGCCCCAGATGGTGGCGTTGTCGGGGTCGCTCCGGAAGTGGTGCTTCTGCAGGTTCACCGCGCGGAAGATGTAGAGCCCCAGCAGGTTCACGCACAAGATGAGCCCGGCGGCCCACAGCGGCAGCTCGTGCACCCGGTCGATGAGGTAGTGCGCCTGCAGCGAGTACGTCATGGGCACCCAGGCCAGGTCCCCGAAGCACAGCATGAAGCCGAAGTTCTCGTGCTTGATGTCCATCGTGGTGAGGATGGCCGGCTCGTTCCAGAAGTAGTCGATGATGTAGACCAGCTGGAATGCCCCCACGAGGAGCATGGACGTGGAGACGAAGCCGTGGCGCGTGTACTGCACGTAGGCGAACGACGCGTTGATCAGCACCCACAGCAGGAGCCCCGGGCGCGCCTCGCAGAAGAACTTGAGGTCCAGCCCCGTGGGTTTGGGTGGCACGCGCGGGTTGTGCCCGGTGCCCATCCAGAAGTCGTGGATGAAGTAGCCGCTCAGCCGCCCCGCTTGTCCGTGGCGCTTCCCGTACACGTACAGGAAGGCGCTGAACGCGTAACAGAAGATGGTCATCACGCTGAGGATCGCGCCGAACTCGTCGTGCAGCTGAGCGATGTTCCACAGGCCCGACGCGTGGAGCACGGCGGCGCCGCCGAAGGTGAACGCCATGGAGAAGAGGCCGTTCATCTTGTACGGGAGGCGCCCGCCGCCGGGGAGCTCGGTGCCGTCCACCGTCTTGCCGGGCCCCCACTGCTGGAGGGCGGCCTGCAGGAAGAACCACACCAGGTAGAAGGCGGCGGCGGAGGGCGTGGGCACGAGGCTTCGGAAGAAGCCGTCCACATCGGCGCTCGCGCTGGGCAGCAGCTGCCCGTGGTTGAAGCGCACCGCGAAGTACAGGTAGGCCGTGAACACGGGCAAGCCCAGGATCATGGCCAGGTTGCCGGGGATGCCCCCGAACTCGAGCTTGCGTTGGCTCTCGGCGCTCATGCGTTCTCGCTATCGAATGTGGTCGTTGGCGCGCAGCCAGGCGGTGGTCTCGCGCAGCGTGTCGCTCGCCGGACGGTAGCGGAGGCCCAGCGCGTCGAGCTCGGGTGAGGAAGGAACGGGGCTCCAGCGCGTGGCGTAGAGCGACGACTCGCGCGTGAGCGGGAAGGGCATGGGCAGCGCCTTGCGCATGCCGTCGAGCACGGTGCCGCTGACGCGCAGCAGGCCCCCCGAGAGCGGGAACGCGAAGCTGCGCGCGCCGGCGGCCTTCAGCTCTTTGTGCAACGTGCCCCAGGGCAGGTAGTGGCCCGGGACGAGGTGGCGTCGCTGCGTGGGCGTCTCTTCCAACAGGAGTCGGTGCGCCCTGGCTAGGTCGCGCGCGTCCACCATCTGGAACCCGCCGCTGGTGAGCGGCACGAACTGCCCTGCGAAGATGCGCAGCGCGTTGGTGGACTCGGTCATGCCCGGGTCGTCCGGCGCCAGCACGGCGCTCGGGTACGTGGTCCAGATGGGCGCGCCCTCGGCCTGACGCTCGCGCACCCAGCGCTCGGCCATGGCCTTGCTGCGGCCGTAGGCGTGCTCCGACTCGTGTGGCTCGGTGTCCGGCGTGATGGGCTCCGCCTGCCCGCTGGCCCCCACGTGGAACAAGGCGCTCAGCGTGGAGACGTGCACGATGCGCTTCACGCCAGCGTCCAGCGCCGCGCCCAGCACCTTCTTGACGCCGCCCAGGTTCGCCTCGATCAGCGCCTCGGGGGACGCGTTGTCCATGCTCACCACCGCCGCCGCGTGCAGCAGGGCGTCGCAGCCCGAGAGCGCACGCTCGACGGACGCGCGGTCGGCGATGTCACCGACGGCCGACGACAGGCCGCGGGGCGCATCCGGGAACACGCGCGCGAGCTTCGACTCGCTGCGCACCAGCGCGCGCACGTCGTGCCCCGCTTCCAAGAGGTCGCGGATGCTGTGCGAGCCCGCCAGGCCCGTGCCGCCCGTCACCAGAATCTTCATGCCTCAGGTCCTCGCATGGCTGGTGCTGTCCGCGTAGTCACGGGCGATCTCACGAGCCGCGCGGAAGCCTACCAGCATGCTGGGCGCGTTCATCGCCGAAACCGGCGTGGAGGGCGTGACCGAGGCGTCCGCGATGCGCAGGCCACGCATGCCACGCAGCCGCAGGCGCAGGTCCACTGGCGCGCGCTCGTCCTCGCCCATGCGGCAGGTGCCCGCGAAGTGGAACGTGGTCATCACGTTCTTCTCCACGAACTTCTGCAGCGCCGCATCGCTCGTGGCGCGCTTGCCGGGCATCAGCGGGCTGTTGCCGAACGCGCTGAGGGCGGGCGCCTTGGCGATCTGCTGCGCCAGCTTCACCCCGGCCAGCATGGTCTGCATGTCCTCCGGGTGCGTGAAGTACGCCGGGTCGATGACCGCCTGCGCGCGTGGGTCGCTGCTGGCCAGCCACAGCTCACCGCGGCTCTTGGGCTTCCCCAGGATCACCACGATGCCGTAGGTGTGGGCGATGAAGTTCTCGGCCGCGCGCGTGCTCATGGCGGTCTCCACGGCGGAGCGGAGCCAGGCCTTGGCGCGGGTGTCGAACAGGCTCGCCGGCAGCACCTTGCCGGGCAGCATGCGCTTCGCCGCCTGCTTCATGGCCGAGGGCGCCGGCCAGTACACCAGGCAGGTGTCGCTCTGGCCCGCAGGCAGGTCCGTGTCCGGGTTGGCGCGGCAGAAGCTGTAGAGCTGCGGGTAGTACGCGTCCACCTCGGCCTGCGATTTGTAGAACAGCGTGACGTTGGGGTGGTCCTGCAGGTTCTGACCAACCTCGGGGACATCCAGCACAGGGGTGATGCCCACGGCGTTCAGCCGTGCAGCGGGCCCGATGCCCGAGAGCATGAGCAGCTTGGGGGTCTCGAGGGAGCCCGCGCACATCACCACCTCGCGGCGCGCCACCACGCTGCGCAGCTCGCCCTGCTGCTCGTAGCGCACGCCCACCACGCGAGGGCCGTCTTCCAGGACCAGGTTGTGGACGCGCGCGTGGGTCTCCACCCGCAGGTTGGGCCTCGGGTTTTCGCGCACGAACGCGACGTAGCTGTTGCGGCGCGCCTGCCCTTCGTAGCTCATCCACTCGTAGCCGATGGCGTTGCTCATGTTGCCATCGTTCAGGTCCTCGCTACGCCAGAAGCCCGTGGCCACGGCGCTCTCGATGCAGGCCTCGGTGAAGTTCGTGCCCGTGCGCCGATGCGGCCGCAGCGTGCGCTCCATGGCGTCGAAGTCGCCGCGCACGTCGTCCCAGCGCCAGCCGCGCGGCCACTCGTCCCAGTCCTCCCGCGCGCCCCGGGTGTAGACCATGCCGTTGACGGCGCCGCTGCCGCCCATGCCGCGGCCGGTGCCCATGAAGAGGCGCTGCTTGCCCGCCTTGGGCTGCGGCACGCTGAAGCGGTCCCAGATGACGGCGTCGTTGGCGAACGCGTGCTTGTAGCCGTCGGCGTCCAGCGTCTCGGGGTTCTCGTCGGCGCTCGGCCCGCACTCGAGGAGCAGCACGCGCACGCGGGAGTCGGCAGCCAGCTCGGCGGCCACCACACACCCGGCGGAGCCACCGCCCACCACCACATAGTCAAACGTCTCGCTCATGGGAGTCCTCGTGCGAAGTGAGAAACGGCCGTTCCTGTTTGTAGAACAGTGATATCATTTTCTCGCGGCCAGGCAAGCGGTGGACGAAGTATGCCAGCCGTGAGACGAAGGTTGGCTTTCCTCATGCGCCTCTTGGAACGCTACCTCCTCGCGGGCTTCGACCCGGCGCAGCTGACTGGCCTCCAGCTGCATCGGCTACGGTCCATCACTGGCACCATTCTGGGACTGTCGTTCATCGCGCTGTTCTTCTTGGGGCACTCGCTCTGGCTCGGGCTGCCGCTGCAGGCTGCCACGCTGCTGGTGGCGTTCGGCGTGGGTGTCAGCGGCTACGCGCTGATGGCGCGCACGGGGCGCGTGGCGTTCGCTGGGCATGCGGTGTCGGCGGCGCTGATGTTGGTGCTGGTGGGGCAGGCGTTCGGCACCGGCGGCTTCGGCAACCCGCAGTTCGCCTGGTTCTTGGTGGTGCCTCTGATCGCCGGCTGGTCCATGGGGCTGCGCGAGGGCGTCTCCTGGGGTGTGGCCAGCGCGCTCGCCATCCTGGCGTTCTGGGCGCTCGACTTCGCGGGGATTCAGCTCGAGAACGCCGTGCCTCGAGCGCAGCGCCCTTATGCGGAAGGCCTCACGCTCCTGGGCGCGTTGGTGGCGGCCATGACGGTCATGGGCAGCTTTCTGCGCGGCCAGCAATATGCCGAGAACGCGCTGCTCGAGACCAACGAGTCGCTGCGGCGTGAGGTCGCCGTGCGCACCGCGGCCGAAGTGGAGGCCAAGCGCGCGGCACAGTCACGCAGCGACTTCCTGGCGACCATCAGCCATGAGATCCGCACACCCCTGAACGGCGTGCTGGGCATGACCAGCCTGTTGCTCGACACCGACCTCGACCCCCTGCAGCGCGAGTACGCGGACACGGCGCGGCGCAGCGGCGATGCGCTGCTCACCATCATCCAGGACGTGCTCGACTTCTCGAAGGTGGACGCCGGCAAGCTGGTCATCGAGCCCGCGGAGTTCCACCTGCGCGACGCGATCGAGGACGTGGTCAGCTTGGTGGCCGAGAGCGCCCACGCGAAGGGGCTCGAGCTGATCGTGGACGTCGGCGCCGCCATCCCCAGCGTGGTGGTCGCGGACGCGGGGCGCATCCGGCAGATCCTGCTGAACCTGCTCTCGAACGCCATCAAGTTCACGCAAGAGGGCTCCGTGCGCCTCGCGGTGGAGCTCGACGCGCAAGAGGGCGATCAGGCTCGCCTGCGCTTCGCAGTGGAGGACACCGGCATCGGGGTGGCGCCCGAGCAGCAGGCGCGCCTGTTCGACCCCTTCGTGCAGGCGGACAGCACCACCACCCGCACGTACGGCGGCACCGGGTTGGGCCTGGCCATCGTGCGGCGCCTCAGCCAGGCGATGGGGGGCGACTGCGGCGTGCGCTCGACGCGCGGGGAGGGCAGCCACTTCTGGGCCGTGATCCCCGTCAGGGTCAATGACGAGCGAATGACGCTGGAGTCACCGCTGCTCGGCACACGCGTGCTGCTGTTCGTTGGGGACGAGGCGTTCGGCCGGTCACTGCGCGGCCTCGTGGAACGCTGGGGCTGCCTCACGACACGCGTGGCCACGCTCGCCGAGGCGCAGGCGGCGCGGGACGGCGACGAGTTCGACGTGGCCTTGTTGGACGCCGACCTCCCGGAGCGCGCGGCGGAGCAGCTCTTGGCGCCCAGCGCGGTGAAGCGGCCGCCCGTGGTGGTGCTCGCGCCGGTGGCGGGCCCCTATGCGCGCGCACCCGAGTGGAGCCGCCGCGCCGCGGCGTGGATCACCAAGCCACCCCGGCGCTCGGCGCTCGAGGAGGCCCTGGTCTCTGCGCTCCGCAAGGGGCGCTCCAGCACCCCGCCCGCCATGGCGCCGAACGCTCGCCCGCCGCTCGAGGGGCGCGTGCTGGTGGCCGAGGACAACTTGGTGAACCAGCAGGTGGTGCGCATGATGTTGGCCAACCTGGGCCTCGAGGCGGACGTCGCGGCCAACGGGCAGGAGGTGTTGGGGATGGCCGCGCGTGGGCGCTACGCCGCCATCCTCATGGACTGCCAGATGCCGGTCATGGACGGCTTCGAGGCCACCCGGCGGCTGCGCGCGGGCGGGGACACCACGCCCATCATCGCGGTCACCGCCAACGCGCTGCACGGCGACCGCGAGCGCGTGATCGAGGCCGGCATGGACGACTACCTCAGCAAGCCCATCTCCGTTGCGTCGCTGCAGAGAGCGCTGGCCCCCCACTGCGAGGCGCGCACCGAGCCGCGCTGACCGGGCCGGCATCGATTGGCGCACGGTCGGCGCAGGAAGTTTGGCATGCTGGCCGCGATGACCGCCGCACCACCGCCTCACCGCTCCAATGCCTGGCTCGCCCTCGAGGAGCACGCGCGAGAGACCGCCACACTGCATGCCCGCGAGCTGTTCGACCGCGACCCCACCCGCTTCGAGCGCATGCACGTGGAGCTCGATGGCCTGCTCTTCGACTACTCGAAGCACGGCGTGACCAACGAGACGTTGGCGCTGCTGTTCGCCCTCGCGCGTGAGCGCGGCGTCCTCGACGCACGCGCGGCCATGTTTCGTGGGGACGCCATCAACGTGACGGAGCGGCGCGCGGTGCTGCACACGGCGCTGCGGTCGGGCGTGGACGAGGGCCTGGTGGTGGACGGAGCGCCCATCTTCCCGCTGGTGCAAGCCGAGCTCCACAAGCTGCGCGGGCTGAGCGACCGCCTCGGCCGGGGTGAGCTGCGCGGCCACACGGGCAAGCCCATCACCGACATCGTCAACATCGGCATCGGGGGCTCGGACCTCGGCCCGGTCATGGTCAGCGAGGCGCTGCGCCCCTACTGGCGCGCCGGTCTGCGGGCGCACTTCGTGAGCAACATCGACGGCGCGGACCTGAGCCACGTGCTCGAGCGGGTGCAGGCCGAGACCACGCTCTTCCTGATCGCGTCGAAGACCTTCACCACCGACGAGACGCTGACCAACGCGCACAGCGCGCGCCTGGCTGCTGCGGGAGCTCGACGCAGGGCCGGAGGCCGTGGCCAAGCACTTCTTCGCGCTGTCCACCAACACGAAGGGCGTGGTGGCCTTCGGCATCGATCCGGCCAACATGCTCGAGTTCTGGGACTGGGTCGGTGGGCGCTACTCGCTGTGGAGCTCCATCGGGGCTTCGCTCGCGCTGGTGCTCGGGATGGACGCGTTCGAGGCTCTCTTGGCGGGCGCAGCCGACGTGGACACGCACTTTCGTGCTGCGCCGCTCGAGCAGAACATCCCCGTGTTGATGGCGCTCCTGGGCGTGTTCCACGCCAACTTCAGGGGCTGCGCTACGCACGCGGTGCTGCCCTACGACCAGCACCTGCACCGCTTCCCGGCGTACCTCCAGCAGGCCGACATGGAGAGTAACGGCAAGCGTGTGCGCCGCTCTGGCGAAGACGTGCAGGGCTACGAGACGGGGCCCATCGTGTGGGGCGAGCCGGGTACCAACGGGCAGCACGCGTTCTACCAGCTGCTGCACCAGGGCACGCGCGTGGTCCCCGCCGACTTCCTGGCCGCCGCGCGCAGTCACTATCCGCTCGGCCAGCACCACGACAAGCTGATGGCCAACTTCTTCGCCCAGACCGAGGCGCTCATGCGCGGGCGCACGCTGGCCGAGGCACGCGCCGAGCTCGAGGCCGCCGGGCTGCCTGCCGAGGAGGTCGATCGCCTGACGCCGCACAAGGTGTTCCCCGGCAACCGGCCGTCGTCCACGTTCCTCTTCGAGCAGCTGGACCCGCGCACGCTGGGCCGCCTGGTGGCCCTCTACGAACACAAGATCTTCGTGCAGGGCGTGATCTGGGACGTGAACAGCTACGACCAGATGGGTGTCGAGCTGGGCAAGCAGCTGGCCAAGGCCATTCTGCCGAAGCTCGAGGGGGACGCGCCCGTGACGGGTCACGACGCGTCCACCACCGCGCTGATCGAGCGCTACCGCACCCTGCGACGCGCGTGACCGCCGCAGGGCGCGAGGGGCCGCGTCAGAGCAGGTCCAGGTAGGCCGCGAACGAGATCTTCACCATCCAGATGTCCGGCGAGCTGCTGTCGCCGCCCGGGACGAAGAAGTCGCCGTTGTGCGCCAGGTAGGGGAAGCCGAAGTCGAGGTTGATGTCGGCGACCGTGTCGGCGACGGTCAACGTGTAGCCACCGCCGAAGAAGAGCGGCATGTGCACGCCCTCGGAGCGCATGTCCAAGATGCCGATGCCCGTGGACAGGCGGAAGAAGAGGGCCTCCGTGGCGCTCAGCGTGAACACCGCGGGGAAGTAGATGTTGGCCTGACCGCGGTTGGCCGGTCCCTTCGTCTCGGCCTCGAACGTGAAGCCGGTGTCGAACATGAAGCTGCCGAAGCGGAGGCGGACCGGGAGCGACGCGCGGAACGCGTGCCGGCGCGAGTTGCTGTAGCCGTGGGTGGCGAGGTTCATCTCGATGTCGGCCGCGATGGCCACGTGCTCGCTGGTGACGAACTGGTAGCGGGCGTAGATGGGGATGCGCCAGAAGTGCGCGCGGTCGCCGTCCCAGTAGATGGGGATGAGGCCCCCGCCCACGCGCGGCCAGAACCACTCGCGGTTGAGGCTCACGCCGAATTCCAGGTTCTCGACGATGGAGAGGCCACCCCCGAAGTCGTGCGCGAAGAAGCCGTTCTCCGGGCTCAGGTCGAAGGTGTCACCGAACGCGAGCGCCAGGTCGCCGCGGACGTAGCCCTCGGGCAGGACCAGCTCACGCTGGGTGCGCTGGATGGGCACCCCTGCGGACGCGGGCGCCTGCACGTCGGTGTCTTGGGCTTGGGCGCGGGCGCCAGTCATGACGACCAGCACGGCTGTGAGGACGAGTACTTTGTTCATGTGTTCCATTGCGTTCCTCCAAAGGAAGGCCAGCAGTAGCATGTCCCTAAATGGGGAGCACGCGCGTCCATTGCAGCCTCACCATACCGAGAAGTCCCAGCGCAGGGCCAGCCAGATGCGGTCGTTGCGCCGGAACCCGTAGATGGGGCCCGGCTCGTTGCCAGGGTGGTAGTGGACGTACGCCAGCGTTCCCCGGAGGCCGTGGCGCAGGTCGTAGCTGACCTCGCTGCGAACCAAGAAGCCGCTGCCGAGCCGCGGTCCCGAGGCCACGAACAAGGTCGCCCAGCGCAACCTCTCGCGCAGAAACAGGTGCTCGTAGCGCAGCGCCACGGTGGGCGGGTTGACCGGGAAGAGCAGCGGGGCCTGGCCCTCCGGGGCGCGCCGCTGGCCGTCGGAGCCCATGGAGAACTCGGCGGCCAGCACCACGCCGGGGAGCCCATGGAAGCGCCCTCCCAGCGTGGCCGAGACCACGTCACGCCGATCCAGCTCCGTGCGTGGGAGGATCGCCGCAGTGTCGGCCAGCGTCACGGGACGCGCGATGTCGGCGCGGGTCTCGGCGAACAAGACGAAGTCACCCGCCGGCACCAGGAGGCTTGCGCCCACCGCGTGGAAGCGGCGGTGCTCGAGGTCGAGGACCAGCTCCGGGGCCAGCAGCCCGAGCGGTGACGGCGTCCGGACGAACCCAATCGGGTCCAGCAAGCTGAAGAAGTAGGCCCCCACCTCGGCGCGCGAGCCTTGGTAGAGAGCGCGCGCGTAGACCTGCTGGGCCGGCCCAAAGCGATCGGGCTGGTTCCGGTAGCGCACGTCCGCTCGGTCCACCAGCGCCTCGAGCGAGGTGCCCGAGACGGACGGGTGGTCGTATACGAAGGCGCGCAAGGGGCTGAGCCGCCCGAGGGGCGGAGCGCGGCGCCCGAAGCCCGCTTCATGAGTGAGCAGCACCTCCACGCGCAGCGCCCCATGGTAGACGCCGAGCCGCGAGCCCAGCGTGCTGACCCGCAGGTCCTCCACATCGGCCAGGCCCGGCTCACGCTGATCGAGGGGAGCCGCCACGTCCAGCACGCTGAGCATGTCCGCGACCCCGAGCGCGAGCACCTGCCAGCCGAGCACGGCCTCGACCGCGCCGTGGTGGACGGAGGCGTAGAGCTCACGCGGACGCACCCAGTAGCCGTAGCGGGAGCGCGTGGCGGCGTCGCTGGTGCTCCAGGGGCCCACGTGCACCAGGTCCACTTCGCCGTGAATGCCGGCCACCACACGTACGGGGCCCCGCGACCACCGGAAGTCCACGTCCAGTGCAAAGCGGGCTTTGGCGAACGGGTCCTGGCGCAGGCGCTCGATGGCCAGCGCGCCGTCCCAGCGCGCGAAGCCCACCAAGGCATAGGGTCGCGCTTCGTCCGCCGGTGGCTCGGCGGTGGCCCCCTCGGGTGGAGCTTCCCCCCAGCCCGCGGCGTCGTCCTCGGGCGCTTCGGAATCTCCCGACTGGCCGTCGCTGGGCCAGCCGGCCGCGTCGTCAGGGTCGGCGCTGCGTTCGGGAGCGCCCCAGCCGGCCGCGTCGTCGACGGCTTGGTCCGTGGCGGGTGCGGGCGACGCCTGTGCGACCGTCGAGGTGGGCGTCGCCAGCACCAAGAGCGCGACGGCGCAGCGCAGCGCGCCGAGCCGTCGAGCTTGCGTCACTCGGCGCCGCGTTCCAGCTCACGCGTGGTGAACAGCTCGGGCACCACGGCGGGGTCACGGAACCGCAGCTCGAGCCGCTCGATGACCGTCTGCGACTGCACTCGCCCGGCGCGCACCGTGCGGGCTGTCAGCGTGCGAGCGGTGTAGACGCCGTCTTGCTGGGCGATGCCGCTGGCCGACACGTACTTGAAGCGCTCCTGACCGAGCCACGCCTTCATGCGCAACGGCACCAGCGAGCGTTGGCTGACCCACATCTCGGTGCGCTCGTAACCCGTCTCGGCCTGCACCGCGGCGTTGCGCGGCACGCTCTCGATGTGCCAGCAGGCCTCGCCATCCACGCGGGCGGCGGCGTCCAGCATGCGCAGCGTGAAGTCGGCCGGATCGGGAACGGTGAGGTCCGCGTACGAGAAGTCGGAGCCCACGAAGGCCCCCGAGCGGTTGCGCATGGCGATGCGCGTGCTGCGCCGCAGGCTGGGCAGGTACAGCCACTGGTCGGCGTCGCGCTGGTCGTCGTAGTCGATGGTCAGGAGCCCGGTGCCGCGCAGCTCGGCCGGCGACTCGAACATCATGAGCGTCCGCGTCGCGCCCTCGTGCTCCATGCTCGAGCTGCGCAGCACGCGAGAGATCTCGTGGCCCGCGCTGTCGGTCACGACCATGCGCAGGCGGGCCCGCACCCGCTCCCCCGTAGGCCGTGTGCGAGCTGCCGCGAGGACCTGAGCCGGCGTGGCGCTGGGTCCGAGCCCTGCCTGCGCGCGCACCTGCGGCCCGGTCCCAGCGACCGAGCACACCGCCATCGCCACCGCCGCGAGGAGGCCCGCGACACTCACTGAAAACCGCCGACACCGCATCGCCGGCAAGGCTAGGGCCGTCCGCAGGCCGAATCAATGAGCGGCGCGGC
This sequence comes from Sandaracinaceae bacterium, assembly GCA_016706685.1. Classification (NCBI taxonomy): domain Bacteria; kingdom Pseudomonadati; phylum Myxococcota; order Polyangiales; family Sandaracinaceae; species Sandaracinaceae bacterium. The sequence goes on along the minus strand of JADJJE010000001.1, from coordinate 227,016 downwards.
ACGGCTTGCGTTGGTTGGCGCTCGCTTCTATGGATAGCAGGTGAGCATCTACGACCACCAAGTCGAGACACTGAGCGGTGAGCCGGTGTCGCTGAAGCAGTACGAGGGCGACGTGTTGCTCATCGTCAACACCGCCAGCAAGTGCGGCTTCACGCCGCAGTACGAAGGGCTCGAGGCGCTGCACCAGAAGCTCGCCGCACGCGGGCTGCGCGTGCTGGGGTTTCCGTGCAACCAGTTCGGCAAGCAGGAGCCGGGCAGCGCCGACCAGATTGGCGCGTTCTGTCAGAAGAACTACGGCGTGTCCTTCCCCATGCACGCCAAGATCAGCGTCAACGGGCCGGACACGCACAGCCTCTACGCCGAGCTCAAGCGGGCGGCGCCGGGCGTGCTGGGCACCGAGGCCATCAAGTGGAACTTCACCAAGTTCCTGGTGGACCGCAAAGGTCGCGTGGTGAAGCGCTACGGCTCGAGCACCACGCCGGCCGAGCTGGAAGCCGACATCCTCCCCCTCCTGTGAGGGGTGCCGCCTTTAGCCGCGCCCGATGAAGGGCGACGGCATGTGGCCGCCCATGGGCATGGTGCGGCGGGGGTCGTCGCGGCCCACGATGAACGGGAGGGCGTCGTCCAAGCGCTGGCTGAGAGCCTGGGCGATGCGCCACAGGAACTTGGCGCCCACGTTGGCGTCTTGCTTGATGAGCGCGAAGAACGCGTCGCGCTCGAGGACCAGCACGCGCGTCGAGCGGACGGCCACCACCGAGGCGTTGCTGGGCGCGTAGTTCAGCAGCGACATCTCGCCGAAGTGCTGACCCGTGCGCAGCTCGGCCACCGACTGGGTGCCCTTGCGCACGGCCACGGTGCCCTCCGCGATGATGAAGAGCCGCCCGCGCTCGTCGTCTTGCTCGAGGATCACGGACCCGGGGGAGTACACGGCGCTCTTCAGCGCCTGGCTCACGCGTGCCAGCTCCGGCAGGTCCATGTCCGAGAAGAGGGTGAGCTGGCGCAGCGCGTGGAAGTCCTGGGAGACCTCCACCATGCGGCCCGTGACGTGGGCCGGGGCGGCGTCGGGAGCCTCCACGCGCAGCACCACCGCGGTGATGTTGTCGTCGCCGCCGCGTTCGTTGGCCATGCCGATGAGCTTGCCCGCGAGCCGGTCCGTGTCGTTCTCGCGCAGCAGCGTGACCAACTCCACGCTGTCCTCGAAGTAGCCGTGGAGCCCATCGCTGCATAGCAGCAGGCGGTCGTGCGGGAGCACGTCGAACACCAGCGTGTCCACCAGCACGTTCTCGTGCGGACCCACGGCGCGCGTGACGATGTTGCCGTAGCCGCTGGCGAGCGCTTCCTCGCGGGTCATGATGCCGTGGCGCACGGCCTCGGCCACGTACGTGTGGTCTTGGCTTACGAGGTGGAGCTGTCCGGCGCGCGACAGGTAGAGCCGGCTGTCGCCCACGTGGCCCAGGATGGCCTTGCTGCCCGCGATCAGGAGCGTGGTGCAGGTGGTGCCCATGCCGCGGTTGCCCTCTTCCACGCTGCGCCGATACACGGCCGCGGAGGCCGCCTCGATGGCGTGGCGCAGCAGGCCGCTGAGCGCCTCGCACTGCTCGGGCGTGGGGTCGTCCACGAGGAGATCCGTGCGCGCACGCACGGCGGCCACGACCGTCTCGGCGGCGAGCCGGCTGGCGACGTCACCGCCTGCGTGGCCACCCATCCCGTCGCACACCACGTAGAGCCCGAGGTCCGGCGCGGCGAGCCAGGTGTCCTCGTTCATCTCGCGGACGCGGCCGACGTCCGACAACCCTGAAGCGATGAGTTTCACCCGCTGACGATAACGGAGTCGGGCGACACGCGGAACGCCAAAATGGGGGCTACTTCATCATGCGCGCGGAGATGAACGCGAGCAGGCTGCGCGGCGTGAACAGGCCACCCCAGTAGAGCAGGCGGTTGAGCAAGCCGTGGATGGACACCACGCGCCCGCGCTGCATGGCCAGGTAGCCGTGGCGCGCGGTGGCGTCGGCGCTGGCCACCGACGCCTTGAACAGCAGCGTTTCCCCCGCCCCAGCGACGGCCGCGAAGCCGGTGTGGGTGGCGCCGGGGCAATGCGCGGTGACGGTCACACCGGTGCCCCGCAGCTCATGGGCGATGCCCTCGCTGAACGACACCACGTAGGCCTTGGTGGCGAAGTAGACCGCCATGCCGGGGCCGGCCTGGAACGCGGCCGTGGAGGCGATGTTGAGCACCCGCCCGAAGCGTCGCGCCACCATGCCCGGGAGGAAGAGGTGCGTGAGCGCAGTGAGCGCGGTGACGTTCACCTGCACCATCTCCAGCTCCGAGTCGGTGGTGCTGGACTGGAACGCCTGCACGTAGCCTAGCCCGGCGTTGTTCACGAGGATGTCGACGACCACCCCGTCGTTCGCCAGCGCGTCGAAGAGCGCACGCGGCGCGTCGGCGCGAGACAAGTCGGCCGGATACACGTGAGCGCGGATGCCGTGTTGCTGCTCGAGCTGCGCCCCCAGCTCGCGCAGCTTGCCCTCGCTGCGGGCCACCAGCACCACGTCGTGGCCATCTGCCGCGAAGAGCTTTCCGTACTCGACTCCGAGCCCGGAGCTGGCTCCGGTGATGAGGGCGGTGCGCTTGGTCTTCATGGCTGAGGCTCTCGGGTTCGGGAAGGCAGGCTGGCGTCCCCGCGAGAGCGGGCTAGAGAGTATGTCCGAAACGAGGACCCATGCACCCGATCGACACCCTCTTGGCGCGCCTCGACCTCGACCGCTTGGACCGCGACCTCTACCGTGGGCACACCCCCAACGATGGCCGTCAGCGGGTGTTCGGAGGCCTGGTCGCTGCACAGGCACTCATCGCGGCCTATCGGACCGTGGATGAGACCGACAAGTTTGCACACTCACTGCACGGATATTTTCTCCGCCCCGGGGACCCGCGCGGGCCAATCCTGTTCGATGTGGACCGCATCCGCGACGGCAAGTCCTTCGCCACGCGCCGCATCGTGGCGCGCCAAGAGGGCGAGGCCATCTTCAACATGTCGGTGTCGTTCCACGTGCACGAGGAGGGCCTGTCGCACCAGGAGCGCATGCCCGACACGCCGCCGCCCGAGGGACTCAAGAGCAACTCGGAGCGCTTGGCCGAGTACGCGGAGCAGACGTCCAACCCGGTGTTCCCGTTCTTGCTGCGGCTCGAGCGCCCCATCGAGCACCGTGATCCGGAGCCCATCGACTTGCTGCACCCGCAGCCGCACCGGGGCCTCAAGCGCTTGTGGTTCCGCGGCGCCGGGCGCATCCCGGACAACCAGGCGCTGCACCAGGCGGTGGTCACCTACGCGAGCGACATGGGCCTGCTGGACAACTGCATCCAGCACCACGGGCACACTTGGCTCGACCCCAACCTGATGATCGCCAGCCTGGACCACGCGCTCTGGTTCCATCGCCCGCTGCGCGCGGACGACTGGCTGCTCTACTCCATGAAGAGCCCCAACGCGGAGGGCGGGCGCGGCTTCAACACCGGCCGCATGTACGCGGCGGACGGTACGCTGGTGGCCAGCGTGGCGCAGGAGAGCCTCATGCGCGTGAAGCGCGGCTCCTGACGCCAGCCGCGCACCATGGGCAGTGTCAGAACATGACGCGCACGGGCCGCCGCACGAAGTGGCTGAGCCCGCCGCCCAGCTGGCCGTCGTGCGAGTTGCCCCAGCAGAGCACCTGCGCGCTCGCGGTGATGGCGCACGTGTGCGTGTCGCCGCAGTGGACCTCGGCCACGTCGGTCAGGCCGCTGACGGCCACCGGCGCGGGACGGTTCTGGCGCGTTCCGTCGCCCAGCTGCCCGTGGGAACCCACACCCCAGCACACGGCGCGACCGTCGCGGGTGCGCGCGCACGAGTGCTTGTAGCCCACGCTCACCTGCGTGGCGTCGCGCAGCGTCTGCACCGCCACAGGCGTGACATAGGACGCGCTCGCCCCGTTGCCCAGCTGCCCCTCGTTGCCACGGCCCCAGCAGTACACCTGGCCGTTGGGCAGCGCGCCGCACGCGTGCAGCTCACCCACGGAGACGCTGGCCCACTGCGGCGGGCCCGTGACGCGTGAAGGGGTGGGCGTGGAAGCGCTCTGGCCGTCGCCGCGCTGCCCCTGGTTTCCGCGCCCCCAGCACGCGAGCTCGCCGCCCACGCCCAGCGCGCACATGGTGTAGCCGCCGCCGTGGACGCTGGCCACGCGGAAGCCCGGGTTCACCGTGGTGGGGGCAAGCGTGAAGGTCGCCTCGGAGTCGCCGCGCACGCCGTCCACGTTGCTGCCGGTGCAGCGCACGGCGCCGCTCGCGTCCACCGCGCAGGCCGTGCCCCCGGCGAGGCTCAGCGCGCGCGTGTTGGGCAGCGCGATGGTCTGCGGCACCCGAAAGCCGCCGCTGTCCTCGGTGGTGCTGCTGCGGCCCAGGTTCCCGCCCCAGCAGGCCACCTCGCCCTGCGCGCCGAGCGCGCACACGTCCACGCCCCCCGACACCACCTGCGCCGCGCCGGTCACGCCCTCCACCAAGGTGGGCACCTCGCGCACGCCGAAGATGTAGGTGTGGTGGCCAATCTGCGGGCCGGCCGAGTCGAGGCCCCAGCAATAGATGGCGCCGGTGCGCGTGGCCACGCAGGACTGGCTGCCCTCCACCGAGAGGCTGCGCACGGCGCCCGCCCCAGGGGGCAGGCTGAGCGCGCGCGGGGCCTCCGCCCAGGTGGTGTCGCGCCGGCTCGTCTGGTGCCCGGAGTCGTCGCCCCAGCACCACACGCTGCCGTCGGCTCCGCGAGCGCACGCGTGCATGGTGCCCACGGACACCTCGAGCGTGGTGCCCAGCCCGGCGACCGCCACTGGGCGGTCCACGGTCGCGGTGCCGCCGTTTCCGGCCTGGCCGTAGTCGTTGTCCCCACGGCAGCTGACGCCGCCGCCGCCGCTCACGGCGCACGTCGTGTTGCCCCCCGCGAAGATGGCGACCGCGTCTTCGAAGAAGGGCTGAAGCTGGGGCCGGGCGCGCTCGGGGGCCCGCGGCGACCCGGTGGTGAACAGCTCGTAGCCCCAGCAGTAGACGCCCTCGGCCGTGTCGGCGCACGTGTGCTGCCGCCCCAGCGCCAGCTGCGTCACACCCCGCGGCACACCGCGCACGGGCCGCGGCTGGGTGGCGTTGCGGAAGTTGCCGGTCCCCAGCTGGCCGTAGCTCCCGTCGCCCCAGCACGACACGCCGCGCGGCGAGAGCACGCACGAGTGGTACATGCCCGAGTAGAGCGCCGTGGCTCCGGTGACGCCGCGGATGGGCGTCGGGCCGCTGTCTTCTCGCCCGCCGCTCTGCCCGCTGCTGTTGCTGCCCCAGCAGGTCACGGTGCCGCGGGCCAGAAGCGCGCACGTGTGGAACCCGCCTACCGCCAGCCTCGTCGCGCCCATCACACCGGCCACGCGCACGGCCTGCCGGGCTTCTTCGCCCGTGGCGCCAGGAACCTGCCGGTTGCTGTTGTCGCCCCAACAGAACACCTCGCCGCCGGCGGTCCGTGCGCAGGCGTGACCGTAGCCAGCGCCGATCTCCACCACGCCAGTGACGCCTGGGACGGCGGCCGGCGCCGCGCGCATCACCTCGCCGCCGTCGCCCAGTTGGCCGTCGTCGTTGTTGCCCCAGCAGTACGCGCGGCCGTCGTGCACGGCGCAGCTGAAGTACGTCCCCACCGCCACCGTGGTGCTCACCGCGGCGGCGTCCTGCGCACCGGCCGTGGGTGTGGGCAGGAGCACCACCGTGCCGAGGGCCAAGAGGCCGGCGCAGAGGGGCATGGGAGCGAGCGGGCAGCGTGGCATGTCGACTTCCTGTCTCGAGGAGGGATGGACCCCCACACCCTACACCACGATGCGCCACGCGCGCGGGTGGGCGTGGCTCAGGGCGGGGCGACGGGGTCGCGGGGCAGGTGGGCTTCGTCGATGTGCACCACGAGGTCGGCGCGCTCCTCCATGCTGAGCAGGGCCCAGCGCGACACCCGCTCGAAGCGCTGCATGAAGGCGCGCACCTCGCTGTCGGACATGCCCTCGGAAGTGGCTGCGCGAAGCGCGTGCTCTTGCTCGAGGCGCTGCCGGCACGAGACCTCGAACGAGTCCACCATCAGGGCCAGCAACCAGTCCACGCGGTTCGCGAGGTCGGCGTAGTCGTGGGCCAGGCGGTAGTTCACGCAGCGCCGAAAGCGCCCGCCCTCATCCTGCTGCACCTCGAGCTCGTTGCACGCTGTGAGCAAGCGCTCGGCCGGCTCGGGCGGCACACCGAGGCACCAGCCCTCGAGCAGCACCAGGTCCACGGGCGCCGGCACCAGCTCTGGCTCTGGCGCGCGGTCGTCTCGCGCCTTGTCGAAGCGCGGCACCGGCACATCGTGCTCGTCGCGCGGCGCCAGCAGCGAATCCATGGTGCGCACCAGCAGCGCCACGTCGTGGGTGCCGGGGACGCCACGCGTCTCGAACAGCGGGTGCATATGGGCCGCCACCCGCAGCCGGTGCGCGCGCTTCAGATAGAAGTCGTCGAGCGAGAGCACCGCCACACGCAGGCCCGTGTGAGCCGCCAGTACCGCCCCGAGGCTCCGAGCGAGCGTGGTCTTCCCGCTGCCCTGAGCCCCATAGAGGCCAACCACGCGTGCCCCGCGCCCGTGGGCGGCGAGCACGTGCCCCGCCACGGGGGCCAGCAGCTGCCGAGCAAAGCGCTCCCGGGCGGGCGGTTCGAGCAGGTCGAGAGCGTCCACGACGCGCAGCGCGGACTCTTCGAGCGTGGCGGTGGGCGCAGGCGTCATGCGAGCCTCAGCGTAGCAGCCCCCACGAGCCCGCTCCGTTCTCGTTTGTCATCGGTGGGCGCCAGGGAGTAAGACGGCGGGATGAATTCAGCGCCGGAACGTCCCATCGAACTCGCTCGTGCTCCGTACACCGGCTCCCTGGTGGTTCTCTTGGCGCTCGCGCTGGTCTGGGCGCCGCTCTCGGCGTGCGTCAGCCAGATCTACCCGGTGCCTCCCACGGCCGCCTCGGCGCTCACGCAGATGCCCGCGGACATGGAGGTTCCCGCCTCCACTGTGCAGCTGGTGGTGCCGCTCGACTTCAACGAGCTCAACCGGCTGCTCAACGAGAGCCTGCCCACCGAGATCGCGGCCCTGCGCAACATCACCATCGCCTCGGGCGTGACGGGCTCGTTCCGCCTGGCCCGCGCCGGCAACAGCATCCTGCTCGCCAACCAAGGGCGGCTGCAGGTCATCCTGCCCATCACGCTGGACATCGAGGCCACCGTCAGCACGCAGGTCATGGGCTTCCCCATTGGCCACACCGAGCGCGCCAGCACCTCGTTCGCCATCCGCATCGACACGCGCATCTCGGCCGACGAGGCGTGGCAGGCCACCAGCGAGTCCACCATCGACTACCAGATCACCAACGCCAACGTAGGCATCGGCCCCGCGCGCTTCGACGTGCGGCGCCTGCTGGACGGTCAGCTGCGGCCGTACATCACCGCCCTGCGCGACGTCATCGACGACCGCCTGGGCGCAGCCATCGACCTGCGCGGCCGCATGGAGCGCCTCTGGCCGCGCGTGCTGCAGCCCATCCAGGTCATGGATGACCCCGCGCTCTACGTGCAGCTCGAGCCCGTCGAGGTGCAGTGGGTGCGCCCGCGTCTCGAGCCGGGTCGCTTCACGTTCGGTCTCGGTGTCTCGGCCCGCGTGCGGAGCTACCTCGGCGCGCCGCCCACGCTCCCGGAGATTCCACCGCTGCCGGCGCTGCGCGAGGTGGACGTCATGAGCAATTCGTTCCACCTGCAGGTGCCCATCCAGGTGCCCTTCAGCGAGCTGACGGCGCGCGCCCAGGCGGATCTCGTGGGGAGCGAGCGCCTGCTCGACTCGGGCGCCACCATCCGCATCGACAGTGTGGAGCTGCGCGGCGCTTCGGACGGGCGTGTCCACATCTTGTGCGGCATCAACGCACGCAAGGGCATGCTGCGCTCGGCCCAGGGGGTGCTGCACATGATCGGCGTGCCGCGCTACGACCCGGCCACGCGCATGTTGCGCTTCGAGGAGGTGGCGTACGACCTGGACACCCGCAACGTGCTGCTGCGCATGGCCAACTGGGCCATGCACGACGACTTCCTCGCCGGCGTGCAGGCCGCGCTCGAGTTCGACATCGGCAGCACGCTGGATACGGCGCTCGCGGCCGTGAACGAGAGCGCGCGCGACATCGAGGTGTCCGAGCAGCTCACCCTGCACGTGCAGCTCGCCCGCGTGGACATTGGGCCCATCCTGGTCAGTGACCAGGCCATCGTCATCGTGGGCCTGGCCGACGGCACCGTCGCGGCAGACGTGTCCCTGTTCGGGCGTGCTCTGGACGCGGTGCCGGCGGATTCGCGGCAGTAGCGGGCCTACACACTCCGAAGTGGGTGACCACCGGTCACCGCGAGCACCCCGTCGTTGTCGTTTTCGTTGTCGTAGGCGTGGGCCTTGACGGCGACGGCGACGGCGACGAATTCCGGGTCGAAGCGTCTCCTGTGACGGCACTCGGCTGTCGACGTCTCCAGTGTGGGAAATGGAGGGGTCGGTCACCGTGGTTGCGGCGTGCATCCTCTCGGCGAGGCGTCAGGCCGGAGCGTCGCGGTAGGCCGGGGCGTCGCCGTCGCCGTCGCCGTCAAGGCCCACGCCCACGACAGCGACAACGTGGGACCACGCGTCCCGGTAGCCGGAGCCGATCAGGCGGCGTGACGCACGCCTTCACGCACGCTCTCGCGCACGGGCAGCTCCACCTGAGCCTCGGCGGAAGACGGCGGCGCCACCTCGCGTGCGGGAATCACGGGCCCGGGCAGCGAGAGCCGCACGATGCGCTTGGCCACGCTGCCGAGCTGCTTCGCGAAGCTGCCCGTGTTGTAGACCTGCCCGTAGCGCTCGCAGATCTCGCGCACCGTCACGGCCATCTCGGGATAGCGGGCCGCCGGGATGTCCGGGAAGAGGTGGTGCTCGATCTGGTGGCTGAGGTGGCCCGTGAGCAGGTGCAGCGTGGGGCTGCCTTCGACGTTGCCCGAGCCGTTCAGTTGGCGCACGTACCACTCCCCGCGCGACTCGTTCTCGGTCTCGGCCTCGGTGTAGACGCGCACGCCCTCGGGGAAGTGTCCGCAGAAGATGACCGAGAAGGTCCACAGGTTGCGGGCCCCGTTGGCCAGCAGGTTGCCGAAGGCCACGCGCGGCGCGTTGCCGAGCGCCAGCGCAGGGTAGAAGCCGTAGTCCTTGAAGAGCTGCCAGGCGGACTTCTTGAGGAAGGGCTTCGCCCGCTCGAGGAAGGGTCCCAGGGGCTCCTTGCGCTCGATGACTTCGGGGATCCGCAGGTCGTGCCCGCCGACGCCCCACTGGAAGAACAGCGCCAAGAGCGCCGCGCTGATGGGCTGCGCCAGGTAGCGGGGCTCCCAAGGTTGCTCGGCCGCGACGCGCAGTAGGCCGTAGCCCACGTCGCGGTCCTTGCCCACGATGTTGGTGTACGTGTGGTGCTCGAAGTTGTGTGAGTGGCGCCAGTCTTCGGCCGTGCAGACGTTGTCCCAGTCGTAGCGGTGCGAGTCGAGCGCCGGGTCACGCGTCCAGTCGTACTGACCGTGCATGACGTTGTGGCCGATCTCCATGTTCTCCAGGATCTTGGAGAGCGCGAGGGCGCTGACGCCGCCGACGAAGCTGAGCGGGCCGATGCCCACGTGCAGCAACACGCGGCCGGCGGCCTCGCTGGTGTTGGCCATGCGGATGACCTTGCGGATGTGCGCGACGTCGCGCTCGCCGAGGTCGTCGACCACCGACTGACGCAGCGCGTCCAGCTCGCGACCGAACGCTTCCGCTTCCGACTTGCTGAGGGTTCTGCTTACTCGAGTCATGAGGAGAGTCTCCGAAAAATGGGGTTGGGGATGGGCGCCAAGGCGGGGCGCGCGGGGTCAGCCGAGGTCGAGCGCGAGGTCCGAGTGGGGCTTGCTGATGCAGAGCTGGATCTCTTCGTCCGGTGCGCTCGAGATCACGCCGGTGAGCAGGTTCTCGACGGTGCCGCTCTGCTTGGTGCACTTGCAGGTGTGGCAGATGCCCACGCGGCAGCCGCTGGGCGGGCGCGTGCCGGCGCGCTCCAGCTGCTCCAACAGGCTGCCGGCGCCACGCGCGATGACGGCGCGCTCGGAGCGCAGCAGCTTCACCTCCACCGGCTCACCGGGGGCGACCATGCGCGCCGTGGGGATGGCCGAGACGAACGCCTCGCGCTTCAGCTGCGCGGACGCGCCGGCGGTGTCGAAGAGGGCCTCGACGCGCTCCATCAGGGGGCCGGGCCCGCACAGGAAGGCTGCGCGCTTTGCGAAGTCCGGGACGAGGGCCGAGAACACGCCCTCGTCGAAGCCGCGCGGTGCGCCCGGGGCGTCGTCCAAGCACAGGACCAACCGGAGCCCCACGTGTTCCCGCGCCAGCTGCTGGAGCTCGGCGCCGAAGATCACGTCCTTCTGGGAGCGCGCGTAGTGTACCCACACCACGTCGTGCAGGTTGCCCTGGGCTGCGAGAGTGCGCGCCATGGACATGAGCGGGGTGATGCCGCTGCCGCCGCTCAGAAAGAGCAGCTTCTCGGGACGCACGGCCGGGAGGACGAAGTCGCCGGTGGCGGGTCCGAGGCGCAGGACGTCGCCCGGGCGGGAATGCTCGTGCAGCCACGAAGACACCCGGCCATCCGGCACGCGCCGCACGGTGATGGTCAGGTGCTCGGCGCCGGGCGGCGACGAGATGGAATAGCAGCGGCTGGTGCGCACGCCGTCGACCTCCACCTCGACGGAGACGTACTGCCCGGCCTCGTGGCCCCGAAAGCGGAAGTTGGGCTGCAGGACGAAGGTCTTGGTGTCGGGCGTCTCGTCAATGATGGAGACGATGCGTGCGCGGCACTGGTCGCCGGCATGCAGCGGGGCGAGCTCGTTCATCCAGAAGCTCGCCTGGCGGTCGAGGAAGAGCCGGCGGATGACGGCGCGGGGGGCCTTCGACCAGGGGCTGGGGTTCTCTCGTGTCGCGAACATGGGCATCTCCGGGTTGCGTAACCTACGGATGAGTAAGTTACGTCAAAGTAAGTGTAGGTCAATGGCCTACCCTCAAAAAAGAGCCTGTTTACATGCTGTAAACGTGCGACGCAGTGCCGTTTGTAACGTTGGCGTAACTTACCGTGTCGTCTTACCATGGGGACGCAATGAGCCTCCGGAGCCGCCGCATGTCCGCCACCGATCGACGGGCACAGCTCATCGACGTCGGTCGCGCCGTCTTCGCGGCCAGCGGCTACGAGGGCACCTCCGTCGAAGAGGTGGCCAAGCGCGCCAAGGTGTCGAAGCCCATCGTCTACGAGCACTTCGGCGGCAAAGAGGGCCTCTACGCCGTCATCGTGGACCGCGAGATGGACTATGTGGTGCGCCGCTTGGTGGAGTCGATCTCGAGCGGCACCCCCCGCGAGCGGGTGGAGCGCGCATCCCTCGCGTTCCTGACCTACGTGCGGGACCATCCCGATGGCTTCGCCGTGCTGTCGCAGGACTCCCCGCTCACATCGTCCAAAGGCACCATGTCCAGCCTGCTCAACGACATGGCGGAGCGCGTGGGGGACGTGTTCGCGGCCACGCTCAAGGAGGCCGGCTACGACCCCCGCGCGGCGCCCATCTACGCCCACGCGCTGGTCGGCATGGTCACCTTCGTGGGCAAGTGGTGGACCGAAGAGCGCAAGCCGCCGGTGGACGAGGTGGCCAAGCACATGGGGGCTCTCGCGTGGATGGGCCTGCGTCACTTGCCCAAGCGGCCGAAGTTCCAGGCGCCCCCGGGCTGACGGAGCGCCCGCGGCCGGCGGTCGCTAGGGGGTGCAGGCCACCGGGCACTTGTCCACGGGAACGTCGTGTGCCGTGCAGCCCGGCGGGCCGTACCACGTGGCGATCACCTCGACGCGACGGTCAGCGTCTGCCGGGCTCATGCCGCTGGGCGGGTCGACCTTGCCCCAGTGCGAGCCGAAGCCCACGGCCTGGAGGCGCGCCGTGTCGACACCCTGTTGGGCGAGCCTGGCGATGACCCACTCGGCGCGGGAGCGCCCGAGCTCGGCGGCCTCGCCTTCGCCGGTGTGACCCGAGACGTAGACGTCGCCCTCTCCGCCCAACGCCCGGGCCAGCGCAGGGATGTCGGCCGTCTGGCCCGCGGCGCGCCCGCGCACGAAGTACAGGACCGGCATCGGCGGTGCCTCACGGATGCAGTACGACTGCGAGCAGGTGCGGGCCGCGCACGTGAACTCCGACCAAGCCTCGGGAGAGCCGTCCTGGTCGGCGTCGTAGGGAGGGCAGCCACCCGCGCGTGCCTCACCACGCTCCGTGGCGCAGCGGTCCAAGTGGTCCGGCAGGCCATCGCTGTCCGCGTCGGCGCCTGGCGTGCTGGACGTGGCGGTCTCGGACCCGGTCTCGGCGACGTCCTCGCCCCCCGTCTCGCCTGCGCCCGCGCTCGTTGGCTCGCCGCCGCCGCACCCGAGCCCAGGCGCCACCATCAGCGTGAGCGCCAGCGCGCAGGCTGCGAGATGGTGTGCCGTGCGTGGGGGGTGGTCGACAGCGAGCGGACGGGCGATGCGGGCGTGGGTCACGCGCGCCAGCATACCGACGTTCTCAGCCCGAGACGATGGGCAGACTGCCGCGCTTCGTAACCCGCCGGGGTGCCGTGGTGTTCTCCAGCTTGAGCACGCCGCGCGGGCACATGTGCGCGCACATGCCGCAGCCCACGCAGCTGGCGCGCGTGAAGCTCTCGTTGCGCTGCGCGTAGGCCCGCACGTCGATGCCCATTTCGCAGTAGGTGCTGCAGTTGCCGCACGAGATGCACATGTCGGGCTTCACCGTGATGCGGTAGCGCCCCAGCTTCTGGATGAGCCCCAGCAGCGCGGCCATGGGGCAGAAGTTGCGGCACCACGAGCGCGGGCCCAGCAGCGGGTAGAGGCCGGTGCCGATGACCCCCGCCAAGATGGAGCCCACCACGAAGCCGTACAGCTCCTTCACCGACACGGGGCCGCCCGAGACCACGCGGTGTAGGCCCGGATGACTCGCGCCCCAGAAGAAGTCTGCTGCCACCAGCGCGGTGGTGACGATGACCAGCACGAGCACGCTGTGAATGGACCAGCGCTCGAAGCGCCACGCCGCCGACGACTTGCTGGTGAGGTGGCGGTAGGGGTCGCCGAAGGTGTTGGCCAGGCCGCCGCAGCCGCACACCCACGAGCAGTACCAGCGCTTGCCGAAGAAGAACGCCAGCACGGGCGCGGCCACGAGCCCACCGATCACGGCGTAGACCGACAGGTAGACGGGCAGCTGCACCAGCGTCTGTGGGTAGAGGTAGTCGTACTTCAGCGGCCAGAAGTAGCTGAAATAGAACTCGGGCTGCCCGAACAACGGCATGACGAAGGGCAGGGTGAAGCCCAGCACCACTTGCACGCCCACGTTCACGGCGATGCGCGCGCGGTTGTAGCGGCTGTTGCCGTGGCGGCGCAGGTAGTAGACACCACCAGCCGTCATGGCCACGCAGTACAGGAAGCCGTAGAGGTACCAGCGGTTGCGGAGGTGCAGGGCCTCGGCCAGCGCCGTGAGCGGGTGTCCGCCCAGCATGCCGCTGAGCTTCTCTTCCCAGTACAGCACCGTGTAGAAGCCCACCAACGTGGCGGCGATCACGAACGCCAGCGGCCCGCGCGCGCGGTAGCCCTCGCGGTACGTGGAGAGCAGCCCGTTTTGTCCCTGGAGGTCCATGGCTCAGCGGCTCCCTTCGTGCGGGAAGCTGAGCTTCGGCACGAGCTCCGTGTCGAAGGCGGCCTCGTGCAGGTGGTCCAGCGCGTACGCGAGCGAGCGCTGCGCGTCGATGAAGCCCATGAGCACGGTGTGGTCCCAGCGCCGCCCCAGCAGGTTGAAGCCGATGACCCCCGCGTCCGTGTGCACGATGCGCGTGGTGCTGCGCACGGCAGCGCGCTCCTCGAAGTACCACTCGCGCTCACCGGGCTGCTTCGTGTTCACGAGCCCCGCCGTGGTGTACTCGATGTCCATGAGCTTCGCGCTGTTGTACCAGGTGGGGCGCCGATACCGAGCGGCCTCGCCAGTCTGACCCAACAGCGCCCGGGCCGCGACGCGCCCCTGATCGCGCCCCGTGTACCAGAGCTGCTCGGGCCGCTGCGCGCCGTCACGCCAGCGCACCGAGGCGCAGTCCCCGGCCGCGAAGATGTTCGGCAGGTTGGTGCGCTGCTGGTCGTCCACCACCACGCCCCCGCCGTCGTCGAGCGTGATGCCCGAGCCCAGCAACCACTCGGTGTTCGGCACCACGCCGATGGCGATGACGGCGCAGTCCACGTCGAACGCGCCCTGCTTGGTGACCACGCGCGCCACGTTGCCCTGCGCGTCGGCCTCGAGCCGCTCCACCTCGTGCTGCAGGTGCACTTGGACGCCGTGCGCGCGCATGCGCTCCGTGATCCAAGCGGCCTCCGCCGCGTTCACCGCCATGGGCCAGAACCACTCGTCGCGGATGAAGAAGTGCGGGTGTAACCCCTTGGCGTGCGCCACCTCCACGGCCTCGATGCCGATCAGCCCGCCGCCGATGATGGCAGGCCGCGTGGACAGTGAGCCCCGCTTCGCGGCGGCGCTCTCGCGCGGCAAGTAGGGCGACTCCGGCCGGCTGTGGGCCACGTGGTGATCCGGCCGCTCGGGCCTGCCTGCGTGGCTGGACCCGCCGTGCAGCTCCCGCTCGTACCACTCGAGGTCTTGCAGCGTGACGAAGTGCCCGACGCCGCGCAGGTCGCTGCCCGGCCAGGGGCCCTTCCGCGGGCGAGAGCCGCACGCGATCAACAGCCGGTCGTAGGCGAGCGCGCTGCCGTCACCCAGCTGCACGCGCTTCGCGGCAGCGTCCACGCCCGTGGCCCGGGCCCGCACGCGGGTGAAGCGATGCCGCACGTAGGCATCGCGCTCGAGCGGCTCGATGTCGCGGTGACTCAGCTGCCCCGAGTGCACCCACATGAGCGCGGTGCGGGAGAAGAAGTGGTCGGACTCCTCGGACACGAGCGTGATGCGGGCGTCGGGCGCCTCGGCCCGCACCGTGAGCGCCGCCTCCATGCCGGCCACGCCGTTGCCGATGATCACCACGTGCATGGCGTCATCGTATGCCCTCTGGGCCCGGCCGTTAGCCTCGATTCAGAATGAATGGCCATTCACTTTTTGTGCGGCGCTCCCGCCCGAGATCAGTTACACACTCAGCGCCGCGCCACAATCCCATGAGGGAGCGTCGTGGCGTCCCCCTTCCCCAACAGTCCCAAAGTACCGACTGAGGAGTGCCCCATGACGACAGTGAATGAATTCTTCGCGAAGGTCAGCGCGGCTGCCGAAGCCAACCCCGGCGCGGCCACCGAGTCCGACGCCATCTTCCAGTTCAACATCAGCGGCGCGGAAGAGGGCGTCTACGTCCTCGACCTCACGTCCGGCAAGACCTCGGACTTCCTGAGCCGCGAGCCGAACGCCAACGCCGGCGCCAAGATCTCCGTCAGCAGCGACGACTGGCTCTCCATGCTGGACGGCTCGCTGGACCCGATGGCGGCGTTCATGGGCGGCAAGATCACCATCGATGGTGACCTCAACCTCGCCATGAACCTGCCCAAGCTGATGAAGCTGGCGCAGTGATGCCCCGGGCACGGGGTAGGGTGGCCACGGCTGCCCGCCCCGCTGCCCCGTCTATCCGCGCGTGCGCGTCATGGCCCAGGCGATCCCCGCGAAAGCGGCCGCCGCCAGCACGTACAGCAGCGCTCGAACCAACGTGCGGCGCACCGTGAGCGTGCTGTCTGCGGTCTTCTGCCGAAGGCCGGGAGCCACGATGGCGGCGATGGCCACCACCGACACGGACCCGCCCACCACGGCCACCAGCACACGGGCTGCGCCGGCCGCTTCGCCCCACGCCTCCCGGTAGGTGGCGTCGCTCCCCAGCAGCGGTGTGACTAGCGCCAGCAGCCCCGCGCCCAGCGCCAGCGTGGCCCAATAGACACGGCGCGCGACGCGCTGACGGGCGCGCTCCCGCGGAAGCGTGTCCACCACGGGGTGGTGCGTGACGTCCCAGCTCGGCGCGGGTCGCAGGAGGCGCAGCGCGAGGGCCACGTAGACCAGCCAGGCGGCGGCGACCATGACCATGGCGGGCGCCGAGGGGGCCCCGACCCCCGGCCAGGCCAGCGACAGGACCACCAGCAGCGGCGCCACCACCAGCAGCACCCCCTGCGAGAGCCCTGTGCGCGGGAGCGTGAGGCCGAGCAGCATCAGCCACGGGGCCAGGAATGCCGGCACGAGCGAGACCGACAGTCCGCTCGTAAGCGCGCCGGGCAGGGTGGCCGCCAGCGCGAACCCCGACCCTGCGGCGATCACGGTGGCGCGCAGCCCTGTCGATTCGGGCGGCGCCGAGCCGGGAGCCGGCGGCGAGTGTGCGTCAGGGCTGGAGAACTGCGGTGAGGTCATTCACATCATTGTTTGTGGTTCGCCTCGCATCCTATATCCTCCGCAGGTGCGCGTCTGCCAGCACTGCGGAACAGCCGCCGATGAATCCGATCGCTTCTGCGCGGTGTGCGGCGCACGCCTGCCCGAGGAGGGCTCGTCCGGTTCGTCCGACCCGTTGATCGGGCGCACGGTCGGTGGCTCGTACACGCTCCAGGAAATCGTGGGCGTGGGCGGCATGGGCCGCGTGTACCGCGCCGAGCAAGGCACGCTCGGCCGCACCGTCGCCATCAAGGTCATCCACCCTCACCTGCTGGGGGACGACCAGACCGTTGCGCGCTTCTATCAGGAGGCGCGCGCGGCCAGCCGCCTGAACCACCCGAACAGCGTGAGCATCATCGACTTCGGACGCACCGAGGACGGCATCCTGTACCTGGCGATGGAGCACCTGACGGGGCGTGACCTGTCGCTCGTCATGCACGAAGAGGGGCCGCTGCCCTTCAAGCGCGTGTGCAACATCCTCATTGCCGTGCTGGATGCGCTCGGTGAAGCCCATCAGCTGGGCATCGTGCACCGGGACCTCAAGCCCGAGAACATCATCCTGACGCGCACGCGCTCGGGGAGCGACCTGGTCAAGGTCGTGGACTTCGGCCTCGCCACCATCGTGGGCGGCGAGACGTCCATCACACGTCCGGGCTTGGTGTGCGGCACGCCCGACTACATGTCCCCGGAGCAGGGCCGCGGCGATCCGGTGGACGGTCGCGGCGACCTCTACAGCCTGGGCGTCATGCTGTTCGAGCTGCTCTGCGATCAGCTGCCGTTCGTGGACGACACCCCGACCAAGGTGGTGCTGCGTCACCTCAACGACCCGGTGCCCGACCCGCGCACCGTCGTGCCGCATCGTGGCATCCCGGACTCACTCGCGGAGATCGTGCTGCGCGCTCTCGAGAAGGACCCCGACGACCGCTTCGCCGATGCGGTGGCCATGCAAGAGGCCCTGCGCGCGGCCATGGAGGGCCTCAAGAGCAGCAAGGGCTCCACCCGTTGCGCTGGCTGCGGCGAGCTCAACCCCGCGGGCATGCGCTTCTGTGGGGCTTGTGGCGCGCGCTTGCCGAGCCAGCTGGGGCCGCCACCGGCCACGCCCGCGCGCACCTCGCGCCGCTCGGTGTACCCGGTGCTGCTGGACCAACGCCCGCTCGTGGGGCGAGCTGCCGAGCTGGCTCGCCTCGTCGAGACCTGCGACCGCGCCACGGGACGCACGCTGTGGCTGCGCATCGACGGCGAGCCCGGCGTGGGCAAGTCGCGCCTGGTCCAAGAGGCCGCGCGCGTGTTGTCGGAGCGGGGTGACGTGGTCATCGCCACCGGCGGCCCCCACCCGAGCGGCGCGCCCGTCCCCTATCACGCGGTCACCGCACTGCTGGCCACGCTCCTGGGGGTCCCGCGCGAGCGCTTCCGCGAGCTGGCCACCGAGGGCAACGGCTTCGACGCCCTGGCGCAAGCGGGCATCGACGACGTGCTGGAGCCCAAGGGCCTCGAGGGCGCGGACAACGCGGGCCGGAGTGGTGCTGCGGCGGCAGCGGTGGCGGCCGCGCTGGTGCTCTCCATGTCGCGCAACGACGCACGTCGCGCCATGATCGTGCTGGACGACCTTCAGCGTTGTGACGGCCTCACGCAGCTCTGCGCGTCGGCGCTGCCCACGGCGCTCGAGGGCGTGTCCTCGCTGCTGGTCACCATCGGGCGTGAGCGCTTCGGCGACCCCGAGCCCATGGTGTTGCGCGGCTTGAGCGTGGAGGAGACGGGCCTCTTCCTGGCGGGCAAGACGTCCCCCACGGCGCCCACTCTCGTGAGCATGGCGCGCACGTCGGAGGGCGTGCTCGCCAAGCGCATGCTGCCGCTCTACCTCGAGCAGATCCTCGCGCTCGGCGGAAACAAGAACGAAGAGACCCTCCCGCCACGCCTGGCGGACGCGGTGGGTTTGCGCTTCGACCGCGTGGGCGCGTCGGCGCGTCGCATGCTCCAAGCGGCGGCGGTGCTCGGCACCGAGTCGCTGGTCAGCGAGCTGCAGGGCATCACGGAGCCGGCGCATCACGAAGGTGTGGGCGAGCTGGTGCACGCCGGCTTGCTGGTGCAGGACGGCGAGCTGGTGCGCTTCCCGCACGTCTTCCTGCGCGACCTGGCCGAGGCGTTCATCCCGGCCGAGGCGCGCCGCGAGCTGCACCGCGCCGCGCTGCGCATGCGCCAGACGGCGGGCAGTCCCACCGAGGTGCTGGCGGAGCACGCCTACCGCACCGGCGAGGCCATGATGGCGCTCATGGTGCTGGAGCGCATGGGCGACGCGTCGCTGTCGCGCGGGGACGGTGTGGGCGCCGTGCTCGGCTATCGCCGCGCGCTCGAGGTGGCGCGCCGCGAGGTGCTCGAGACCGGCGACATGATGATGGACGCCGCGCTGGTGACGTTCAGCCGCAAGCTGGGCCGCGCGCTCGAGCACGTGGGCGACCTGTCCGGCGCCGACGGCGTGTTGCGTGAGGCGCTCGACCTGGTGGCGCCCAGCAGCCCCGAGCACGTGCGCATGCTGGTGGACCTGGCGCGCGTGTCGCTGCGGCGAGAGCGCTCGCGCGACGCCATGCGGCACTGCGGCCTGGCGCTCGAGCGCGTGGCGGGCGTCAACCCCGAGGTAGAGTCCGAGGTGCAGCTCACCATCGGGCGCATTCGCCGCACGGACGGCAACGCCACCCACGCGGTCATCGCGTTCCGGCGCGCCGTGGAGCTCTACCGGGAGTCCAAGGCGGCACCCGCCATGCTGCTGCGCGCCAAGATCGAGCTGGGCGAGGCGCTCGCCGAGAACGATCAGATGGCCGAGGCCATCCTGGCGCTGACCGAGGCAGAGCAGCTGTCGCGTGAGGCGGGCCTCAGCGCGCTGGCGGCCCGTGCCCTGGGCGTGCTGGGCACGCTCGAGTCCAAGCGTGGTGATGCGCACACGGCCGCTTCGCGCTTTCGGGCGGCAGGCCGCTTGGCTGCCGAAGCCGGGGACGCCGAGGGTGTCTATCGGTACGCCGGGTTCGCCGCGTCGCTCTGACACTCTGCTATCATGCGGGCTGTGCCGGCCCTGACCCGACCCGAACACTTCCCCGTGCAGCGCGCGTGGCGCGTGGCGCTCAGCTGCGTGCTGGGGCTGCTCACGCTCAGCTGCGTGGAGCTCGACGAGTTCGCGACCACGGATGAGACCGAGTACGCCGGGCGGGTGTTCGGCGCCGACGCCGACGACTGCGCCGACCGCGCGCGCTGCTCGTTCATCCGCCGTGGCTTCGGCGGCGATACGGTACTGCGCCTGCGCTTCGATCCGGACAACGTGCAGGGCGTGGCGGGCTCGGTCACCAGCTCGGGCGAGCGCTGCGGCCCCACGTTCACGGACGTCCCGCTGATGGCCATCGAGCCGCTGCTGCACGACCAGCTCTCGCTGCTCGAGATCCCGGGCGGCGCGCGCGCCAAGAACTACATCTTCGCCCTCTCGCCGGTGAGCGGCCCGCTGGCGGGGCGTGACGTGCTGGCGTTCGTGTCCCTGCTCCGCTCCGAGCGCATCGAGGTGCGCATCCTCGCTGGCTCCGGGCAGAACGCCTGTGACCCGGACCCGGCCGACTGCGACCAGATCAACGCGGGGGGCTGCGACTACTTCGGGGTGTTCTCGCTGGACCGCGAGGACCTGTGATCGTCCTCGGCATCGAGAGCTCCTGCGACGAGACCGCCGCGGCGCTGGTGCGTGACGACGGAACGGTGCTGTCCGACGTGGTGGCCAGCCAGATCCGCCTGCACGCGCCCTACGGCGGCGTGGTGCCCGAGCTGGCCTCGCGCGCGCACCTGCAGAGCATCGTGCCCGTGGTGCAGCAGGCGCTCGCGGCGCTGCCCGGCGGGCTCGAGAGCGTCGACGGCATCGCGGTCACGCACGGGCCCGGCCTCTCGGGGGCGCTGTTGGTGGGCATCCAGCTCGCCAAGGCGCTGGCCTTCGACACGCAGAAGCCCTTCGTGGGCGTGAACCACCTGGATGGGCACTTGCTGGCGGTGTACCTGCGGCGCGGCCACGGCCCGCACCCCGAAGCGCCCCCGTTCCCCTTCGTGGCCCTCTTGGCCAGCGGTGGGCACACGGCGCTCTACCGCGTGGACGCGCCCATGGACACCACGCTGCTCGGCCAGACGCGCGACGACGCGGCCGGCGAGGCCTTCGACAAGTGCGCGAAGCTCTTGGGCCTGGGCTATCCCGGGGGGCCCCTGGTGGACCGGCTCGCGGCGACCGGAGACCCGCACGCCGTCCCGCTGCCCATGCCCATGGCGCAGCGCAGTTCGCTCGAGTTCAGCTTCTCGGGCCTCAAGACGGCCATCGCACGCAGCGTGGAGCGCGACGGTGTGCCGGAGGGCCAGGCCCTCGCGGACCTGTGCGCGTCGTTCCAGCACGTGGTGGTGGAGACGCTGGTGCGCAAGAGCCTCTTCGCCTGCGAGGCCGAGGGGGTGCGCCACCTGGTGCTGGGCGGGGGCGTGGCCGCCAACCGCGGCCTGCGGGCGCGCGCACAGCAGCTGGGCGCCGCGGCGGGGGTCACGGTGCACATCCCCGAGCTCGCCTCGTGCACGGACAACGCCGCCATGATCGCCTATGCGGGCGCTTGCCGCCTTCTGCGTGGCGAGCGCGATGGCCTCGACTTGCAGCCATTCACCCGGGACCCTGCACGTGCCCGCGGGCGCTTCCGGCCCGACGGAACGTTGAACGCGAAGCGCGCGTGAGAGGCTCAGCGGGCTTCGCGTTCGTTTCGGGCGTCTCAGGTCAGGACGCGACGGGCAGCATGACCTTGCTGTTGGGCGGCGGATAGAACTGCTCGGCCCAGCGGCGGTAGGCCGCGATCTCGCCGTCGCCCTGCGCCAGCGCCGGCTTGGCCTCGTAGCGCTTGGCCTCCCAGATGGGCACGTCGGACGAGACCTCGAGCGTCAGGAAGTGCAGCGAGATGGCCTGCGCCAGGCGCGTGAGCCCCGGGATGGGGTAGCTCGAGTTGGTCGCGCCCACGCGCAGGTGGATGCGCGAGTCGTGAATGGGCGTGGACATGATCAGGAACTTGGTCTCGAGCTTGACCTGCTCCACTCGCGCCACGACCAGCGAGTACCCGAGGCCGTGCACGAAGACGTTGAAGTCGGCGCGCACGCCCTGCTCGCGCAGGCCCGGGATGAAGTCCAGCCGGCGCTTCATGGTGTACTTCGAGCGCAGCAGCGGGCCGTCCAGCTCTAGCGGGCCCGTGGAGGCGGCGTCCATGAAGTCGTGCAGCACCGCGAAGTGGCCGATGTCCACGCTGTTCTCGCTGGTCTCCTGAGGGTGACTGTTGAGCTCGAAGTCGTTCCAGCGGAAGTCCGGGAAGTTGGCCATGTCGAGGTCGGGGACCTCCCACGTGGGCTCACGGCCGAGCGCGTCGTAGAACGCCAGCAGCATGCCGTTCAGCTCACGCGTGGGGTAGAGCCGCAGGTCGGCTTTGCGCGGCGCGCGGCCGCTGGGGTAGGGCGTGCCCGTGCACTTGCCGTCGGTGTCGAAGCGGAAGCCGTGGAACGCGCACTTCAGCTCTTCACCGCAGACCGACCCCTGGCCCAGGTGGGCGCCGAGGTGCGGACAGAACGGGTCCGTGGCCCGGAACACACCCTGCTCGGTGCGGTAGAGCACCAGCTCGGTGCCGAAGTACTTGCGGGTGAGCACGGTGCCCGGGCGCAGCTCGCTGCTGGTCCCGACCATGTACCAGCCGGAGGGAATGCCACTGAAGGGGAAGCGCTGGGCCATCAGAATTCGTCCTTGCCGGTGATCTCTTGTTCCAGCTTGTCTGCCGTGCGGGCCACCACGTGGAGCGGCAGCTCGAACTCGTCCATGTCCATGGTGTCCAGCTGCACGCTGTAGCGCACCACGTAGACGCCCTTGTCGAGGCACAGTCCGCCCACGGCGAAGCCGAAGTTGCGCTGGAGGGCCACCTCCGGGTCCAGGTCCTCGCGCTTGGCGCAGGCGGACGCAAAGTCCACCCACTCGCGGCCCATGGCCTCGAAGCGGGACACGATGACGGCCTGCAGGCGGTCGTTTTGATACTCGAAGATCAGCTTGAAGCTGTTTTCGGTGTCTTCGGTGAGCTCGTACTTCGAGCGGGCGTACTCTTGAACATCGGACCAGGTGGGCATCGGTCTTCCTCGTGCGAGCCGTACTGTAGTGCCACTTCGCGGGGAGTGAAGCCGGGCGGGGTCATTCGCCGGGGCCCACATCCGCAGGCAGTGTAACCCAGATGACGGAGAAGGCCGAATCCTTGTGCGCCCGGCCTGGCGACGGGAGCAGCCCTCGGCGTCGGGATCGCGTATCCTGCCGCACCATGAAGCGCAGCCCGGCCCCCCTCGCGATCCTCAAGGACGTCATCACAGGCGCCGCCCAGAACGCCGCCCACGCCGAGTGGCGCGACTCCGTGCGCGCCGAGCTCTCGCTCTTGCCTCGCCTGGCCGGCAAGACGCTGCCCACGCTGGTGCAGATGAAGCGCGGCACCCGCACCACGCTGCTGGAGGTGCTGCAGGAGAACGCGCGCGAGGCCGGCCACGAGCTGGCCCTCGAGATGGGTGACCAGCGGCTGACCTGGCGCACCCTCGAGCGGCTGACGTCACGCATTGCCCACGTGCTGCGCGGCCTCGGGGTCCGCAAGGGCGACGTGGTGGCGCTGGTGGGCACCAACTCGCCGCTCTACGTGGCGCTGGTGCTGGGGTGCACGCGCGTGGGCGCCACCACCGCCATGATCAACAGCAACCTGCGCGGGCGGCCGCTCTCGCACGCGCTGCTGGTCAGCAAGGCGAACGTGGTGCTGGTGGAGGCGTCGCTCGCCGCCGCCGTCGCCGAGCGCGACGACCTGCACGCCCTGCGCGTCATGACCTTCGGCCGCGGTGAGCTCGAGACCGAGCTGGACAAGGCGCCGGCGGCTCCGTTTCCGCCCGCGCCGGTCAGCGTGGACGACGACTTCATCTATATCTACACGTCGGGCACCACCGGCATGCCCAAGCCCTGCCGCATCTCGCACGGGCGCGCGCTCTCGGCGGCGGCCGGCTTCGGCCCGCTCATGTTCGACTGGCAGCCGGGCGACAAGCTCTACTGCGTGCTGCCGCTCTATCACGCCAACGGCTTCATGATCGGCATCGGCGGCTGCATCATGGCGCGCGTGCCGGTGGCTCTGCGCGCCACGTTCAGCGCCACGCAGTTCTGGTCCGACGTGAAGCGCTATCGGGCCACGGCCATGATCTACATCGGGGAGCTGTGCCGCTACCTGGTGAACACGCCCGAGCACCCGGACGAGCGCGACAACACGCTGCGCGTGGCCGTGGGCAACGGACTCCGCTCCGACGTGTGGGGCCCGTTCCAGGAGCGCTTCGGCATCGCCGACGTGCGCGAGTTCTACGCCGCCACCGAGGCGCCCGGCTTCCTGCTGAACTTCAGCGGCAAGCGCGGCTCGGTGGGCCGCATGCCCTTCGGCGGCATGGGCTGGATGCGCCTCGCCAAGTACGACGTGGAGGCTGACGACCACGTGCGCGACGCGCAGGGCTTCTGTGTGGAGAGCACGGCTGACGAGCCCGGCGAGCTGCTGGTGAAGCTGGGCGCCATCAAGACGCCGGCCACCGAGTTCCGCGGGTACACGGACGCGGCCGCCACCAGCAAGAAGGTGCTGCGCAACGTGTTCGAGCCGGGCGACGAGTACTTCCGCTCCGGGGACCTGCTGCGCCGCGACGACCTGGGCTTCTACTACTTCGTGGACCGCATCGGCGACACGTACCGCTGGCGCGGCGAGAACGTGTCCACGGCCGAGGTGGCGGACGTGCTGGCCCAGACCCCGAACGTGGCCGAGGCCACCGTGGTGGGCGTGCGCGTTCCCAGCCAAGAGGGCGCCTGCGGCTTGGTGGCCGTGGTGCTGGACCCGGGCAAGAAGCTGGACCTCGCCGCCCTGCGCAAGGAGGCCGAGTCGCTCCCGGCGTACGCGCGCCCGCGCTTCGTGCGCGTGCAGAGCGCGCTCGAGCTCACGGGCACGTTCAAGGTGCAGAAGAACCAGCTGAAGCACGACGGCGCAGACCCAGCCAAGGTGGCGGACCCGCTCTTCGTGTTGATCGACGACGCGTACGTGCCTCTCACCGCCGAGCTCTGGGCCGCCATCGGCCGCGGCGAGGTCCGGCTTTGAGCCCCACCTCGTGGGCTCTCGTCTTCACGTTGGTCTCCCTCATCGCGCTCGCCGTCACGCTGCACGGTGAGAAGCACGACCGTTGGACGCAGGTGCGCTTGTCGAAGCCGCTGGCGTCGCTCGGCTTCCTGGGCGTGGCCCTCACGGGCAAGGTCTACGGGCACGCCTTCCACCTGGCCATCTTCACCGCGCTGGTCTTCTCGTTCTTCGGCGACGTGTTCCTCATGTGGCGCGCGCGCCCGCTGTTTCTGTGCGGCCTGCTCAGCTTCCTGTTCGGACACATCGCGTTTGCCGCGGCGTTCGTCTTGGGCGGTGTGGACGTGCTCTGGTTCGCCGGCGGCGTGGTCATCATGCTGGTGCTCAGCTTGATCATCGGCGCGTGGGTGCTGAAGCACGTGGAGGACACCATGCGTGGCCCCGTGCTGGCCTACATGAGCATCATCGCGCTCATGGTGGCGCTGGCTTTCGGCCACTTCGGCGTCAACGGGCTGCTGGCCGTGCCCGTCGGCGCGCTGGCGTTCTACGGCTCCGACATCTCGGTGGCGCGCGACCGCTTCCTGGACGCAGGCTTCGGCAACCGCCTGTGGGGCCTGCCGCTCTACTACGCGGCGCAGTTCACGTTCGCGTTCACGGTGGCGCTCACCGGGAGCTGAGGCCGCGGCGCGATAGGGGCGAGCCGTTCGCTGACGGGCTGCTAACCTCCTGTGCGATGACGCTGCAAGGAGCCTCCACGTCCTGCGTCAGGCTTGCGGCCTGTGTGGCGTTCTGCGTGGCCATGGTGGGGATCCCGCAGGCGGCCAGCGCTCACCGTGTGCTGCTCTCCACGGGGGATGACGTGAGCCACTGCGTGGACCGCGAGACGCTCACGGGGCGCGTGCACGAAGCGCTCACCACCACGTCCCGGGGCGCCCTCGAGCTGCGCGTGGACATCCGCCTCGAGGAGGGCGCGTTCAAGCTGACCCTGGTGGTCTTCGACGAAGCCGGGACGCAGCTCACCCGGCGGGACCTCGTGAGCCACTCGCCAGACTGCCGCGACCTGGACGAGACGCTGGTGCTGGTGTCGGCGTTGATCCTGGACGGTGCCGTGGCCGAGCAGCGTGCGCGCGTGGCAGAGGCCCGGGAGCAGCGCTGGAGCGTGGGCCTCTCTGCAGGTGGGGTGTTCCGTGTCTTGCCCAGCGCCTACGCCGACGGCAGCTTGGTCGTCGGGTTTCGACGCGGTCGGCTGTTGGCGCTCGCGCGGGCTTCGCTGGGCCAGGCGGTCAGCACGCCGGCCATCGAGGGGCGCATGGAGCTGCGCGCGCTGACGGGCAGCCTCGCCCTGTGCGGGGCCGTCCTGAACTCACGGGTGGCGGCCGTTGGCCCCTGCGGCAACCTCGTGGTGGGGCAGCTGCGCGCCACCACCGAGGACCTCATCGTGGCGAACACCACCATCCGCGCGCCGCACGTGCGGGTGGGGGCAGGGCTCGGGGGCGAGCTGGCGCTAGGGCGGCACGTCTGGTTCGTGACCACGGCCATGCTGGAGTTGGCGCTGACGCGCACGTCGTTCTCCGTGAACCAGGGTGGGGTCGCGCTGGTGATCCACCAGCTCCCTGCGGTGGGGGTGCGCCTCGACCTGGCGCTCATGGTGCGTCTCGGCGCGGTAGATTGAGCGGCTCCCGCAAATAGCGTGATGACGCGGGCTGGGTCCCAACAGATCGAGGGGAGAGGAAAGGGTCAACATGTCATCCAGAACCAACATCACGCTATTCGGTCTCCTGTGCTCGGGGCTCATCCAGGGCTGCGTCGACGACGCCGTTGTCGGGACCTCAGGGCAGATCACCATCGACCTGCCGCAGACCACGCTGGGCGCGTTTGCCTACGACTCGAGCACGGCCATCGCCGACGTGAACAACGATGGCACCGGTGACCTCATCGTGTGGACCAACGCCTCCCAGCCTTTCGACTTCGAGTTCGAGAACGGGGAAGTGACCCTCCCTCCGGTGGGCGTCTTCGTTTTCTTTGGCGGGGAAGGACACTTCGAGGGCCAGCTGGGCCCTGCCGACGCGGACCTCACGCTGACCATCCCGGAGGCGAAGTTCGTGGGGCGTGTGGCCGCCCAGGACCTGGACGGTGACGGGATCGTGGACCTCATCGTGCACCTGGTCGCCGAGCCGTCGCGGCACTTCTGGCCGATGCCCGTGCGGTCGTCGGTGGGACCTCACGGAGTCGACACGGGGGTGTACGTGGTCAAGGGCGGGTCGCTGCCGACCGGCGTCCACCCGCTCACGGCGGTCGCTCAACACACCCCCGCGTATGGGTTCACCTCCGAGTACATGGTGCACTCCCCTCACGAGTTCCAGGACCTCGACGGGGTCCCGGGCCAGGAGTTCCTGACCGAGCCCTACCGCCTCGTCGACGTAGGCAACACCGTCATCCATGTGCGCGACCTCGAGACGGGGGAGACGCGTGCCCGTCTGCTGGCGCCCGAGGACACCTACCTCGATGTCCGCGGCGTGCTGGACCACGACGGCGATGGAGCGTCCGACGTGGCCGTGCTCTGGACGCAGACCGACGGCCGGAACCCGAACTCGGTGTGGTCCTGGAACTCGCTCAGCATCGCCATCTTCTATGGCCCCTTCGAGGGCGACATCACGGTTGGCGATGAGGGCACCATGAGCGTGTACCTCCTCGGAGCCGCGTTCTTCCACACCGACATGGAGTCGTTGGGTCCCGATGGGGCGGCCCGCACCGTCATCGGCGACTTCTGTGGCGATGCGACCGAGGACCTGCTGCTGACGACGGCCGGCAGTGATGTCGCTCCCAGCACTCGTCGCGGCGTCTACTGCGTGCCCGGTGGGAGCCGCGACGCTCAGGAAGCGCTCATCGCTCAGCGACACGGCGAGCTGCGCCTCGATCTGCAGTATCCGAGGTGGACGGTGGCTGCGCGCCCTGCAGGCGCGGATCGGACGCAGCTGTTCGTGATGGGCATCGACGCCTTCGCGTTCATCACGCCCGAGCTCGGCGTGATCGCTGGCGACCTCACGATGGAGGAAGAAGTGGTGAACCGCGCCGGGCTCTCCTACGCCATGCCCCAGGACTCGCCGCTCTTCACGTCGCTCGGCGGCGCCATGGGTGACCTGGACGGCGACGGAGTGTTGGACGTGGCGCTCGGCACCAAGGCGCGCGAACTCGAGTCGGAGTCGCTCGTGCACGTCATCTACGGCTTCGGAGGCTGACGCGTGCAGCCGCACGGGCAGACGCACACCACGAGTGACCTCCGGGACCCCTCTCTGCGCTCTCTCGCGCACGAGGGGTCCCGGCATGTCGATGACGCCTTCGTCCGTGAGCACCAGCTGTTCGTGCGCCGTTGTTTGCTGCGCTTCGGCATCGCCGGGGCAGACGTGGACGACGCCGCGCAGGACGTGTTCGTGGTGGCCCTGCGCCACACGGGGCCCTTCGATGTGCAGCGTTCCGCGCGCCCTTGGCTGTACACCGTGGCCTTGAACGTGGCCCGCAACCTCCGGCGCAAGCACCAGCGCGTGGAGACGCCCATGGCGGAGCCACCCGAGGTGCACGTACCGCCGCCGCAGGAGCGAAGCCTGCATGCTCACGAGGCGCGCTCGCTGGTGCACCGCGCGCTCGACGAGCTGCCGCCAGCCCAGCGCGACGTGGTGCTGCTGCACCGGCTCGAGGGCTGGCCCATGGAGATGGTGGCGGAGACCGTGGGCTGTCCTGTGGCCACGGCGCACTCGCGCCTCCGGCTGGGCTCGGCGCGGCTCGACCGCGCGGTTCGGAAGCACGCGCTCCGGGCGCGCTGCGCCGCGTTGCTGGCTGCGTTCTTGGGTGCCTTCGCGTCCCCGCCTGCCGCGGCGGCCGCCACGGTGGCGGTGGTGCTCGTGGTCGTGGGGGCCGTGGTGGTCACGCCGCGGATCGCGCCCCCCGCTGATGAGGAGCCTCCTTCGCGGCGGCCCCTCGGGACGGCGCGAGCGGGGACGCCTGCCTCCGCGCCCACGCGGCTCGAGGACACGCGCCCCGAACTGCCCGCGAATGCCCGCCAGGACCCTCTCCCAGCTGAGCCGCCCAGCCGGGCGGTCACCCGGCCGCGCGGAGCGGTTGCCAGCGTGCCTGCCGCTCCCCCCGTGGTCCTCCCCACCACGCCAGTCGTCGTGAGCGTTCCCGCAGTGCCACAGACCGCCCCGGAGCCCCCCGAGGACCCACTCGTGGCCGAGACTCGCATGCTGGCGCGGGCACGCGCACTGGTCACCACGTCACCTGCGGGCGCACGGCAGGCGCTAGACGCCTATGACGCGCGCTTCCCGCAGGGGCAGCTCCACCGCGAGCGAGCAGCCATCGAGGGCGCGCTCGCGCGAGCTGCTCAGCGCACGCCCTGACGGGCTCTGGCCCGCGATCCGCTGGCCCTCTCGCGGGCTGTCAGTAGTGCTGCATCTGGTCGCAGTGCAGGTTGTCGCCCGTGGTGGTGCCCAGCATGGTGGTGAAGCGCTGGAAGAAGGCCACGCGGTCTTCCACCTTGTTGTTGGTGGGCTGCTGGCACTCGAGCCCGCCGTTGATGATGTTGATGGTCATGCCGAAGCCGGGCGTGCGGCCCGCCGCGGTGTCCCCGGCCGTGGGCGTCCAGCCACCCGTCATCACGGCGTGTGCGGAGGGCTTCGGCGACTGCGCTGTCATCCAGAACCAGAGCGCGGTGCGGAAGGCCACCACGCCGTCGGAGGTCACGAGCGACGGGTTGTTGAGCAGGTCGAGGCCCAGCACCGCGCCGACCTGGCCGTAGTTGTAGTTCCACGACAGCTGGATGGGGCCGCGTCCGTGGTACGTGCGCCCCGCTGCGCACGGGTACGTCACGTTGCCCGCGTCGCAGTAGCCGGTGCACGCGCCGCCCTCGCAGCCCACCTCTTCGATGAAGTAGAGGCCCCACGCCTGCGCGCCGCCGGGGGCCGTGGGCCAGCCGCCGGTGGTCTCGTGCGCGATGTTCGCCAAGAAGGCCGCCAGCTCGCGCCTGCGCTGGGTGAGCGTGCCGGTGCTGGCGAACGCGGGGTAGTACTCGGCCGCCGCCACCAGCGCGGCGTGGGAGTAGA
The DNA here is from genome assembly GCA_016706685.1 of Sandaracinaceae bacterium. Lineage (NCBI taxonomy): Bacteria > Pseudomonadati > Myxococcota > Polyangiales > Sandaracinaceae > Sandaracinaceae bacterium. Next base: position 197,273 of record JADJJE010000001.1, on the reverse strand, counting down.
GCGCGTTCCGGTTGGGGAACATCTCGGCCCAGGTGTCCGCGTCCAGCAGCTCGACGAGGCCGCTGCCGGTCCCGCCGCCTTGGTCCTGGGCGGTGCCCAGGTCCGCGGTCACGCCGTGGTCCACGGTCACGCTCGTGTCGGTGGGTGAAGTGGCATCGGGCAGTGAGCCTTGATCCTCGGCTGGCCCCTCGTCGCGGAGGCCGCCGTCCGTGGGGGCGGACCCGTCCAACGTCACCGACGCGTCGTCTCCTCCGGCAGGCAGGTCTTCCTCACAGCCGGCCCCCACGAGCGCGACGGCCAGCAAGACGGGGAAGATGGCAACGCGCGAGACCACAGTGAAGGCTGGCATGTCTCTAGGGAGGCGCGGCCACCCCGGAACGGGTCACGGAAAAGTGCGCCGTTTGCACCGGCGCTCGAAGTTGCCTACGTTGAGGGCTCGGCCAGGAGCGCAACCAAGCGACTCCGGCCCCGCCGCTGCCCCGTGCAGCGTGGCGCAGCCAGAACGTCCCGAGCGAGACCCACGTGTCCGCAGACGAGCCTCGCTGCCCCGGCCATCTTCGAGCCCCTCCGGCGCAATCACGCGCCTTGGCTCCTTCACAGAGAGACCTCCCATGAACCCCATGCCCCCCATCCTCGTCACCCACCACGACCGCGAGCGCCTCGAGCGCATGCTGGAGCGCGCCAACCCGGAGAGCCCCACGGCGCTGGCCCTCTACGACGAGCTGGACCGCGCCCGCCCGGTGGACCCGCACGCCGTGCCCGCCAACGTGGTCACCATGAATTCCCGCGCCCGTTTCCGCGAGCGCATCAGCGGCAAGGAGCACGAGCTGACGCTGGTGTTCCCACAGGACGCCGGCGCCGAGGGCCGCGTCTCGGTGCTCACGCCCATCGGCTGCGCGCTGCTGGGGCTGTCCGTGGGTCAGGTGATCGACTGGGCGGGCCCCACCGGGCGCACCCTGCAGCTGGAGCTGCTGGCCGTCTCGTACCAGCCCGAGGCGGCGGGGGACTTCGTCAGCTGACCGTCACTCGGCGCGGTGAGCCGCCATCCACGCCGCGTAGTCCGTGTATCCCACGGCCTCGTGGCGCGCCTTCACCAGCGCGCCCACGCGGCGCACCTCTTCGGCCGACAGCTCGCGCCCGTGCAGCGCAGCGTCCACGGCGGGCTCCACGCGGGCAGCGGCGCGGCCACGCAGCTCGCCGCCCGCGCCTTCGCCCACGCCCACGCCCAGGAACTCGGCGGCGACCTGCTCGGTGATCTCGGCCGCGTTCTGGCGGCTGTCCTTGATGTTGCCCTTGCCGGTCAGCACGTTGCCCAGGCCGAACATGCCCGGCCGGTCGCGCACGGCGCCGGTGTTCCAGTCCGTGTAGTCGTACAGCTCACCGCGCGTGGGCACGCCGGGGATGGGCTCGGGCACGCTGCCGATGCTCGAGATGACCAGCGGGCCGCGGGCCTCGAAGCTGGCCCCCGGCACGGTGCGCACGCGGCCGTCCACCACCTCGGTGCGGTCGAAGCGTAGGCCCACCAGGCGGTCTCCGTCGGTGATGGCGCCAGCCGGCGCGGCGTTGCCCTCGAAGTGCACCAGGTACTTGCGCATGACGCGCTCCATGATCTTCACGCGCGACACCTTGAGCTTGGCCAGCTGCTCGGGGCTCGGGTCGTCCGCGGTGGCCACGGGCATCTCGTCCATGCCGCGCCGGTAGTAGAGCGTGGCGCCGTGGATGCCGAGCGAGGCCGGGTCCACCCCGTGGTCCTCGCAGATTTTGGGGATGCCCTTCACCTCGAGCTCGGTCAGGTCCACCTCGTGGCCGAGCACGCGCAGCGCCGCCGCGTAGAGCGTGAGGTTGATGACCTTGACCACGTCCACCGACGCGAGCCCGCCCCCCACCACGATGGCGTGGTCCTTCACTTCGTACTGCGGGCCGCTGTAGCCCGCCTCGTGGTAGTGATTGAACCAGTAGACGAAGGGGTTCTGGTAGAGCAGGCCCTTGCCCACGTAGGCGTCGATGCCGTCTATGGGCAGCGGGCGGTCGCGCCACGCTCCGTTGGCCAGCAAGACCGCGCTCAGGCCGTACTCCTTGCACAGCTGCTCCACCGAGACGTCTTCGCCGACCTTGGTGTTGGGCACGAAGACCACACCGTCGCGCGACAGGTTGGCGTCGATGCGCTCGTACTCTTTCTGGCGCAGCTTGTCGTGCCAGCGCGGCAGGCCGTCCTCGATCTTGCCGTAGGGCCGGCTGCCCTGCTCGAAGACCAGCGCGATGGCGCCCTTCTGGGCACACAGCGCAGCGGCCTCGGAGCCCGCGACGGCGCCCCCAATGATGCCGACGACGTGCGTCGGCTGCGACTCGTAGTGAATGAGTTCCATGGGCTGCCGGCGAGTATACCCAACCGGAGCGCGAGGCCGATGACTTCCTACGACGCGGCCGGGGACCGCCGGGCCGTCACGATCATGCGGTCGCAGTCCTCGTCCCAGGCGGACTGGTCGAAGCCCCCGTGGCGCACCAGCACCTCGAGCCCGGCGGCGGCCAAGAGCCCGTCCAGCTGCGTGGTGAGCACGTAGCGGCTCATGACCTCGCTCACCAGCACCGGCCCGCCGTCGCGCGGCACGTAGCGATAGGTGGCGTCCACCCGCTGCTGCTCGCGCGTCCACGTGGTGGACTCGAACACGTCGTGCATGCGGCCCCGGTAGCGCACGCTGCCCACGGGCTCGCGCTCTTCCTCGGCGGCGTCCCAGCCGCTCTCGTCGGCTTCGGTGTCTTCGCGGTGGAAGTCGTCGGCCACCCAGAAGTCGAACACCAGGTAGCCGTCCTCCGTGAGGTGCCGCGCGGCAGCCTCGAAGCAGGCCACCACGTCGGCGTCCGAGGGCAGCGTGAACAGCCCGTTGTACGGCAACAGCACGCGCGGGAAGCGCCGCCCCAGGTCGAGCGCGCGCATGTCGGCCTGCACCCACGTGATGCGCGGGGAAGGGTGCTTCCGCTTGCCGAGCGCGATCATGGCCGCGTCTTGCTCCACGCCCGTCACGCGCACGCCGTCCTTGGCGAGCGCCGCGGCGATGCGCCCCGCGCCCACGCCCAGCTCGAGCGCGGTCTTCACGCCGGTGCAGACCGAGCGATAGAAGTCGACGTCGCCCTCGGTGCCCTGGTGCAAGAGCGCGTACAGCTCGGCCTGCTGCGCCTGCTCTTCCGGCGTGCTCAGAGGAAGCGCTCCGTGCCGGCCAGCACTCCGCCGTCGGGGTCCGGCCCGTATTGGTACTCCGGGTCCAGCAGCTCGTTGATGCGGTCCATGACGTGGTCCACGTGGCGCTGAAACACCGCGCGGTGCGTGTGCTCGGCGTGCGGCGTGAACGGCTCGAAGGGCTCGCTCACGGTGCAGTCGGGCAGGCTGCCATACGGGATGGGCTGGCCGATGCGGTAGACCACGCGTCCGGGCTTGGCCCACGGGCTCTCTCCGGGGTAGAGCCGGTCACTGCCGCTGCAGCCCACGGGCACCACGGTCTTCTTGTAGCGCAGGGCCACCTGAGCCAGGCCGATGCGCCCGCGCGTGAGCGGCACCGAGCGCGTGCCCTGCGGGAAGATCAGCAGGTCCAAGCCGCACGCGAAGGCCTTGTCGTGCAGCCCCACGAACTCGCGCATCATGGCGCCGTAGGTAGCGTTCACGGCCTCGGCATACGACTCGCGCGCGGGGTCGAAGGGGCGGCCCAAGATGTCCCGCGGGGTGTTCAACAGCGGCTGCAGGCTGGGCAGCGTGGGCTTCGCGCCGTCTGCCCGGTCCACCGCGGCCGTGTCGTTGATCCACTGGCGCAGCGCCTCGTACTCGTCCTCGGTGGGGCGGCGGCCGAGAGTGCTCAGGAAGTCGCGCGCCAGGATGTAGCCGCGCGACACGGTGGGCAGCTGGTTGGTCCACTCCATGAACGCGCCCACGCTGGGGCTCTCGTAGTACTTGCCCTTCACCCAGGTGGCGGTGAGGCGCCCCGTCTTCTTCCAGAGGTGGTACTGGAACGGGAAGTAGTTGTACTTGTCCGTGTGGTTCATCGCGAAGATGACCGGCTCGTTGGGCAGGCGGTCGAGCCCCTCCACCTCGATGCGCACGTTCCCCGGCGGCACGTTGTAGTTGGCGTGCAGCAGGATGCCCCCCACCAGGCGCTGACCCAGGGGCTCGGGGGTCAGGCGAATCCGCTTGAGACGGGCGAGATCGAGCATCGCTGGCAACGCTCGCACGCTGACTTGTGATGTCAATCGTGGGGCCGCGACAAAAATTGATCATACGTTCGATTTGTTCTTGCCATCATACGAACGTTCGATTATCTCTGGGGCATGGCTAGACCCGCCAACGCCGACGCCCACGCCACCCGGGCACGCATCCTCGAGGCCGCCCTGCGTCTCTTCGCCGACGTGGGCCGGGGGGAGACCTCCATCCGCGACATCGCGCGTGAAGCGGGCGTGAGTCTGGGCATGGTCAACCACTACTTCGGGAGCAAAGAGGCGCTCTACGAGACCTGCGTGGCCACCATGTTCGCCGAGCTCGCCGAGCTGCGCGGGCACTTGGCCCCGCTCTTCCTGCGCACCCAAGACCCGCGGGCCGCCGTGGCCGCCGCCGTGCGCGCCGCGTTCCAGTTTGCCTGCGAGCACCGCGACGCCTCGCGCTTTGCGCTGCGCGGGGTGCTCGAGTCCGGCGAGATCGACCCGCGCCGCCGCGAAGAGCTACTGGTGCCGTACTTGGACGCGGCCTCCACGTTGCTGGCCGGGTATGGCGGCCTCGAAGCGCGCGCGCTGCGCCTGCCGCTGCAGAGCCTGGTGTTCTTGGTGGGACGCTACGCCATCAGCAGCGCCAACGAGCTTGCCGTGTCCACAGGCGAGCGTGACGAAGCCGCCGCGCGCGCCGCCGTGGCCGACCACCTGGCAGAGATCGCCCTGCGCACGCTCTTGCCGCCGCTCTAGCTCCCGCTCGTCCGAGCCAGCCCGCCTTCCTCTCACCCCATGTCATCGAGGCCCGTCATGACCACCACCACGCACGTCACCTCTCCCCAAGGCACCGCGCCTGTCACGTCCACCCTCGATCCCAGCCAGACCGCAGCCTACGCGGCGCGCGCGATGGCAGCAGGGTCGCCGTCCAAGCACCTCGCGAGCGCGGACGTCTTCGCGGACGAGGTGCCGCCGCTCGACGAGTCGGACCTGCTGACGCTTCCGCCGCTCGACGCCCGTAAGCTCGCCAGTGATCTGCCCCTCGGCACGCGCTTCCGGCTGCGCGAGACCATCACCCCGGTGCAGTACGCGTTCCTGCAGCTCAATGGCTGCATCGTGTTCGCGCGCGTCGCCTCACCCGAGGAGGTGGCACGGGTGCTCGACGAGGTGGACCAGGTGGAGCAGAAGCTCCTGGGCGAGGGCATCGAGACCATCTGCGGTGTGCCGGTGTGGTTCGGCACCGGCGCGGACGGCAAGCCGTTCCTGCAGCGCATGGGCTTCTCGTCGTTCCACTCGGAGTGGTTGGAGGCCTTCGTCACCGACAAGCGCTTCGAGCCCATCCGACGCCTGATCGGCGAGGACGCCCGCATCGGCACCCGCGAGAAGGATGGTGTCGTGTTCAACCGCTACATCAACCTGCCGGGCAGCCTGCGCCCGGACCTGGCGTGGCACACGGACGCGCTGCGCGACGTGTTCTACAACCGCGAGATGCCAGGGCCAATGCTCAACGTGGGGCTGCACTTCGATCGCATCCGTCCGGCCGACGGTGGGCTGCGCGTCATCCCCCGCACGCACACGCAGAGCGCGCTCGACACCGTGTTCCACAAGGTGCACTTCGTCAGCAACGACGACGACCCGCGCGAGATCATGATCGAGACCTGGCCCGGCGACCTGACCGTGCACGACGGCCGCATGTGGCACCGTGTGAAGGGCTCGCCCTACGACGGTGCGCGCAGCCTGCGGCGGAGCATGTACGTGCCCTACGTCGTGGACGGCTACCAGCCCAAGGACGCCGGCACGGCCACGAACGCCTACATGAAGGTCTTCGACGGCATCATGAAGGTACGTGGCGCGGTCGCGAAGCGGCGGCAGCAGGCCCGGCGCTGAGCAACCGTCGGCGAGCGTGGCGTTGGGCGCGGGTGCTCGCGCCCGGTGTGTGTCCTCGCGCGGTCGTGCACGTCCCGGCTCGCGGGGTGCGTGCGTGTCGCCTTGCCAGCTGAACTCGCGGTGTTACCCTGCGCGGGCCGAACCTCCCAGAGCAACGCTGGACACCCCCACGTGGGGCCTCCATCGAAGTAGAGGGAGTTCGCAGCTGACCAACGTCGGTAGACCCCAAGGGGGTCGTCGGGCGGGGGCAGAGCACCCAAGGAGTAGGATTTTGGCGACTAGGAACAGCGGCGGTGGTGGACGTGGTGGCGCGAGGCGCGGCAAGGGCCGCCCCTTCGGCGAGCCGGAAGAAGAGAAGCGCGACGACCACGTCAAGCTCGAGGGCACCATCAGTCAGGTGTTCGCGGGTGGACAGTTCGAAGTGACCACGGACGCGGGCGCGCAGGTCCGTGCCCAGCTCTGCGGGCGCATGCGCAAGTTCCGCATCCGCGTGATCCTCGGTGACCGCGTGACTGTGGCGCTCTCGCCGTACGACCTCACGCACGGCATGATCGTCTTCCGCGCGAAGTGACCACTGGGCGGCCCTCGAGGTCGCCCCAGTCACCTCGACGGCAGGGAAGAGAATGAGCGCACGCTACTTGGCGGGGCGCTCTTCTCGTTTGTGGACCGCCGGACCCCGCAGGGCCAACGTTGCCGTTGCGCGTGAGGCTGGGCATGCTGCCTGCAGTGGAGTTCGCGGAGGACAGGAACATGAGGCATGGAGCAGGTGCCCGCCGCCCACTGTGGGTCTGCCTTCCGTTGATGCTCGCGCTCGCGTGCGCGAAGTCGCACGTGGTGGAAGCCGGCCCGGATGCGGGCCCGCAAGATGGCGGCGCGGCACGAGATGGTGCTGTGTGGGATGTCTCCGTGCGCCCCGACCGGGGCGTCCGTCCTGACGTGGGACCGCCAGACCTCGGTGCCCGTGAGGACGTGGGACCGCTCGTGTGCGGGCCCATCACGGCGAGGGTGTACATCGAGTCTTCCGTCCCAACCGGTGAAGTCGTCCTGGGCGAGGGCCCCGACCAGTGTTCCATGGTCGGCATTCGTGTCGATGACGAGGCCGCCGCGACGCTGAGCGCGCTGCCGGGCGTTAGCTGCGCCTATTGGTACTTCTTTGACGGAGTCCTCTGAGACATCCGCACCAGTTGGGACGACCCAGACCAGCTTGACTGGTGCTGGCTCGACACCGTGGCGGGCGGCCAGCAGGACTGGGCGTGCGTCCGATTCCTCGACTGACGGTCGGTCCGTGATCTCAAAGCGCTGAAAGCGAAAGACCCCCGAGCGCGAGCGCCCAGGGGTCCCTTCCGCAGCACGCCAGCGCGGCGCTCAGACCGCGTCGATGATGGCGTTCAGCGTCGCGCTCGGGCGCATGGCCTTCTCCGCCAGCGCGGGCGTGGGGGAGTAGTAGCCGCCCACGTCCACGGGCTTGCCCTGCACGGCGGTGAGCTCGGCCACGATGGTGGCCTCGTTGTCGGAGAGCGCTTTGAACACGGGAGTGAAGCGCGCCTTGAGCTCCGCGTCGGTGCTCTGCGCGGCCAGCGCCTCGGCCCAGTAGAGCGCCAGGTAGAAGTGGCTGCCGCGGTTGTCCAGCTGGCCCACCTTGCGGGCCGGCTCCTTGTTCTCGCTCAGGTACTTGCTGGTGCCCGCGTCCAGCGTGTCGGCCAGCACCTTGGCGCGCGGGTTGTTCATGACCTCGCTCAGGTGCTCGAACGACACCGCCATGGCCAGGAACTCACCCAGCGAGTCCCAGCGCAGGTAGTTCTCCTTCTGGAACTGCTGCACGTGCTTGGGCGCCGAGCCGCCGGCGCCCGTCTCGAACAGGCCGCCGCCGTTCATGAGCGGGACGATGGACAGCATCTTCGCGCTGGTGCCCAGCTCGAGGATGGGGAACAGGTCGGTCAGGTAGTCGCGCAGCACGTTGCCGGTGACCGAGATGGTGTCCTGTCCCGCGCGCAGGCGCGGCAGCGTGAAGCGCGTGGCTTCGGCCGGCGACAGGATGGGCAGCTCGAGGCCCTCGGTGTTCTCCTCGGCCAGGCAGGCCTTCACCTTCGCGATGACCTGCGCGTCGTGCGGCCGCGCGGCGTCCAGCCAGAACACGCCCGGCGTGCCGGTGGCGCGCGCGCGGCGCACGGCCAGCTTCACCCAGTCACGCACGGGGGCGTCCTTCACCTGGCAAGCGCGCCAGATGTCGCCCTCGCTCACGGCGTGCTCGAGCACCGTGGTGCCGGCGGCGTCCACGACGCGCACGGTGCCCTTCGCCTTGATCTCGAAGGTCTTGTCGTGCGAGCCGTACTCCTCGGCCGCCTGCGCCATGAGGCCCACGTTGGACACGCTGCCCATGGTGGCCGGGTCGTAGGCGCCGTTCTTCTTGCAGTCCTCGAAGACCACCTCGTAGAGCGGGGCGTAGCTGCTGTCGGGGAGCACGCACTTGGTGTCCTGCAGCTTGCCCGCCGCGTTCCACATCTGGCCCGAGGTGCGGATCATGGCCGGCATGGACGCGTCCACGATGACGTCGCTCGGCACGTGCAGGTTGGTGATGCCGCGGTCGGAGTCCACCATGGCCACGCCCGGGCCCTTGGCATACGTGGCGGCGATGTCCGCCTCGATGACGGCGCGCTCGGCCTCGGGCAGGGAGGCGATCTTGCCCACCAGGTCGCCGAAGCCGTTGTTGCAGTCCACGCCCAGGCGCTCGAACGTGGCGCCATGCTTCGCGAACAGGTCCTTGAAGTACGCGCGCACCGCGTGGCCGAAGATGATCGGGTCCGAGACCTTCATCATGGTGGCCTTCATGTGCAGCGAGAAGAGCACACCGCTCTTGCGCGCGTCTTCCACTTGGGCCTCCAGGAACGCCACCAGCGCGGCGCGCTCCATGACGGTGCCGTCCAGGATCTCGCCGGCCTGAAGGGCCAGCTTGTCCTTCAGCACGGTGACCTTGCCGCTCGCGTCCACGTGCTCGATGCGCGCCGTGGTGGCGGCTGGGATGGTCACGGACTTCTCATTGCTGCGGAAGTCGCCCTTGCTCATGGTGGCCACGTGCGACTGGCAGTCGGCGGTCCACTTGCCCATGGAGTGCGGGTTCTTGCGCGCGAACTCCTTCACGGCGCGGGGCGCGCGGCGGTCGGAGTTGCCCTCGCGCAGCACGGGGTTCACGGCGCTGCCCTTGATGCGGTCGTAGCGCGCCTTGGCCTGCCGCTCGTCGTCGGTGCTGGGCTCGTCCGGGTAGCTGGGGACGGCATAGCCATCCGACTGCAGCTCCGCGATGGCGGCCTTCAGCTGCGGCATGGACGCGCTGACGTTGGGCAGCTTGATGATGTTGGCGTCGGGCTGGACCACCAGCTTGCCCAGCTCGCCGAGCGTGTCGGGCACGCGCTGCGCTTCGGTCAGGCTCTCTGGGAAGGCCGCCAGGATGCGGGCCGCGAGCGAGATGTCGCGCGTCTCGATGGCGATCCCGGCGGGCGCCGCGAAGGCCTTGAGGATGGGCAGCAGGGAGAAGGTCGCGAGGGCAGGCGCCTCGTCGGTGAACGTGTAGAGGATCGTCGGCTTGGTGGTCATGGGTGCTGTTCTGGTTGCCAAGGGAGGGTGAGAGCATGCCCCGCGCAGCCCAGGGCACGCCAGCCCAAAGCAAGAGTTTGCCCAAGCATCCACGTGAACGTGAACGTGAACGTTGACGTGCTCGCGCTCGTGCTCGGCCGTTCACGAGCACGAGCACGTCAACGACCACGTTCACGTCCGTGATCGCGCGCTTTGGGCTCAGCCGTTCTTGGGGGCGGTGTGCAGCACGCCGCGCTCCACCAGCTCGAGCGCCATGGTCCCCATGTCCAACAGGTCGCCAAGGGCCCCCTGCGCGAACCACTCGTCGAGCGTGGCGCGGATGACGCCCATCATGGCGGCGCCGATCAGGCGCGACTCACGGCTGCCGTGCTCGGCGCGCAGGGCGTCGGCGATGACGTCGGCCCACACACGGTCCACGTCGCGCTGGTAGGCGATGAGCGAAGTGGCGCCGTTGGCGATGCGGTGCTGTGCCACCATCATGTCGCGGTTCTGCATGAACGCGCTGGCCATGGTCAGGATGGCCCGCCGCACCGTCTGGTAGGCGGCCTCACCCGAGCGGTGAGCGGTCAAGCCATGAAACTGCTCGAGCCACAGATCACGGTTGGGGAACGCAGCCGCTTCCTTGGTGGCGAAATACCGAAAGAACGTGCGGCGCGACACGTTGGCCACGGCGGCGATCTCGTCCACCGTCACGCTGTCGAAGCCGCGCTCCAGGAACAGGTCGCGGGCCGCGTTCACCAACGCCTCGCGTGTCTGGACCTTCTTGCGCTCGCGCAGGCCCTGGGGGTCGTCTTCCTCGTGGTCCGGGCTCACCAGCTCAGCGTTCAAGGCATTGCCTCCATCTCGGCTTCGGGCGCGAAGCTCGCGCGGCCAGGGTCTACCGCGAGCACCACGGCGCGCAACTGAGGGTTCATGCCGCGTGCCACGGTCATGTACATGAGCGACTCGCTGACGCCGTCTTGGTAGGGGCGCAGGGTGGGCTGCCCAGGGGAATCGCCTGCTTCGTGGGCCGGTAGGCGCGCGCGCTCGAAGCTCACGCCGTCCAGGCTGGCCAGGGCCAAGATGATGCGGTCGTCGTCCGTGGCAGGGTCCTCGGGGACCTGTTGGGCCTCTACATAGAGCCGCAGCGTGGTGCGCCCCGTAGGCGACGTGGCCACGGTGGCGGCCGGGCTCACGTGCGCGCGCTCCATCGGGTCGTCTTCGTCGGCGGGTCCCGGGATGGCCAGCGGGTTCACCCCGGCGGCCGCGTCGTCGGTGTCCAGCAGCGTGAAGCTGAGCCCGTCCACCGAGGTGGCCACCCACACGTCCACGCCGTCGTCGGCGTACAAGTAGTACGTGCCGTCCAGCTGGGCGACCGCGGGCGAGCGCAGGCCAGCGGCCTGCACGCCCATGTTGTTGGCCAGCGCGAGGCCGTCGCCATTGCGCGTGAACGTGCCGTCTGCGCTCTGGGCCACGGCCACGCCGATGCCACCCGCGGCGGCGTAGTAGAGGCGCACGGAGCCGTCGGCCAGCTCGAGCGCGAAGGGCTGTGTGACGTAGCCGCCCTCCCAGGCCTCGCTGGCGGTGAGCAGCACCGTGCCGGGGTCGAAGCCGAACTCCGTCTCCGTGCTGCTGCGGAAGATGCGAAAGGGCTCGAGCTGCGCGGGGTCCAGCTCGTTCACCGGCAGCGCGGGGTTGCGCACCGGCAGCGGATCGAGGGCGGGGGCGGCGCCATAGAAAAGCGAGCCGCCCGCGAAGGAAGCGCGGTCCACAGCCACGTTGCCCAGCTCGATGGCGCGCCCACGGAAGCGGGTCTCTTCGTCGGTGAGGCGCCGGAAGGGGCCCACGCCGCTGGTGCTGACGGGCTCCGAGAACGGCGTCTCCTTGCCGAGCGCGGCGCAGCCGGTGAGCAGGGCGAGCGCCACGAGGCAGAGGTGCAGCGCGCGCGGCTTGCGAATGGGAGTGAGGGCTCTACGGCTCATTCGAACACCACCTCGAGGCTGACACCGGCGCCCCACTGTTGGCCACCTGCGGTGTAGTCACCCACCGGGTCGACCAGGCTGTCTTTCTGATGGTTGCGGGTGGGCAGGTAGGCGTACTGGAAGTAGGCGTCCAGCTGCAAGTGCCCGGGGATGGTGGGGCGCAGGTCGGAGAACCGCACGCCCGCGCCGAGCGAGAACGTGTGACGGTCGGAGTCCACGAAGTTGGTGGCGCCGCGTTGGATGGGGAACGGAGTGCCTTCGTAGACGTAGCCGAAGCGCGTCTGCACCAGGGTGCTGGTGCTCTGGTAGGCGTCGAACTCGACGCCCACGCGGGGCACCAGCGTGTCGCGCATGTTCATGGGGATGGGTGAGCGGCCACCGATCTCCTCCGGGATGTCCAGCATGACGGGCAGCATCGAGAGGTCGATCTCGAGGGTGATCTGCTCCGAGGGGATGAGGCTGGGGTGCTTGGACCAGTCCATCCAGGTGAGGTCCATGCTCACGCGCAGGCGCTCGACCGGGTTGGCCGAGACGCCCAACGTGAGCTGCTGCGGCATGTACGTGCTGACGCTGTTGCTGACGAGCGAGAAGTCGAGCGGCGCGCGCACGGTGCCCACGACCACGTTGCCTTCCACGGTGGCGGAGAGCCGGTTGCGCAGCGTGAGCGCGCCGCGCCAGGAGATGCCCAGCGACAGGGCCTCCGACGCGATGAACTGCACGCCGGCCTGCGGGTAGCGCGTGCTGGTCAGGTCACCGCCGAACTGGTGGCGCAGGCGCGTGTTGGTGACACGGAAGAGGTCGGCGTCGCCGTCGATGAGCAGCTCGAGGTCCGAGGGCGACTGGAACGTGATGCCCACGCCGATGAGCAGCCAATCGATGGGCCGGAACGCGATGTTGGTGGACAGGAAGACCTTGTGAGGCCGCGTGTCGTAGCGCTCCCAGCGCGGGCGCGTCTGGATGGTGGAGCGGGTGCGGCTCAGGCGCTGGTCGGGCAGGTGCACGCCCAGGCCGAAGCCGAAGCGGAAGTCACCGATTTGCAGCGGCGCGACGATGCCGATGGTGAGCCCGCTCATGCGCTCCACGTCGCTGTCGTTGCCGTTGATCTCCAGCAGCGAGCTCACGGACACATAGCTGACCGAGAGGCGCAGGCCCGGGCCGCGCACGATTCCCGCCGGGTTGTAGTAGTTGGCGCCCACGTCCTCGACGTCGGCCGTGACCGCGCCGCCGAGGTTGATGTTGCGGGTGCCGAAGCCGAGCGTGTCGCCCGGCGTGGCGCTGGCGCGACCGGTGATGCCCAGCAGGAGCAGGACGGCGAGCGCGCAGCCCGCGAGATGGATGCCCTTCACCATGCGAGGCCTGCCGTTCCGCCGAAGACCAGCATGTAGCCACGCGTGATCATGTTGTTGGTGGCGCCGGCCACGGGCACGCGGTGCGTGCGCCCCTGGAGCGCCTGAGCCTGGCCGAAGACGTCCAGGCGGAACACCGGCTCGTGGGCCGTCTGCCACTCGAGGCCGAAGCCCGCCGTGACGATGAAGCGATTGTTGTCGATGCGGCGCTGCGGCTGCATGACCACGTTGCCGTCCATGTCCAGCAGCGGGTCGCCGTTGAAGTCACGCACGGCGGCCATGGCCGCGCGCGGGGCCGGCGTGGGCTCGAAGAGGAAGCCACCACGCGCCGAGAGGGCCATCCGCTCCGTGCGAGCGGTGTACTCGATGCCCACGCGCGGCGAGACGGTGTCGCGGAAGTTCATGGCCGGCGGGAAGTTGCTGCGGTCGGTGGTTGCGCCTGCTGGGCCGGGGTAGGCCGACCAGTGCCGCCAAGTGAGGTTGAGCACCAGCATGAGCTCCGGCGTGGGCTTCCAGGAGCCCTCTATCGCCACGTTGTGCGGGTCGTAGTGGGCGTAGGCGTCGATGCCCAGCGTGGGCAGCGAGATGGGCAGGTTGCGCACCTCGATGTCCAGGTTGATGGCCGACACCAGCTCCGAGCGGTACGTGATGCCCAGCGCGAAGTTGTCGCGGTAATACTGGATGCCGGCGATGGGGCTGAAGTCCGCCAGCAGCTGCACCTCGGTGAGCGAGACGAATTGGTTGGTCTCGTCCAGGAGCACGTCCAGCGTGCCCGAGTTCTGCGCCAGACCGGAGATGCCCACGCCGAGACGCAGGCCCGGGACCCAGCGCTCGAGCCCGATGCCGAAGGCGATCTGCAGCGCCACGACCTGCACGCGGTCGATGACCGTCCACTGCGGCACCTCGGCGAAGCGCACGTCGTTTCGCAGGATGGTGTTGAACGGCGTGAAGAACCCGGCCCCCAGCGTGAGCACGTCCTCGAGCGGGCCGCCGAACGGCAGCGGCAGCTGGAACCCGATGGTCATGCCCTGGGACGCGTCCACGTCGTACGGGTCTCCATCCAGCTGCAGGCGGAAGAGACCGCCGGTGGCGCCGAGCATCAGCTCCATGCGCCCGTTGCGGCCGAGTCCGGCGGGGTTGGCGTAGGCAGCTTCGAAGTTGTCCGCATAGGACGCCCCCGTCATACCCAAACCAGGAGTGCGCCCCCCGAAGCCCATGAGGTCCTGCGGGGTCGCGTGTGCGACCGATGGCGCCCACGAGGGCGCTGCGAGGACCAAGGCGAGGAGCAAAACGCGAAGGCGAGGCCACGTCATGTGCGTGGCGGGACGCTAACATGATGTCATGTCCACTTGGACACGAAAACGACGACCCCTGTCACGCAGTGACAAATAGTTTGTGCGGGGGTGACAAGCCCGGAATTACGGGGCTTCTTGGCGCCTGCGGACCAGGAACGCGGCCAGGTCCTTTAGCTCGCCATCGCTGGCCTTGCGGATCGCCCGCGCCGACGAGCTCTTGCCGCCCGAGCGGATTGCGCTCCCTCCAGCGTCCACCGCGCGACGCATCAGCGGCCCCACGGGGATGACCGCGAAGGCGGCGTCGAACAGGTAATCCAGGCTGTCATCGACCACGCCGTCCATCGCGCGCACCAGCGGCTCTCGCTCCACGGTCTGGATGGCCAGATCGATGGCGGCCTCGTTGTCGGGCGTCATGGGGACGGCGATCACGGGGTGCTCGAGCCCGGGGAGCCGCGTGACGCGCGAAGCGAAGAAATGGCCCGCATCCATGAGCACGGCTTGCGGTGCTTTCTTGAGCACCTGATCCACCAGCTTGCTGCCCACCGACTCCACCAGCGAGGCGAGGCCCCGCATGAGCGACTCGGTGAAGGAGCTGACGCCCACACCGTCCGTGATGAGCCCCAAGACCAAGCCCTGAACGGACGCGTCGATGAAGTGGTGGCCCATGCGCAGCACGTGCGCGCGCAGCGCATCGAGGGACATTCCTGCGGCGTCGCGCCGGAAGGTTTCCGTCAGCTGGGGTAGGTGTTCGCCGGCCGAGAGGGTGAAGACGATGGGCACGGCGCGCACCCTAACAGACACGCGGACTGGACGCCGAGCCAGTTTGCCCTCATATAGCCGGACCGAGCGTCGGTGCGCCTAAAGCGCCGACCCCCGTCGCATACGCCCTCTGGCTGTGACGTACCTCGGCCCCCCATTCGCCGTTCTCGTTGGCTGCCTGCCGTTTGGTTGCCTGCGACATGGCGCCCACGAGATCCGGAAAATGACCCTAGAAAATGACCTCTCCGCCGCCCCCATGGGGCTCGGCGAAACTCTCCGTGCGCAAGGCTTCGAGGCGCTGACCTCCGTGCAGGCTGCCGTGGTGGCCGCCGACGCCCTCGGGCGCGACCTGCGTGTCTCCTCTCAGACCGGCTCGGGCAAGACGGTGGCCATCGGCCTCGCCGTCGCCGCTCAGGTGGCCGCTCATCAGCGCACGGGTGGCCGCTCGGCCTCTCCCTGCGTGCTGGTGATTGCGCCCACGCGTGAGCTGGCGCAGCAGCTGGGCCGCGAGCTCACCTGGCTGTACGAGCCGCTGAACGCGCGCGTCGTGGCCGTGACCGGCGGCACCAACCCGCTCGAGGAGCGCCGTGGCCTCTCGGGTGAGCCGGCCGTGGTGGTGGGCACGCCCGGCCGCCTGCTGGATCACTTGCGCCATGGCGGCCTGTCGCTCGCCAACATGAGCGCCGTGGTGCTGGACGAAGCCGACCAGATGCTGGACATGGACTTCGAGGAGGAGCTTCACGCCATCCTCGGCCACGCGCCCGCCGAGCGCACCACGCACTTGGTGTCGGCCACGTTCCCGCCCGCCGTGCAGCGCCTGGCGGCGCGCCTGCAGCGTGACCCGCTGGTGATCGAGGGCACCAGCCTCGGCAGCGCCAACACGGACATCGACCACATCGGCATGTGGGTACAGCCGGGCCGCGCGCTCGACGCCATCATCAACACGCTGCTGGCCGCGCCAGACGACAAGACGCTCATCTTCGTGCGCACGCGCGCCGACACCGAGGGCCTGGCGGGCGCGCTGTGCGACAACGGCTTCCCGGCCCGCGCGCTGCATGGCGACATGACGCAGCGCGAGCGCACCGGCACCTTCGACCTCTTCCGCAGCGGCTCGTGCAAGCTGCTGGTGGCCACCGACGTGGCTGCGCGCGGCCTCGACGTGCAGGACATCGCGCAGGTCATCCAGGTGGACCCGCCCACCAACGCCGACATCTACACGCACCGCAGCGGGCGCACCGGCCGCGCTGGTCGTCAGGGTCGCAACGTGCTCTTCGTGCCGCCGCGCGCGCGTGCTCGGGCCGAGATGCTCTTCCGCTCGGCGCGCGTGAAGGCGCGCTTCCAGGACGTGCCCACCGCCGAAGACGTGCTGGCCGCCGCGCAGAACCGGCTCTTCGCCTCCGTGGCCGAGAGCATCGAGCGCGACCAGAGCGGTGCGAAGGACGCCACGCTGAGCAGCCGCAAGCGCCTGGCCGAGCTGCTCCTGGACGGGCGCGAGCCGCGTGACGTGGTGGCCGCGCTGCTCACCCGCATGGACTTCGCGGGGCCGTGCGCGCCGCGTGACGTGCAGCCCTACCGTGACCCGAACGCGCAGCGGCCCACCGTGGCCAGTGTCTCCATGCGGGATCGCGCCCCGGCCCCCGCTCGTGAGCGGGCCGTCAGCAGCGTGAGCGCGCCGTCGGCGCCTGCTCGTCCGCGCACCGAGCGGCCCACAGGGCAGGGCGCCCAGGGCCAGGCCTTCGTGACGTTCCAGGTGAGCTGGGGTGAAGAGAAGGGCGCCGACGTGCGCCGCCTGCTCGCCATCCTGTGCCGCAAGGGCGACGTGACCAGCCAGGACATCGGCGAGATCCGGGTCCAGCAGCGCAGCAGCGCCGTGGACGTTCACGCCGCCGTGGCCGACCACTTCGAGCGCAGCGCCAGCAAGCCCGACAACCGGGACCCGCAGGTGCGCGTGCGCCGCTGGGCGCCCCCCGGCGCGCAGAAGGCTGCCCCGAAGCCCAAGCGCCAGGTCGTCGGCTGAGTCGACGCGACGCTGGGTGAGTTCGAGAGAGCGGTCCTTCGGGGCCGCTTTTTCATTGGGCCGGTCAGGTCGTGCGGCCAGCCAGCTTCCGGCGCGCTCGGACGGCCACCTCGGTCAGTGTGGAGGCGCAGGGCTCGCATCCGCCTCCGCAGCACTCTGGAAACTGCGACTCGGGAAGTTTCATCAGCGGCATGACGCTGCTCCGGTACCACGTGGCGAGGCCCACTTCTTCGCTGGCCTCGTCCACGGCCGCGCGTACTCGGGCTCGCTCTTCGGTCTCGTCCATGGCCATGCGAACCTACCCCACCTCCGAGGTGCGCACCGCCGCGGCGCGCTTCTTCGCGTTCCGCCGCATGCGCAGCACCACTTGCAGGGCCACGGCCGCGACACACACCGCCGTGGTCTCGAGCACGTGCGCGCGTAGCCAGATCAGGAACGCGTCGGTGAGCTCGGAGATCTCGTTGCCGAAGTAGTAGCTGGCCAGCACGTAGAACAGCTGCCCGAAGCAGGTGGCTAGCAGGAAGCGCCAGAACGGCGTGCGCACCACGCCCGCGATGGAGCTGAGCGTGTACGACGGCCAGACCACCAGCAGCAGCGGGCCGGTGCGCACGAAGACGCGCTCGATGAAGCGCACGGCCCGCAGCACCCGGGGGTAGCGCCCCTCGATGAAGCCGAGCGCCGCCGCGCCGTACGCCGCGCCCAGGGCCCACGCGGTGTACATACCGAAGACGCGTCGCGGCACGCAGATGAGCAGCATGGTCTCGAGGTCCAGCGACGTGGCGCTGAGCACGATGTGGCGCATGTCGGGGCTGAGCGCGACCAGCCACGCGGGGTGGTGCACCAGCAGGTACGGCGAGAGGGCCGTGCCCACACCGCCCACCAGCGTGGTGAGCGTGACCAGCACCACGGCCAGGCGGCGCTCGCGCTGCGAGGCGGGGGGATGCGCGGTCAGCTCGTCCGGGGGCGCCTCGAGAGGGGCAGGGCGGGGCTCCTCTTCCGTGGACGCGTCGTCGGACATCAGCGCCCAAGGTACCAGGTGGCGGAGCGCGCGCCACGCTGACCGCGTGTCGATGAGTCACCGACCGAAGGCGCGCCTGCCTACGGCGCGAACACGTCCGCTGCCGCTTCGCCCATGAGTTGGTAGCCCGCGTCGCTCGGGTGGAGGAAGTCGCCGCTGTGCAGCTCCAGCAGCATCTGCTCGGGGTCGTCGGGGTCGAGCAGGGCTGCGTCGAAGTCGACGAAGCCGTCGTGCGCGTTGGTGGTCCGGATCCAGGCGTTGACCTCCTGCCGCTTGGCCTCGTTGGCGGCGGTCCAATAGCGCGGAAAGACGGCACCGCGGAAGGGCAGGATGGTGCCGATGACCACGCGCACGTCGCGCCTGTGCGCCCTGCGGATGAGGGTCTCGTACCCGGCGATGATCTCCTCGGCGGTGACGACGGGGCCGAGGGTGCCGCCCATGCCGATGTCGTTCACGCCTTCCAGCAGCAGCACGTGCGTGACCCGCGGCTGCGCGAGCACGTCACGGTCGAAGCGGCTCAGCCCGCTCGGCCCAGCCCCGAAGGTGGAGAAGCCGTCGTTGAGCAGCCGGTTGCCGCCGATGCCGGCGTTGGCCACCGCCCCGGCGACGCCGCGCGCCGCGAGCTCCCGCGCGAGGACGTCCGGGTAGCGGGTGTGGAGGTCGGTCGTGGACCCGCTCCCCTCCGTGATGGAGTCACCGAACGCGACGATCACGAGCTCCGTCTCGGGCGCGAACACGTCCACGCCCGTAAGCCAGTCGGCCGAGCGGCTCGTCGACCCCACCACGAACGTGTCGGCGGCCGTTTGATCCCCGTCTCCGATATACGCCGTCTGCTGCGCGGCGCGGTGCCTCGTGGCGTCACCCGAGTCGGCTTCGAGGTAGAGGCTCACCGCGAGGTCCGCGCCCGCAGGCACGGAGAGCTCGACGGGATCGCTCGCGAGCTCTTCACCCGGTTCGAGCACGACCGAGGGGCTCCCTCCGAACGTCAGCATGCGGAGCGTGCCGGGCTCGATGTCCGCGCCCTCTTGCGCGATGCCGACGCTGGCGGCGCCGACCCGCGTGGCCTCGGTGCCGAACACATGGGAGAGCCGCACACGCACCTGAGCGCCGCCCGCGCTGATGCGAACGACCTGTCGAAGGGTCTGGTCCTGCAGGCCGGGTGCGTCCTCGGCCATGCTGCTCGACCATGTGGCGAACCACGGCTCGGGCGGGCCGTCGGCGGCGCACCCGGGGAACAGGAGACAGAGGAGCGCGGCGGCCGCCCCCACGCGCGCACTGCGCAGTCTGGCCATTGGCGGGTGCGGTTGCTGCATGAGGGGGACCATAGCAAGGCCTCGTCCGACCCGCCCCGGCGTCTGGTGGTCAAGGGGGCCCGGCCTGCTAGATCGCCGAGATGTTCCTTCGGAAAGCGGCCCTCCGGCCCGTGCCGCGCCACGCTGTGGTAGACGAGCACTTCGTCCAGCTGGTGGAGGCGCAGCTCGATGCGCACGAGGACGACCTGCAGGGCGTGCTGGACCGCGGCTACGCGGAGCTCGACCGCCGGCAGCCCGCGCTGAGCGATTGGCTGGCCGAGCAGCTGGCCGATGGCCACGACGAGCTGGTGCAGTCGCTGGGCTACTTCCTGGTCATCACCGTGTACATGGCGTTTCGCGAGGCCTTCCCCACGCGGCTCGAAGAGGTGGACGAGCGCTCGCTGCAGCTGGCGCTCGAGACCCTGAGCGTGGACGAGGAGCTGCGCGCCAACGACCCCACCGAGGCGCTGGACAGCGACGACGTGGTGGCGATGGGGCAGCCCGCGGTGCTGGAGTTCGTGCAGCACCACGTCGAGGAGGCCATCGAGCAGGCCGAGGGCGACGTGGAGCTGGAGGAGCTGGACCACGTGTACCGCGCGCTGCTGGTGGAGGTCATCGCGCTGAGCCACGCCGTGACGGGGCCGCGCGGGGAAGACCGCACCAACCTGGTTTCCTGAGGCCCGACGCCCGAGCTACTCGGTGTCCGCGCTGTCGCGCCCGGGGGAACCGAAGCGCAGCCCGCTGACGCCGCTGAACGCGAGCCCCGCGATCATCATGAAGGCGCCCACCAGCAGCTGGGCCGAGGCCGCGTGGCCCGCGCTGCCCTGCGCGTCCACCTGCGCGAACACCCGCTGGGCTGTGTAGGCGATGGACGCGCCCCCCACGCACGAGAGCAGCGGAATGGTGAGCCGCGCGCTCTGCATGGCGCTCGGCGTGCGGCGCGTGGCCAGCACGGCCAGCTGGGCGATGGCCACGCCCAGCGGCGTCCACAGGTTGAGCGCGCGCTCGAGCGCGAACGAGTAGGCCGACGCGGTGGCCAGCTGGTCGCCGAGCTGGAACTCGATGAACGGCAGGAAGAAGCCCACGGCCGTGGTCACCGCGCCGAGCGCCACCGGGCCGCGCATGTAGCCGGGGTGCAGGGCGTCGATGGGCTTCTCGTCGGAGGTGCGCTCGCGCTGCGCGTCTTCGTCGAGCCGGCTCTTCAGCTTGTCGAAGGCCACGAGCTCGAGCTCGTGCTCGGGGCACTGCGTGAGGCCCTCGAAGGACTCTTCACAAAACGGGCAGAAGAGGACGCTCACCGCGTCACTCGGCCGCGGCGGCGTCTGCGTCGGCGTCTTCGCGCTTGGCCAGCGTCTCGAGGAACGCGCGCTCGAGGGTCATCTTGAAGGGCGCCATGTGCCGCACCGGCTGCTTGGCCTCGCGCGCGGCGCGCAGGATGGCGTCCGTGCCCACGCCCTCGGGCAGCCGCACGCGCAGGGCCGCGCCGTCTCGTTGCACCACGCAGCGCTCCATCTCGAGCGCGCGGCGCACCACGTCGGGGTCGCCCTTCACGCGCACCTCGTACACGCTGTGGTCCGTGCGCAGCAGCTCGGCCAGCTCGCCCGCGAACAGCACCTCGCCCTGCGACATGACCACCACCTGATCGCAGGTCTTCTCCACGTCGGGGAGGATGTGCGTGGACAGGATGACGCTCGCGCCCGTGCGCTGCGGGATGTCCAGGATGAGCGCCAGCATCTCGTCGCGGCCGCGCGGGTCGAGGCCGCTGGTGGGCTCGTCCAGCAGCAGCAGCTTGGGGTCACCCACCAGCGCCTGCGCCAAGCGCGCGCGCTGCTTCATGCCGGTGGAGAACGAGCCCAACGGACGGTAGCGCGCCTCGCCCAGGCCCACGTAGTGCAGGATCTGGTGCGCACGCCCGGTGGCTTCGGCGTGCGGCAGCCCGCACAGCTCACCGGCCAGCACCGTGTAGTGCAGCGCGTTCATCTCGGGGAACACGGCGTCGCCCTCGGGCATGTAGCCAATCAGGGCGCGCAGCTTCAGCTCTTCACGCGACGGGTCCATGCCGAGAACGCGGACCGAGCCGTGCGACGGCTGCAGCAACCCCAGCAGGGTCTTCAGGAACGTGCTCTTGCCCGCGCCGTTGGGGCCCAACAAGCCGATGCGGCCGGGCTCCAGCGTGAGGTTCAGGCCCTTCAGGGCGCGCAGCTCGCCGTAGCGCTTCTCGACGTTCTCAAGTTGAAGCAGTGACACACGGGCACCGTACGCGGGGAAGGGCGGCTCTGGCAAGCGGACGTGGCCGGGAGCGAGCTCGAGGGCACCCTGCTAGGCTGGCATCCACGCCCTGGGCTCCGGCGGCACAGGCGGCTCGGATCGAGCATGAGCACCAAGAAGCGGATAGAGGCCCTCCTCGCCGAGCTGCGTTCCCTCGGTAGCGAAGAAGACCGCGCCGGCATGGCCCGCTACGGCATCAACGTGGACAACGCTTTCGGTGTGTCGGTCCGTGAGCTGCGAAAGGTCGCCAAGCGCCTCGGCAAGGACCACGATCTGGCCCGCGGACTCTGGGCGACTGGCAACCACGAGGCTCGACTGCTGGCCTGCTTCGTGGATGATCCGGCCGCAGTCACCGCCGAGCAAGTTGAGCTGTGGGCGGGCGACTTCGATTCGTGGGACATCTGCGATCAGGCCACCACGAGCCTCTTCGATCGGACCAAGCACGCCTGGCCCAAGGCCCACGAGTGGGCGGTGCGAGATGCCGAGTGGGTGAAGCGCGGTGGCTTCGCCCTGATGGCGGGTCTCGCCGTCCACGACGAGGCCACGAGCGACGCGGCGTTCTTGAAGCTGCTCCCGCTCATCCAACGCGGCGCCTGGGACGATCGCAACTTCGTCAAGAAGGCCGTCAACTGGGCGCTGCGTAACATCGGCAAGCGCAATCTCGCCCTCCATGTGGCGGCCACCGAGTGCGCAGAGACCATTCTCGCCGAGGCGAACGAGCGCGCGGGAGGAGAGCGCGGTGGCGACCGCGGAGCGCGCGCTGCTCGCTGGGTGGCGTCCGACGCGCTCCGTGAACTCCGCTCCGAGAAGACCATCGCGCGGCTCCAGCACCGGTGACTCGGCGCCGCCGCCGGGACGCCGAGATCAAGACTCGGAAGGGCACCGCGGAAGTCGAAAGCGGGACCCTTCAGGCGTGCCAGGGCGCTCGCGGAGCGTCACGGGATGAGCTGTCCGCAGCCCCAGTCGATGTGGTCGGAGACCTGGTTGCCGTCACCGTCGCTGGAGGTCAGCGTCGAGCAGCTCGGCCATGCAACGGAGCCGGTCTGCGGGTTCGCGTCGTGGTCGTACGAGTGCTGCGTGGGGTCGATGCAGAGGCCGACACCCGGCGTCGCTGGGGTTGGGTTCCCCAAGAGGAACGGCGCGAAGCGACACTCTTCTGTCGCCGCGGTCGCGCCGCGTGCAGAGCACGTGTGGGGGGCCACGCCCTGCCGCTGGGCGTCGTTGCCCATGGTGGTCTCTGCCGGTGTGCAGAACGCGCGGCAGCGCAAGCCATTGGCCGTGGGGACGGCCAAGTAGCCGGGAGCGCATCCATTCCGGAACGCCCCGCCGCTGGGCGGCCCAAGGGGAGTCGTCCCGTGGGTGAGCGCGCCGGCGCCGTCGGCCATGCGGTTGCAGGTGAACGGGCCAGAGAAGGGCCCGTAGCACCCGATCGTGGGGGAGCTCACGTTGGACGATCCACACGCGGGCGCGTCATCGCTCAGCCGCGTCTGACTCACGGGGTCACAGAGCGGCGAGCACACCCCGGTCGTTCCATCGTCGACGAAGTCCGCGTAGGTGGTGCAGGCGAAGTTCGCGCCGCAGCCAGCGACCGTCGAGCAGAGGCGGTGACACAGGCCTGCGACGCAGGCGTGGCCTGCGACGCAGTCGTCCACCTCGCCGGATTCCGATGCGACACACTCGCCGAGAGCCGGAATCGTGCCAGCGCTCGCGCACTCTGCACCACCGCCCCCGAGGTCGTCGCGCACCCAGGTGCAGCGCTGGCCGTTCCCGCAGCCGGACTGTGCGACCAGGTCGCAGGGCCCGACGGCCGCGTCTTCGTTGGTGCCATGGTCGGTGGTGCCGCTGTCGTTCATCCCGCTGTCGTTCGTGCCACCGTCGGGTCCGGGACCGCACGAGCACGCGCCGAAGCCGGTCCCATCCGCGTTGCAGACCTGGCCTCCGGCGCACCCTCCGGTGCCCACGCACGCCACGGACGCGCCCGGTGTGCACAGCGGTTCGTCACCACCACCGCAGCCGGCGACCAAGAGAGAGAAGGCGAGCGCTGCAAGATGGGTTCCCCGATTCATGCGTGCAGCTCTAGCACGGATTTACGGGCGCCCCACAGTCTGTACCTGCACCCCCGGTCGCGGTGATCGGCTGCTGAACATCGAGGCCCTCTCCGGACTGTTTGGCACGGCACCACATCGCAGCGTTTCCTCGGCTTCCATGCCTTGCTGGGTGAGGTCCGACTGCCCCTACGGGCTGGGCAGAGCCTCGACGGGCACCATGACCTCGTTCCTCCGCAAGACCGGGAGCACCCACGGTGGGTCATACTGGGCCGTGTACGCCGGCCCGGCGGCCTGCATGCCCGCAGCTTCGACCGCGCGGAGCAAGTTGGCCTGCTTCGCCTCGAACTCCGCAGGCGACGGACGACCGCGAAAGCGGAAGACCGCCACGAGGCGCGCCGGGGCCTCTTCCAGCACGACCCTGCTGTCGTTCGGGCGCGGTAGGTCCGCGAGCGCCCACTCGGCCGGCATCGTGAACGCCATGGAGGCTTCGCCCCCGGTCGAGGCCGTCTCCACCGGGGTGGTCATCGCGATCCGCGCCGATGTGGGCTCGGTGGTGACGGGGGTGGTCATGGCGATGCGCTGGCCGCCACCGTTCCCGCCGAAGATGTAGCCCGCCAGCCGCCGGAAGCCCTGGTTCTTGGCCTCATCGTCGGTTCCTTCGAGCCGGGTGCGGGCCACGATTCGCGGGCCGTAGCGGCGCACCTCGAGTTCGTCGTGTTCCCAGAGAGTCTCGTAGGGCGGGCCGGCCGTGAACAGCCGCTGCAGCTGAAACGCTGTGCCGCCTGCCAACGCGGCCGTGCCGAGCCCCACCAGGATGCGCTTCGTGAGCTTGGTCATCGGCCAGTAGTAAGGACGAGCCTGTCATTGTCCACCGCGCCGACCGCGAAGCGTGACTTGACCGCCACAGAAAGACCTGCTTCAACGCTGGCCGTCACAGCGGTTGGGGTGGTCGCGTCACTTGGGGGGCCCGCCTCGTCCGCGTGGGGAAAACTTGGAGGTTGGGTGATGCAGGTAAGAAGTGTCTTGGTTCTGGGAGCCATGGGGCTCCAATTGGTCATGGGGTGCTCCACATCGACGCAGCTCTCGGAGCCGCGGGCGCGAGAGATCGCCCAGGCGGTGTGCGACTTCGGCGCGCGCTGCTGCAGCGCGGGCGAGCGCGCGTACTACCTTGGGCCCTTCGTGGGCGAAGGCGACTGCGCGGACCGTATGGTCGACTCCGCCGCGCTGGATACAGAGCCGTCGTTTGGGTTCGGGCCGTCCGCGCGCGTGTACCTTCCCAACCTCGCCGCGCTCGATCGCGCGTTGCGGGATGGGCGTGTTCACTTGAACCGCGCGGCGTTCGACGCGTGCATCGACTGGATGGAGCAGCAGGAGTGCAGCGTGCCCAGCCCCATGATTGACGAAGACGTCTGCGATCCGCCCGCGGTCGAGGAGTCGCCGTGCGACGTCGATCTCATCGTGGAAGGTCGTGTTCGCGAGGGAGGCGCCTGCTCTGGGGCTACTTCTTCGTTCGAGTGTCGGGACGACATGGTCTGCCTGACGGACTCGTCTTCGCTGGGCGAGGAAGGCGCATGCGCCGCGCCGCAGATCGAGGGCGAGACGTGCTTCAGCGACAGCGAGTGCGCTGCCGACCTCTACTGCAGCTACCTCGACGGCACCTGCAAAGTTCCCGCGGGGCTCGGCGATGCGTGTCAGTACTCGGACGACACCCTCGAGAACCCGGAGGAGGATCTGCTCCTCATTCGCTGCGAAGAGGGTCTCACCTGCTCCATTCTGACGTCCACCTGTGTTGCCCTCTGCGAGCGCGGCTCCTCGTGCTTCAGCGACGTGGCATGTGGCGAGGACACCGGTCTCGTCTGTGTCGAGGCGGGCGAGGGCGCCGGTGTCTGTGACCAGCCCCGTACAGCAGGCACGCGGTGCGCAGAACAGGACGACTGTCAGGCGACGCTGCGCTGTGTCTACGACGTGGACACCGATCAGTCGTTCTGCCGAGCGAAGCTCCCCAACGGAGACCCGTGCGACGGAGACGCCGAGTGCGCGAGCGACGTGTGCGCCTACAATGCGGTGGCGCTCGAGTATCAGTGCATCGCGCCGCGCGCCATCGCCGCCACCTGCGATTCCAATAAGGAGTGTACGAGCGGGTTCTGCACGGGCGTGTGCACCGCGACCGTCGCGAACGGAGCTGCCTGCAGCAGCGGCCAAACCGCCCAGTGCACCACCGGGTACTGCGCGTACGACGAGGCTCAAGCGGACTACTACTGCGTTGCTTATCGCGCCGACGGGGCGGCCTGCATCGGCGACCACCAGTGCGCGTCTGACGCGTGCGTCGCGGGTGTTTGCGCATCGCCGCCGCTGGTCGACGGCAGCGGCTGCGACAGCTCCTTCGACTGCGCCTCGAGGTTCTGCAACACGGCGGAGGACACGTGGACCTGCCGCACGCCTCCACTCGCCAACGACACCGCGTGCAACTCGTCCGCGTTCTGTGAGTCGGGCGTGTGCTTCGAGGGCACGTGCCAGACGGGCGCTGCAGCGGGCGCGAGCTGCGCTGCGTTCGACGACCTGCCCTGCGACCCGAACGTGGCGTTCTGCGACACGGACCTCGACGAGCCCGTGTGCACCACGTACCGCGCGCCAGGAGAGAGCTGCTCACGCGGCAGCGAGTGCCGCGGTGCATGCAACATCCGTTGGGGCCGCCAGATGTGCGACGCCTCGCCCAATCCGGGCGCTGCCATCTGCGACGGAGTGTGATGCGCGAGGGTGAGGCGGGGCTGTAGAGCCCCGTCTCACTCCAGGTCAGGAGGAGGCGCGCATGCGGGTGGTCATGGTCTTCCAGCCGCCCTCCACCACGTTGCCCAGGAACGCCACCAAGCCCGACTCGTTGGGCTTGGGTTCGTGCCCCGAGCCCAGGCGGCGCAGCTGGCGCGAGTACCAGGCCACCTCCATGAGCGCCATGCGGTCCACCATGCCGATGCCGGTGGTGATGGGCGTGACGTGCTGTCGGGGCTCTTCGCCACGGAGGAGACGCGCGGCCACGTCGGGCTCGATGGCCACCAGGCGCGCGAGCCCCACCACGTCCATGGCGCCACCCTGGAGCGCAGCTCGCATCGCAGAGCCACTTCGGAAGCCGCCGGTGACCATGAGCGGCACCGACACAGCGGCGCGCACCTTCTCGGCGAAGTCCAGGAAGTAGGCCTCGCGGGCCACGGTGCTGGCCTTCTTCTCGGTCATGCCGGTCATGGCGGGGGCCTCGTAGGTGCCCCCCGAGATCTCCACGAGATCGATGCCTGCCTCCGCGAGCGCCACGATGGTGGCGAGCGACTCCTCTTCGGTGAAGCCACCGCGCTGGAAGTCCGCCGAGTTGAGCTTGATGGAGACCGGGAACGCGGGCCCCACGGCGGCGCGGATGGCGCGGTACACCTCGAGCGCGAAGCGGCGGCGCTTCTCGGGCGTGCCACCCCACTCGTCTTCGCGGCGGTTGTGGTGGGGCGACAGGAACTGGCTGACCAGGTAGCCGTGCGCGCCGTGGATCTGCACGCCGCTGAAGCCCGCCTGCTTGGCGAGACCCGCGGCGCGGCCGAAGCGCAGAACGATGTCTTCGATTTCGGCGCCCGTCAGTTCGCGCGGGGTGCCGAAGTACGAGCTCATGGACGGGTCGAAGGGCACCGCCGAGGGGGACACCGTCTCGCGGTTGAGCCCCTTCGGGGCCTGCTTGCCCGGGTGGTTGAGCTGCATGAACAGCGACGTGCCGGCGCTCGTGCCCTGCTTTGCCCAGGTGCGGAAGGCGTCGAGGTCTCGGTCGTCCTCGAGGGCCACGTTGTGCGGCTCGCCCAGGGCACGCCGGTCTACCATGACGTTACCCGTGACGCAGAGCCCGAGGCCCCCCTGGGACCAGCGCTCGTAGAGCGTCCCCAGCTTGGGGGTGACGCGGTTGTCCACGGTGCCCAGCGCCTCGCTCATGGCGGACTTGCCGAGGCGGTTGGGCAGCTGGTGGCCGCAAGGCAGCCGAAGGGGCTGGGCGAGGGGGTCGGTGGGCATGGGCTCTCCGTTCGGGGGCGCGCGGAGAGCGTTACACACACTTCGTCAGCACGTATAGGACCCGCGCATCCTGCTGATGAGCGGTGATACCCTTCGGGGTGATGGAACCGACCCTCGACGAGCTGCGCGCGGTCTTCGCTGCCGACTCGACCAATCCCCGAGCCTACCGCGCGTTGGTGAGCGCGCTCACGAATGAGCCCGACGGCCGCGAGCTGGCCGAGCTGCACGAGCGCTGGGCCGAGAAGTGCACCGACCCGGCCGAGGCGGCGCGCGCGTGGGCCGAAGCGGGGGAGCGGCGCGAGGCAATGGGTGAGCTGCCGCGTGCCGGGCGGGACCACTGGAAGGCGCTCGAGCTGGACCCCCGCCAGACCGTGGCCGGGCGTGGGTTCCTGCGGCTGGCCACCGATGGGCGTGACCTGCACCGCAACCTCGAGCAGCTGACGCGCTGGGCGGAGCGCCTGCAAGAGGTGGGTGCCTCGGCCACCGAGCGCGCCGAGGTGGAGCTAGCGATCGCGCGCGTGCACGCCGCCGTACCCGGCCGGCTGGACCGCTCGTTCGAGCACCATCGCGCGGCGGTGGCCCTCGACCCCGAGCTCTCGAGCACGCTGGACGAGGCGGTGGAGCGCGCGCGCGCCGCACGCCGCATCTCGGATGTGCGAACGTTGCTGGCCCTGGCGGCGGAGACCACGCGCAGCCCGGCGCGCAAGCTCGAGGTGCTGCGCGACCTGATCGAGGCGCAGACGGCCCAGCCCGCGGACTTCGATGGCGCCATTGCCACGCTGGGCATCGCGAGCGCGCTCGCGCCCGACGAGCTGTCGCTCATCGAGCAGCGCGTGACCCTGCTGGTGCAGCGCTCACGCCGCAAGAAGGGCACCGACGCGGAGCGCGCGGACCTGGACGCCGCGGCTTCCCTCGAGGTGGAGCTGGCGCGCAGGCTGGACACCGAGCCCGCGCTCGAAGCCGTGGAGCGGGCGCTCTCGCTCGCGCCCGACCATGGCGATGCGCTTTCGCTCCTCACCGGGCTGGTGGCCAAGGCGCCCACCGACGCGAACCGCGCGCGGCTGGGCAAGCACTTGGCGGCGCGCGTGCGGGCGGCGGCAGAGGGGGCCAGCGCGAACGCGCGGCTGGTGCTGGCGGCTTGGTACGAGCGCGAGGGCCGCGCGGCCGAGGCCTACGACACGCTCGCTCCGCTGCTGGTGGAGGCGCCGCGCAGTGAGTGGCTGGCGCGTGGGCTCACCCTGGCGCTGGCCGCTGGCCGCTGGGCCGACGCCGCGCGCGCGGCGCAGCGCCTGCATGCCGGCGAGGCGCACGCCGCGCACGAGCGCGTGGTGCTGGAGGACCTCCTCGCGCGCTGCCTCGCCGCGCCGGATCTGGACGCCGCCGAGCACGTGGCCACACGCCTGCTCGAGCTGGTGCGCGATCACGCGGGTGCCCTCGAGGGGCTCAGCCACGTGCACGCAGAGCGCGGGGAGCACCGCGCGTTGCGTTCGCTCCTCGAGCGGCGGCTGGGCCTCACCACGGACGCCGAGGCACGCCGCAAGCTGCTGCGGCAGCTGGTGGACCTGGCTGACGGGCCGCTCGCAGACGCCGAGCTCGCGGCCGACGCCTTCCAAAAGCTGGCGGAGCTGGACCCGCGCGACCGCGCGCTGCGCACCGAGCTGCTGGAGCGCCTCGGGCGGGTGGGCCGCTACCGCGCCATCGCCGACGTGCGCCGCTGGGAGATCACGTCGCTCGAGACGCTGGCCGAGCGCAAGCGCGCGCTCGACGCGCTGCTGCTGCTGTCCGAAGAGCACCCGTTCGACGCTGCGGCGCTAGCCGCCGCCCTGCAGGCCTATCGCGCGGCAGACCCCACCGACGTGGACGCGCGCGCGGCTCTGGTGAAGTTCCTGCGTGGGGCCGGCCAGCTGGAAGAGGCGGCCGCGCTGGTGCGCGAGTCGGTGCGCGCAGCGCAAGACAGCGAGTCGCGGCAGGCTGCCCTGACCGAGCTCGCGGACATCTATGACGTGGGCCTGCGCCAAGACGAGCCCGCGCGCGCGGCCACGCTGCAGATCCTGGAGCTGGCCCAGTTCGACGAGGTCGCCATCGAGCGGCTCGAGCGTATCGCGCTGCGCAGCGGGCGGAGCGACTGGCTGGTGGAGGCGCTCGAGCACCGCGCCAAGGTGGTGCCCGACCACGAGCTGGCCGAGGTCTCGCTGCGCCTCGGGCGGCTGTATGACGAGCCCCCGGGAGATCCAGAGGCCGCCATGCGCGCCTACGCCCGGGTGCGGAAGCTGCGCGCGGGTGACACCGAGTCGGCCGACGCGCTGCTGCGGCTCTACGAGGCGCACAGCCGGCCGCGCGAGCTGGCGGCGCTGCTGCACGACCTGATTGACGAGACGGCAGAACCGGAGGCGCGCGTGGCGCTGCTGTTGCGCCGCGCGCGGCTGCTCGGCGACGTGCTGGGCGACGCCGACGAGGCGGCCGACTGCTACCGCGAGGTGCGCACGCTGCGCGAGGACGACGAGGCGCTGGCCGCGCTGCTCACGCACGCGCGCAGCACCGACCTGCACGCCGAGCTCTCCGAGCTGCTAGCCACGCGCCTGGGGCAGCCCACGTCGCCCGAGGAGGCCATCGAGTTGGGCATGGAGCGCGCCACGCTCTTGTTGGACCACCTGGGGGACCCGCGCGAGGCGGAGCGCGAGCTCTTGGCCATTCGCGAGCGGGAGCCCAAGTTTGCGCCGGCGCTCGCGCGCTTGGGCAGCCTCTACCTCGAGGAGGGCAACGACGAGCAGCTGGCCGAGGTGACCGAGGCGCACCTCGCGCTGAT
Organism: Sandaracinaceae bacterium; assembly: GCA_016706685.1. NCBI lineage: Bacteria > Pseudomonadati > Myxococcota > Polyangiales > Sandaracinaceae > Sandaracinaceae bacterium. The sequence continues at coordinate 166,768 of JADJJE010000001.1, read as the reverse complement.
GACGCACCCGGTGCAGCGGGCCGCGCTGGCCAAGCGCCTATTCGGGCTCTACGAGCGCGCCATCCCCAACGCGGAGCGGGCGCTCCACGCGGCGCGGCACTGGGCCCAGGCGGCGCCCACAGAGCTCGATGCGCTGCGGGCGCTGGCCGACCTGCTGGACCCGAAGACCGACGCACGCGAGCGCATGAAGGCGCTGGACGCCCGCGCCGATGAGCTGACGCGGCTGCGGGCCGCGGGCGCCGGTGAAGACGACGCGGCGCTGCGCGACGAAGCGCTGGTGGCGCTCGAGGACTCCATCGTGACTTCGGTGGAGCAGCTGGACGATGGCGGGCACGCCGAGGCGCGCTTGGTGCACGCGTTCGAGCTGGCGCACGACGAGCCCGCCGACGTGGACCGCTTCGTTCACCTGGCCGCCTCGCTCGACGCCAAGCTGGAGGACGACCGGCTGCGCCGTGCCGCAGCCACGTTCCTGGCGCGCAAGGCCACTGCCGTGGAGCGCCCGGACAAAGAGCGGCTCTTCCTGGCGGCGGCCGACGTCTTTGGTGCCCTGCTGGAGGACGCGCGCCTGGCCTTCGAGGTCATGCGGCGCGCCATCGTAGAGTGCAGCGACGACGAAGCCATCTTGCGGGCCCTCGTGGACTACGGCCGCGCGGGTGGCTTCGAGGACGACCTCGACCGTGTGCTGGCCGAGCGGTTCGAAGCCAGCTTCGACGCCAAGGCGGCGCGCGCCCTGCAGAGCGAGCGCGCCGACCTGCTGTACTCGCGCGGGAAGTTCAGCGAGGCGGCCGACGCGTACCACCGGTTGGTCTCGCTCGAGCCCGACAACGAGCCCGCGAAGGTGCGACACCGCGAGTGCCTGGTGCGTGCCGAACGCTACCAGGACCTGCTGGTCACCCTGGGCCAGGCCCTGCGCCGCCTGGGCCCCGACAACGTGCCGGCGCGTGTGGAGCTGCTGCGCGACGTGGCGAACACCTGGGAGGGCGGCCTCAACGACCGTGCCGAGGCGCTGGACGCGTGGAAGGCCGTGCTGGCTGCCGCGCCCGGAGACACAGAGGCCTCCGCCGCCGTGGAGCGCCTGGCCGACGCGCGCACCCGTCGCACCGTGGCGCCGCGGCCATCGCCGGTGTCGAGCGGGTCCATTCCGCCGCCTCCGCCGCTGGCGCCGGTCACGTCCATGCGGCCCATGCCACCGCCGCCGCCCCCCTCCGAGGAGGAGCCGCTGGACGACGACCTGCTCGAGCCGATCGACCCTGACGACGAGTAGCTCTCCGGGGGCGTCGCCGTCGCCGTCGCCGACAACGTTCAGGAGAACGACGACGACAACGCTCACGATGAAGGGTGGTGGGCTGTAAGATCCGGAAGGCCGCCCCGTCAGGTAGGGGTAGCGGGAGAGTCCCGCACCCAACCGAGGAGCCAGAAATGTCAGAGAACCCCACCCCGCGCTGCTGCGCCAGCGACTGTTCCTGTAACCCCTGCCGCTGCGAGCCCTGCCGCTGCGCCCAGCCACGCACCGCCACGGGCGGCGCCTGCTGCACCACGGAGTGCGACTGCGCGAGCACCCGCGGCCGCACCCAGGCGTGCTGCAGCGGAGCGGCTGCGTCGTGAGTCACGCCGCCCGTCCCGAGGACCGGCCGGGCACGCTGACGGCGCGTGAAGCCGTGCGTGCGGCGCTCACCCATGACCGGGAGCGCTACCTGGCCATCATTCGCGGACGGGCGGGCGGCAGCCTGAGCGTATGTGACAGCGAGGAGATCCTGCACGGTGCGCTCGAGCGCGCGCTCATCCGTGCCGACCAGGTGCAGGACCCCACCAAGGCTGCGGCTTGGGTGGGGCGCGTGGTGCGCAACGCCGTGGTGGACGAGCTGCGGAAGCGCCGCTACCTGACGCTGCCCTTCGAGGAGCTGGAGCTTCCCCAGCTGGACGATGACGAAGCCGCGGGGCCCGATTGCCTCTGCGTGCTGGTGCAGGCCGACCAGCTCAAGGCGGAGTACGGCGAGATCCTGCGGCGCGTGGTGCTGGACGGGCAGGCGCTGGGGGACGCGGCGCAGTCGCTGGGGCTCAAGCCCAACAACGCGAGCGTGCGCTTGCACCGGGCGAAGCAAGCGCTGCGGGAGCGGCTGGTCGCCCACTGCGGCCAGAACGCGGCCAAGGACTGCGGCACCTGCCAGTGCGAGACAGGGCGCTGCGGGGCGCGCTGACTCGAGGCGCCTCGCGCAAACCCGCTACGGCGCCACGCCCCCCAGCAGCAGCGCGCGCCCCGTGGGCGAGAGCGTGGTGAAGCGGACCACGTACGTGCCCGCGCCGCTGCCTGGGCCCACCACCTTGGCGAACGCGTCGGCCACGCGCGAACTCGCGTCGTCGAAGCGCACCATGAGGTCGGTCATGAGCGGGATGGCCACGGCGGAGCGCAGCTCGGCGCCCTTGGCGGAGGCGGCGATGATCTCCACCTCGAAGCGCTGCTCCGAGATGGACTTCCGCTCCACGATGGCGCAGCGCACCGTCAGGGGCGCGCGCAGGGGCAACAGCGGCAGGCTCACCGGCTCGATGCGGATGGGGGTGGCACCGTCGATGCCGCTGATCTCCACGAGCCGGATGGGGTCGGGCGAGCCCTTGGGGTGCACCGTCAGCTCGTTGGTCACGTGCAGGGGCGAGCGCACCGCGGCGACGGTGGCCCCCGACGCCAGCACCTGACCACCCAGCGTGAACGACTCGATTCGGCTGGCGATGTTGACCGGGGTCCCCACCACGCCGTACTTCGAGCGCTTCTCAGAGCCGATGTTGCCCACGATGGCGTCGCCCGTGTGCATGCCGATGCCCATCTCCACCTCGGGCAGGCCCTGTGCGCGGTTCCAGGCGTTGACCTGCTCCATGGCCTGCTGCATCTCGAGCGCGCACGTGATGGCGCGCTCGGCGTCGTCGGCCCGCCGCAGGGGGGCGCCGAAGATGCACAGGATGGCGTCGCCCAGGATCTCGTCGATGGTGCCGTGGTGCCGCTGGATGATGTCGGTCATCACGCTCAGGTAGTTGTTGAGCAGCCGCACCACCTGCTCCGGCTCGAGCTCGTCGGTGAGCGTTGAGAAGCCGCGCAGGTCGGAGAAGACGATGGTCACCTCGCGGCGCTGGCCGCCGAACGCGAGCCCCTCGCTGCGCTCGAGCAGGCTGTCCACCACCTCGTTGCTCAGGTATCGCCCGAAGATCTGCCGGATGAACGCGTTGCGCACCTCGAGGGCCTCCGTACGCTCGCGCACGCGGTCCTCCAGCGTCTGGTACAGCTCGGCGTTGGCGATGGAGACGGCGGCCTGCGCGGCCAGCATGGTGATGACGTCCAGGCGCCCCGCGGTGAACGAGGCCTCGGCCAGGTCGTTCTCCAACACCACGATACCCACCAGCACGCTCTTGTCGGTGATGGGCGCGCACACCAACGAGCGCGAGCGGCGCCGGATGACGTACGGGTCACGCGTGAATTCGCCTGTGACTGCGGCGTTTCGCAGCACCACCGGTGAGCCCGAGCGCTCCACATAACGGACGATCTTGGCGGGCACGTCCGGATACGCATCCAGCGGCACGTCCAGGATGACCACTTCGCCGCGCGCGGAGGTGGCCTCGGCGATGACCGCCAGGTCGCCGCTGCCCGCCGCGCGCAGCAGCACCGCGCGCTCGGCGCCGGCGTCGCCGATGAGCGCCAGCAGCACGTTGCGCACCACGCCCTCCACGGTGCGCTCGGAGGCGATGGCGTTGGACGCACGCACCACCGCGTCGAGGTCGAAGCGCGAGCTGCTGCCCGTGGTGGTGATGGACCCCGAAGACGTGCTGGTGGTCTCGCTGGGCAGGCGGTCTGCGAAGTGCGGGTCGAGGGCCGCCACCTTGGCGCCCGCCCCCCACGCGGCGTAGTAGCTGCGCGCGCGCTCGAGGTAGCCGGTGGCCACGGTGGGCACCTCACGCTGCCGCCAAAACTCGGCAGCGAGCTCGGCGGCCAGGGCGGCGTCTTGCGGCATGCCGGCGGCTTGGGCGCGCCTGACGGCCAGCTCGTAGAAGCGCGCGGCCTCGTTGGCGTTGCTCTTCACGCGTGCGCGCTCGGCGGCCACGAGATCCGCCAGGTGACCGAACGACGTGGGCACCGCGCGCTCCATGCCGCGCAGCAGCGCCAGCGCCTTCTGGGACACCCCCAGCTCGTCGAAGCGCAGGTGCGCGATAGCGTGCAGGAACCAGATCTGCGGCGTGAGCTGTGTGCCCTGGTGCGCACCGACGTCCAGCATGGCGCGGATAGCCCGCTCCTTGGCCCGCTCCCGGTTGCCGAACGTCAGCGCCAGCCGGCCCTGATACCAGGCCAGCGCCGACGCGGAGTTCTTGGCGCCTGCGGTCTCTTGCTCGTGTGAGTCGGCGTCTTCGTCATAGCCCGGACCCACCATGCGAGTGGGGCTCGCGCTCGTGCCGCGCAGGCAGCGCACGAAGGCCAGCTGGCGGCGGATGTCGCCTTCGCTGTAGCGGTGGCGCGTGCGCTCGGAGGCTGCCAGCTGCCGGTTGAGCACGGCCTCGAGCGCCTCCAGTTCCTGGCCAGCGACCAGGGCGTGGAAGCACCCCGCGGGCCCCGCGATGGCGGCGTACTGGGTGTCACCCTGCTCGTTCGCCGCCCGTTGGGCGTCGAAGAGCGCCTCCACCGACTCACCGAGGGGACGCTCCCACGGGAGCACGAAGATGGCCTCCGCCGCCAGCACACGGTGGACGCGCTGCGCGCGACCAGGCCCCAGCAGTAGCGCCTTGGCGAGGTCCACCACGCGGCGCCCACCCGGCACGTCGAACAGCCCCGACACCAGCACGGCCGCGAACCCGGCGAAGCACTCGGCCGAGCCTTCCGAGACACCGTGCTGAAGCGTGAGGCGGATGCCCTCGACCGTGATGAGCGGATAGAGTTCTGGCTCGGCGAGGAAGCTGGTGCCGCTGATGCCCGTGAGGATTTGCAGCGCGATCTGCATCTCGGTGGACGAGGCGTCGGGGAGGGCCATCATGGACGCTGGGGTCGCGTTGCGCAGACGCCACTTGGTGACCGCCAGCCCGCGCAGGATGTGCCCCGTCTTGGCGCGGGCCGGCAGCTTCACGCCCACGTTCCGGAGGATGAGCTTGGCGGCCGACAGCGACCCGCCCAGCTCGTTGCGCGCCAACAACGACACGGGCCGCAGTACGTAGGCCGCCGCGCGATCCTCGATGGTGCGCGCGTGGGTGAGCAGGGCGTCGATGGCTGCGTCGGTGGCGGCGTACTCGCCCAGCAGGTAGCTGGTCTCGGCGAGCTCTTCGGTAATGGCACGAAACCGGGTGAAGTCGCGCGTGTGGAGGGCGGGCCCGAGCAGACTCGCGGCCATGCCCACATGGTGGCGCGCGGTCTCCCAAGCCCCCGCAGTCTTGGCCAGGCGCGCGGCGCGCAGGGCGAGGTCGGCCCACTGCGCCCGCTCGCTTTCGTCTTCGATGAGCGCCTGCGCCTCGTCGAAGTGCCGGATGGCCTCGAACACGCGCGCGTCCGGCAGCTCGGTGCTCATGAGCATGCGCGCCGCCGAGAGGTGCAGGGCGGTGCGCTGGTCGCGCGGCATGAGCGCGTAGGCGGCTTCTTGCACCCGGTCGTGCGTGAAGCGATAGCCGTCTTCGTCGTCGCTGTCCGGGCCGACGAAGCGGCGCAGGCGCGGCAGCTCGAGGCCCGTGTCCACGGTGTCCACGTCCACGGAGGCGAGCGCAGCCACGGTGGACAGCTGGAAGCGCGTGCCCACGATGGACGCCACCGCGAGCAACCCGCGCGTGTCCTCGGGCAGCTGGGTGAGCGCGTGCACCATGAACTCCACCACGTTGTCGCTGTAGCCGCGCGCTTCGATGGCGGCGTCGTCCCATTCGAAGCGCATGGAGGCGGAGTCGAAGTGGACGACGCCCTCGCGGTGCAGCGTGGCGATGAGCTGCCGCAGGTAGAAGGGGCTGCCGTGGGTGAGTGCGTGCAGGCCCGCGGCGAGCTTTGCCACCGCAGCGTCGCGCCGCCCCAGCCAGCCGGACACCAGAGCGAGCGTGTCGGCCTCTTCGAGCGGGCCCACGCTCACCTCGGACACCCGCGCACGCGTGCGAATGGTGGCGAGGGTGCTGCTCAACGGATGCGCAGCGTCCACCTCGTTCTCGCGATAGGCGCCGATGACCAGCACGTGCGCGGTGCCGCTGCCTGCCAGCGCCGAGAGCCAGCGGAGCGACGCGTCGTCGGCCCACTGCAGGTCGTCCAGGAACAGCACCAGCGGCTCGCTCTGGGTGGACAGGGCCGACAAGAACGCCTGCGCCAGCTGGCCGAAGCGTGCCTGCTCTTCGTCGGGCGACACCTCGGGGACACCCTGCATCTCGGGCAAGAGCGCGCGCAGCTCCGGAACGCGCTCCGCCAGCAGCGCGCCGTTGGCACCGATGGCCTCGCTGATGCGCACCCGGTACTTGGCCAGCTGCTCCTCGGGCTCCGACAGCAGCGCCCGCATGCGGGAGCGCAGCGCCTCGAAGATGGCCAGCAGCGGCACGCGGCGCTTCTGCCCCTCGAACTTGCCGAACGACACGTGGGCACGCAGCGACGCGAAGCGCGGCGCCAGCTCGCGCACGAGGGCCGTCTTGCCGATGCCCGAGGGCCCACGCACGAACACGAACTCCGGCGTGCCGGGCACCAGGCGCTCGAAGGCCGTGGACAGCACCAGCAGCTCCACGTCGCGGCCCACCAGACGCTCCTCGAGCGGCAGGGCGCTGCTGACGTCGCGCGTCCCCAACACGATGCGGTCGAGCGCGTCGCCCGGCGTGTCCAGGGCACGCGTGATCTGCTCGAGGTCGAACGCCACGCCCTCGGCGCTCTGGTAGCGGTCGCGCGGGTCCTTGGCCAGCAGCCGGTCCAGCAGCGCGTCCACCGGCGCGGGGACACCCCGCGCGATGGAGCTGGCCAGCGGCGCCTTGCGGGCCAAGTGCGCATGCAGCAGCGCGAGCGGGTCGTCGTACTCGAAGGGCAGGCGCCCAACCAAGAGCTGGAACAGCGTGGCCCCCAGGGAGTACAGGTCGGCCCGGTGATCCAGGTCGCGGTCCGTTCGCCCGGTTTGCTCCGGAGGGATGTACGCCAGCGTGCCGCCCAGGGACGCGAAGCGCCGTGACGCGCCGAGGGTGAGCGAGTTGCCGAAGTCGCACAGCATCACGCGCCCGTACACGGTGCTCAGCACATTGGCGGGCTTCACGTCACCGTGCGCGAAGCCGAGCGCGTGCAGGTCGGCCAGGGCCAGCGCGATCTTGCGGGCCAGCACCAGCCACTCGGCGAGGGGCACCCGCGTGTTCCCGAAGCGGCGCTCGAGATCCACGGCACCCAGGTCCTCCATGACGATGGCCGCCGACGTGCCGAAGCGGTGCTCACCCAGGTACGGTAGCCCCGAGCGCGTGGCGAGCCGCGCCCCCACGTCCAGCTCGTAGCGCAGGCGCCGCAGGGTGCCTGCGCTGGGCACGTCGGTGGTGGGGTGCTTGAGCACCACGGGCACGTCGTCGGCACGCCGAACCGCGCGCAACACGGTGCTCCTCGCACCGCGATGCACCACGTCCTTGATCTCGAAGCCCTCGTAGCTCGGCATGCGCGCCGCGACTCATACCACGTCCCTCACGCGGCCGTCTGCGGCGTAGGTTCCGAGCGGCGTGCGTGATACACCCACAGGCCACCGATGGAGGTAGCGATGGCCAAGAAGCAGACCGACGTGTTGATCATTGGGGGTGGCTGGACGGGCGTGTCGGCGGCGACGGAGCTCGCGAAGCTGGGCGTGGACTTCCAGCTGCTGGAGGCGGACCCGGTGCGTCTCGGCGGCCGTGCGTACTCCTTCGAGTACAACCCCAACCCCAGCAGCCCCCACAAGCTCTATTGGGAGCACGGCGCGCAGTACGTGGGCCAGGATCAGACCGCGATCTGGGCGCTCATCCAGGAGCACTGCCCCGACCAGCTGGTGGACGGGTACGCGCTGCGCAAGCCCTACCGCGAGCAGATCATGCTCGTGGACGGAAAGCGCTACTGCTACGACCGCGACAAGTGCCTGTTCGACATCGGCGGCCTGCCCCCAGGCATCGGCTTGTTCGACCTGCTCGCGACCGTGCTCATGATCGACCAGATCCAGACCATCGAGCGCGCCATCGACGTGCTCGAGCCGTGGAACTCACCGAAGGAGCTGCTGGCCCTCGACCAGCTCGCCATGGACGAGTGGCTGGGCGCCGACTGGATGCCGCCGGGTGCGCGCAGCCTGGTGTCCGTGGCGGTGAACGCGGTCATCTCCGTGGAGCCCCCGCAGATCTCGCCCTTCTATTTCTTTTGGTACTCGGCGTGCAACGACGGCTTCCTGCAAGAGTGCAACGACGAAGAGGGCGGCCCGCAACAGTACTACCTGCGGTGCGGTGTGGACGCGCTCGTGCAGAAGGTGGCGGACCCCATCCGCGACAAGATCACGTTCGGCGCCGTCGTCAGCGACATCACGCGCGGCGATGCCACCGTGACGGTCACCACGGCGAGCGGCGATGTCTGGGAGGCCAGCCAGGTGGTGGTGGCCATGTCTCCGCACACGGTGGGCAAGCTCGCGTTCACGCCCGCGCTCCCGGACGGCTACAAGGCGCTCTGCGACCAGCCCATGGGCCGCACCATCAAGTGCATGCTCTTCTACTCGGAGCCCTGGTGGCGCAGCAGCCACACGCTCGCGTACACGGGCTACTCCGGCGCCTCCAGCTTCCCCGTGACGTGGGTCATGGACTACTCGCCGGAAGACGGGTCTGGCGTGTGGTGCCTGATGACGTTCACCATCGGCGACTACGTGACCGACCTGGGCCCCAACCCGTCGAAGGAGGCCGTGACGGAGCTGGTCACGAAGAACCTGTGCTTCCTGTTCGACGACCCGCGCGCGCTGGTGGACGGCGGGCTGTTCGTGGGGCTCCAGCTCTTCACCTGGAACGAGTACACCCCCTTCTCGGGAGGCGGCCCCAACACCGTGTTCGGGCCCAACATGCTCACAGGACCGGCCGCCCCCGCCAAGACCCTCAACCAGGCGCTGGACGGGAACGTGTGGTTCGCGGCCGCCGAGCTGGCGCGCAAGGTGGACCCGGGCAGCGTGTCCCGCTACTTCGACCCCGCCACACAGAAGTACTCCGACATCCGCCACAGCCTCGGGTACATGGACGGTGCCATCAACGAGGGCCGCTTCGTGGCCAACCAGGTGGCCAAGGCGCTGGGCCGCACCTACGACACGCGCATCGACGCCACCTATCCGTCCACACCCCCAAAGGTGAGCCTGCCCGGGCCCACCACCGACATCCCGGTGGCGAAGGTCCGCGACATCCTCAAGAGCTTCACCACCATCGCCTTCGCGAAGGCGGCCTACCAGGCGTCCAACCCGGTGGACCCCATGGACCTCATCGAGCAGTTCGGCACCATGTTCGGCCTGGCGTTGGCGGCCAACTTCAAGTTCCCGGACCGGGCCACCATGCAGAGCGTGATTGGCGCCGGCTACCGCTACGCGTCGTCTCCCGCCACCGACGACGTGACCGAGCAGCTGCGCTACTACGTGGGCATCTTGAACGGCCTGGTGAGCGTGCTCTCGGCCGAGACCAAGGCTGCCGCGGCCGCTCTGCCCCCGGGCGCCACAGCGCCACGTGGCCGGTTTGCAGCTCTTTCGCGCATGGCTGCGGGCATCGACAAGGGCATCGCGGAGGGCACGCCAGACGGGGCCTGAGCTGCCCCCGAGAGCGCCTGCGGGCTTGCGCGGCGTATGACCACGGGGTAGGGCAGCGCTGCCCCCCGGCGGATGACGACGATGCTTGCCCCCAGTGATCCCGACCCGCGGCGAACCGACCATCCCATGGTCTCGTGCGGGGTGTGCCCATGACCCCCGCGCTCCTGCTCGGGCTCGCGGGCTTGTTGGTGGTGGCCTGCGGTGTCTTCGTGGCGGCGGAGTTCGCCTTCATCACCGTGAACCGCGCGTCCGTGGAGGCGGCGGCGAGCGAAGGTGACAAGAAGGCCGAGGGCGTGGCCACCGCGCTGCGCTCGCTCTCCACGCAGCTGTCGGGCGCTCAGCTGGGCATCACCATCACCAACCTCGCCATCGGCTTCCTGGCCGAGCCGTCCATCGCGGTGCTGATCCTCCCGCTGCTGCTGCACCTGGGTGTGCCTGCTGCGTCCGTGGGCGCGGCCTCCATCACGGTGTCGCTGGTGGTCGCCACGGCTACCACCATGCTGTTCGGGGAGCTGCTCCCCAAGAACCTGGCCATCGCGCGCCCCATGGCCACGGCGCGCGCCGTGCAAGGCTTGCACCGCGCGTTCACCGCCGGCATGGCGTGGCCCATCCGCTTCACCAACGGGGTGGCCAACCGCATCCTCGGCAAGCTGGGTGTGGAGCCGCAGGAGGAGCTGGCCTCGGCGCGCTCCGCCGAAGAGCTCACCGCCCTGGTGCGCCACTCGGCGAAGCAAGGGACGCTCGCGCGCGAGACCGCCGAGCTGATGGAGCGCTCGCTGGCGTTCGGCGAGCGCTACGCCCGCGACGCCATGACGCCGCGCCCGCAGCTCATCTCGGTGCCCATGGAGGCCACCGTCGCCGAGTTCATCGCGCTGGCGAAGGAGACTGGACACTCCCGCTTCCCCGTCAGCGGAGGCGTGCAGGGCGGTGACGTCCAGATCATCGGCGTCATCGAGGTGCGCGCCGCGCTGCGCATCCCCTTCGAGAAGCGGGCGGTCACGCCGGTCACGTCCATCCTGGCCGAGGCGAACTTCGTGCCGGACTCCATCCCACTCGATGACCTCATGGACGACCTGCGCGCGAGCGGGCGCCACATGGCGCTGCTGGTGGACGAGTTCGGCTCGCTGGTGGGGCTGGTCACCTTCGAGGACCTGGTGGAAGAGATCGTCGGGGACGTGCGCGACGAGCACGACTACGAGGAAGACCCGGTGCACGCATCCGATGGCAGCTGGGACCTCTCTGGCCTGATGCGCGTGGACTCGGTGAACGAGCTCACCGGGCTGCACATCCCGGAGAGCGACACCTACGACACCATCGGAGGGCTGGTCACGTTCGAGCTGGGGCGTCTGGGCGAGGTGGGCGACACCGTGCTCGTCGAGGAGGAGCCCACGGGCGGCGATGACCCGCGCACCGTGGAAATCGTCGTGACCGAGGTGGACGGGCACCGCGTGGACGCCGTCCACTTGCGCCTGGTCTCCTTCGAGGGCGTGCCCGATGTCGAGGACGAGCCATGAACGACGTGCTCGGGCTGGTGCTCACGGTTGGCCTCTTGGTGCTCAACGCGTTCTTCGTGGCGGCCGAGTTCGCCCTCATCTCCGTGCGTCGCACCAAGATCGAGCCGCGCGCCGAGGGGGGCTCGCTGCCCGCCAAGGTCACGCTGTATGCGATGGAGCACGTGTCGCTCATGATGGCCGGGGCTCAGCTCGGCATCACCATCGCTTCGTTGGCGCTGGGCTCGCTCAGCGAGCCGGCCATCGCGCACCTCATGGAGGTGCCCATGGAGCTCGCCGGGGTCCCTGCGGCGTTCCTGCACCCCATCTCGTTCACGCTGGCACTCACGCTGGTCACGTTCCTGCACGTGATCATCGGCGAGATGGTGCCCAAGAACCTGGCCCTGGCAGAGCCCGAGCGCGCCGCGCTGCTCATGGCGCCGCTGCTGGTGGTCATCGTATGGATGCTCTATCCCGTGCTGTGGCTGCTCAACGGGGTGTCCAACGTGATGCTGCGCCTAGTGGGCATCGAGCCCAAGCACGAGGTCACCAGCGCGTTCACGCGCGACGAAGTGGCCGACCTGGTGGAGGAGTCGCTGGACGGAGGGCTGATCGAGCTCAACGACGAGCGCCTGTTGCTGGGAGCGCTCAACTTCACGGAGCGTGACGTGCGCTCGGTGCTGGTGCCCATGGCGCACGTCCGCACGCTGCCGCTGGGGGTCACTCCGGCCCAGGCCGAGGCCGCCGCGGCCGACAGCTTCTCGCGCTTTCCGTTGCGCGCGCAGGGGGACCAGTTGGTGGGCTACGTGCACATCAAAGACCTGCTCGAGAACGACCCGCAGGCGCGTCGGAAGCCCATGGACCCACGCCACGTTCGCCCGCTGCCCTCGGTGCGGGTGACCGACTCGCTGCGCGAGGTCATGGTGCAGATGCAACGCACCAATGCGCACCTCGCGGTGGTGCTCGAAGCAGACGCCGAGGCGCCGGCCGAGCCGCTCGGCATCGTCACGTTGGAAGACGTGCTCGAAGAGCTGGTGGGCAAGATCCGCGACGACTCGCGGCGGGCCACCGGGAGGCGCGGCAACTCCGAGCAGGCCTCCTGAAGTGCCCATGACCACGCGCCCCACACCGCTCATCGCCAAGTACCGCCCGCTCGTGATCGGCACCTGCGTGCTGCTCGCGCTGGGCGCGTTCGTGGCGCTGCGCTTCGAGGTGACCACCGACCTCTACGCTTTCCTGCCCGAGGCGGACGACCGTGAGCTGGGTGCGCTCTCGCATCAGATCGCTCAGAGCGAGCTCAGCCGCACCATGATCTTCGCGCTGAGCGCACCGGACGCCGACACCGCCGTGCGCGCGAGCCGCGCCTTCGAGAGCGCGCTTCGGCAGGAGACGTCGGTGGCCCCCGAGATCGCGGCGCTCGAGGGCGGCCCGGCCGAGGGCGTGGAGCGCGGCCTCTTCGAGCTGTACGAGCCCCGCCGCTTCGGCTTCCTGGCGCCGGACGCACCGCAAGCGCGGGCACGCATCGCCGACGCCGGGCTCACGCGCGCGGCCGTGGAGCTGCGCACGGCCCTCGCCAGCCCCATGGCGCCCATGCTCAGCCGCGTCGCGCCGCGCGACCCGTTTCAGATCGTTCCGGGCCTCTTTCAGGGGTTGCGCGGCTCCGCGGCCAACGACCTCACCGTGCGGGACGGGCGGTTCATCGCCAGCGACCAGCGCACCGCCGTGCTGTTCCTCAGCACGCGCAGCTCGGCGTTCGACGCCGACGTGCAGGCGCCCGTCATCGCGGGGATTGGGCGCGCGTTCGCGCGCGTGGACCGCTCCTTCGACGGCACGCTCGAGCTCGACCAGAGCGGGCTGAACCGCTTCGCCACGCGCGCCGCGACCGCCATCAAGGGCGACATCCAGCGGGTCTCCACGCTCTCCATGCTCCTCATCGGGGCCATGCTGTTCGGGCTCTTCCGCAGCTTCCGTCTGCTCGCCCTGGCTTCCATCCCCGTGGGTGCTGGTGTGCTGGCGGGTTCGTTCGTGGTCTTGCTGCTCTTCGGGCGCGTTCACGGCATCACCATGGCCTTCGGCGCGTCGCTCATCGGCCTGTCGGTGGACTACGTGGTGCACGTCTACTGCTTCCACGCGCTCCACGCCGGGACACAGGAGGGGAACGCCTCGTTCGCCACCATCGGCAGGTCGCTCGCCACGGGCGCCGCCACCACCATCACGGGCTTCTTGGCGCTGGCTCCCTCGTCGCTCTCGGGGCTCCGAGAGGTGGCGTGCTTCTCCGTGAGCGGCATGTTCGCCGCGTACCTCGCCACGCGCTACATGCTGCCCGCGCTCATGCCGGCCACGTTTCGCCCGGTGGCGCTGCGCTCGCGTGTGGTGGACGCGCTGGCCCGAGGCTTCGACGCGCTCCGCACGCAGCGGCGCTGGCTGTGGGTCTTTCCTGCGGTCACCGCCGTGTTCGTGGCGGTCGTCCTGCCGCGCGCGCGCTGGAACGAAGACTTCGCCAGCCTCGGGCGCCTCGATCCGGGCATCTTCGCCGAAGACGCGCGCGTCCGCAGCAAGGTGGCCCACTTCGAGCAAATGCGCTTCGTGGTCGCGCTGGGCGACACCGAGGAGCAAGCGCTGCAGGCGAGCGAGCGCGTGCATGCGGCGCTGCAGCAGGGTGAGGCCGCCGGCGAGCTCGACGGCCACCGCACCATCTCGCTGTTCTTGCCGAGCGCCACCACGCAGCGCGAGGTGCGCGACGTGATCGTGGGCGACCCCACGCTGCGCGCGCGCTTCGAGCGGGTGTTCGCCGAGGAGGGATTTGCCGTGGCCGGCTTTGCGCCGTTCTTCGATGCGCTCGCGTCCGAGCAGCCCGCGCCGCTCACCCATGACGACCTCTTGGGGTCGCCGCTCGCGTCCATGGTGCGGCCGTTCCGCGTAGCGCTCGAGGGGCGCGTGGGCTTCGTCACGTTCCTGCACGGCGTCACCGACGCAGACGCGCTCGAGGCGCGGCTCCAGCCGGTCGACAACGCGGTGTTCCTGCGTCAGTCGGACCTGTTCGGGCAAGCGCACCGGGAGTACCAGCAGCGAACGCTCACGCAGCTGGGGTTCGGGCTGCTAGCGGTGTTCAGCATGCTGGCGCTGCGCTACCGCAACCTGCGCCGCACCTGCGCCGTGCTGGTGCCCTCGGTGCTGGCGGTGGGCGTCACCGTCTGCGTGCTCACGCTGTTGGGTCGCGGGCTCGACTTGGTGACCCTCACGGCGCTCCTCTTCGTGGTCAGCATGGGCGACGACTACGGCGTCTTCCTGGTGGACGCCATCACGGAGCGCGACGAGCCCGCGCTGCACGCCGCGCTCCTGGGCGTGCTCGTCGCGTTCGCCACCACCCTGGTGGGCTTCGGCTTGTTGGCGTTCTCCGAGCACCCGGTGCTCTCCGGTTTGGGCATCACGGCCGCAGCAGGCATCTGCGCCAGCGTCGTGTTGTCTCCCACCACCCTCCTGTTCCTGCGCCCCGAGGGCCCGGCGCGGTAGGCCCTGGGGCGCTTCGTGTGGTAGGCACTCCCACGATGAAGCGCTTCGAATCGTTCCTCGCACGGCTGGCACAGTTCCAATACGAACGCGCCGGCCTGGTGCTCCTGATCGCGGTCGCCATCTCGGCGGGCTCGCTGGTGCTGGTGCGCAAGCTCACGCTCGACACGTCGTTCGTGGCGCTCCTGCCGCAGAACAAGCCGAGTGTGCGAGACCTCGAGACGCTCGGGGATCGCGTTGGCGGGCTCAGGACACTCACGGTGGCGGTGCAGAGCCCCTCGGGTGACCTCGAGGGCATGCAGAGGTTCATCCGCGCGGCAGCACCGCGGATGGCCGCGCTCGACGCGTACGGCATCCGCAGCGTGGACTACACCCTCGGAGCCTACGACGACTTCGTCTACGAGCATCGGCACCTCTACGCGCCACTCGACGATCTCGAAGAGATCCGCGACGCGCTGCAGGAGCGGGTCGACTACGAGAAGATGCGTCGCAACCCCTTCATGGTGATGTTGGACGACGAGGAGCCCGAGTCGCCGGAAGTCATCCTCTCCCGCATGCAGGGTCGCGCGCGGGAGAGCCAAGCACGGCTCGAGCGCTACCCGGGTGGTTTCTACATCACCCCCGAGCACGACCTCGGCGCGTTCTTCGTGCGCTGCGACTTCACCGGCGGCGACAACCAGGGGGCAGGCGCGCTCATCAGCGCGGTTCAAGCCGAGCTCGACGCCATCAACGTGAGCTCCTTCGGGCCGGACCTCACAGCCGAACTCGCGGGAAACGTCATCGTCAGTCGGGAAGAGCACGCCGCCATACTCCAGGAGGTCTCCGTCGCCGGTGGGCTCACGCTCGTGCTCTCCATGATCGCGATCCTCATCTTCTTTCGGCGCCCCCGGGTGGTCCCCATCCTCGGCTTGTCGCTCATCGTCCCGGTGCTCGTCACCTTTGCCTATGCGCAGGTCATGGTGGGTGCGCTCAACACGTCCACGGCGTTCCTCGGCAGCATCGTCTTCGGCAACGGCGTCAACCCCATGATCATGTGGCTGGCCCGCTACTTCGAGGAGCGTCGGGCGGGGCACGCCGTGCTCGAGGCCATGAAGCGCACCCACGTGGGTGCGTGGGCGGGCACGCTGGCGGCCGCTGCCACGGCTGCCACCGCCTACGCCTCCCTCATCGCCACGGACTTCCGTGGCTTCCATGACTTCGGCATCATCGGCAGCGCCGGGCAGTTGCTCGCGTGGGCCGCGATGCTCCTGTTGGTGCCTGCCGCCACGGCCATGTGGGAGCGCTTCCGGCCGTTGCCCGTGTCCACCCTCGCGGGTGAGACCAACGTGTTCGGCGCGTTCTTCTGGCGCGTCGTCAGCTTCCGGCCGGGGTTCATAGCCTTCGTGTCCCTCGTCCTCGGCGTCGCGTCGTTCGCGACGGTGGCCTATGCCGTGGCCCACGACCCGCTCGAGTACGACTTTCGCAAGCTGCGCTCCGACCGGACCGACTCCTCGCGGGCCGGGCAGATCAACAAGCGTGTGTCCGCTCTGATGCGCGGCACCACCGACCAGTCGTTCATCGCCATGGCCCTGCCGGACCGCGCCTTGGTGGCAGACATCCAAGCCCAGCTCGAGGCTGGCCGCACGACCGAACCACCCAACTATGGACGTGTCCGCAGCATCAATGACCTGCTGCCCACGCAGCAGGCCGAGAAGCTCCCCGTGGTGGCCGAGATCCGCGAGCTGCTGGTCGAGGCGCGAGCCTTCGCCACCGAGGAGCAGCAGGCGCGCATCGACGAGCACATGCCGCCAGAGGACCTGCGTGCGATAGGCGACGCCGACCTGCCGGACGAGATCGCGCTGCGCTTCACGGAGCGCGATGGAACGCGCGGTCGCTTGATCGCCATCGAGCGGGCGCGCGGCGTCAGCATCTGGGATGGTCGCTACCTCACCCGCTGGGCGCGCGACATCCGTGAAATCCGCCTGCCCGACGGAAGCCGCCCACCACTGGCGGGTGAGGCCACGGTTTTCGCCGACCTGGTGGACTCCATCGTCGAGGACGCGCCGCGCACCATCGCGCTCTCGTTCGCGCTCACCGTACTGCTGGTCTCGTTCTCGTTCCGGCGCTGGCGCGACCGGCTGGTGACGCTCGGCGGCCTGCTTCTGGGCATCAGCGTCATGGGCGCGTCCATGGCAGTGCTGGGCCTGAAGATCAATTTCCTCAACTTCATTGCCATTCCCATCGCCTTCGGCCTGGGGGTGGAGTACGCGGTCAACGTGGTGCGTCGCTACGTCCAGGAAGAGGCGGAAGGCAACCCCGAGGCCGTCCGAGCGGCGGTCGCGGAGACGGGTGGCGCGGTCATCCTGTGCTCCATCACCACCATCCTCGGCTACATCACACTTCACTCGTCGCGGAACCAGGCCATCCAGTCCTTTGGCGACGCCGGTGGCATCAGCGAGGTGGCCTGCATCTCGGCCGCCGTGCTGACCATCCCCGCAACGCTGCTGTGGCTGGAGCGCCGCGCGCAGAAGCGGAAGGCGGCCGCGCGCCCCGCAGCGGCCTCGCCGACCGAGCCGGATCCGTCCTGACGTCGTCAGGGGGGGCGACGGTCAACGGTGCAGGCAACTTCCCGCGATGCGCCACTTGTGGGAGCCTGTGCGCGATGTCCGACCGGCACACCCCCTGCGCATGTCGCGGCCCGCTGGGCGCTTGGCTCCCGCTGCTCTTCGCCCTGACGCTGGTGTTGCCCGCCAGCGGCGTGGATGCACAGAGCTCGGGAGGCAGCTTCGGCGGCGGCAGCTTCGAGGGCGGTGGTGGTGGCGGCGGTGGCGGTGGCTACACGCCTTCTCCGTCCTACCAACCCAGCGGCGGCGGCGACTACGGCGGCGGCTACCAGGGGGGGTACCAAGGCGGGGGCTACGACGGGAACTATCAGGGCGGCAGCGGTGACGGCTGCTCCTCGCTGTTCTGCTGCTTCTTCTTGTTCATGCTCATCGCGGTGGTGCTGCTCATCTCGCGCTTCAGGCACGGCGACCAAGTGCGCGGCACGCTCCCGGTCACGGGTGGCATCGACGTCTCCGGCCTCATGCTGGCCATCGACTGGCGCGCACGAAAGCACATCCAGGGTCAGCTCGAGCAGCTGGCCAAGACGGGCGACACCAGCACGCCGGACGGCCTGGCGCGCATGGCCCGTGAGACGGCGCTGGCGCTGCGCCGCGAAGAGCTCTCGTGGCTGTATGGCTCTGTTCTCAACGCGCTTCCGGCCGCGCCCCGGGACGCCGAGCGGGTGTTTCGAGCCGCGGCCGCCGACGCGCGTAGCAAGTTCCGCTACGAACTCATCCGCAACGCCGACGGCAGCACGCGGGTGACCGCCGGGCCCGAGCAGCGCGTGAGCCGCGAGGAAGGCGAGGGGGTGGTGGTGGTGACGCTGCTAATCGCCGCGCACCGCGAGCTCATCGACGTGGCCGACGTCACGAACGCCAACGAGGTGCGACACCTGCTGGATCAGGTCATCGCGCTGGACGGGAACAGCATCGCGGTGCTGGAGGTGATCTGGTCTCCAGCCGACGAGAACGACCGCATGAGCACCGCGGAGCTCGAGATGCTCTACCCCGGGCTGCGACGCATCAACGAGCAGACGGTGGCCGGCCGGGTGTTCTGTGCCTATTGCGCGGCACCCTTCGCGAAGGAGCTGCAGACCTGTCCGCACTGCGGTGCGCCGGCCGGCGACGCCAAGCCGCGCGGCTGATCCCGCTATCTGGGGCGCGCTGCCGCGAGCAACGCCACGGCCCGCCCCAGCTCCTGCGGGTCATGGGCGCCGTAGCCCAAGCGCAAGAAAGGGCGGGCGCGGCGGTCGAACGTGAAGAGCTTGGCGGGCTGCACCAGCACCTTCTTGGCCGCCGCCGCAGCCGCCCACTCGTCCACGTCCGTGCCGGTGACGCGCGCCCACAGGGCCATCCCCCCGCGGGGCATGCGGAAGTGGAGCGTGTCGCCGAACGCCTCGGTCAGCAGCCGCACCATCACGTCGCGGCGCTCCTCGTAGACGCCCCGCATGCGCAGGATGTGGCGCGTGATCTCGCCGTCCTCCAGCAGCTCGGCCACGGCCTCCTCGAGCGCCAGGTCGCCTTGGCGGTCGAGCACGCTGCGGCGCGCCACGATGGCCTCGCGCAGCGGGGAGGGCGCCACCACCCAGCCCACGCGCAGCCCCGGCGCCAGCACCTTCGAGAACGTGCCGATGTACACCACGCTCTCGGGGGCCCGCGCGGCGAGCGGGAGGATGGGGCGGCCTTCGTAGTGGAACTCGTGGTCGAAGTCGTCTTCGATCACGGCGAAGCGCTGCTTGCGGGCCAGCGCCAAGAGCGCCAGGCGGCGCGGCGCGGGGAGCACGGTGGTGGTGGGGTACTGGTGGTGCGGCGTCAGGTACACGGCGCGCAGCGGCAGCCTCTCGGCCAGCGCCTCGAGACGCTCCACGACCAGTCCGTCGTTGTCCACCGGCACGGACACCACGCGCGCGCCCGCGGCGCGCAGGGCCTCCCACGCCGGTCGATAGCCGAGCCCCTCCACGGCCACGATGTCCCCCGGCCGCAGCAGCGAGCGGGCGATCAGGTCGAGCGCCATCTGGCTCCCGCGCGTGACCACCACGTCGTCTTCGGTCAGCGCCAGGCCGCGGGTCCGCGCCAGCATGGCGGCGAGGCCCACGCGCAGCGCGCGCGAGCCGGCTGGGTCGCCGTAGCCCAACACGGCAGGGCGCCGCAGCGCGCGCCGGTATGCCCGTGCGAGCGCCGTGGTGGGCACCTGTCGCAGGTCCGGGATGCCACCCAGCAGCGTGTAGTGGCCCACGGGGGTGGCCATCACGCGGAACGTCGGCGCGCGCGGTACCGGGAACGCCGCCGCGCCACGCGTGTGCGAAGTGGGCTCGAGGGGAAGGTCCGGGAGCGACTCCGAGATGCGTGTCCCACGCGCCGCCTCGGTGCTCAGGAATCCCTGCTTTTCGAGCTCTCGAAACGCCGCCAGGATGGTGTTGCGGTGGACGCCGAGGGCCAGCGCCAGGCTGCGGCTGCCGGGCAGCGCGTCACCCGGGCGCAGCACCCCGCGCCGCACGTCGGCCGTCACGGCCTCGGCGATCTGCACGTAGAGCGGCTGCGCATCGGGAGCGGGGTCCAGCTCGATGGCATGTCCCCAACGTGCCTCGGCGCGGCCCACGCGGGGGTGCGCCACCTGGTCTGTCTGCCTGCTCATTTTGGTTGCCATTGAGGGTACCAGCGGCAACCGGCACGTGCTGGGCTAGAGTCCGCCATGGTCGATTCACCTGCCCCCCGCGGCGAGAACCTCCCCGAGCTCGTGGCCATCATGCAGCGCCTGCTGTCCCCCGAGGGGTGCCCCTGGGACCGCGAGCAGACGCTCGAGTCGCTGCGCCCGTACGTGATCGAGGAGGCCTACGAGGTGGTGGAGGCCATCGACCACGGTGACCCACGCGCCCTGTGCGAGGAGCTGGGCGACCTCTTGCTGCAGGTCGTGTTCCAGGCCGAGATCGCGCGAGCCAAGGGCTGGTTCGGGCCGGGCGACGTGGTCACCGCCATCTCCGACAAGATGGTGCGCCGTCACCCGTGGGTCTTCGGCGCCGAGCAGATGGACACCGCCGAGGGCACCGTGGGGCGCTGGGAGGCCATCAAGGCGCAGGAGAAGCTGGCGGCGGGGAAGGGTGAGGCGCGCCCCAAGGGGGCCCTCGACGGTGTGCCGCGAGCCATGCCAGCGCTCTTGCGCGCAGTACGCGTGGGCGAGAAAGCGTCGGCCGTGGGGTACGACTGGCCCGACGCGGCCGGGGCCCGCGCGAAGGTCGACGAGGAGCTGCGCGAGCTGGACGCCGCAGCCGAGAGCGGAGACCGCGCGGCCATGGAGCGCGAGCTGGGCGACGTGCTCTTCGCGCTGGCCAGCTTCGCGCGCAAGGAGTCACTGGACCCCGAGGCCGCCCTGCGCGGCACGCTCGACCGCTTCAGCGCGCGCTTCTCGTTTGCGGAGGAGCAGGCTCGCGAAGAGGGGCGTGGGCTGCGCGAGCGCGACCCGGCCGAGCTGGACGCGCTGTGGCAGCGCGCGAAGCAGCAGGTAGGATAGGCGTGTGATGTCACGCGTCGCTGGGCTCTTGATCGCTGCGCTGCTGGCCTCGGGCTGCGGGCGCTCGAGCGTGAGCGCAGTGGTGTCGTATCCCGCGGCCATGCCGCTGCGCGTCTACCCGGTGGTGCTGGTGGCGTTCGGACCCGAGCCGGCTGGCGCCGACGTGGCCGCGCGTGTGGAGATGCACTTGCGGAGCCCCGTGGGCAGCTCGCCCGCTGTGGATGCTCGCCGCATGCCGCGGGAGAACGTGGACCAGCTGATCGCGGCGGGGACACTCGAGCCCGGCACCGCCGTCGTGGACCTGTCGTCCCTGTCGTCGGTGCGGGTGCAGACCGTGCCGCGCACCATCAACTACCAAGACTGCTCGTTCGGGCGCTGCGTGTCGCGCATGCGCACCGACTACGTGGACGAAGCGGTGGTCTCGCTGACGGTCACCATGGCGGTGCGGGACATCCGCAGCGGGCGCGTCATTCACAGCGTGCAGGAGGCGGCCGAGCTGACCGGCGGTGGTCGTCGCCTCAGCGCCGCGCTGATCGACCGCGTCATGGACACGCTCCTGCCGTACCTGGATCAGCGCACCGAGCGCGTGCGCGTGCGGCTGTTGAGCGTGCCCGACCCGCGTGTGGAGCAGGCCATCGTGCACCTGCGCGCGGGGGAGTGGCGTGCGGGCCGCGTGCTCTTGGAGGAGGCCGTGCGCAGCCCCGAGCTGCACGCCATGGACGCCGAGACCCGCGCGCGGGCGCTCTATGACCTCAGCGTGGCGCGGCGCTTCGACCCCACCACCATGGAGGACATCACGCGCCACTATGCGGCGGCGCGCGCGCCGCTGGACGCCGCCATCGAGCTGGACCCGCAGCGCGTGGCCTACCGTGACGCGCGCGGCGCGCTCGACGCCGACGAAGAGCGCGCTCAGGCCCTCGCCGCTCAGCACGCTGTGGCGCGCGCCAACGCAGCGGCCACGCTGCCGGCTCCAGCTGCGGTCCCTGCGGACCCGGGGGCAGCCCTGCCTCCCCCCGACGCTTCTGGCTCGGTTCCTCCGCCTCCCACGTACCGCTGAGCCGCCGTCAGAGGCGGTCGTGCGGGATGGCGCACACGTCGTCGATGTGCGTCTCGCCCAGCAGCAACATCAACAGCCGGTCGAGCCCGAGCGCGTTGCCACCGGACGGAGGCAGCCCCTCACGCAGCGCGTCCAGGAAGCGCTCGTCCAGCGGGTAGACCGGCAACCCCAGCTCTCGTCGGGTGTCCTGGTCGCGCCGGAGCCGCCGCTCTTGCTCGCTCGCGTCAATCAGCTCGCCGAACCCGTTGCACAGCTCCACGCCATCCACGATGACCTCGAAGCGTTCGGCGTGCGCCGGGTCGTCGTCGAACAGCCGCGCCAAGGACGCCATGCTGGCCGGCCAGTGCGTCAAGAACACCGGCTTGTCGCGCCCGAGGTGGGGCTCCACCTGCTCGGCATACACCTGGAAGAAGCGCGCCTCGTCGGTCAGCAGCGTGTGCGCGTCCACGCCCGCATAGCGCTGGAACGCCTCGGCGATGCGCAGGCGCGGCCACGGCGGGGTCAGGTCGATGGGGCCCGTTCGCCCGGCCACGACCAGCGGCTCGCTCTCGTCTCGGCGCAGCGCGCGTGCCACGTGGGCCACCAACTGCTCCGTGTCGGCCATCACGTCTTCGGCGCCTGCGCACCCGCGGTACCACTCCAGCATGCTGAACTCGGGCTGGTGCAGCGCGCCCGCTTCGTCGCGCCGGAAGCAGCGGCACGTCTGGTAGATGCGCGGCAGGCCCCCCGCCAGCAGCCGCTTCATCTGGTACTCGGGGCTGGTGATGAGCCAGCGCGGCACGCGCGCACCGTCCACGCCGAACGCGGAGAGGTGCGTGTCGAGACCGGGGCTCGGTACCGCCACCGGGGTCTCCACCTCCACGAAGTCCTGCCCTTGGAAGTAGCCGCGCACGGCCCGCATCAACAGCGCGCGCGCCTGCACGTTGCGCATGCGCCGGCCGCCTTGGTCCGTGAGCCAGCGCCAGTCACCCGCTGTTGCGGGGAACGGCCGAGTGGGCGCGTTGAGCGTGGTCACCAGCGCGTCCCGCACGCGGCTGCCGTCCCAGATCCCCTCGAGCTCCACCCACGCACCCAGTGGCGGGGTCGCGCGCTCCGACGTGTCCACCCACACCGTCGCGCTCGCGTCCTGCAGCAAGAGCGCGTCGTCCAAGACGGAAGCGACGCGCCCCGTGAACGTCACCGTGGTCATCGCCGGCAAGCGGCGTATGGACTCGATGGCATCCCGGGGCGGTGCGAGGGGGCTCACGGTCGGCTCGCTGGCCGCTCGTGTCAGGACTTCACGCGCTCGACGTACTCGCCGGTGCGCGTGTCGATCTTCAGCACGTCGCCTTCGACGACGAAGAGCGGCACAGCCACAATCAGCCCCGTCTCGCACGTGGCCGGCTTCGTGGTGTTGCTGCTGGTGTCGCCCTTGAAGCCGGGCTCGGTCTCCGTGACCTTGAGGTTCACGAAGGTGGGCGGCGTCACCCCGATGGGCTTGCCGTTGAAGAACATGACGTCGACGTTGGTGCCGTCCAGCAGGTAGCCCGCGGACTCACCGAGCTGCTCGTTCGAGAGATGGATCTGCTCGTACGACTCGGTGTCCATGAACACGCGATCATCGTTCTCGGGGTAGAGGTACTGGTAGGTGCGCTCTTCCGTGTCGGCCTTGTCGATCTTCTCGCCGGACTTGTAGGTGTGGTCCACCACGCGCCCGGTGATCATGTTCTTCAGGCGCGTTCGGAAGAACGCCTGACCCTTGCCCGGCTTGACGAACTGACAGTCCGCCACGAGCCACGGCTGGTCGTCTTTGATGAGCTTGAAGCCCTTCTTGAGTTCGCTTGTGTCACCCAATGAAACTACTCCTGCACGAGCTGATCGGCGACGATGTACTCACTGGGAGACGCTACGTCCCGAGTCTCTTCGGCCGTCACGCGGACGCGGAACTGCGAGTACGGAGTGGTCGCCAGCATGGAGCCATTCCGTTCCTCTTCGTTGAAATTGAGCGAGCCCGCCAGCGTGGGGGCAACGCCATCACGGATGAACCACACCACGTAGGTGGTCAGACCCTCGGCGAGGCGCGCGGGGGGGGGCAGGTGGTTGACCTGCACTTGCACCAGGTAGTTGCCGCCCTCGGACTCTTCCACTTCGACGCGGCCATCGGTGCCAATCGAGCGGGGGGTGCCGACGAGGGCGTAGACCGTGGGGCCGCCACATGCCGCGAGCAGCAAGGTGGCCAGGAGGGTGAGGACGCTGAGGGTACGGGAAAGCTTACGCATGGAACCTCCGGGGCGGCGCTTTACGCGCCGGGTCATGGGTCGTCAAGGGATGCGGCGCAGTATGTCATAGGTTTGCGGCCGCGTGCTCGACTTCTGCCCGACGTGGGGCTTGCCTGCCCGGCGCAACGGGGCTACTCCCGGGCTGTGCGCGAGACCGACGAGGAGATCCGTGAGATCAAGAAAGAGATCATCGAGTCTCGTGGTCTCACCATCAAGACGAACAACCTCGTCAATTCGCTGGGCGCGGACATCAAGTCCATCGCCAAGCGGCAGGCCGGGTACGAGCGTCGCTTCAACTGGAACGGGGCCGTGGCCTACGCGCTGTTCGCGGCCCTCTCGTTCGGCGGCCTCAAGCTGGCGTCCGACGCCACCATCGCCGCCATCGAGTCCGAGAAGCTCGCGCTCGAGTCGCGCAACACGGACCTGCGCCGCGCGCTCTTGGAGGAGCGTCAGCGAGCCGACGACCGCAGCGCCGCCGAGGCCCGCGCGGCCCGCTTCTACGACCTGATCCGGCAGGAGAAGCGCCGCGAGGTGGTCACGCGCTACGACACCATCGCCGAGGACACGCACATCTCGCGGGCCGAGGCGCAGTTCTTCCGCGACTTCTACGAGCGCTTCCGCCTGGATCTCAGCATCGAGGCCTATCAGGTGGGCCTCGACCTGGTGCGGACCGGCCGCTACGCCGAGGCCGCCGACAAGCTGGAGGAGGCCATCCGCCTGAAGGAGGACGCCCCCCACGTGCCGGCCATGAAGTACGAGCTGGCGCGCGCCCTGCGCCGCCTCGGGCGGCAGGCCGAGGCCATCATCCACGCCCGCACGGTGGCGGAGCAGACCACCTCGCCGGAGCTCCAGGACGACGCCGTGTTCCTGGCCGCGCTGTGCGCCGAAGAGCTGGGTGACCTCGACAACGCCATCGAGGGCTACCTCACGCTGATCCGCCGCTGGCCCCGCTCCAGCCTGGCCCACGAGGCCCGCCCGATGCTGCGCGAGGCCCGCCAGAACGTGGTCCGCGGCCGCGGGAACTGAGGCCGGGCGCTTCGGCAGCGGGGGGGGCTGCGGTGGCGCGCTTTCCACGTGGGCGTTGTCGGCGACGGCGACGGCGACGGCGACGGCGACGAAAGTACCTCTGATCGTGCGTTAGCGCGCGCTCGCACTGCGGAAGGGCGTCGCCGTCGCCGTCGCCGTCAACGATCACGACTAACGACTCATCACAAGTTCGGCCCATGGTCACCGGAGCCGGCCCAAGGACCCTGGCCGACTCCTGGGCGGAAGCGGCTGTATCAGGCACCCTGGGCGCCCCGGCTGAAAGCCGGGGCGGGGACCTTCGCCTGGCTTCGGGGACAAGTCCTCCCTCCAGGGAGGACTCAGCCTCGGAAGCGGGTAAAGTGTTGAGCCTCGAGATCATTCTGGGCGAGATCCGAGCTGCTTACTCATCGATTAGTCGTTCCAAGGCGGGTGGGTTGGCAAGTCACGACCAACCATGAGGCCTTCGAGGCCTCGACAGGCCCCAAACCCTCCACAGCCAGCCACCTCGGCTCCTCTAGTCCACCCAAGCTGGCCCCCCTCGGAGGGAGGACTTGCCCCGGAGGCCCAGGCCCGCTGCCCGGCTTTCGCGGGCTGGAACTAAGGCCCAGAACGGAACCTGCAGAATCCACTCGGCCTCGGACTGCCCCGACGAACTTGTGATGAGTCGATAGACGATCACGACAACGACAACGATCGAGGCCCGGCCTGGTCGCACACGAAACGTTACGCTGTTGCCGCACTGAAGCGCTTTGTGTAATGTTGGCCTCATGGCCACCACCCAGCCCCCCAGTCCGCCCCACGACCTCGGCGAAACGCACGCCGTCACCAACGTCGCGAGCGACCTGGTGGACTACAACCTCTTCACGGCGGACCAGCCGCTCATGGAGGCCACCGCCCGCGAAGGCGGTGCATGGGGCGCTGCCAGCATCGAGGCGTTCGGCGAGCTGACGGGGCGGGCCTCGTACCTGGAGCTTGGCCACCTGGCCAACAAGTACACCCCCGAGCTGGACACCCACGACCGCTTCGGTCGGCGCGTGGACGTGGTGCGCTACCACGACGCGTATCACCGCCTCATGGAGACGTCGCTGCGCGAAGGCCTGCACGCCACGCCGTGGACGGATCCGCGGCCAGGGGCCCACGTGGTGCGCGCGGCGAAGTCGGCCATGCAGGGGCAGGTGGAGGCTGGGCACGGCTGCCCAGTGACCATGACGTTCGCGTCCATCCCCAGCATTCGCCAGCAGCCCGAGCTGGCCGCCGTGTGGGAGCCCAAGATCCTCTCGCGTGAGTACGACCCACGCAACGTGCCGGCCAGCGAGAAGCGCGCGGTCACCGTGGGCATGGGCATGACCGAGAAGCAGGGCGGCTCGGACGTGCGCTCCAACAGCACGCAGGCCACCCCCGTGAGCGCCGCAGGGCCGGGCGAGCTCTACTCGCTGGTGGGGCACAAGTGGTTCCTCTCGGCGCCCATGTGCGACGTGTTCCTGATCCTGGCCCAGACCGCAGCGGGGCCGTCGTGCTTCCTGGTGCCGCGCTTCTTGCCGGACGGGAGCAAGAACGCGCTCAACGTCATCCGGCTGAAGGACAAGATGGCCAACCGCTCCAACGCGTCGAGCGAGGTGGAGCTGCGCGGCGCCCAGGGCTGGCTCATCGGCAACGAAGGGCGCGGCGTGCCCACCATCATCGAGATGGTGGGGCTCACGCGCTTCGACTGCATGGTCGGCTCGGCCGCGCTCATGCGGGTGGGCCTGGCGAACGCCATCCACCACTGCAACCAGCGGGCGGCCTTTGGGGCGCGGCTGCGCGATCAGCCGCTCATGCAGAACGTGCTCGCCGATTTGGCGCTCGAGTACGAGGGGGCCATCGCCTTCGGCATGCGCATGGCGCGGGCGCTGGACGCACGTGACAGCGACGCCCACGAGGGGCACCTACAGCGCCTTGCCATCGCGGTGGGCAAGTACTGGATCTGCAAGCGCACCCCGCAGCACACCTACGAGGTCATGGAGTGCATCGGCGGCAGCGGCGTCATGGAGAACTCCATCTACCCGCGGCTCTACCGTGAGTCCGTGATCAACCCCATCTGGGAGGGCAGCGGCAACGTGCAGTGCCTGGACGTGCTGCGCGCCATCGGCAAGAACCCCGAGGTGGTGCGCGCCTTCCTGCACGAGGTGGACCTGGCGTCCGGTGGCAACTCACATCTCGACGCCTACGTGTGCGCGCTGAAGGGCCACTTTGGGGGGCTCGACTTCCGCGACGTGGCCGACATCCAGTTCCAGTCACGGCACCTGGTGGACCAGCTGGCGCTCGCGTTCCAGGCGTCGCTGCTGGTGCGGCACGCGCCCGTGGCTGTCAGCGAGGCGTTCTGCGCGTCGCGGCTCGCGGGCCAGGGCCACCACAACTACGGCGCGCTGCCCAAGGGCACCGACGTGCGGGCCATCCTCGAGCGCGCGGACCCGGCCGTGACGCACCGAGCGTCGCAAGACGGCGCGGCAGCGTCGCTGCCCATGCACTGAGCGACGGATGAAGCCCAAGGGCCCCAATGCCAGGAAGCTGATCCTCGGGCTCCTGCTGGCCACCGATGGCGCACCGCTGAACGTGCGCGACGCCATCACGGCCTGCGCGCTGTTCGACATCACGGAGAACAACGTGCGGGTCACACTGGTTCGGCTGTCCGCCGACGGCCTCATTCGGGCGAGCGGTCGCGGGGCCTATGTGATCGGCCCCAACGCGGAGGGGCTGAACCTCGCGGTCTCGGAGTGGCGTACGGCCGAGCGACGCGTCTCGACGTGGGCGGGCCGCTACGTGCTGGTGCACACGGGCAACCTCTCGCGTCGCGACCGCACAGCCGTGGAGGGCCGCGAGCGTGCTCTGCATCTCCTCGGGCTACGAGAGCTCGAGCGCGGGCTCTTCGTGCGACCGGACAACCTGCGCGGGGGCGTGCCCGACCTGCGGCAGCGCCTGATGACGGTGGGGCTCGACTCCGAAGCCGCAGTCTTTGGCGCGGACGCATTCGACGACGAGCGCCAGGCCCAGATAGCGTGGCTGTGGGACGGGGCGGCGCTGAGCCGCGCGTACGTGGAGCAGCGCACGCAGCTGGAAGCGTGGCTGGCTCGGAGCTCGGAACTCGAGCACGACGTAGCCGCCCGGGAAGCCTACCTCCTGGGCGGCGCGGCGATCCGTCAAGTGGTGTTCGATCCCTGGCTTCCGCGCGAGTGGGTGGACTGCGAGGCGCGCGCCCGCTTCGTGGACGCTGTACGGCGCTTCGACGCCGCCGGAAAGGCGATTTGGCGTGGCCTCGCCGGCGGCCGCGCCCTCATGCCGCTTCCAGGCCCCGGCTGAACGAGTCACCGCGTCGCTCGAACGCCAATCCCGTCGTACTCGAAGCCTTGCTCCTCGAGTTGGTAGCTGGACCAGACGTTGCGCCCATCGATGAGAAAGGCCTGGCGCATGCGTCGCTTCATCTGTGCGAAGTCTGGATTCTGGTAGATGCGCCACTCCGTGTGCAGCACCAGCGCGTCGGCCCCGTCGAGGGCGTCGTACGGGTCGCTCACCAAGTCGAGCGTGACGTCGTGGTGCCTGCGGAACTCTTGCATCGCCTTGGGGTCGTGCGCCACGACGGACGCGCCCTCACTGAGGAGCACGTCGATGGTAGTCAGCGCCGGCGCCTCACGGATGTCGTCTGTGTCCGGCTTGAACGCGATGCCCCAAACCGCAATGCGCTTGCCACGGAGTGTTCCGCCGAAGCGCGACTTGAGCTTCGCCACGATCACGGACTTCTGCCGCTCATTCACGCGATGCGTGGCCTCTGAGAGCTCCATGGGGACGCCGAAGTCGCGCCCTGCTGTGGCGAGCGCCAGCACGTCCTTCGGGAAACAAGACCCGCCGTAGCCCGCACCAGCGTGTAGGAACTTGTCTCCGATGCGGCTGTCAGCCCCGACCGCGTGACGCACGTCGTGGATGTTCGCGCCCGCCTTCTCAGCCAGCAGTGCCACTTCGTTCATGAAGGAGATGCGCATGGCCAGCATGGTGTTGGACACGTACTTCGTGAGCTCGGCGCTTGCGGGTGACATCCACATCAAGCGGCTGCCGGAGAGGCAGTAAGGGTGATAGAGGCGCTCCATCAAGGGGCGGACGCGCTCGTCGTTCCCCCCATAACCGCAGACGATTCTCTCGGGGTGTAAGAAGTCCTTGATCGCAGCGCCTTCCTTGAGGAACTCGGGGTTGCTGACCACGTGAACGGGGAACGCGGCGCTCGCCACGATCTTCTGCACCCGCTCATTCGTCCCGACGGGCACCGTACTCTTGAGCACCAACACGGTCGGGTGCGTTACGCGCTCAGCCACCGACGCGGCGACGGCGTCCACCGCGCGCAAGTCCGCGCCGCCATCGCGACGCCCGGGCGTGCCCACGGTCAGGAACACGAGGTCGGCCTCGCCGACCGCGCTGCCGATGTCGGTGCTGAATCGAAGTCGGCCCGCCGCGATGTTTTGCGCGATCAGGCTACCCAGGCCGGGCTCGTAGATGGGGACCTCGCCACGCAGCAGCGCGTCCACCTTTTCCTGGTCCTTGTCGACGGACAGGACTGTATTCCCGGCCTCAGCGAGGCAGGCCCCGGTGACCAACCCCACGTAACCCGATCCAACGACGCAGACCTTCATGGCTCCCCGTTCGTCAGGCGCCGATTGCAGCCGCCCCCGACGGTGGCCTTTGGGGAGAGAGGGACACGTTCCAGCGCTGCTCGCGGGAAGTCGACGGTCGAGCGAACGGGACACTCGTGGCAAGCTGTTGAGTACATACGGCACGACCATCGCACCGTGACGTCGCAGTCCGGCCACCGTCGCGTGACACCGTGGTGTCGCGAGTCCCCTCACGCGCCCCGGCGAGCGAGAACGAGCTGAACCAGCGTCTCTCCCGCACCCTGCACTTGACCCGCCGCTCCGGGCGCGAAACCATCCCCTCATGGGTAAACCGCGCATCGCTTTCGTTGGATCTGGAGGCGCCACCAAGGGAGTGGCTCACTTGGGCGTCCTCAAGGCGATGGAAGAGCTGGCGCTCGAGCCCGACATCTACGTGGGTGCGTCCGCGGGGGCTATCGCCTCGGCGTTCTTCTCTCAAGGCTTCACGGCGTCCCAGCTGGCCGACTGGGTGCGCCCTTTCTACAAGGGCACTGGTGCCGAGACCAACCCCATGCGCGGGCGCTACTTCCTGGGCGCGCCCAACCTCGAGCAGCTCAGCCAGCCGGGCTATCTGACCAGCGGCCTGCTCTCCATCGACCGCTTCGAGCGCTTCCTGGCCGAGAAGCTGCCGCAGAACGACTTCCGCGCGCTGAACAAGGACGTGTTCGTCACGGCGTCGGACATCGACGGCCGCGGCCGCGTGGTGTTCGGGCGCGGCTACCGCGACGACGTGCCCATCAGCCAGGCCGTGGCTGCGTCGTCGTGCGTGCCGCTCCTCTTCCGGCCCTACCGCATCGGCGACCGCTACTACATGGATGGCGAGCTGGTGCGTACGCTCAGCATCGACCTCGCCGTGGAAGCCGGCGCCGACGTGGTCATCATCTCCAACGTCTACCGCCCGCACGTCATCCGGCCGGGGCAGCGCTCGCTGGTTCACTCTGGCGGCCTCGCCATCGGGCGCCAGGCGGTCAACATCGTCATCAGCGAGAAAGAGAAGCGCGGCATCGATCTGATCAACCGCCTGTATCCGCACGTCACCGTGCTGAACGTGTCGGCCGACCTCGGGCGCTTCTCGTTCACCTCGCGGGCCAACGCCAAGGTGTTGATGACGCGCGGCTACCGCGAGGCGCTGCGCGTGCTGGCCGCTGCCAAGCGCCGCGGCATGTTCGACGTAGCGAGCAACGTGCACACCATCGGCGAAGCCTGAGCGCCGCTCACTCCACAGCGACGCTGACGCGCGCGTGGATGGCTCCGTGACCCGGATCCGAGGGGTGGTCACGAATGGACCAGCGCCACTCTTGGGCTTCTAGCGCTACGACGTCGTCGTGAGCCGGAGACGCCGCGAGGAATTGCGCGAAGCCGCTCAGGAAGTCGCGGCACGGTCTTGGGTCACCGTCGTCGAAGCAGCGGTGCAGGTGAAAGCGGTAGCGGGAATCGCGGAGCGCCCCGACCCAGTGCTCCGGATGCGCAGCTTTCTCATGGCCCAGGGCGTCGATCGCCACGATGCGGTGATAGCGCACGACGCCATCGTGGTTTCTGCGCGAGTACATCTGCATGCCGGTGAGTGGATAGAGCTCGATCCCCACGAGGTTGGCGACGATGAAGGTGCACGCGAACGCCGCGAAGACACGGGAGCCTCTCGAATGCGCAGCGTCGCGCTCGGCCGAGGTCGACCGCGAGATCGGGTTGCGCTGCTCGAGGTAGACGCTCTGGCTGGCGGAGCACCGGTCCGTCCAGCGCTGCGCATAGAACGCTGCGAGCAGCACGATCAGGTCGGCGAAGAGCACGTTCTGGAGCAGCGCGATGCCGACATGGGTGGCGAGCATCGCAGCCGGCATGACCCAGCGCAGGCGCTGTGAAAAGAGCATGCTGATCATCCCGAGCTCGACGGAAAGAGCGGAGAGCCCGAGGAGCGCGAGCGGCCAGGCGGGGCCGGTCGCGAAGGGTAGTCCCAAGCGGAACGGGAGCTCCATGGGATTCAGACCGTCCATTGCGAGGATCACGCGCATGTTGTTCGGTTCCCACCACAGTGGCCCTCCGTTGAAGAGCTTGCTCGTGCCCGCAGCGAAGTACGCGAGCGAGAGCACGCTCCAGAATGTGTAGCGGGCCCAGCCGTAGAGCGCGCCTCGCCCTCGAAGGTGGTGTGCGGGAGTGGAACGCGAACGCCAGGCATCGAGCGACCAAGTGTCGGTGGTCGGGAAGAACGAGAGGACCAGCAGCAGCCAGACTGGTAAGAGGCCTGCGTGGAAGGAGTTGGCGTAGCCACGCAGCAGTCCGCCGAAGACCATCATCATCATCGCCGCAGCCGGCACCGTGGCCCGCCCTCGGTAGCCCACGAGCGCGAGGCCCAGCAGCCCGCGCGTCAGCCACGCGAAGGCACGGAGCGCGCTCCCGTCGCGCGAGAAGGCGTGAAAAGCCGGGACGGCGTCCAGCAGCAGGAGCACTCCTTTGGGGCGAAGCGACGACTCCGGCAGCAGCGCGATGCTGGATAGGTCTTCCGCGAAGTGAGCCATCAGCGACACCGGGATGACGGCCGCGTGGGTGCCGCGCAGCCTTTGGGTTTTCCCGGAGGTGATGTGTGGCGAAGGCGCGAAGGATCGAAGAGGAGCTCGAGGCTCGGAGGTGTCTGCGAGCGGTGGTGGCTTCGGGGCGGCCGCTCGCCGAGTGGGCTCGCGAGCACGGCATCGATGGACGCTCGCTGAACGCGTGGCGCGTGAACCTGGGCAGGCGCGAGGCGAAGGCCGCCAAGGCTCCACCTGCCAAGGCACAGGTGAGGCTCGCGCGCAGCGGCCTCGTGGAGCTGGTGCCCACCCCTCGGCCGGTCACGGCGCCCACCGGCGCGGCACTACGTGCTCGAGGTGAACGGCGCTCGCGTGGAGTTCGGCGACGGCTTCCAGGACGAGACGCTTCGCCGAATCGTGACGGTGCTGCGCGCGTGCTGAGCCTGCCTCCCACCGTGCGGGTGTTCGTCGCGGTGGAGCCCATCGACATGCGCGGCTCGTTCGACTCGCTGGCGGGGGCGGTGCGTCGGCTCGGTCTCGACCCGGTGGATGGGCACCTGTACTTGTTCATGAACAAGCGTCGACGGATCGCGAAGGCGCTGTGGTTTGATGGCTCGGGCTGGTGCCTTCTGGCGAAGCGGCTCGAGGCGGGCAGCTTTCAGGTGCCACCCCTCGACGGTGCGGAAACGCAGGTGCAGATCGACGGAACTGCGTTCGCGTCGCTGCTCGCCGGCATCGACTTCACCGCCGCGCGCCGGGGCCGCGCCCGGTCGGTGGGATCGGCACGTCGATCACGGGCGTGATCTCTTGTCGCCGTGGTCGATGTCGCCGCACTTCAGCGAGAGAACGCGGAGCAGCGAAAGCAGATCGCTCAGCTCATCGACCAACTCGCAAAGCTGAACGAGCGCGTGGCCGAGCTGCTGGCCATCGCCCAGCGCAAGCAGCGCAAGACCCCGCGCCGAAGCCACCGCGCCGCCGCCCACGGTGGAGGGCGACACCCGGCATGTTCGAGGAACATGCAGGCGCCCGGAGAAGCCTGACGAGGAGGAAAAGGCCAAGTCGCCGGTGAAGCCCACCGGCCGCAAGAAGGTCCCGCCGCACCTTGAGGCAGAGGAGCATGCGCTTCGCCCCGACGCGTGCGCGCACTGCGGCAGCGCCGCGCTCGATGCGGCCGAGGAGCTGGTGGAGGAGAAGCTCCACGTGGTGAAGGAGCATCAGCGTCGACGCTTGGTGCGCCGCACCACGTGCCGTTGCCGCAGTTGCGGTGGACGCACGACACCACGCTCGCTGCCCGCGCCCTACGACCGCTCGAAGGTCACGTGCGAGTGGCTGGCGTGGTTCCCGAAGTTCGGACGCCCCTGACCGCCCGTCGTGACCTCGCCGAGCGCGGTGTTCCGCTGGCGATGGGCACGCTGGTGTCGTTCATCGAGCGGGCTGCGGATCTGCTCGCGCCCGTGGACGGCTATCACTGGCGACAGCTGCTCGCGGGCTCGTGGATGGCCACCGACGGAACGGGCCTCAAGGTGCTCGTGCCCAAGCTCCCGGTCGCGCACAACGGCTACATCGAGCTGTACCGCAACGAGGATCTCGCGGTCTTCCAGTACGAGGCCGACAAGAGCAGCGAGTCGGTGGTGTCCAAGCTCGCGCCGTTCGTGGGCAAGCTCACCGCGGACGCCGAGCATCGCTTCAACGCAGTGTTCGAGACGGGGCGCGTGATCGAGACCGGCTGCAACGCCCACGGGCGCCGCAAGTTTCGCGACGCCGAAGCCACCCAGCCGGGGCTGGCCAAAGAGGGCGGGGCCTTTATCGGGGCCATCTACGGCGAAGAGGACAAGGCGCAGGCGCTGGGTCTGGTTGGCGAAGCTCTACGAGAGCATCGCCAGCGCTACATCCGGCCCATCGCGAACGACTTCGAGGTCTGGCTCGCCGCCGTCGAGCCCGTGCTCCTGCCCTCGGAGCCGCTCATGGCCGCGGTGCGCTACTACAGGAACCACCGCGACGCGCTCTTCCGCTTCATCGACGACCCGGACGCCCACGACAACTCGCCCACGGAGCGCGCTCCAGACCGTCGCGAAACTGCCCGAACATGCCTTCGCGGGCAGCTCGGAAGGCGCCCACCGCGCCTGCGCCCCTCGGCATCGTGGCCACCTGCCGCGCCATCGGGGTGCCCGTGCAGGCCTACCTTTGCCTGGGCCTTCGAGCGACTCCGGCACCCACCGCGACGTAGCTCGCTCGAGTGGCGGACATGACGCCCGCTGCGTCTCCCCTCGCCCTGAACCCCGCACACGCGACGAGCCCCCGCTCAGGCTCGCACGGGCCGAACTCGGCTGCCTCCCGGTGTCGCTGATCGGTCACTCCGCAAGGACACACCGAGCAGGACCGCGGTGACCACGATGCGCAGGAAGGCCACGGTCTCGGGTGTGCTCTCCCCGACGAGCGCTGCCGCGAGCTCTCGGCGCCGGGCCCAGTGCTGCGGAAAGACCCACGGCAGGGAGATGAGGGCGAGTGCGCACGCGACGCGTCGCATCGCAGAGGCCCACGCATCGGCGGGTGTGATGACCCCGCCGCGCACGGCGGCTCGGATCAAACCCGGGACGCCATCGGTGTCTCCGGCTTCCAGGCGTGCGGCCACCAGCCACCAAAGGATGCCGCATGCGCCCCACGCGACCAGCGCGGCCACACACGCTGGCGTCCGGACGGTGGGCACATCATCCGCGCCTCGCATCCTGCGGTCTCCTGCGACGGCTCAGGTTGCGAGCGGGAGGTGCGCGGCGAGCGTCTGTGCCAGGCCCCGCCCCACCTGGCCGAGACGATGCACCAGCCCCCCGACGTGACCGTGCCGCTTCTCGTCGAAGAGGGCAGGGTGAACCGCGCGCAGCGGCTGACGAGGACCCGCTTCCACCGCGTCCCGAAGGGCTGGCGACACACGGTCGAGAGCCCCCCGCGCGACATAGACGAAGGTGTTCTGGCGGTACCAGTAGGGCACCCGCTCGTCGTCCCAGATGGGCGCCCGCACGACATCCGCGAGCGCATATCCTCGCGCTTCGAAGTGAGCGGCCCAGTAGTCCGGCCACTGCTCGTTGGCGTGACCCGTGCCACCCTGGCCGGGGATGGCGGCGGAGAACAGGATGATGTTGGAGAGCCGCGTGAGGTTCTCGACGACCGTCGGGGCCACCTTCTCGGGCAGGTGCTCTGCGACTTCGAGGCAGATCGCCAGGTCACAGCGCTTCACGAGCGGGAGCGGTTGGGCGAGGTCCACGCTCCGGAACCGCGCGCGATCGATGCGCAGGTGCTTCACGTCTACCCAGGGTCCATCGAATCCCGACACGTCGACGCCACGCGATGCGAGCGCAGCGAGCCACGTCCCTACGCCGCAGCCGACGTCGACCGCCGTTCGGACTGGGGGGAGCACCGGGAGCAGGAGGTCGAGGACAACTTCGGCGGCAACTTCTTTGGCTGCTTGCCGACGCTCGTAGAAGGCGCGTGAGTACATACGCTGGCACCGTCGCACTCGAAGGTCGCATTCTCGCCACCATCGCGTGACAGCGTCGTGCCACGTTTGGATGGTGGCAGGCTCGAGGGGTGCGCCGGCTAGCGAACGAGTTCGAGTACGGCCTCGGTCACCATGGCCGACGCCGGGCGCATGCCATGAATGGCGCTGCGACGGGTGCTGGTGTGCCCCAGTGCCCGGAAGCGATCGATCGCGGCCGGTACGACCCGTTCGACGGGCGCAGCGACTCCAATCCGCGCCGACTCGATCAACGCAGCGTTCATGCGGTGCTCCGCATCATGCCGTGCGAACGTGGCCAACAGTGGCTTGCCCAGCAGTGCGCACTCGGCGGGGAGGTGGTTGCCCGCCGACGAGATCACGCCGCGACAGCGGAGGAGGTGCTCGGCGAAGGACTCGGGATCCGGGCGGTGCACCGTGACGCCCGCCGGGACTCGCGTGGGGTTCCCGAACAGCACGACACGTTCCCCACTCCTTGCGAGGTGCTCGAGCCATGTGTAGCCGTCGTCGTCGCGGAAGTACGCCAGCACCGAGCCGTCGTCGCTCGGGGTGCCAGTGAGAGCCGCCGGAAGGTCAGGGCGCCCCACGCTGGTGCCGGGCGCAAAGGGCCGAGCGGGCGCGAAGTGCACCACCACCCTTCGGGTAGCGCACCACGTCGAGCTCGCAGCGTTGAGCGCTTCGCGAGCGCGCGAGAGATGCGGAAGAGGCGCTTCGATGTGGCACGTCGCGTAGAGCACGCCGTGACCCACCGCCACCGACGGGATGCCGAGCGCGAGAGCGGCGTGGATCGAGGGGCCGTCACCGTCGCTGATGACCACCTCCGGATCCACATGGCGCAGGCGCGAGATGTCCTCGCGCACGCGCGCGGCAAAGCGCTGGGGGAGCCGCTTCCCCGGGCCGCACGTGTCGATGCGACAGACTTCGCCGAGGTCGTCGAGCATGCCCGCGACCTCGCGCCCGACGAAGCAGGACACCTCGAGTCCAGCGGCACGCAACGCGGGGAGGCAGGCGCGTGCGCGCGACGCGTGACCCCGGCCGCGACCATGAACGAAGAGGGCTACCCGCACCGCCACTCAGGACTCCCGCGCTTCACGGACCATGCCGCTGTACGTGGCGAAGAGGCCGTCGAAGTGGCGCTCCGCGTCGAGCACCATGGTCCGACCCGCGTGGGATGCCGCGGCGCGCATCCCGGCTTGATCCCGGTAAGCGAATCGCTCGATGGCGGCCGCGCAGTCCGCAGGGTCGCCAGCGCGGTACACCTCCGCGTACTCCGCGCGGGCCAGCTCGGCAGCGCCCCCCACGCTGGGCACGATCAGCGGCACGCCGGCCGCGATCGCCTCGCCCACGACCAGGCCGTACGTCTCGGCGGAAGAGCCATGCAGGAACGCGTCGGCGCAAGCGACCACTTCGGGGAGCGCGTTCGGCTCGGCGAAGAAGCCTGCGAAGTGCACCCGCCTCGACGCGCGCGCGCGCGCGCGGAGGTAGCTCGCCAGCGGACCGTCCCCCACGACCACCAGCCCCAGCCCGTAGGGGAATGCCGAGGACCCCTCGAGCCTCGCGATGGCATCGATCAACGTCCCCACACGTTTCTCGGGGTGCAGGCGACTCACCGCAACCAGCAGGGTCGCACGCGATCCGAGACCGCAGCTGGACAGCAACGCCGCGCGCCTGATGGGGCAGGAGCGCGCGACGGAGAAGCGGGCGCGGTCGACGCCGAACGGGACCGCGGTCGGTACGCGGATCCCAAAGCGCGCCAGTCGATCCGCCAGCCATGCGCCACTAACTATGGTGCGATCGAAGTGGGACGAGAGAGCGCGCAGGTAGCCCCAGTAGGGGCGCGCGATGCGGTCCAAGCGAGCCGCTCCCACGTAGCGGTCGAACAGGCTGTGGCCGTAGACCGCTACCGCGTCCTGATGGAAGACCAGGGCTCGCGGCGCCGACCCAGGGGCGCGCGCTGCGAACCACCCACCTGACCATGGACTGGACCCTTCGATGACATCCGGTCTCTCGGCCCGCACCACCTCGTGCACGGCACGCTCCCGGACCAGCAGGTGGTATCGCGGGTCTAGCGGCAGCGGCGGGCTCTTCACCCAGATGACCTTGCCGCCCAGTCTCGCTTCCACGCGGTCCTCCGAACCGGGCGCCACCACCACGACTTCGACCCCTCGCGCCCGGCCCGCCGCGAGCTTCTGGTGCACGTAGGTGCGCACCCCACCCCCACGGTCCGCGAAGAACTCGTTCACGTCCAGGACCTTCATGCGCTGACCTCCGGCGTTTGGTCCTCGTGCGGGCGGCGATACACGCGGAGCGCCGCCGGGACGAACAGCGCGGCGAAGACCCCGACGGCCACGCTGCGTGTCCACCACTGCGGCTCGTGGGGTTCGATCATGACGAGCGTCACACACGCGGCAGCCACCGCCGCGCCGCCGCGGGTGAGCAAAGGCAGCCTCGCGACCGAGATCCCCCAGCTGCCGACGACGTATCGCATTCCCAAACACTGCAGGACGCCTTGGGTCACGAACGCCAGGGCAACGGCGAGCGCGGCGCCGTCGATTCCGAGGGCCGGCACGAGCAGCGCCAGCGCCAGCGCGAGCACGAGCAGCGTGACGACTCCAATCAGCAGCGTGGCCCGGCTACCTCCATATCCACTGACCACCGGACCCGCGAGCCCCAGGAAGCCATTCACCGTCCAGCCGACACACGCGATGATGACGGCAAGCTCTCCACGCGCGAAGCCATCGCCGAACCACGGGAGCACCAGCGGAGCGAAGCATATGGCGGCGAAGGCGAGCGGAAGCTGGGTCGCCATCACCATGTCGCTGGCGAGGCCGAACGCCGTGCGGACCTTCTGGCGGTCGGGAGCCGTCGCCATGTCCGCCGCCACCGCATGGACGACGGGATCGAGCGCCACTCGTCCCCCTCGCACGGTGTTCCCGAACTGGGTCACCACGCCATACACGCCCACCATCGCCGGCTCCACGCAGGCCGCGAGGACCAGCGCGTCGAGACGGAAGGTGGCCACGGCGAGCCCCTCGGCGGCCCAGAGCGGGAGCGCATACTGGACGAACGCGGGGTCCACCGCTTCCGAGCGGTCCGCTGCGCGCATGCCGCCCGCCTGACGTCGAAAGCCGATGAATGCCGTGGCCGCCCCGAGGCACTGCGCAAGGAGAAACGCCCACGCGAGTCCGTGGTCCGGAAAGCCCAGCAAGTGGAAGCCGATGGCCGCGCCGACCAACGTGAAGGGCAGCACGAGGTCGCGCACCACGACGAGCACCTCTGGGCGGCGGCGCGCGACGCTGGCGTAGCTGAAGAACTCGCCCAGCGCCTGCGGCAGGATGCCCAGCGCCATCCAGGTCCAGGGCACGGAAGCTTGCGGGAGCCCGCGCTCGGCCGCGAGCGGGCCTGCGCACAGGACCCCGAGCAGCGCGCACGCCACACTGGCTGCCATGGCCCACACGAGGATACGGCGAAGGCCCGTCGCCTGGCCGGCCCGATCCCGCGTCGGAAGCCAGTACAGCAAGCCCTTGTCGAAGCCGAGGAGGCTCACACGCGCCACCAACATCACGGCGGCCTGCGCCGCCACGAAGATGCCCCAGCGGGCCGCCCCATAGAGCTGGGTGGTCAGAACCAACAGCAAGGGGTGCGCCGCCCGCATCGCGAACCCGCCCAAGTTCGCGAGCGCGCCGCGGCGAAGGTCGCTCGCGTGCCTGCTCGCGCGATCTTCCGGCCCGACGAACTCCAGGTGGTCTACAGCAGCGCTCACGTGGGGCGCACGAGAAGCACGATGCGTGCCGGCAGGTTCTTGGCCACCGCTCGTCGCGGCGATTGTGACGTGTCTGCGACCGTGTGGCCGTTTCGTCGCGAAGTCACAGCCTGTGTTGGAGAATTGTTGCACACAATATTAGTTGGAACATTGTGAGTCTGTTGTTCTCTGTGTCGGACAGAAATAGTCATTGGAGTAGCGTCCTTGTCACGTCCCCAATGTGCCTCGGCGGCACACCCCTGTGCCGTCGAGGCACACTGTCCGTGAGCCACGTTCACACGTATTTCGTTGGGATATGTAGATGAACGGAGCGCTGGGTATGCACCCGCAGGATTTGAGGCCAATGCGACACTCGTCAGACACTGTGCGGATCTAAAGTGTTTCCGAAATACACGTTCGTCTCTCCGAAAACTCAAACACGAAACATGGCATCGTCGTTGCTGTTGCTACCTCTCCAGAAGCCCTTGCAAGCAAGCAGCGCGACAAGCCACCCCCGTTCGTTCTGGAGAAGCGTGAGCCAATGAACTTCGAACCCCGTGTCTGGGATCCCCAAGCGTCCGCGGCGACGACACCCGACTCGCGGCCGCAGCCCGAGATGGGTTGGCTACGTCGCGTGGCGATCGCTAACGACTACGTGCGGATCCCGTACGCCAACGGATCCTCGTTCGCGTCGCAGTTTCTGTTTCGGGCGCTCGAGAGCCGAGGCCACGAGGTCACCATCGTGGGCCCGGCAGAGAGACAGTCGGAGACCACCCAGGTAGGGGCCATGCCACCGCGCTACTTGTGCTTGGCATCGGTGCCTCTGCGCACTCACCCGGGGGTGAACCTGGCTTTGCCGTCGCGCTCACGCCTGCTGGCGTTGCGCGATGGACAGTTCGACATGGTCCTGGCGCAGACATGCAGCGCTCTCCTCAAGGCTGGCGTGTGGCTTCGTCAAGAGCGCGGCGTTCCGTTGGTGGCGGTCAATACGGTGCACCTCCCGAGCGTGTACAACGTGGTGCTTCCCGACTGGCTGAACGAGCGCGCCTGGGTGCACGACTTCTTCCAAGAAAGCGTGGTCCCGTGGGTGGAGCGCGCCACGGCCCACACCTACAACAGAGGGGACGGCTTGGTGGTCCTGAGCTACGGGCTGAAGCGCTACTGGGAGCAGCGCGGCGTCGAGGTGCCGATTCATGTGATTCCCCGTGCCATCGAGAAGCGCATCTTCGACCATCACAGCGGAGGGGATCCGTTCGACGCGCGGGCGACCCGGGGCGCACGCCTGCTGGTGGTGTGCCGGCATGTCCGCGAGAAGAACATCGAACAGCTCCTCGACATCCTCGCCCGCGAGGTGGTCCCAGCGCACCGAGACGCCACGCTGACGTTGGTTGGCGATGGTCCCGATCATGACGCCTTTCGGCGCTACGCGGACTCTCTCGGACTCGCCGGTCGGGTGTTCTTCGAGGGAGAGCGCCCGCTCGCCGAGATGCCGCGTTGGTACGCTCATGCGGACATGTTCGTGTACACCTCCCTCTCCGAGACCTACGGGCAGGTGGTTGGCGAGGCGCTGTATGCGGGCCTTCCCGTGGTGGCGCTGGCTGACCAGATGGGGGTCAGTGGTCAAGTGAGCGACGGGATCGATGGCTACCTGGTGTCGCCGAGTCGGGACCCGCGAGACGCGGCATCCGAGTTCGCCAACCGCGTGTTGCAGCTGCTCGGAGACGGCGATCTTCGAGCGCGAATGGGGGAGCGTGCCCACCAGAACGCCGCCCGCCGCAGCGATCCGAACGAGTGCATCGCGCGTTACTACGATGCGTTCGAGGCAGCACGCCGTCACCGCGACGCGACGCATCGGAAGGGCCTTCGGACTCGGCTAGCGAGCGTGGGCACCCTGGCCAGCTGGGGGAGCCTGCACGGCGCGTCGTACGCGCTCGGACTCCTCCGTCCTCCCGTGCAGCTGAACCGTGCGAAGGCCCAGACGCCTGCGTGGGACCTCTGAGTCCGCTACACGCTGTCGCGCACGAAGCGTAGGTAGCTCGCGCCACTCAACCCAGGGTCCACCGGCAGCGACAGGATCTCGGGCACCTCGTACGGGTGCTCGCGTGCGATGAGCTCGCGCAGCGCCTCGGCGCGCTCGCGCGTGGTCTTGAACACCAGCTGCACCTCGGGCTCGTTGCACACCGCGCCCTCCCAGCGGTAGACCGAGCGCACGCCATCGATGAGGTTCACGCACGCCGCGACGCGCGCCTCGATGGCGCTGCGGGCCAGGGCCTCGGCCACCGCGAGTGAGGGAGCGGTGCACAGCACCACGATCGCATCGGAAGGCTGGGGCTCGGATGACATGCGGTCCACCGTGGTGCCTCAGAACCCGATCACGCGGGGCACACCCGAGGTGCGCACCAGGATGCGCACGCGCGCGTTCCAGCCCGGGTACCAGCGGCTGAGCTCGGCGCGGCCCTCCGGCGTGACGGGGAAGGTGACCAGCGTGTCGCTGGGCAGCAGACCGCGCGCGGTCTCGGGCGACGAAGGCCGCGGTGCGCTCACCTCGGCTCTCTGCACGTGCAGGAGCCGGGACAGAGGTGCGGGACGAGCTGCCCCGGGGGTGCCGCGCGTGGCGGCCGCGTTGAGGGTGCGCACCGCTGCTGCCGCCGTGGTGGGGCGGTAGAAGTCGCGTTCGCCCAGGCGGTACATCTCGTCGGCCACCAGCGCGCGGATGCGAACGTTGTCTGCGTCGCGCACGGCGGCCACGAACTCGAGCGCCAGCTGCACCGCGCTGTCCACGTGTGAGGTGACGGCCAGCGCCTGCACGCTGCCCGCCTGCCCGGTGTTGCCCGGAAGCGGCTGGTGGGGCGTGGGGTCCCGGTCGGTGAGCGGCGCGCGCTGTTCATGCGCCACGCCA
Source organism: Sandaracinaceae bacterium (assembly GCA_016706685.1). Lineage (NCBI taxonomy): Bacteria > Pseudomonadati > Myxococcota > Polyangiales > Sandaracinaceae > Sandaracinaceae bacterium. The sequence goes on along the minus strand of JADJJE010000001.1, from coordinate 124,280 downwards.
TGCCCGTGGCCATTGGACGCCCCGCACGCCGGCGCCAGCAACCCGAGGGCAGCTCCGAGCGTCAGCGGCTGCCAGAGCGCCAAGCGGCGACCGCTAGCCATGGCAGGGGAGCACCTCGACGTTGAGGTCGCGGCCCACCACCACGACGCACCCTTGAGGTACAGACTCGTACCCCGGGGGTGCGACCTCCCCGCTGGTGAGCATGACGTAGCGCAGGACGGCCGTCTGCTGGCTGCGCTGCGGCGCCGTGGGGTCATCGGGCAGGGGCCCGCGACGCTCCACATAGAACAGCGGCGCGCCCTGGCACACGGCGGTGGTGAGGTGCCCGTCGGTCAGCACGCACGTCAGGCCGCTCGGGGCGTCCGAGTGCGCCTTCGACAGGCCCGTCAGCACCTGAACGGTGTCCATGATGGCGGCGGCCACCGCTTCGCGCGGCGGCGCCTGCGAGTCCAGCACGCCGCGGCGGTGCAGCCCGCCCAGCACGTGGTGAAAGAACACCTCGCTGTCCGTCTCGCCGTGCAGGTTGCGGCGCAGGAAGTCCGGCAGGCCGTCCACCAGGCCATCACGCAGGGCTGCGAAGCCGGCCACCGTGCCCTGGTGAGCGAATGTCCAGCGGCGAAAGCGGAACGGGTGGGTGTTGTCGGTGCGGAAGTCTCCCACGGTGGGCTCGCGCATGTGCATGAGCGCGCAGTCCGTGACCACGCCCGCGGCGAGCTCGGTCCAGTCTGGCGCGCTGCCCGCCGAGAGTGGGCGCTTCTTGTGCAGCACCTCGTCGCCTTGGTAGAAGGCGACGCCCCACGCCGCTTCGCCCGTGGCCAGAGGGGGCGTGAGTGCTTCGCGTTCGAAGCGCAGCGCCGCGAGCAGGCCGTCCATCCGATTGGCGGTGTAGGCTACAAGGCGTCCCATCGGGCTCCTTCGAAGTGCATCATCCGAGCGTGTCTTCTACATACCACGCAGTGGATCCGACCCCAAAGCCTAGCGCCCGCTTGGGGCTTTTTGTGTCCCTGCTGCAGCTCGCCGTCATCGGCCTGCTGGGGCCGCTGGTGGGCCGGGCAACGGCCGCAACCCCGCGCATCTATGACGTGAACGCGCACATCGACCCCGCCACTGGGCAGGTGCGCGGGGCGTTTCGCGTGGTGGTGGACGTGGAGCCCGGGGAGATCGAGCTGCGCCTCTGGGTGCTGGCCGGAAAGCTGGAGCACACCCCGAGCGCCATGGACGAGCAGAGCGCCCGCTGGATCTACCCGCGGCGGCCGGATCTGGGCGGGGCATGGCTCGAGCACCTGCACGTGAACGGCGTGCCGGTGGAGGCCGTGCTCATCCCCCACGCACCCGGCGACGACCGCGAGCCGGACGCCGCTGGGGTGGATCTGCGCGTGCCCATCCCGCCTGGGTCGCTGCGCGTGGTCCTGACGGGGCACTTTGCCGTGGACGTGCCCGAGCGCTTTGGTCGGCTGGGCCGCGTGGGCGCGCGCTTCAGCATGCTGGCCCCCTGGTATCCGTTGGTGGTCACGGGGCGCGACGGCCAGGGCTGGCAGCACCAGGCCGAGCACCGCGTGCGCATCGAGGCCGGCGGGCAGCGCGAGTGGCTCGTGGCCGGGCAGCGCCTGGTGGACGGGGTGAGCGTGACGCACGGGCCCTACGCGCCGGTCTTCGGGGCGCCACGGCTGCACGCCGAGGAGGTGGAGCACCGCGGCGTGCGCGTGACGCTGTACTCCGCGCGCCCCTGGTACCGCGCTCCCGGTGAGGACGCGCAGGGTCTCGACGCGTTGCGCGACCTCGCTCGGCCGGACCGCCTGGGACCGCTACGACGCTCGGTGGTGGACGCGCTCGAGACGCTGGCGCTCTCGGGCGCCGTGGGGGTGCAGCCGCCAGCTGGCGTGCTGCTGGTGCCGTCGCGCACGGAGCTCGCGGGCAACGCGCCGGGCGTGGTGTTGGTGTCGGACCGCGCGTTCGAGGTGCTGCCCATCGAGGCCATCCTCGAGTTCCAGGAGCGTGCGGTGAAGCGCGCCTTCCTGCGCGAGAGCGTGAGTGCCCAAGCGCGGCGCGTGGATGGCCCGGCGGATGCCGGCTGGACGGCCGATCTGCGCGCGGTGTGGCTCACCGATCTCGACGCGCGGCGCCGCGAGGTGGAGCTGAGCACCCCGCAAGAGCTGCTGAGCGTGGTGGCCTTCAACCCCGCCGTGGACCAGCTGCTCTACGCGCCGCAGGTGGCCTTCGTGGACGTCTACTTCGGACGCGTGGCCGAGCCCGACCTCTTCCGTGACGACCCCGTGCAGGCGCGCCGCGTGCACTCGCGTGGCCGGCTGCTGCTGGAGTACACGCGTGACGCGCTCCGCGAGGGTGACGCGCTCGCCGCCTTGGGGCTGGGGCTGCTGCGCGGGGAGGTGCCCGCGCGCGAGCTGTTCGCGAACGCCGGCGTGGCCGAGCCCGTGCTGGAACAGCAGCTCGCCAACCCGCGGCTCCCGGTGAACTATCACCTGGGCGAGATCCACAGCACCCGCCGCGGTGCTGCCTTCGTGCATCGCGTGGAGGTCGTGCGGCGCGGCGCGACGCGGCCCGAGAGCGTTCCCGTGCGCGTGAGCGACCGCCGCGGAAACGTGGCCGAGGGCGTCTGGGGCGGCGAGGACGAGCGCGGCTTCGTGGAGCTCGAGACCCCGGCGCCACTGCGCTCGGTGTGGATCGACCCGCTCGGCCGGCGCCCCGAGAGCCCCACGGTGGCTGGCGGACATCCCACCCGCGACAACACCAACCGGCTGCCGCTGCGGCCGCCCATCTTGCAGCGCTTCGAGCCTTCGTACGCAGGCGGGTTCGGCGTGGCGGTCAGCTTCGGCATCTTCCGCAAGTTCGACCTCGAGAACAGCGCTGTGGTGGACCTCACGCTCTATCCGCGCTCCTTCGGCGGCTCGCTACGCTACGTGCGCAGCTTCGGGCGCACCCGCGACATGAACCACCGCGTGGCTTCCGGCTCGGCGGGCGTGGCGGTGGAGCGTGTGCTGGCGCTGCGCGCGGGAGGCGAAGACGGCACGCGCTACAGCGTGTTCGGCGGGGTGTCCTACAATGACAAGCGCTACTACCTGGACCCGCGCCACGGGCAGGCCATCAGCGCGGGCGTGCGGCTGGCCTGGGCCCACGGCGACGAGGGCACCTCGGGTGCGGCCGTGTCGTTCGTGCTGCGCGGCAACGTCACGCGCAGCCCCAGCTGGCGGCACGCCTTCGTGTTCGCGGCCGACGTGGCGGGGGTCATCGGCACCACCCTCGAGGGCCAGCAGCAGGGCATCGGCGGCCCGGGGCTGCTGCGCGCCTACGAGTACACCGAACTGCTGGGCCTCGGGCGGCTCATGGCCGTGGCCGAGTACCGCGTGACGGCCCTGGCCGACCTGCACATCAACCTGTTCCACCTGTTCTACCTGCGCGAGGTGCAGCTGGCGCTCTTCACGGGCGCGGGCGTGATCGTGAGGTCCGACGACGGACGCGACCTGGCCCCAGCCGCCGAGGTGGGCGTGGGTCTGCGGCTGCACTTCGAGTACGGCGGCATCCAGCCGTCGCTGCTGAGCCTGGACCTGGGCGTGCCGCTCATCGAGGCGCCGCAGTTCGGCCGCATCGTGCCGGTCACCACGGTGCTCACCTTCGAGCAGTACTTCTGAGCCCAGTGGGCCTCCGCTTCACACGCGCTGGGTGGCCGCCTTCACCGGGTCGAACACGTCGGGCTCCACGATGATGTATCGCGCCCAGGGGCTCTGGGCGCGGATGCGGTCCTCGAGCTCGTTGGTGCGCCCGGCCACGTCGCTGATCAGGAGGTCGCCCTCCCACTGGATCTTCAGCGTCACCATGAACTCGTCGTCGCCCAGCTGCATGGAGCGCATGTTCATGAGGCTGACCACGCCGGGCGTCTCGTCCACCAGCTTGGCGATCTCCTTGAGGTCTTCCTTGTCGGCCGACTCGCCGATCAAGAGGGACTTGGTCTCGCGGCTGACCATGAACGCGATGACGACCAGCAGGCCACCGATGGCGAAGGTGGCGTACACGTCCCAGTAGGGGTTGCCGGTGGCCAGCGTGAGACCCACGCCGCCGAGAGCCAGCAGGAGGCCCACCAGCGCGCCTGTGTCTTCCATCCAGATCACGATGATCTCGGTGGACTTCGAGCGCTTGATGAACTGCATCATCGTCTTGTTGCCGCGCGTGCGGTTCACCTCGCGCGTGGCGGCGAACCAGGAGTAGCCCTCGAGCGCGATGCTGACCAGGAGCACGCCGATGGCCACGCTGGGGTTGCGCATGGTGGGCGTCTCCCCGGCGGCCAGCGCGGCGTGCAGCTCGTGCAGCTTGTGGAACGCCTCGTAGATGGCGAACAGCCCGCCCAAGCTGAAGAGCATGAGCGCCACGATGAAGCTCCAGAAGTAGCTCTCCATCTTGTAGCCGAACGGGTGGTCCTCGTCGGGCGCGCGCGAGGCCTTGTTCATCCCCAGCAGCAGGAGCAGCTGGTTGCCCGTGTCGGCCACCGAGTGGATGGACTCGGCCAGCATGGAGGACGACTGCGTCAGGACGAACGCGACGAATTTCGCGACCGCGATGCCGAAGTTCGCGCCGAGCGCGAGGAGGATCACCTTCTTGGAGCCGTGTGACATGTCTGCTGTCCCAGTCTGAGGGTGGCGGACTCTAGCAGTGCGTGGGTGCGTGCGTCGACGTGCTCGAGGGGGCGCTAGGTCGCTGTGGCGATTCCGGCTGGGTCGGCACCCCGCGCCCCGATCTCGCGCAGCGCGCCCAGGCTGACGTAGACGATGAGCGCGTAGAGCAGGACCGACTGAGCCAGGCACCGCGGCTCGAGCGCACCGAACACGAGCGCGAGGAGCTGCGTGGACGCCAGGAACCCGAGCAGCGCCGCGATGCGCGCAGGCGAGCGGTGCACCAGAGGCACCAGCGCGATGAGCCACACCCCGTCGTAGTTGGTGATGGCCAGCAGCGAGTACAGCACGATGGCGCCGAAGCCGATGGTCTCCACCTGCGTGGCGCCCCGGCGGATGGCGGTGATCAACACGCCGAACGCGAACAACACGCCGAGCACGTGGAGCGAGAGGCGCTCGAAGCGGATCTCCTCGAGACGCAGCTCCCAGACCTCGAGGGGGTTGCTGAGCCGTGCATCCAGCAGCGAGCCAGAGTCCACGCCCGGCTGGTAGTGGAGGACGAGCGGCAGGCCCAAGTGGTTGCCCGGTGGGTTCACGGCGTGCCGCTTCATGACCAGGTACCAGTCGCCGAACGCGTCGAAGCCCACGGTGGCGCCCGCCACCAGCACGCCCACCGCCAGGGTCCCGAACGCGGCCAGCACCACGTTGCGCTCGGTGGGCTCGAGGCGCCGCTTCTGCACGACGGCCATGAGCGCGCGCAGGCCCACGGCGCCCACGAACACCGCCGGGAAGAGGCGGAAGAGCGCGGCCATGGTGAGCGCCGCCGCGGACCACGCCTCCTTCCGGCGCGCGGCCAGCGCGATGCCTACGCCCAGCCAGAGCACGAAGTTGGCGCGCCCGATGGAGCCACCCACCCACTGGTAGCCCCAGGGCTCGCCCGAGCTGATGGTGAGCGCAGCGAGGATGCCCGCCGTGGGACCCAGCGACAGCCCGATGAGCAGCGCGGCCAGCAGGTTGCTCAGCGCGTCCAGCATGGTCATCGCCTGCACATGCGTGGGCGTGGCGCTCAGCGAGCTCACGAACAGCCGGTGGAACGTGGTCGTGATCGGCGTGCCGTTGTAGCCGTGGTCCGCCAGCATGCGCTGCGTGGGGATGTTGGGCGGGAAGAACGGGCGGTAGAGTTCGAGGTCGCGCTTGAACTCGTCCCAGCGCGCGTCCGTGAAGGTGTCTGGGCAGGCCAGGCCCGACCCATCGGGGTTCAACGGCCGTAGCTGGTTGCTTCGCAGGTTGCGGATGTAGTAGCCGCTCAGCGCGTCGCCGTGGCCGTTCTCGCGCTCGGCCTTGGCCAGACACTCGTAGAGGTCGAAATAGCCCAGCTCGGGGAAGTACTTGGGCCCCATGAAGTAGTGGAACGAGTCCGTGGGATGAACGGTCCGGCCCCCTCCTTGGACGTAGCCGAGGTCGGTGAAGGCGAACGCCGACCAGACGAGCGCCACGGCAAAGGCGGCGCGCTGCACCCGCTTGCTGGGGTAGCGGCGCAGCAGCGCCAGCAGGAAGATGGCCAGCAGCGCCGCCGCCGCCTTGGTGGTGATGGCTGTGCGGTAGTACACCGCGCGCGGGTCCGTGCGGTAGGCCGTGACCACGCTGAACGGCGTGTGCGAGGGCGGCGACTCTGCGCAGAAGACCTGCACCTCGCTGAGGCTCGACAAGCCATCACCGGCCAGGGTGTCGATGCGCACGAAGCGCGTCACGACATCGAACGGCGCGGAGGCCCGAACCCGCAGCCCGAAGGGGGGATCCAAGACGGGCGGTGCGGCCCACACGCCCTCGAATCGCTCGCCGTCGAGCGACGTGGAGAGCGCGAACGTGTCGTTGGAGTCTCCCTGCAGCACGGCGGAGCGGATGCGGGTGTTCTCCCCCAAGTCGAAGACCACGATCGGACCGGTCCCTCGGCGCTGGAGCGTCTCGTGGGCGTTCCAGGCCGTCCCCTCCGGGTAGCCTCGGCCGTCGTGGAGCACCTCTGCGGGCGAGCCCGGGGTCGGCGCCACGATGCGCGCGTCGGCGAGGACGTTGCCCTCTGGACAGCGCTGCGCACGGACCGGTGTGCCGAGCAGGCACACGGCGCCGGACACGGCTAGGAGCAGGAGCGACGGCGTTGCGAGAGTGCGTGGCATGGGACGGAGAATGCGCGAACGCCGTGACCCCTTGCGAGATCACGGCGTGTTGCTGGAACGAACGCGGGGCGGCAGGGAACTGGCCGCCCCAGGGATGTCACGGGAAGTTCGAGAGCGAGAGGTTGCTGATCGCGAGGTTGTTGCCCCCGATGTTGCTGATCGCGAGGTTGTTGCCCCCGATGTTGCTGATCGCGAGGTTGTTGCCCCCGATGTTGCTGATCGCGAGGTTGTTGCCCCCGATGTTGCTGATCGCAATGTTGTTGAGCGCGAGGTTGTTGCCGGCGATGTTGGTGATCGCGAGGTTGTTGCCGGCGATGTTGGTGAGCGCGAGGTTGTTGCCGGCGATGTTGGTGAGCGCGATGTTGGTGATCGCGAGGTTGTTGCCGGCGATGTTGGTGAGCGCGATGTTGGTGAGCGCGGCGTTGGTCTGCGCGATGTTCGTCAAGACGAGGTTGGTGAGCGCGACGTTGGTCTGCGCGATGTTCGTCAGGGCGATGTTCGTGAGCGGCACGTTGGTGAGGGCCACGTTGGTGAGGGCCACGTTGGTGAGGGCCACGTTCGTCTCGGCGACGTTGGTCTGCGCGACGTTGGTCTGCGCGACGTTGGTCTGCGCGACGTTGGTCTGCGCGACGTTGGTCTGCGCGACGTTGGACATGCTGCTGTCCATGTCGTCACCCAGGTCGGGAATGATGGTGACGTCGCCGTCTCCGCAACCGGCCACCAGCATCGACAACCCCGCGAACAGTACAATGGTCTTACGCATTTGATTCATCCTCCGTACTCAACTCGAACCCTTGTCGGCCGGAATACTCCCTGGCTGGGCGAGCGTCAAGGTCCGTACTTGGGGTAGTGCCAACGCGCTCAGCAGCGCCAATGAGGTGAGCGCGTAGACGTCGAGCGCGCCCAGCCCCGGGAGCAGGGCGAACACCTGGGTGCCGAGCGCCGCGGCCACCACCAGCGAGCGCCCCTTGCAAGAGAGGCCCGGCAGCGCGGCCACCAACACGATGAAGCCCCCGTAATAGCTGGCGATATTGGACACACACAGGAGCAGGAGTGCCCCGGCGAAGGCCCCCTCGAGCGCGGGGCGCCGCAGCCTCGCGGCCCGCACTAGGAGCAGCAGCGCGGCGAGTGCTCCCAGCCAACGCAGGGGTGCCCTGGCGTGGTCGAGCATGTGCACCGCTTGCTGCCACGGTAAGAGCCCGTCCAATTGACCTGGATCAAACACGGTATCGAGGTCTCCCCCCATCAGCCGGAGGCCGGCACCGAGGCCCAACTCATTGGCCACAGGCGTGTGGACGTGCACCCTCAGGCGGTCTGCGAACTCGAGCCACGCGGCGGGACCCGCGACCAAGGCCCCGAGGGCGATCCCCGAGAGGAGCGTGACGGTGAACGCAGCCAGCATGCGCGGGCCAGCGGGTGGGCCCCCCGAAGCGTTGTCGGGGCGCGGCAGCCACGCGAACAGCAGCGCTCCGAGGGCGAAGCCCGCTGGGAACGCGCGGTGCAAGACCAGCGTGGCGAGTAGCACGCCCGCAGTCTTGGCGTGGCCGCGGTGGATGGTCACCATGGCGCCCGCGAACAGCAGCAGCCACGTGTGGCGATCGAAGGCGCCGCCCAGCCAGTAGTAGTCCCACGGCGCGCCCACAGCGAGGGCCACGGCCACGAAGGTCGCGGGACGCAACCCGAGGCCGAGCCCGAGCACCACCACGGCGAGGATCAGGCAGAGGCCGTCGATGAGCGCGAAGGTCAGAAAGAACCCGTGACTGGGTGCCGTTCCTGCAGTCACCGCGTGGTGCAGGGCAGCGCCAAACGGCGTGGCCATGTATCCCCGGTCGTTGGCGAACGCCTCGATGGGCATCCCGAAGGGCAGCCCCAGTTGGCCCAGCGCGGTGAGGTCCGCGTCGAGCTCGCGGGCGCGTGCCTCTGTGAACGTGGTGCAGCGCGCCGCCTCTCGCCGAATCGCGCTGCCCGGCACGCGGACGTTGTCCTCGAGCCGTCGCATGACGCCGCGCTCGAAGATCTCGGCCCGCCCGCGCCGCTCGGCGCTCGCGCCCATGCAGTCGTAGAGCTTGGTGAAGCCCACCTCGCGGACGTACTTCGAGCCGAGAAAGTAGTGCACCGAGTCCCACAGGTGCAGCGGGCCGCGTGGGTTGGCCGCGAAGGTGCCGAAGTCGAGCCATGCCCCGCACGCCGCGAGGCACAGCGCGAGGTGGAGCGCCTGGGCACGACGCGGCGAGAGCCCCGGGGCCACCCCCAGCAGGAGCAGGAGCGCGAGCAGCCCGAACGCGACCTTGGCCCAGCCGACACGCTGGGTGCGAGCCCGCGCTGTGTCGAGGTCGGGCGTGGCGCGGGTCCAGCGTGCGGCGTCCGCGAGCGCGCGCTCGCAGGCGTAGATGCCCACCTCGCTCAGCGACACCTCGGCGTTGGTGGTGTTGGTCACGCGCAGGGACTGCAACGTGCGCTCCGGGAGCAGCGCGCCGCGCCCGCGCTCGCCGCCGCCTTCCACGGGGGCCGCGGTGAAGAGCGGGGTGAAGCGTCCGTCCGCGCCGGCGGCCTCCACCAGGAGCGTGGCGCGGGCATCACCCTGCACGTAGACCGCCACGACCGACGCTGCGTTCCCCAGCTCCACGCGCAGCCGGGCGCCCGGGCCGAGCCGCACGCTGTCGGACCGCGTGGGCCCGCGGCCGTCGGGCAGGAGCCAGCCGTCCGTGGCCGCGAGCGGGTCGCCCACCACGTGGCCGCTCCTCAGCACGGGGTGACCTCGCAGCAGGTTGCCCTCGTCGCATGCATCGGCGCTGGCCACCACGGGCGTGGAGCAGGCCAGCAGCAGGCCGAGGCGGAGCAGGAGCGAGGGCAGGCGGGTCGACATGAGCTGCCGGATACTACGCGGAGGCGAGCTGCATCTGGAACGACCTGCGCTCGAACGGGTGCCGCACCGGCCGCCCGAGGGCACGGACCGCGTCCTCGCCGCCGAGCCGGCGCAGCCACTCATCCACCTCGCTGCGCGGCGTACGCGAGAGCGCCGCATAGGCGCCCATGGGCCGCTGCGCCATCCACTGGGTGTAGGTCAGCAGCCGGCGCGTGCCCTCCGCGCCTCCGATGACGAACGGGTGCTCCCCCAGGCTGCGGGGCACACGCGTGGCGCCGGGGTGAGCGGCACACCACGTGTCGATGGCGTCCATCAGCGCCATCACGAAGGGCATCTGCTCGGCGAAGAACGTGGCTAGCACCGGCTCGAGCGTGGGTGGCACCACGTCGTCCGCCAGGAACGCGCCGTCACGGCCCAGCGGGCTCATCAAGCGCTCGAACCACAGCACCACGTGCGGCGCGTCACGGAACAGATAGGTGGACGCCGGGTCGCGGTAGAGGTGGGCCCAAAGCGGACCGTACAGCGCAAAGTCGGCGATGGACGGCCGAGTGCCGAACAGGAACGGATGCGCGCGGAAGTGCGCCTCGAGCTGCGCGATGAGCTGCTCGGTGAAGCGCTCCACGCCCGGGATGGTGTCGTGCGTCACGCCCACCACCGCGCGGTAGCCCGCCATCTTGTTGGCCACCGGACGCACGGCCAGCGTCTGGAGCGCGGCGGGCAGCCGCGGAAACGCGCAGCGACCAAACTCGCGCAGCGCGAAGTCGCGGTTCTCGTGCCGGTTCCAGCGGTAGTGCAGGGCCACGCTCGGCAGCCACTCGTCGGCGTGCAGCTCCAATAGGAGCGCGGCGATGCGCTGCTTGGGCGTCTCGGGGTCACCGGCGCCCGTGGGAAGCGCGTCTCGAGCGCGTCGATGATCTCCGTGCTGTCCTGCATCCACTGCCCCTCCGGCGTGACCACCGTGGGCATGACGGCGGCCCCGACGGCCTTGCGGATGTCGCCGAACAGCGTGATGGCGCTGGGTGCGACCTCCACGAAGGGGATGCGCTTGAAGGTCAGGTACGCGCGCGTCTTGGCCGAGTAGGGCGAGACGGGCCACGCGTAGTGGAGGAAATTCACGCTCATTTGGCCGCGAGCCTACCACTCGGATGCACGCGCGCCGCTGCTCACCCGGGACCCCGAGAAAATTGCCGCCGCCGGCGTGGGGCGCGAGACTGCAACGGTGTCCGCCGACGACCAGCTGTTCGACTCGTACCTGGCCCACTTGAAGGTGGAGCGGGGGCTCGCGAAGAACACGCTGAGCGCCTATGCCAGCGACCTGGCCCGCTTCGCGGCCTGGCTCGAAGACCGCGGCGTGGCGATCGAAGACGCGGGGGAGGGCGACATGGCCCGCTACCTGGCCCACGTGGGCAAAGAGGGCCTGGCCGCCCGCTCCCAGGCGCGGGTGCTGAGCGCGCTGCGCGGCTTCTTCAAGTACCTGCTGCGCGAGCGCGAGGTGCGCCGGGACCCCACCCAGCAGATGGAGGGCCCGCGGCTCGCCAAGCGGTTGCCCGTGGTGATGACGGAAGACGAAGTACTACGGCTCTTGGCCGCGCCCCGTGGGAACAAGCCCAACGCCGTGCGCGACCGGGCCATGTTGCACACCATGTACGCGGCGGGCTTGCGCGTGTCCGAGCTGGTGCGCCTCCAGCTGGGTGACATGCACCTCGAGGGGCGCTTCCTGAACGCGTTCGGCAAGGGCAGCAAGCGCCGCATCGTGCCGCTCGGCGACGTAGCCATCGAGTATCTCGTCACCTATCTGCGTGATGTCCGCCCCCAGTGGGCGCTGCGCTCGGGGGCGGCCGCGTCCCATGTGTTCCTGACGTCGCGCGGGACGCCGCTCACGCGCCAGGCCTTCTGGAAATATGTGCGCGCCTACACGCGGGTGGCCGGCATCGACAAGGAGATCTCGCCGCACAAGCTGCGCCACAGCTTCGCGACGCACCTCTTGGTGGGCGGCGCCGATCTCCGCGCCGTGCAGGCCATGCTGGGCCATGCGGACATCTCCACCACCGAGGTCTACACGCACGTCACCGGCGCGCATCTGCGTCACGTGCACGCCACGTATCATCCACGCGGGTGAGTACGGTGCAGAGCGGCCCCTGGCGCTCGCTTTTTTGACGTATGGCGCCGGCATCCCTAGGTTCCAGGGTGATGCGTTTTTCGGCCCGAAGAGTGGCGGAGATCCTTGCCGCGTGCCTCTGCGCAGGCGGCCTCTTTGCCATGACCGTCAGCGTGGGCGGCGCGAGCGCGTCGCACGCCGCCGAGGAGGGCGCGCCTGCAGGCACCCTGGCGGTCACCACCGCCGCTGCGCAGGCGCCCGCCGCAGCGAGCGTGGCTCCGGCCGCGAGTCCACCACCGGCTGGCGCCACCCCCGCCCCAGTTGCCGTAGAAGCGACCGAGCTTCCGGAAGACAGCTACGCCTACGACGCCGACGACAGCGTGCCGGCCGGCCTCGCTGCTCACCTCGATGGCTTCGACCCTCGCGTGCATGCGCTCGACGGAGAGCGGCTGGTGTCGCCCCTCGACGGCGGCGCGCGCGCGGTCCTCACGCTGCACCCCGGTCTGCAGGCGCACATCGCCTCACGCTTCGCGTCCTATGAAGTGCCCTATGGCGCCGTGGTGGCCATCGAGCCCAGCTCGGGCCGCGTGCTGGCCTATGTCAGCCACAGCAGCGCCAACCCGCGGGCCAGCGACCTGGTGCTGGACCCCACGCCGCCCACCGCGTCGGTCTTCAAGATCATCACGGGAGCAGCCCTGCTGGACGCGGGCGTCGGTGAAGACACGCGCGTTTGCTACCACGGCGGCGCCAACCGCCTGGAGGTCAGCGATCTCGGCGACGACACCGCGCGCGACCGCTGGTGTGCCACGCTCGCCGAGGCCATGGGCGGGTCCATCAACAGCGTCTTCGCGAAGCTGGCCGACCGCCACCTGAACCCCGCCACCATCACGCGGTACGCGTCCGCGTTCGCCTGGGGTCAGCGCGTGCCCTTCGACATCGCCGTGCGGCCCAGCCCGGCGGAGGTGCCGGCCGATCGCCTCGAGTTCGCGCGCACGTCGGCGGGCTTCTGGCACACGCACATGTCGCCGCTGCACGCCGGGCTGCTGGCCGCCACCATCGCCAACGACGGGCAGATGCCGCGCGCCGCCATCGTGCACGAGGTGCTCTCGGCTCGCGGCGAGCGTGTGTATCAGCACGAGCCCGCCATCTACCGGTCGGTGCTCACGCGTCGTACCGCGCGCCGCACCGGCGACATGATGCGCCGCACGGTCACGCACGGGACGGCGCGCAGCGCGTTCTACGACGGGCAGGGCAACCCGTTCCTGCCGGGCATCGCCATCGCGGGCAAGACCGGCACGCTGACGGGCAGCGATCCGTACCGCGGCTACACGTGGTGGGTGGGCTTCGCGCCGGCGGACGCCCCCACCATCGCCGTGGCCGCGCTGGTGGTGAACCACCCCGAGTGGCGCGTGAAGGCCAGCTACATGGCGCGTGAGGCGCTGCGCTACTACCTGGTGGAGGCGCCGCGCGTGGCCCGCGCCGCGAGCGGGGAGCGCTGAACGTGCGCCGCGAGCCGACCACGGCGGCCCCGGCCGCGCTCGCTCAGCTGTGTGGCAGTGGGCTGGTCGTGGTGTTGGCGCTCGCCCTGGTCGTGCCCGCTTCGGTCTCCTTCGTGAAGGCCAACGTCACGCACCGCTTCCCGGCCGAGCCGCCGCTGCAAGACGTGCCTGCCGGGTCGGTGATCGCCAACCTCGAGGACCACGCCTGCCGCGCCACGCTGCGCGCGCACGGCGCCCGCTTCCGCGCCTATGCCGGGGAGAACCAGGCAGACATCCGCAGCGCCGGGCTCTTGCTGGACGGCCCGCTCAACGGCGTGCGCTTCGAGCACTCGGGGAACAGCCCGCTGCACTCGGCGCTCGACTGTCGCCTGGCGCTGGCGCTCTTGGCCTGGACCCCGGTACTGCGTGAGTTCGGCGTCACCCGCATCCAGCACATGAGCACGTTCCGCCCCAACTCCCGCGTGGCGGGCACGGCGCGCGCCAGCGGTCATGCCCGCGCGCTGGCCATCGACCTGCGCTACGTGGAGTTCGAGGACGGCACGCGTCTCGACGTGCTGACCGACTGGAGCTCCCGCGAGCGCGGGGCCCCGCCGTGCACGCACCCGCCCGACGAGCCCGGTCCCAGCGCGGTCCTGCGGCAGATCGTGTGCCGCGCGGTCGAGGCCGAGCTGTTCCAAGTGGTCGTCTCGCCGCATCACAACGACGCGCACGCGAACCACGTGCACCTCGAGGTGCGCCCCGAGGTGACCTGGCGCTCCATCCAGTAGCTCCCTCACGCTCAGTGTGGCGCGCTGCCCCACAGCTGCTCGAGGCGGGCGTCGCGGCCGCAGCCCGTCCGGTACTGTGTGTAGTGCGCCGGATGCGTGCGGTAGAAGTCCTGGTGGTAGTCCTCGGCCACCCAGAAGGGGGCCACGTCGCGGATCTCGGTGACCACCGCGCGTCCCAGCGTCGCGCGCGCGCTCGCTAGCGCAGCCTCGGCGGCCACGCGCTCCTCGGCGTTGGCCACGAAGATGGCGGAGCGGTATTGCGTGCCGCGGTCGCAGAACTGACCGTCGTCCTGGGTGGGGTCGATGTTGCGCACGAACACTTCGAGGATCTGCGCGAACGTGACCTGTGCCGGGTCGTACACCACCCGCACCGCCTCGACGTGGCCGGTGCTGCCGCGCCCGATCTGCCGGTAGGTGACGTGCTCCACGTCGCCGCCGGTGTAGCCCGAGAGCACCTCGCCCACACCCGCGATGCGCTCGAGCGGCCCCTCCAGGCACCAGAAGCAGCCGCCAGCCAAGATGGCCACGCGCAGGTGGGACGGAGGATCCTCGGCCAGACGGGTGCCGTCCGCGTCCGCGCTCGGTTCGCTGCTCCCGTTGCTGGTGGGGGCGCGCGGAGGGGCTGGCTCGGAGCAACCCAGAAAGAGCGAAGCCCCCAGCACGGTGAGAACGTGGAGGGGGCGCATGGTGCGTGGGGCAGGCATGCCTGCACTATGACTGGTCGGCGCTCGGGTTACGTCAGACCTCGTCGCGACGGCGCACGACGTAGGTGTTCATCTGCTCTTCCTGCTCGAACGTGGTGCGGTAGCGCTCGGCGTCGCGAGCGTGCTCGAACGGTCCGATGCGCACCCGGAAGAACACGCCGCGCTCGCCCAGCTCGGCCTCGGTCACGAACGCCTGGTGGCCGCGCCCGCGCAACGCCTCGGCGAAGATCTCGGCCTCCTCGCGGGTGCGGTAGCTGATGACCTGGAGCGTGTAGAGCCCCTCCTCTCCCATGGACGCACGCGCGCGGGGCTCACGCTGGCGGGCCACCTCGGGGAGCGCGGCCGCCACCATCGGGTCGCCCGGCATGGCCAAGGCAAGGTCGCCGTTGTCGGGGCTCGCGGCCACGGCAGCCGGCAGCGCCTGCATCACGGCGTCGGCGCCCATGCCGGGCGGGAGCGGCTCCGGGTGGTCCAGCTCGGCAGCCGCAGCGGCCAGGGCGGCCTCCACCTCGGGGCGGTCATCCGCCGACGACGGCGAGGCGCTGAGCGTCTCGTGGAAGCGCAGGGCGCGGGCGTCCACGTTCACGTCTTCTTCGGGCGCGTCCTCGGCGCGCAGCTGCATGCCGGCGGCGCGGTCGAGAGCGGCCAGCGGGTCCTCGGCCTCGGCCGGGTCCTCGGCCCCCGCCTGGAGCATGGTGCCCATGGCGAAGACCAACATCACGGTGGCCAGGGCTGCCATCGCCAGCATCCCAAGGCGACGACTCGAGCCGTCGTCCGGCTCGCTCTCTTGAATCTGCTCGAGGTTGCGCATTGCGGTGTCCATGTTCTGCCTGCCTTCCCGGCCCCGTGTGGTGCCGTAGGAGATGATGTAGGACACATCAACACATGTGCGCAAAAAAACTACGTGTCATTCTGTGTCGGTCGTTTCAGGAGATGCATCTACACCCATGAGCGCGTCCACCAGCCCCTCGTCGGTCCACGCCGGGCGCGCGTCAGGGGCGTCGTGCACGTCGCCTTGCCGCAGCCAGGGCCACTCGGGGCCCCAGTCTTGGCACCCCAGCGCCCGTTCCCGCAGCCCGCACGCGATGCGCACGTGGAAGTGGTCAGCGTGCGGGTTCCCGCGGCTCGGCTGGTGCAGCACCTCGCGAGCGCGATAGACCGCCTCACGCTCCGGCTCGTGCACGGACGCGTAGCGCAGCAGGCGCGCCTTCACCCCGCTCGATACGAACAGCCACTGCACCCGCGCGGCGGGGTCCAGCAGCAGCGCGCGCACGAACGCCCAGTTGCGGGCGTCGTCGAAGAAGAACACGCGCCCCGGGCGTCCACCCTCGAGCGGCTCGCGTGCGGCGCCGAAGCGGTCGTAGGCCAGCCAGCCACGCCCACGCGTGGGCGTCCCGGCGGCGTCGGTCGCATAGAAGATGACGTCGGCGTCACGTCCCGCCCGGTGGCTGCCGTGCCGGTCGTGGCGCCCGCCGTGCGGCGACGACAGGTCACCGATCCGCAACGGCGCACCACCCGGGTGCGCCGCGTCCACATGGGCGGCAGCTCGCTGCAGCGTGGCGACCAGCTCCCGAGTGCCCGCGCGGGTGGCCTCACCAGGCCGTGCCCGCACGAAGCCCGGGCCGCGATCGGGCAGCGAGGCGCCGCGCACCAGAACGCCATCGGAGGTGGTGCCGAACGAAAAGCTCTCGTCCACCGGTGCGTGCGGCGGCATGCAGGCCACCAGCGTCAGCGTCAGGGCGAAGATGGATCGGCCGCCCACGCGCAGACGTCGCACCATGGCCTACTCCCCAGCGCCCACCAGGCGCCGCTCCAGCTCGCGCAGGAAGGCATCCACTCGGGCTTCCTCTGCACCCACCAGCGCGACGCGCGCGCTGTCGGCATGGAGGCGGAGCGCCACGCGGCCACGCCGGCCGAAAGGCAGCACGCCCAGCAGGAGGTCCAGCAGCGCACCCCCCACGATGAGCGCGCCGCCGGCCATGAGCAGGTAGGTCTCGCCGGTGCGCACGCCCTCGGCCACCCACAGACCGCCCACCAACAGGCTGGCTCCCAACGCCACGGCGCCCACCAGCAGGTGAGCGCGCGGGTAGCGCACCTCGCGGGACGCGGCCCGCACGCTGCGGAGGGGATACGTGGCGCGCGCGCTGCGCACCTCGCGGCCGAACAGCCGCGTGCTGGCCAACACCTCGAGCCCGGCGCCGCCGAGCTGCACGGTGACCTCGCGGCGCAGCGTGACCACGAAGGCCAGCGCGCGCACCAGCCACTCCAGCAAGGCCCACCCGCTGATGAGCCGCAGCACCCCGCGGAAGCCTCCGGGAGGAGCATGCCCCGCGCGGCCCTTCACGGAGTGTGCGCCCGCGCCGCCCGAAGCCTGCGGAGCCGCCATGGAGCCCACCGCGCTGTCGGCCGCCTCCTCCCCCACCCGTGCGAGGATGCGGCTCGACTCGGTGGACGTGGAGGCCCGCAGCGCGGCGCACCAAGCCGCGGCACGGGCGGCGTCGGCCGGCGTCTCGGCGCGGGCCAGCAGCAGCCGCGCTCCCACCTTCTCCCAGTATGCGTCCGCCGCGTGGCTCTCCAGCAAGCGGTCCACGCAGGCAAACACGGGGTAGCGCGTGTGCGTGGCCAGCCAGAGCGCCCGGTCCGTCCAGGCGTCCATGACCTCGGCACGCCGGGCTCCGAGGAGATCCACCCAGTGCGTGACGGCTAGCGCGGCCACCAGCGCGTGGTCCACGTCGGACTCGGGGCCACGCTCGAGGATCTCGAAAAGGTTGCCGGAGGGGAAGCTCGCGTCCTCGCGCGAGAGGCCCGCCTCGCGGATGCGCTGGCCCACCACCTCGGAGCTCAGGTGGCGCAGCTCCGACTCCGCGAGCCGAGCCAGCAGGTTGGCCGCCAGCGCAGCCAGCGCGGGACGCTGCGCATGGGCGCGCACTTCTTCGGCGATCTTGTCGAGCGTGGTCATGGAGGCGAGGGTGATAGCACCCGGCTCGGGCGTGTCAGGGCGCCGCGGGCGCTTCGGTGGCGCCGGCTGGGCTTGGCGCAGCCGGGTCCGCCGAGGGCGCGGGCAGCGACGCGGGGGGCGTGGGCGATGTGGGAGAGAACGTCCCACCCGGGCCCACGAGCGGGCCTGGCGGCGGGGGCGGGGCGCCCGGGCCGCCGCCGGTCACGCCGAAGCGCTCGGCCAAGCTGAACAGGTTCTCCACGCGCTCTTGCTGCAGGTCGAACGCAATGTTCACGTCCACCCCGGACTGGTTCACGTTGATGCGCCGGAGGGCAGGCCCGATGGGGCTCATGTTGATGATGGGCTGGGCCATGAGCGTCTCCAGCTCGGCGCGCAGCGTGCGCGTCAGGATCTCGGCCGACTCCGCGTCACGCATGGAGAAGAGCGCGCCGATGGCGAGCCCCACGCTGACGCGCGCTCCGAGGCCGATCGCCTTGGTGGCGAAGAAGGGCTCGGCCATGCGGGCCACGTCCTCGCCGCGGCTCTGTGCCAGCTGGCGCAGCGCGGGGATCCACGGCTCCGGGATGTGCGAGACGATGACCACCTCACGGTCACGACCGATGGTGTTGTAGAGGCGGTTCAGCAGCTCGTCCTCGGAGGCGCGGCCACCCTCGCCGCGCACCGCGCGAATGACGGAGACCACCGTCTCGCGCTGGCCCCATGCCAGCCCGCGCCGGCCGATGAAGGCCATCACGCCCTCGCCACGGCCGATCTTGACCGCAGGCAGCTCTTCCACTTCCGTGCGCTCGAGGGTGGACTCGCTCTCCGCGGCGGCTTGCCGCAGGCACTCGGCCACGCGCTCGTGCTCGAAGGGCCCGCGCCCGATGACGCCGGTGCGCTCGAGCTCGGCGCTGTCGCCCGCGACGAAGATGACCAAGTCTTCGAGCTGGTCGAGCGGATCGAACCCGCAGCGCTCCACCAGGGCGCGGTGCCCGGAGTCGCGGCCCGCCTCCACCACCAGCTTCTGGTAGAAGATGGAGCGGCGCACGGCCGGGACGTCCATGCGCAGCAGGGCGCGTGTGCCCGCTGGGGCCGTGTCCATGGTCTGCTCGGGGAGCGACAGGTCGCGCGAGGTGTAGTAGATGAGCCCACCCGCGATGCCGAGTACGGCGAGCGAGGCGAGCGCTGCTCGTTGTCCAATCAGGTTCACGGCGCGCAGGGTAGTGGGTCCCGTGGGGCTTGGCGAGCCGTCCGTGCTATCTGCGCCCCATGCCCTTTCGGCCCATGAACCTGCGCGGCAAGCGCGTGTTGGCCCGCTGTGCTGCGGACGGCTCCTTCATCGACGAGGGCGGCCGCGTCGAGATCCGCTACAGCCCACGGGACGGCAAGGCGTACCACGCCTCGCTCCGCAACCTCGAGGCCATCCCCGGCGACACGGCGCTGCTGCCCGACGACCACTGCGCGGCCCTCCTCCCGAGCGCGCCCAGCGCACCGGGGGCGGCCAAGAAGCCCGCGGCTGCCACCCGCACTCCAGCGAAGCGGGCTACCGCGTCCAGCGGCGCGCCCCCCATGCGGCCCCAACCGGGCGAGGTGCTGGCGTACTGCGATGGTGCTTGCAGCGGCAATCCCGGGCCCGCCGGGGTCGGGGTCATCGTTCTGTACGATGACGTGCGCTGGGAACTCAGCGAGTACCTCGGGCAGGGCACCAACAACATCGGCGAGCTCACGGGCGTGTTGCGCGCGTGCGAGCAGACGCCGGACAAGTCGCGCCCGCTGCGCATCTACACGGACTCCACCTACTCCATCGGGGTGCTGCAGCAGGGCTGGAAGGCCAAGGCCAACCAAGAGCTGGTCGCCGCGTGCAAGGCCGCGATGGCGCGCATCGCTACCGTCTCCCTCCACTACGTGAAGGGCCACGCCGGCGTCCCGCTCAACGAGGCCGCCGACGTGCTGGCCGTCACTGCCGTGGAGCGTCGACGCAGCACCCCGTGGGTCAAGGTGTCCGGCTAGGCCTCAGACCAGACGATAGATCTCGCGGATGTCGTCGAGGATCTTCTCGAACGGGATGTCCAGGTCCTTCAGCAGGCCGTTCTTCAGGTCGAACACCCAACCGTGGACGATGGGCATCCCGCCTTCTTTGTAGGCCTTCTGGACGCAGGCCGTCTTGATGACGTGGATGCACTGCTCCTGCACGTTCAGCTCCACCAGCCGACGGAAGCGGGCTTCTTCGTCCTTGATGTTCGTCAGCTCGGAGCGATGGATGCGGTAGACGTCGCGGATCTCGCGCAGCCAGCCGTTCATCAGGCCGAGGTCCTTCGGCTGCATGGCCGCCTTCACGCCGCCGCACCCATAGTGACCGCACACGATGATGTGCTTCACCTTCAGCGCCTCCACCGCGTACTGGATGACCGAGTGCGAGTTGACGTCGGTGTTGGGAACGCAGTTGGCGATGTTGCGGTGCACGAACACTTCGCCGGGCTCGAGGCCCATGATCTGGTTGGCCGGGACGCGGCTGTCGGAGCACCCGATGTAGAGGAACTCCGGCGTCTGGTCTTTGGCGAGCTTCTCGAAGTAGTCCGGCGAACCCGCCTTCATCTCCTCCACCCACGCGCGATTCGCGGCAAAGACCCGGTCGTACATTTCCTTGGGCAACGCTGTCCTCCTCGTCAGGCCTCGGGGGGCGAGGCTGGTCTGTAGATGTATCCCTGGTGCTGAAAGACGCAGATCCTGTCGCGTCCGTCGTCCTTGGCTTGGTAGAGCGCGCGGTCCGCTGCCTTGATGAGCTGGTCCTTGCTCTTCACGTCGCGGCTCGGGTAGAGCGCCACGCCCACCGAGATGGTCACGGGGTAGGCCTGACCATCGATCATGACGGCCTCTCCACCCACGCTGCGCCACACCCGGTCCGCGACGGTGAGCGCCCCAGTGAAGTGCGTGCTCGGGAGCACCAGCAGGAACTCCTCGCCCCCATAGCGCGCCACCACGTCGATCTCGCGCACGGCCTTGCGCAGGCGCGCCGCCACCTCGGCCAGCACACGGTCGCCCACGTGGTGCCCGAAGCTGTCGTTGAAGCCCTTGAAGTGATCGATGTCGATCATGGCGCACGCGAGCGGGTCTCGATAGCGCTCGGCGCGCTTGAACTCTTCGTTGAGGCGCGTGTGCAGGTAGCGGTAGTTGTAGAGCCCCGTGAGCTCGTCTTGCACGGCCAGCTTCTCGAGGCGCGCCTTGGCCAGCGTCACGTCGTCGTGCATCTGCTTCAGGCGCAGCATGTTGCTCACGCGCGCCAGCAGCTCGCGCTCGTCGAAGGGCTTGCACACGTAGTCGTCGGCGCCGATGCGCAGCCCCTCGACGCGGCTGTCGAGGTCCGACTTTGCGGTCACCAGCATGACCGGCACGAACGCCTCTTGCGTCATGGTCTTGAGCAGGCGGCAGGTGTCCACGCCCGACAGGCCCGGCATGATGATGTCCAGGAGGATGAGGTCCACGCCGCCCTTGGCCAGGCGGTCCACCGCGGCTTGGCCGTGCTCTGCGATCTCGACCGTGTAGCCGTTGCCGCGCAGCAGACCACCAACGAACTCCCGCGTGACGCGGTCGTCGTCCACGACGAGGATCAGGGGCCGGCCGGGCGTGGTGTCAGTCACTGGTCTTCCAGCCTATCGGATCTTCTGGCCGCAGGGGGAGGGGATTGGGAGCCGAGGTCCGGCGGGGTCTCGTCACACCGCGTGTCACAAAATCGCCGATGTGATACAAAAATCTCTTGCTCGTGTGTCACGCTGTGGCACGATAGCTGTGTCACACGTTGTAACACGGAGATTGTCATGCAGACCCAGACCTCATCGGATGCCCACGCCCACTCCCGCACGCCGCGCCCGAGCAGCCCCTTCGCTTCGCCGTCGGCCTCGGCCGCAGCCGCGCAGGAACTCCGCGCCTGGCTCACCGTGGTGGACGCCGTGCTCCGTGTCGTCGAGCAGACCGCCTGGGAGGCCCGTGGCCTCGCCGCCGAGTGGGCCGCCGCCGCTCGCCAAGACCTGCTCGCGATGCAGGAGCGCCGCGACGAGCTCGCTTCGCTCCACGCCCGTCTCGCCCGCGCCACGCAGTGTGGCTGGGTGCTCACCAAGATCGCGTCGGGCTACCGCTGGCACCTGACCCGCGCGGCGTTCACCACACGCAGCAGCGCTCAGCGCTCGTTGCAGAAGCTGCACGGCAAGAACGCCATCCGCTTCCGTGACCTCTGCATGGAGCAGGGCGGTGCGTTCTTGAAGGTGGGCCAGCTGCTCTCTGCGCGTCCGGACCTGCTGCCCAGCGTGTGGGTGGAGACCCTGGCGTGTCTGCAAGACGCGGCGCCGCCCGTGCCGAGTGAGGAGATCCTCGCAGTGGTCGAGCGCGAGCTCGGTGCCCCCGTGGAAGAACTCTTCGCGTCGTTCGAGCGCGAGCCCCTCGCCGCCGCCAGCATCGGGCAGGTGCACCGGGCCGTGCTGCGCGACGGACGCGCGGTCGCGGTGAAGGTGCAGCGCCCCGGCGTGGACGCCACCGTGGAGCTCGACATGGACCTCCTGGTCATGTTCCTGGACGGCATGAAGGCCATGCTGCCGCCCACCGACTACGACACGATCATCGGTGAAGTGCGCGCCCTCATCCGCGGTGAGCTCGACTACGCCGCGGAGCTGCAGCACACCGCCCGCGCCGCCGAGTTCTTCGCCAACGACGCGCGCATCTCGGCGCCGCGGCCCGTGGCTTCGCACTCGAGCGCGCGGGTGCTCACCACCGAGATGGCGCCCGGCATCAAGATGACCACCGCGCTCGACTCCCTGCGAGCGCGGGCCCTGGGTGGCGACGCGGAGGCCGAGAGCGAGCTGGCCGAGGCGCTGGGGCTGCTGCTCCAGGCGTACGTCCGCCAGATCCTGGTGGCCGGCCACTTCCAGGCGGACCCGCACCCGGGCAACCTGCTCTACGACAGCGAGCACGGCCTCACGCTGCTCGACTTTGGTTGCTCGAAGGCCATCGACGCCGACACGCGGCGCGCGTACTTGAAGCTGGTGCAGGCCTTCGTGGTGTCGGACCGTGACACGCTGGTGGCGCAGCTCGAGGCGCTGGGGTTCCGCACCCGCAGCGGCAGTGCAGACACCCTGCTGGTGTTCGCCGACACGCTGCTCAAGGAGTTCCGCGACGCGCAGGCCAGCGGCGGCGCGCTGCGCTTCCGGCGCCCCGAGGACATGCTGGAAGAGGCCAAGCGCGTGCTGGCCGCCGCGGAGGCCGACCCGGTCGAGCGCATCCCCGAGGAGTTCGTGATGATCGCGCGCGTCTTCGGGACCATTGGCGGGCTGTTCACGCACTACGAGCCGGAGATCGACTTCGGCCGCCACGTGCTGCCCACGCTGATGAGCGCCATGGCCACGATGTGAGCGCGGGCGGACGCGCTAGCGCGGGGCGGCGGCGATGTTGCCGCCGTCCACCGTGACCACGCAGCCGGTGGTGCGCTCGGCCAACGCCAGGTCCGTGAAGACCTGGGCCACGTCCTCGGCGCGCACCTCGGCGCCCAGCAGGTTGCTCACGAAGTAGGCGTCCTCGGAGAGGCCACGGGCCGCGGCTCGCTCGGCCACGAAGCCTCTGGGCAGCAACCCGGTGCGCACGCGGTCGGCGTTCACGGCGTTGCTGCGGATGCCCGCGTCGCCGTTCTCGAGCGCGTACTGCTTCATGAGCGCCACCACGGCGGCCTTGGGGATGGCATAGGGCCCGAAGTCGGGGCCCGGATTGAACGCGGCCTTGCTGGCGTTGAAGAGCAGCGCCCCGCCCAGCTGCTGGCGGCGCATCACGCGCGTGGCGGCAGCGGCCACGTGCTGGTGGGCGAAGAAGTTCACCTCGAAGCTTCCGCGCAGCGTGTCCAGCGCCACCTCGTGCATGCGGCCCTGCGGCGCGACGCCCGCGTTGCTGACCACCACGTCCACGCCGCCGAACGCGTGGATGCATGCCTCGAGCGCGGTCTGCACGGCGGTGGCGTCGGTGACGTCGCAGGCTGCGTGCGGGACGCGGAGCGTGCTGGCCAGGGTGGCCAGCGCGCTGGCGTCTCGGTCGGTGAGGAACACGTTGGCGCCCAGGCTCTGGAAGCGCCGTGCGCAGGCCGCGCCGATGCCACTGGCCGCGCCGGTGATGAACACCACGCGCGCGTCGAGCGGGCGCCCGGCCGCCTTGCCCAGCTTGGCCTGCTCGAGCGACCAGTACTCCATGTCGAACAACTCGTGCTCAGGGAGCGGCTGGTAGTGCCCCAGCGCCTCGGCGTTCTCGAGGATGCCCGCCGTGTGCTCGTACAGGTCGCCCGCGATCCGCGCCGCAGTGAGGGTGGCGCCTGCGGTCACGACGCCCACGCCGGGGATCAGGAACACACGCGGGTCCGGGTCGAGGGCCTTCACCGTGCGCTGCTTGGCATTGGACTCACGCGCCACGTACTCGCGGTAGCGCTTGCGGTACTCCTCGAGCGCCGCCCGCAACGTCGCGCGCACCGCGGCCTCGTCCATGTCGGCCGAGAGGCGCAGCACCAGCGGCGTGTTCTTGGTGCGAATGATGTGGTCCGGAGTCGGCACACCCCGCGTGGCCAGGTCTTCGAGGTCCCCGCGCGACAGCAGGCTCTCGATGGCAGGCGAGGTGCGGCGCGCCAACACGAAGCGCGGCGCTGCCCCGGGGCCCGACAGCTCGCCCCGCAGGATGGGTGCCAGCCACGCGTAGTCGAGCGGCTTCGGCACCTTGCGGGCCACGTTGTCCCCCAGCGCGGCCACGCGCGTGGCGATGAAGCGCTCGGCCTTGTCCACCGCGGCGATGTGCCGCTCGTAGCTCTCTTGCGCGGTGGCGCCATAGGTGAAGAGGCCGTGGTTGAGCAACACGAGCCCGTGGGCGCTCGGGTGCGCGGCGGCCACCTGGGCGGCCAGCTTCGCCAGCGCGAAGCCGGGCATCACGTAGGGCACGATGGCGAGCGTGTCGCCGAACACCTCGCGGCACAGTTCGGCCGAGTTCGGCTGGTTGGCGAGGGCCAGCACCGCGTCGGCGTGCGAGTGGTCGATGAACGTGGCCGGCAGGAAGGCGTGCAGCAGCGTCTCCACCGAGGGGTTCGGCGCGCTCGCGTCCAGCAGCCGGGTGCGCTGCGCGTTGACCATGTCTTCGTCGCTCAGCGCGTCGCGCTCTCGCAGGCGCACGAGCGAGTCCATGCGCACGGCGGGCAGCCCGCGCGGCTCGAGCGTGTCGAGATCCCAGCCGCTGCCCTTGACGCACAGCACGTCCACCAGGGCGCCGGTGTCGTCGCGCAGCAGGGTCTTCACGGAGGTGTTGCCCCCGCCGTGCAGCACCAGCGCGCCGTCGCTGCCCAGCAGGCGCGAGGTGTACACGCGCAGGGCGATGTCCTCGTTGCAGCCCGGGGTGTGCGCGTAGCGCGCGATGAACTCGGCAGCGTCGGTGTCGGTGTAGCGGCTCTTCACGGGGCGCAGCCTATCACTCGGTCTCGGCCGGCCCCAATGCCGGCGGCCAGCCTCCGCCCCGCTGCCTGCTACGCTCCCGCGCGATGAGCCCCCGCGACCACTTCCCCGCCCCCGTCTGGACCAAGCACGACATCGAGGCCTTCCTCGACAAGCACTTCACGCAGGCGCGCAAGTTCGGCACCGAGATCCTGGACATCGAGCCCGGCTTTCTCCGCGCGCGCCTGGCCTACGACGCGCGCTTCCTGCGGCCGGGCGGCACCATCAGCGGGCCCACCCAGATGACGCTGGTGGACACGGTCTTCTACTACCTGCTGCTGGCGCAGCTGGGCGAGGAGGCGTTGGCCGTCACGACCAACCTCAACATCAACTTCCTGCGGCGGCCGGCGCAGGCGGCGCTCATCGCCGAGGCGCGGCTGCTCAAGCTGGGCCGCGCGCTGTGCGTGGGCGACGTCATGCTCCACAGCGAGGGCGACGAGCGGCCGGTGGCGCACGCGCAGCTCACGTACTCCATCCCGCCGAAGCGCATCGTGGTGGAGCCGAACCCCACGGACTGACGGCAACCCGATGGCGGATTCGGTGGATGGGCTTGGCTCAGGCCAGCGCCTTCTGCACGACGGCGGTGACTCCGGGGTGGAGCGTGAGTGCCAGCGCCGCAGCGTGTCCGTCTTCGCTCATCTTGGCCCAAGTCTTCTGCACGATGTCGATGATCTTGGGCTCGGGGTGCTGGCCCGCGAACTCGAGCGCGTAGTGTTCCAGGAACACCAGACACGCCACGTCCTCGAGGGCCTGCGTCTCGTCGTCCTGACGCAGGCGCTTCTTCTGCACCAGGAACGCGCAGCGCTCGATCAGCGTGTCGTCTGCGCCGCACTCGCGCAGGATCGCGGCCAGCCGCTCTGCGTGCAGCCGCGCCTGGTCGCGCCGCCAGGTCAGGTAGCCCTCGCGTCCGTCCGGATAGTCCGTGCGCGGCGTCTTGAAGCGCCCGAGGTGCTGCGCGCGGCAGGCGATCTGGAGGGCCTCGCTGGCGTCCGGGCGAAACAGCGCGAGGCGCGCGCTCATGCGCACCCCATACAGCCATTCCTTCGGCTGGGGCTGGCCGTCCACGTCTTCGGTGGCCGGGTCCTCGTGGTTCGCGGCGTCGATCAGGCGGAACACGTGCGGGAGGTCGAGCGACATGTCGGCTCTATAGCAGCGGTTCCCGAGTGGATCCCGGTTGGCGCGGCGTCTACCGCATGGTAGAGAGCCACCGACCGAACGGTAGGTGTCCCCCCATGCTGGAAGTCCGCGACGAGATCCTGAAGGCCGCCACGCGCTTGTTCGCGGCGCACGGCTTCGATGGCACCTCGGTGCAGAGCATCGCGGAGGCCGTGGGCATCCGGAAGCCCAGCCTGCTCTACCACTTTCCCAGCAAGGACGAGCTGCGCCGCTGCGTGCTGGACCAGATGCTGGACCACTGGAACCAGGAGCTGCCGCGCCTGCTCTTGGCAGCCGCGCGGGAAGAGCGCTTCGAGAAGGTCATGGAGTCACTGGTTGGCTTCTTCCTCGAGGACCCGGACCGTGCGCGCTTGATCGTGCGTGAGTCGCTCGACCGCCCATCGGAAATGAACGAGCGCCTGGGCCGCTTCGTGCGCCCCTGGGTGGAGGTGGTGGCCGACCAGCTGGCGCGCGCGCGCGACAAGGGCCTGGTGCAGTCCAACATCGACCCGCAGGCCTATGCGGTGCAGGTCATCAACATGGTGGTGGGCGGCGTGGCCATCGTGGACAGCCTGGACGTGCTGCTGCCCAACGACCCGAAGCGCGGCACCACGCGCGAGCGCCACGTGCGGGAGCTGATCCGCATGGCGCGGTCCAGCTTGTACGTGCCGGGGTGAGCCATCGCTGGAGCGTGTCACGCCGGCGCCACGGGTAATCAGTCGCACCTGCAGGCAGCGTCGCACTCGAAGTCTTGGACGATTGCGTCGAGGACGATGCTCGGCGCCATGACCGTGCGCGCGGACGGCCGCCCCGCCTCCGCGCCACGTGCAACCACGGCGTGGACCTCGCTTGCGCACGGCAGCCCCGTCCGACGCTGCAGTTCCTCTTCGGGGACGCTCACGCGGAGCACGCCTGCGAGCGCGACGTGAGCGACGAAGCGTCCGCGCTCCCCGGTGCGCACGGTTCGGTCTCCCACCGCCACCAGGACGCCGCGGCGAGGGCGGCCGTTGACGCGCACGACACCCGTGACGCGCGTTCGTGGGGGAGCCTGCCGGGTGATCGCGTCGAAGGCGATGAAGCCGGCTTCTGCGTCCCGCGCGAGGACGAGGAGACGGGCCGACTCGTCCGCGCTAGCGGGAGGTCCCTCCACAGCCACCCAGCTGGGGCGTCCGTGGTAGCGCACCCTGTGGATGGGCTCGCCCACGCTCATGCGCTGGCGCGTTGCCCCGGTGCGAGCATCGAGCCACGTCACCAGGCCATTTGCGCCCGCAATGCCGAGGTGCCCGTTGGTGATGGCCGACAACCACCCCACTTCGTGTGACCGCCAGCGCGGGGTCAGCGTCCGTGGATCGACCGCTGACATGCCTGAGGCCGATGCCAGGACCAGCAGGTCTCCCACGAACCCGCCCGTCAACCGCTCGTCGCGGACCGTGGCTTCCGACTCGATGATCAGCGCGCCAGCCCGGACATCCACCACGTGCAGTACGGACCCGAGCACCACGGCCAGGTCGCCGCTCAACTGGACGCTGGTCACACCGTAGTCGGGCCGCAGCGCGACCCGCGACTGCTCCACCCCCGCGGCGCTGAACGTCACCACCTCCCAGTCCCATGTCAGCACGGTGGCGCGCCCGTCTGGCCCCAGCGCGAGGCGGCCACCCCCCACCGCGTGCCGTACGGGCACCGTGTAGAGCTCGCGTCCCGTCGCCGCGTCGAACACGCGCAGGCTGCCCTCGGGGTCCGCCCAGGCGACGTGGGTCTCGGTCACGAGCAGCGTCTCGGTCAGGAAGTAGTGAGAGGGGAGAGCCACGCGCCACAGCTCGCGTCCGCTCGGGAGGTCGAGCGCGACGAGCCCGACGTCGGCTCGAAAGGTCAGCAGTCGGTCGCCCGAGAGGTACGGCCGCATCGTCAGCTCCCAGCTCCGCGACACGGAGCGTCTCGTGTCGGCAGGGAGGATCATGCCCATGGTGCGCAACACTTCCTGCCCGTCGGCCGTTCGCAGTACGAGCAGCTCCTGGTGACTCATGTCGCGATCCCGCTCGAGGACGATCCAACGCGCGTTCGCCGTGGCCAAGCGGAACTCGCTCTCGCCCGGCGCGTGGGGGAGCACGCGATAGCGCTCCGTCTGGGCCTCGACGCGTGGGGCCAGCGTCATCCACGCGGAGACCGCCGCGAGGCAGAGGCAGGTGGAAGACCTTGCGACGGAACGGGGGCGCGGGAGCGTCAGGCTCATCGCGGGGCGTACGCGCGCACGGCTGCGCTCTATTCCGAGGCGCTCATCGAGGAGGTCAGCGGCAGTCGCACTCCCCGCACCATCCGACAGGGGTCGCTGTCAGGTTCAGGTCGACCGCTTCCGAGGTCATGGTGCCGTCGTTGTCGAAGTACTGTTGTGTGCTGCCCGCCTCCAGGCACGGTCGCCGGGGTGCCATCTCCGCGAGAGCGCCCTCGTCTGCGTTGAACCTGAGGTGACCGGGGACGCGTGACTCCAGCCGAAAGCGCCCTTGGCGGTCGGTGAGGCCCGTCGCAGAGCCGAGCTGCACTTCGACGCCGCGCGCTGGGCGGCCGTTCACCCGGAGCCGCCCCGTGACGACCAGCGTGTGCTGTGCTGGCGCGCCCGCGTCTCGTCCGAACGCGAGCAGGTCCGGTCCCACGCAGACGAAGAGCTCGGGGTCCTCGCCCGCTGCGTACACCATGGAGCCCCACACGCCCGAATAGCTCCAGAGGCTCGCGCCCGAGGCAGGGTCCAACACGTGCAGCTCTCCCCGCTCCGTGTCGCAGAACACGAGCTCACCGTGGCGAATGAGCTCGCTCGTGCGGTGGAGTCGGAGGTCCGTGCGCTGCCAGCGTGCCGGTGCGCCGGTCACGCGCTCGAGGGCGACCACGGATCCGTCAGGCGCACGCACGATGGCCACGCCCTGGGCCAGCACCGCGGACGGCTGGGTGCTGGGAGGCAGCTCCTGCGACGCGGCCCAGCGGATGGCGCCCGAGTCCGGGTCGAGCTCCCACACGCCGGTCGCGCCGCTCACGAGCACCCCGGCTTCGTTGGCGTCCAGCGCCCGCCCGGAACGGTAGGCGACGGGCAGCGACACGCTCCAACGGACGCTCCCGTTTGCAGCGTCCAGCGCGAAGAGCGTGGTCGAAGCAGCATCGTCGCTGACCCACGAGAACGCGAGCACGAGACCCCTCACCGCGGCGCGGACTTCCAACCAGCCCGTTGGGAGCTGCTGCGTCCATAGCGTGCTGCCCGTGGCGATGTCGACGCGTGCCAGCGATCCCGTGCCGGTGTGAGACCACCCCGGTCCGACCGAGAACAGCCCCGCGCCCGCGTCGAGCACAGCTAGGGTGATCCTCGCAGCATCGCGACTCCAGGCCCGCTCGCCGAGAACGGTGTACGCGCTGTGAACCGCGTGGCTCGCCGGCGCGACCTCCGTCAAGAGCAACAGCTCGCCCATCGCGCGGGGTCGAGGTCCCCAACCGTCGTGCCAATTTCGGTGGAGCCTCGCGTCAGCCCAGGGGAGGGCTTGCTCCAGCAACCCGCTCGTCGGGCTCAAGGCTTCCAGGTTGTTCCACGGATGGCGGCGATACACCACGAGCTGTGTCCCGACCCGCGCGACGGGGGCGGCGCTGGGGAGCCGCCAGCGCAGCGCCAAGTGGCTGACCGGGCGCGCCGGCGGCGTTGGCGGCGTCGGCGGCACCGGTGGGTTGGGGGCCGGCTCTTCGGTGTCAGTCGCGGCGGCGGCGGACACCGAAGGCTCTCCCCCAGCAGGCAGTGACACCGGTCGTGCGGGAGTGGGCGCGGGACCGCACGCGCAGAGCAGCGCTAGGGCGAACCCCAGTGGGCGCCCTCGGCGCACTCCGCACGTACGAAAGAGCCTGTTCACTTCGCTTCGCCTCATCTACACGGTCGTCCTTCGTGTCTCGCGAGCCCGGCAACAACCTCGCCCGGTGGGGGCTACATTCCGGGCTAGCCCATCAGGGTACCCACTGCCAAGCGTGGTCCGTCACACGGGCGGCGTATCGTCCCGGGATGCTCCACACGCTGGCCATCTCCAACTACCGCTCCATCCTCGAGCTCGTCGTGGGGCTCGGCGCGCTGAACGTGGTCTCGGGGCCCAACGGCGCCGGCAAGTCCAACCTGTACCGCGCGCTGCGGCTGCTGGCGCAGACGGCGTCCGGCGGCGGCGTGGTGGGCGCGCTGGCGCGGGAGGGGGGCCTCGACTCGTCGTTCTGGGCGGGGCCCGAGGTGGTCTCTGCCGGCATGAAGACGGGTGCCGTGCCGGTGGAGAGGGCGGTGCGCCAGAAGGTGCAGCGCTTGCGGCTGGGCTTCGCGGGCGACGACTTCGGGTACAGCATCTCGCTGGGGCTGCCGCCGCAGGGGCCGGGGGACTCGTCTTGGTTCGGGCGCGATCCCGAGATCAAGCGCGAGTGCATCTGGGCCGGGCCCTACTACCGGCGCGCGGCCGCGCTGGTGGACCGTGAGGGGCCCATCGTGAAGCACCGCCAGGGGCGCACGTGGGCCGTGGTGCCCGAGCCCGTGCCCACGTACGACAGCCTGTTCGCGCACGTGGCCGACCCGAGCGCCACGCCCGAGGTCTTCCACCTGCGTGATCGCATCCAGCGCTTCCGCTTCTATGACCACTTCCGCACGGACCGCGGGGCCCCGGCGCGTCAGCCGCAGCTAGGCACCCGCACTCCGGTCATGCACCACGACGGACGCGACGTCGCGGCGGCCCTGCGCACCATCGAGGAGGTGGGCGACGTGGACGCCCTGCGCGACACCATCGGCGACGCGTTCCCGGGCGCGGTGCTGCGGGCCGACACGCTGGGGGACGGGCTCTTCGGGCTCTCGTTCACGCAGCACGGCCTCTTGCGGGCGCTGTCCGGCGCCGAGCTCAGCGACGGAACGCTGCGCTACATCTTGTGGGTGGTGGCCCTGCTCACCCCGCGCCCGCCCGAGGTCATGGTGCTGAACGAGCCCGAGACCAGCCTGCACCCGGACCTCATCCCTGCGCTCGGGCGCCTCATCCGGCGCGCGGCGGAGCGCTCGCAGCTCTGGGTCATCACGCACTCGGCGGCCCTCATGCACGCCCTCGATCAAGCGGAAGACGTTCGCCACATCGCGCTCCAGAAGACGCTGGGCCAGACCGAGGTGGTGGGCCAGCGCCTGCTGGACATGCCCGCGTGGTACTGGCCCGACGCGGCATGACGGACGCGCGAAGGCCGCGTGGTCGTCCTCGACGCTCACCACGCGGCCTCGCTTCGTGCTTCAGCTGCTGCGGTTCACTCGCCGCGCGGGTTGTAGATCCAGAGCATGTTGTTGGCGTGGTTGGACGTGTCCTCACCGATCAGCACGCGCCCGTCGTTCAGCACGGTGACGTTGTCGGGCTGCGCGATGCCGTCCACGTCGCAGCGGTCCGGCATGGCCGCGGAGTCGTACGCGCCGCCCACCACCACGGGGTCCATGCGGATCACGTCGTAGGTGGCGGTCAGGCCGATGCGGTAGACGATGCCGCAGCGGTTCGTCGTGATGCGGATGTCACCCACGTTGTCGGTCATGGCGCCGGTCACGTCGGCCATCGCCACGTACATGAACGGGACCGCGCCCGACGCCGCGCCGGCGTAGTTGATGTTGATGCCCTCCATCTTGTTGAACTCCACCGAGGCGCCCACGGCGCCAGCCGCGCGCAGCGTCTCGAGGAAGGCCACGCGGTCGTCGGGCGCGGTGCCGGCGGCCCAGGCGGCCACCTCGGCGTCGGTGATGTAGCTGGTCTGGCCGGCCATGAAGTCGCCCGCGTCGATACCGTCGTACTCGCGGATCCAGGCCTCGATCTCCGCGTTGGTGGCGTGACCCAGGCGAATCCACTCGATGTCGAAGCCGGCGCGCGCCGAGTCACGCGTGGCGTCCTGCCAGACGCGCGCCGCGTACAGCGTGCCCGCGCTCAGGTCGCCGGCCACGTCGGCCACGAACTTGAAGAAGCCCTTGTTGCTGCCGTCATCGGTCAGGTAGACGGTGCGGCGGTCGGGCATGACGATGGGATTCTCGTGCGCCACGCGGCCCATGGCGAAGTGCTTCACCGGCACGGGCGTCGCCGACGTCGGCGCCGTGATCTCCACGATGTATCCGTAGTCGTAGGGGTTGGGGAACGTGCCGCCCAGGTACTGCTGGATGCGCTGCACGTCGGCGTAGTTCGGGTAGCCGCTGCTGTAGCTGGCGTCGTTCCAGCGCACCGTGTTCTCGGCCTCGTAGTTCTCTTCGGAGGTGAGCGGCGTGCCCCAGGGCGAGACGCTGCCGAAGCAGTTGATGATGGTGCCGTTCACGTCGCTGAAGTCCACGTTGATGGCGTTGCTCACGGTCCACGAGCCGTCCGTCTCACGCGTGACGGCCAGGCGCGTCATGCCGCCCGGGCGGTCTTCCCACGCCGTGAAGAGGTACCCCTCCGTGCCATCGAAGTTGGTGGGGACGAAGCCGTTGAAGTCGGGGTCGTTGCTCTGGATGATGCCCGCGGTCCCGTCTGCGCTCGGGATGTTGCCGAAGCCGAAGGGCAGGGCGCCGGCGAACGTGTCCCCGTGGCGGCCGAGCACCTGGTAGGTGCCGAGGGCCACCTGCGTGGTCTGCGCAAATGCCGAGGTGGCATCGGGCACCGGCAGGGACTCCATGCGCGGGTCCAGGTGGTCGATGTCCACGCCCACCCACGCGCCCACGGCCGCATTGGCCTCGGCGCCGGGGAGCGAGCTCGAGGGGTGCTGGATGTTGAAGAAGAAGTCTCCGTTGTCGGTCTTCTCCATGCCCGTCAGCTCCGCGCCGAGCGGGGTGGTGGCGAGGCGGATGAGCCGGGGGGCGGCCGTGAGGTTCTGGCCGTCATCGCCATCTTCACCGTCGGTGCCGTTGGTGCCGTTGGTGCCGTTCTGACCCGGCTGACCGTTCTGACCCGGGTCGCCGTCCATCCCATCCATGCCATCGGTACCGTTGGTACCGTTGCTGCCGTTCATGCCGTCCACACCGTCTGCCGC
Source organism: Sandaracinaceae bacterium (assembly GCA_016706685.1). Taxonomy (NCBI): domain Bacteria; kingdom Pseudomonadati; phylum Myxococcota; order Polyangiales; family Sandaracinaceae; species Sandaracinaceae bacterium. Next base: position 90,953 of record JADJJE010000001.1, on the reverse strand, counting down.
GCAGCCGGCGAGCAGCGCCAGCAGCGACACGGTCAGGATCTTGTTTCGCTTCATGTCTTCACTCCTCCGAAGTTGGATGCCGACTCACTCGGCGTCGGGAGGAGGGATACGAGCGCTTCGTGACAGCCAACGGGCGGGGCTTCGACACTCTGGTGCACGCCCGGCAACATCGCGTGACGCGTGGAGCCCGCTGCGAGCCGCACGCGGTCACGTGCACGTCACTCGGCGGCGCCGAGCGCGGCGGTCCAGTCCAGCCGGATGTCCCAGCCGAAGAAGCGCCGCTCCTCCTCGAGTGGCACGCTGGTGTCGTCCACGGTCCGAAGCACGTTCGTGACGGGGGCGATGCTGGCGTCGCGGCCCACGATGAAGCTCTGGTGACGAACGATGTGCACGTAGGCCTTGTCGAGGTCGAGCGCGCGCCGGCGCGAGGGCGTGACCAGCGTGTAGACGTCGGGCGCGGCGGCAACGGCGGCGGTGTTCACCTGCCCCGCGGCGTCGAAGAAGCGCTGCAGCATCTCGAGGTTCTCGCGGAACTCGCTGCCGCCGCCGGCGCGCGCCAGGTAGTTGGCGATCTCTCCCCCCGGCTCCGCGATCGACGGCGCGTCGGGCATGCCCACCAGGTCCACGTAGCGCCAGCCAGGGCCCCCGGTGACCTTGCGCCCCATCGAGAACACGCTGTCGAGCGTGGTGGCGATGGAGGTGTGGCAGCCCATGCAGTAGTTGGTCTCCTCGTGGGACTGCGGGCGCAGCTCGCCCTCGTAGTCCTCGATGAAGCCCTGCACGAACCACCCGAGGCCGTTGTCGAGGCCCTCGTCACCGCGCCGGATGTAGCTCGGCAGCTCCCCCAGCAGCTTCTCGCGGCGCTCGGCGGCGTAGCGGTTCGCGATCTCGCTGCGGTCCAACACGCTCACCTTCCGCATGTAGCGGAGCTCCTTCATGCGGGGCGAGGCCACCACGCGCCCGCCGTCGTCCACATCGAGGTAGCGCACCGAGTGCATCAGCTCGGTGCCCGCGGGGAACTGCTGGAACGCTAGGGCAACGTCGCTCGCGTCCCCTGCGTAGTGCGTGGCGAGCGCGACCTCGGTGGCGGTCGCGAGCCTGCCGTCGCCGTCCACGTCGAACCCGAGCGCGGCCTCGTCCACCGGCCAGATGGGCGCGCGCTCGAGGCGCTTGAGGTTCAGCTCCACCAGCGTGAGGTTCACGTAGTAGAGGTCGCGCTGGAACTGCCCGTCCTTCTCACGGAACTCGCGCGGGAGGCGGATGACCACGTCGTCGGCAGAGCCGTTGGTGGGCCAGAACGTGCCCGGGAAGGGCTTGTAGTTGAAGGCCACCCACTGGCTGCCATCCCGCGCGAGCCCGCGCTCGTCGAACGCCGCGGCGCCGTCTGCAAAGGCCGCGAGGTCCGGCACGAAGCCGTCGAAGCCCTGCTCCCGGAGCCGGCCCGCGAGCGACGTGTAGTTGTCTTTGCCCACGTAGGCGAGGATGGCCTCGTCGCTCACGGCAGCGACCCACGCGCGGCGGTCCTCGAAGAGGTTCTCCCAGTGGTTCTCTGCCCCCACCTCGGAGAAGCCGTACTCGCCCTGCAGGTTGCCGTCATCCAGCTGGTTGAGCCGGTCCTGCGCGCTGCGGTCGTACACCTGGTGGCACGTGTAGCAAGGGTTGTGCTGCCCCTCGGTGCGCGTGTAGCACTGCGGCGGCACGGAGGCCTCGAGGTTGAGCATCCGCGCGTCGGTGACCGTGCGGCGCTCGCTCGGCGGCACCTCGGGGAGCACACTCGTTGGGGTTGCTGCAGCCGTGGGCGCCACGGGCTGGGTTGCTCTCTCCCGACTCCCCCGCGTGGAGGCATAGAGAGAGCCCGTGGTGACCAGGCCCACGCCCAGGATCACGAGGATGGTCGAGCGATGACGAGACGCGAGTGCCATGCCGCGAACCATGGGACAGATGCCGGGGACGTCCGCGACGACCTCGTGACAAGGCCGTGCCAACTCGCGGCGTCACGCCAGGAGCGTGCGGCGAGCGTCCTTCATCAAGAGCAGGAGGTGCAGCTCGTCGGACGGGCTCGGCATCAGCTCCGGCACCAGGTGCAGGTAGAACTCCCGCGCCTGCTGGCTCTCGGCGTGGATGAGCAGGCCGCGACACCCGATGGCGTCACTGAGGCTCACGAGGCGCGCGATGCTGTCGGCGAGCAGGCCCGCCCCGAGTCCGCGCCCTTCGTGGTCGACGTGAACTCCGAGTCGAGCCAGCAACGCGACCGGTTGCGGATACCGGCCAGCTCCCTGCCGCGCTCGCGCAGGCGTGTCCTGCAGCGCGAGGCTCGCCATGCACCAGGCGTAGTAGGCGAGCACGTCCTCCGACTCGTGGTCCGTGACCACGAACACGCGCGTCGAATTCGCGCTCGTGGACTGTCGTGCGCGCTGCTTCAGCCAATGGGTCTGCTCTTCGGAGCGACACACGTAGCGTTCCGTGCGATGGGACGCGCTCAGCGGGGCAGGAGAGCGATAGCGCACCATCAGTCGGAGAACGGGGAAGGGCGCTGCATGAGCCGGCGCAGGCCCGGGAGGTCCTTGGCGGCGCGCCGGTTGACGCGCTCCCACTCCGCGCGCGCCTCTTCGGACAGCACGAACTGATTGCGGTCAGCCAGCACCTCGCGTGCCGCGCTGACAACCTCTCGCACCACGAAGCTGGAGACGTCGGTGCCGAGCGCGTACACCGCCCGGTCGATGAGCTCGCGCGCTCTTCGTCGGTGGTGCGCACTTCGAGGCGTCGAGTGCGCGCGCGTGTTGGTGGCGTCGTCATCAGGGCTGTACGGCAAATGTACGGCACCAGGGCGGCGATGTCCACCGGGGGCGGAGTGCGCTACCCGTGGCGCGCGCGGTGCTCGTCGGTGAGCGTGGTGCACACCTCTAGGAACGCCGCCCGCGCGGGGCCGTTGGCGCCCAGGATGCGCGACTGCACCAGCACACCCTCCTCGATGGAGCCCACCACCTTCTGCGGCACGCGGCTGCGCGACGCCGCAAACATGGTGGTCAGCAAGCTGCGCACCGTGGCTGCCCAGAACCCGCCGCCCAGGATCACCGTGGTGGACGCCAGGTGGTGCGCCTGCATCACGTCGAGCGCCTCGGCCGCCACCATGAGCGCGTCGGTCTGGGGGATGAGCGTGGACGGGAACACCACGTTGAACGTCGCGATCCCCTGCGGATGCGCCCGGTACCACCCGTCGTGGATCCGCTTCAGCTCGCGCATCTGCTCCGCTGTCCCGCGCTTCCACATCATCGTGATCATCACGTTCGCAAACGTGGCCGCCGTCCAGTCCGACGTGGACTCCCGGATGACGAGCGCGGAGTCCTTGCTGGCGTACGGGTGGCTGGGCGACATCAGGCCACAGCCGCTGCCGGAATCTCGACCGACCCGCTCCGCTCGCCGCGCAGCTCCACGGCCACCAGCTTCGAGATACCCGCCTGCTCCATGGTCACGCCGTAGAGCACGTCGGTGTACTCCATGGTGCGCTTGCTATGCGTGATGACGATGAACTGCGAGCGCGCCGTCATCTGCCGGATGGCCTGCGCGAAGCGGCTGATGTTGGCTTCGTCGAGCGGGGCGTCCACCTCGTCCAGGATGCAGAAGGGGCTGGGCTTGTACTGGAAGATGGCGAAGATGAGGGCCACCGCGGTGAGGGCCTTCTCGCCGCCGCTCATGAGCTCGAGCGAGCCGAGACGCTTGCCCGGGGGCTGCGCGATGATGTCCACGCCGGACTCGAGGATGTTGTCCGGGTCCGTGAGCTTCAGCTCCGCCTTGCCGCCGCGGAACATCTCCGGGTAGATGCGCTTGAAGCGCTCGTTGATGGCCAAGAACGCCTCCTTGAACATCTCGCGGCTCTGCTTGTTCATCTGCCGGATGGCGCGCTCCAGCTGGCTGAGCGCGTCCTCGAGGTCTGCGCGCTGGCCCGCCATGTACTGGAAGCGGCCGTTCTTCTCCTCGAACTCCTCGATGGCCATGAGGTTGATCTCGCCCATGCGCGAGATGAGCTTCTGCAGCTCGTCGATGCGCAGCAGCATGGTGGCGTCCGGCAGCTCACGCGCGTGGTAGTCCGTGAGGATCTTCGGCAGGTTGATCTCGTGGCGCTCCATGACGCTCTCGAGCAGGTGGCCGATGGCCAGCTCCAGCTCGCGGCGGCGGATCTTGAGCTCGTTCACGGACGAACCCACGGCCTCGATCTGGGCCCGCAGCTCCTTGAGCTCGACCTCGTAGTAGCCCATCTCGTCTTGCGCCGCGTCGTAGCGCACGCGCACCTCGGACAGCACCTCCTGCGCGCGCATGGCCAGCTCGCTGCTGATGCTCACGCCCTCGAGCGCGGTCATGAGCAGGCCCATGACGCGGCCCTGGTTGCTCGCGGCCGCCAGGATCTCGGCGCGCAGGCGCTCTTCGCGGTGCGTCAGCTCCGTGAGCCCACGCTCCACGCGGTCGAGGGCGTTGCGGTCACCCTCGGCGCGCTCCTTGGCCTGGGCAGCACGCACGCGCACCTCGGTTACGCGCGAGGACTGCTCCTCCACCGCGTAGCGGCGGTCTTCCAGCACGTTGGCCTGCGCCGAGAAGGCCTGGTCGGCCTCGAGCTCGGTCTCGCGGGCGCTCTCGATTTCGCGCTGCGACTCGCGCTCTTCGTCTTCGGCCTGCTCGAGGTTGTAGGACAGGTCCTCCACCTCGCCGGCCACGTCTTCGTTGCGGCGCATGGAGCGCGCGCTCTGGTCCTCGATGTTGCGGAGGTCCTTCTCGATGGAGACGATGGCGATCTCGGCGTCGTGCGCCTCGGTGCGCGCAGAGTCGATTTCCGCCTGGCGCTGCGCGATGGCGCTGCGCAGCTCGCCCTGACGGGCGACGCGGGCCTCCCAGCGCTGGTCGAGGTCCCGCACCTCCACCTCCAGCTGACGCATCTCGCGCTTCATGGAGAGCATGTGCGCGCCGGAGTCGTCTTCCGCGCCGCCGATGATGGTGCCGTCGGCCTCGATGCGCTCGCCGTCCAGCGTGACCAGCAGGCCGTGCTCCGGGTTCTGGCGGTGCAGCGCGATGGCCTCGTCGAAGCTGGCCATCACCGTGACGTCGCCCAGCAGGTGCTCGATGAGCGCGCGGTCTTCTTCGGCGAAGCGCAGCTGGTCCGAGAGGCGCCCGACCACGCCGCTGCCTTGTGCCACACCCGCGCTGTGGCCGCTGCGGCGGGGGGTGCGCGGCACCAGCGCGGCGCGGCCCTTGCCGGCATCACGCAAGAAGCCAATGGCCGAGAGCCCGGCGTCCACGCCCTCCACCACGATGTGCTGGAGCTTGTCGCCCAGGGCGGCGGCCAGCGCGCGCGTGAACTGCTCGGGGGCTTCCACGCGGTCGGCTACCAGGCCCAGCACGCCTCGCGCGGCGCGCTCTTCGTCGTTCTCGGCGAAGCGCGTCATCAACGCGCGCACGCCGGCGCCCACACCCTCGAAGCGCTGCTGCAGCTCCTGGAGCGAGCGCAGCCGTGAGCGCTTGGTGGTGAGCTCTTCGCGCAGGCGGTCCACGTCGGCGTCGCAGACCAGACGCTCTTCACGCAGGGCCACGAGCTCCTCTTCCACCTGCTGCTTCCGCTCGGCGGTCTGCATGCGCCCGCTGCGCAGGCCGTCCAGGCGCGCTTCCAGCTCGGAGCGCTGCTGCGCCAGCTCCATCACGCGGCCGGCCAGGTCATCGCGCTCGTCACGCAGCTTGGTGAGGCGCGTGTGGGCCTCGTTCTTGCGGCGCTGGAAGCCGGCGCTCACGGCCTCGGCACGGGCGATGCGCGTCTGCGCGTCGGTCACTCGGGCGCGGGCGTTGTTGACCGCGCGCTCGGCCTCCTCCACGGCGGTGCGACGGCGCAGCAGCTCGTCGGTCTCGATCTCGAGAACGGAGGACGCCTCTTCCTCGGCGGACTCGGCCTCTTCGAGGGCGCGCACCAGGTGGTCGCGCTCGCCCGCCAAGCCATCGCGCTGCTGCGTCACCTCGCTGAGGTCTCGCTCGGCAGTGGCTTCGCGCTCGCGGTAGCTCTCCAGCCGGTCGCGCTGCTGCTTGATGTCGCCCTCGAGGGCACGCACCTCGTTGTCCAGGCGGTACGACTCGCGCTGGGCCTCTTCCACCTCGGACGACACCAACTGCAGCTCGGCGCGGCGGGCCTCGATCTCGGCCTCACGCACGCGCAGTGAGTTGCGCACTTCGTCGGCCGTGTCGCTGGCGGTGGTCAGGCTGTGGGCCACCACCTTCTGCTCGCCGAACAGCTCCAGGTAGCGGAACGAGGCCACGTGCAGCTCGAGGTCGCGCTGCTCGGCGCGGTAGCTCTTGTAACGCTCGGCCTTTTGGGCTTGGCGCTCGAGCGACTTCAGGTTGCGCTCCAGCTCACCGATGATGTCGGAAACACGCAGCAGGTTCTGCCGCGTGGCGTCCATCTTGCGTTCGGCCGCCTGCTTGCGGATCTTGAACTTGGTGATGCCCGCCGCCTCTTCGATGATGGCGCGCCGGTCTGCGGGCTTGCTGGAGACGATGTAGCCGATGCGCCCCTGCTCGATGATCGAGTAAGCGCGGCGACCCACGCCGGTGCCCAGGAAGAGGTTGGTGATGTCCATCAGGCGCACGGCGGCGCCATTGATGCGGTAGTCGCTCTTGCCCGAGCGATCGAGGCGCCGGGTGACCTTGATCTCGGCGTACTCGCGGTACTCCGCCGGAGCCAGGCCGTCGTCGTTGGCGAAGGTGAGCGACACCTCGGCGAACCCATGGGGGCCGCGGCTCTCACAGCCATTGAAGATGACGTCGTCCATGGCCTTGCCACGCAGGCGGGAGGCGGACTGCTCGCCCTGCACCCACTTGATGGCGTCCACCACGTTGGACTTGCCGCACCCGTTGGGCCCGACGATGCCGGTGACGTCATGGTCGAAATTGATGACCGTGCGGTCAACAAACGACTTGAACCCCACGATTTCGAGCTTCTTGATCTTCACGGGCTGCTCCGAGGGACCCCCGAACCCACGGGAAGTGGGCCCGTCTGCGATGACACGAAACCGCCTCCGGGCCAGTGCCGGAGCGCCCCGTATCGTGTGGGATCCAGTGGCGGAGTACCATCGGGGGATCATGTTTGCAACCTTGATCCTCCACGACGAGTAGTGGCAATCGTGACCACCACTAGATGTTGTGGGTATGGGCGGTCGCCTCCACTTGGCTCGGATGAGACGGGCGATCGTTTCGATCGGCTCAGGGGGCCGTGGCGGCGGCGTCGCAGATGGGGAACACGCCCGCGACGTCCACCAGGATGTCCACCTCGCCGCGGCTCATGCCCAGCGCGCCCACGTCGCTGCGCTCCCCCGTCACGATGCGCAGCGTTACCGCCTCGGCCTGCGCCGTGAACGGCACCACGCGTTGCCGCCAGCTACCGGGCGCCGAGAACTCGTACGGGCTGATGTCAGCTCCGGTCATGCTCAGCGTCACCGTGCTTCCGGCGGCCGGCGACATGGCGCTCAGCACCAGCGCATAGCGCTGGCCCACGCGGAGCGAGAGCGGGTACTCCACCTCGGTGTTGTCTTGCGCCCGCACCTGGCCAGCACGGCGCGGCTTCAGGATGCCGTGCTGGTCCCCGTAGGCGGCGTTGTCGGGCACGTGATCGAGGCCCAGGTTGCCGCGCCCGATGAGCAGGTCGCCATGCGGTGAGCGCCAGCCCCGCACGGAGGCGTAGCTGTTGTAGAGCATCTCGCCCGGCAGCACCGGCTCTTCGAAGCCGAGGTTCGGCAGGTCGAGCGGGTCGCACAGGCTGAGCCCGGTCTCGGTGGCCGCAGCATCGCGCGCCTGCTGGGTGGTCTCACCCGAGTTGTAGCGAATGAGCCCGCCGCAGGCCGTGGCGAGCACGAGGACCAGCAGCAGCGCGAGGTTCGGGGAGACGCGGGGGGCCGAGCGGCGGAGATGGAGCATGGGCCGCAGGGTAGCAGGTCGGGATACCGCGTCGGCTCAATCGCGCAGCGTGAGATGGAAGGGGAAGTGCACCGCGGTCACGGCCTCCGCAGCGGGATAGGACCAGCGCCGGACCGCGTTCGCCACGCACGACGCGAGCGTCGCGTCGCCCGTGGCGTTCTCGCTGACCGAGGCGCTGGCGACGCTGCCCGACGGCGTGATCAGGAACGCGACGACCACGCGGCCGCTCGCCTCGGGTTGCCGGTTCAGCAGCTGCTCGTAGCAGTGCAGGATCTGCGCCTGGTTGCGTGTCACCACGCGGCGAACGATGGCGGAGTCGAGCGGCCCCTGCACCGTGGGCGCACCCAACCGGACGCGGTCGGGGGCCCCAGCGGGGTGGCGCATGCCGGGCATCGGCCCTCCGCCGACCCCCACCTGACCCATGCGGGGCGCGCGGTCTCCCGGTGCTCCCGCGAGCTCTCGATCCACGCGCGATGCGGCGTCCACGAAGCGCACCAGGAACACGCGATGCCGCACGGTGGGCGCCGGGCTGAGGGTCAGCGGCAACGCGGCGTCCACCACCGCCTCCGGGGCGAAGTACAAGAGGGCACGGTCGGCCTCCGCGAGCGCGACGGGCGCGCGACCCGCGGCGACGGGCCCCTGCCGCGTGGCCTCGCCGAAGTAGGCCGGCGCCCAGGCGTCCACGAACGCGTCGGCTTCCGCTTCCGTGAGCCCACGGCGCACGGCCTCGTCGTGCAGCATCGCGCGTGCGGTCTCGGGCAGCGTCGGCGCCATCCCATCGTTCGGCATCGCGTAGTCGGGCCCTTTCCAGCAGGTGGATGCTGGGCTGCCCGTCCGAGCGCAGGACCAGCATGACGATGCCATCGACCCCGACGTCGGTTTGCCGCACGACTTCCCAGCCCGGGTCGACGCTCGCTTGGGAGCCGTCTGCGGGCGCCGCCCGTGGACGGAGCGCCAACGGCATGGTCGACCCGTCGGTGCCTTCGCCACGATAGAAGAGGAGCGGTGTCTGTTGCCCTCCCACGGTGAGGCACGTGTCGTCGTCGCCGTGGTAGCGCGGGATCTCGGCCGCCTCGCAGAAGCCGTCGCGCACGTCGCGGCAAGCGGCGTCGGCGGGTGTCGGCGCGGCCGCGGGCGATGCGCAGGGGCCACTCTCGGCGTGCACGTTCCAGGTGAGCGCGGCCTCGGTGGCCGTCGCGGGCGGCCAGTGCTCGAGCAGGCGAGTGGCGGACAGAGCCAGTGAGAGCGTGACGTCCACGGGGGGCGCGCCGCTCGGCACATGGAGGTAGATGACGGGCTTGCCCGTGGCGCCGGGGCGGAGTTGGCCGAGACCGTCCTGTTGGTGAGGGGGCGCATCTCGGATCCGTTCGAGCGTGTCGGCGGCCGGGTCGGTGAGCGCCTCGAGCAGACGCTGGTTCGCCTCCCGTAGCGCGCGTCCCCGGTCGTTGGTGGCGGCCTCGGCGCCCCGTGTGACAGCCGTGCCCATGGCGGCCGAAGCGCTGCCCGCCTCGACACCGATGAGCCCCCACTCGTGGAGCGCATAGCCAGTGCGTGGCGGCGCTTCGGGCGGTGGGCGGGTGGCTCGCTCCGCTCCGGGCTCAGGCACCGCCGGCGGAACAGGCGGGGCAGGCGCAACGGGCGCCGCAGGGCCGTCTTGGCCGCACCCGGCAAGGAATACGAGCATGGCGAGGCGCGGCAGAGCGGGATGCGCGGTCATCTCGAGAGCATCGCACGAAGCGCGCGCGCTCGGACAACGGCCGCCGCGCTCAGACCCACCAGCGCCCGATGACCGTGCTCCACATCTCGTCCCAGCTCTCGAACAGCACGGGGCGGATGCCCGCCGGGCCCGTCATCAGGTGCCGTGTCTTCGGGTCGGGCCCGTCCACGCGCAGCGACAGCACGAACGTGCGAGGACGGTCGGAGACCCGCACGCGGCAGAGGTTGCGCATGCGCTGGTGCAGGGCCCACCAGAGGTCCGTCTCGGCGCGGTCGAGGCTGGTGCCCACGAACACCAGGTCGCTCTGCAGGAACAGGTCGAGCGACGAGAGCGGCGCGCCGCCCGGGTCGAACGGCTGGATGGCGCGGCGCTCTTCAATCCAGCGCGTGGCCACCCGCGGCGTCCACTTGCCCTCGCCCGGCGTGGGCGGCCACTTGCGCTCGGCGGCCTTGGCGCGGTCCCACAGCTCCTTCAGGCGCGACATGCTGCGGCCGTAGGCGCGCGTCCCGAGCACGATCTGCTTGGGCCGCGACGCACAGCCGTGCAGCTGCCAGACACGCCCGCTGCGCGCACCATGCGTCCAGGTGGCGCTGGGCACGGTGAGCGCGTCCTTCGCCTCGGAGCTGCGGGGCTCCTGCACCTCCGCACCCGCAGCGGCCAGCGCCAGCTGCACGGTGCGGTCGATGTTCAGGTTCACCACGTCGCGGTAGCCCTCGACCAGCTTGGCCCCCAGGCCCGCCAGCTGCGTCTCGTCGAACGGCAGCACGGCCAGCCGCGCACCCAGCGCGCGCAGGGCGTCTGCCTCGGAGTCGTGCACGGCGCTCTGCAGCCCGCTCTTGCGCGCCGCCGCGTCGCGCTTCTGGGTGGAGATGCGGATGATCAGGCTCTCCCAGGTGGCCGCGGGGTCCTCGTGGCGCAGGACCGGGATCTCGTAGTCCTCGGCGATGCGGCTGAGCAGCCCGTTCCAGTCGGTGAACAGCTTCCACAGCGCGCCGGTGGGGTCGGAGGCCGTGTTGGGCAGGTGCGCTCGCAGGTGGTGGTGGAAGCCGGCGCCCATCACCAACACGGTGCGCCGGTCACCCGCGGCGAAGCGGCGGTCGAGGGTGTCGGCCAGGAGGTCGAACGTCTCTGCGGTGCTCATGAAGTCCGAACCTTATCGCTTTCGGTGCCGCGTGGTGGTGATCGAAGCGACGGTGCACGACACTGATGCTGGCATGCGACGGACAGGCGATGTGTGTGGTGGGTTTGGTGTTGTTGGTAATTTGGTGTGTGGGTGGTGGCGGGGGTGGCCCCAGGGTCGTTCATTCGCACAGCCGCCGGAGGTCGTTCGAACGCCGGGAGGCCTCGTGCTCCGCGGGTCCGAGCGTGCGTGGTCGCTCGCGCCGTGGGTGGGCACGGTGCCCGGCGCCCAGGCTCCGCAGATGGCCTTGTTGGTGGCGCAGCGCGACGGTCGGGTGCTGGTCGCCGTTCGCTGCTTGCCGGCGGCCTCGGCGCGCTGCCCCACCTGGGTCGGGGTCTTCGACACGGGCGGCCGGCTGCTGCACGGGCGCTTCACGTCCCCCCAGCTCCCCATCGTGAGCGAGAGCGCCTTCGGGGTGGCCATCGACACGGGCGGCGAAGTGGAGGTGCGTGAGTGGGCCACCGGCGAGGTCATCACGCGCTTCAGCATCGAATTTGGACACCGCCATCGGCAACCCGGATGACGGCAAATACAAAATTAGGTATGAAAGCAGGGCGCGTGCCGCACGCGCGCACGCACGAGTGGGCAAGACCGCTGGCAGCCCGAGCGTGGATCGTGGGCCGCATCCACCCGCAAACTCGCCTGCCATCAGCCGTCAAGATCTATGTGCTGACCCCCAGTCCGGCGCCACGCGCTGCCGTCGAATGGTCTCCGGACCGCTACACGAGGCCCACCAAGGCGACCTGTCGCTGCTCATTCAGCACCTGTGCCAGACCTTCTCGCGACCCGTGGGCCGTTTGCGCGGCGCCGTGCGCATCGACGGGGCTGCGGGGTCGCGGTTGCGCATCATCGTGGGTGACCAGACCGTCACGACCGACCGCGCGGGGTGGTTCAGCGCCGACTTCGGGGCGGTGGGGAACGTGCGGGTGCGGCTCGACACGAACCACGCGTCGGGGGTGGGTCGAAGACGCTGCTTCATGACGCGCGATGAGCGCGTGGAGCTCCCCGAGGACGGCCGGGAGGCGCACGTGCTCGTGGACATCGAGACCTTTCGCCCGCTGTGCCGCAGCGGGGGCTGCGATGTGGTCGACTGCGAGTGAGGGCGGTTGCGGGCTGGTGGTGTGCGCGTGCGTGAGTTCAGGCACCCTCTGCTGACGTGACCCACGCGAAGCGATCCGAGACGCCCGTGTCGTTCGACGTCTACGACGGAGAGCAGCTCGTCCATCGCGCCGTCTTCGCGCAAACCCAGGTGACCATCGGCAAAGGTGCCAAGGTCGACCTGTGCCTCGAGGACGCGACCCTCTCGCGGATACACGCCGTGGTGGAGATCGACGGACCGGTTGGGGGCCAGGTGATCGACCTCGCATCGGCTCTGGGCACCTACCTGAACCAGCAGAAGGTCGTCCGGGCGCGTCTGCGCTCGGGTGACGAGGTCACGGTGGGGCGCTTTCGCATCGTCGTGGCCTTCGGGGAAGACGTGGGCGAGGTCGGCGACGTCCTCGCCACGGCGCCTGCGCGCGCGATGCCCCCCGCTCCGGAACCGGCCGCCTCGCCGCCGCCCGAAGCGCTCGATCCGCAGCCAGACCCCGAACCCGTGCGGGTCACGGGCCTCTGCATCGTGCGGCCGGGCACCGCGCTGGTGGTGCGCTCCCGTCGCACGGGCGAGCTGCGTGCCGTGCGCACCCGCGGGCACGTGCTGGCTTGGCCTGGGTTGCACACGGCGATCGAGCTGGACCTCACCTCGTTCACGGTGCTCGCCGCCGCGAGCGGGGTGGGCGCGGCTCTCAGCGCAGATGGCCTGCGCGTGGACGTGACGCTGCGCCTGACGCTGCGCCCCCGCTGCGATGACGCCGTCGTCCGGGAGCAGGTGATGGCGTTCGGGGTGCCTCCACGCCCAAGCCTGGTGGCGACCTGCCTCGTCGAGGTGCTCTCCCCGGCGTTGGCCGCTGCGCTGGCCCAGGTGCCGCATGCGGCCCTGCGCGCCTCGTTTGCGTTGCCGCTGCCTGCCACGAGCGTGCGCGGCTACGACCTCGAGCGCGTGGACGTGCTGCACGTGGGCGGGGCGGTGCCCGACCCGGCGGGGGGCTATCGGGGCGGCGCGCACGACCTCGAAGCGGTGCGCTTCGAGGGCAGCCCCGTGCTGCGGTCTCCTGAACCGCTTCAGCCGGTCACGAAGCCGCGCCGTAAGATCGCCCCGTCCGCGATCACCTGGGCCGAGGCGGACACCTCGCAGCGCGTGGTGATTGGTTGGTTCATCCTGATTGCGGGCTTGCCCGTGGCCGCGCTCATGGCGGCGGCGCGCCAAACCGGGATTGAGTGGGTGAGCACCACGCTCTTCTTGCTGGCGCTGTTCGGGCTCATCAACGCGCTGATTCACTTGCGGAGCGTGTGGACCATTCCCCCCGCGGTTCTTGCTGTGGCCTCCTGCGTCGGCGCGGCGAACATCCTGGCCGGGGAGGTCGCGCCCCTCAGCGGAGGCGGGGACCACACCAGCTTCTCATCCGTTGCGACGAACGCCCTCGTCGCCTGCGGGTTCTGGTTCGCGGCCGTGCTGATGTTCGCCCGCAACCCGAAGGCTGACCATCGCCGGCCATGAAGGCTTGGATGTGTGGAGTCGGACCAAGAGGCGCCCTCGAGCGCGGGCGATCGGGTTGGGCGAGAGCTCTCGAGACATGCTCGGCTTCTCCAAGTTCCGCCTGGTGGGCACGCACGCCGCGTAGTCGGCACCGCCGGGCGTCAGTCGGCGCTGACGAGCCTGCGGAGCCACTGACAGACTACCATTGGTCGAGCTCGAGCAGCGACTCGTGCTCCGGGAAGACTTGCCGCCTGACGTCGGCGGAACAGTCCTCGTAGCGAAAGTTCATGACGTCCTGTCGACCAGGTTCTGTTTCGCACTCGCCGCCGTAGGCGACTGTAACCTCGCTGCGAGTGAGCCGCCCCTCGCTGTCGAACGAGCGTGTCAACTGGCGTGTGCGGCAGCCATCCACTTCGCGTTCCGACACGAGTCGCCCCGCCGCGTCGAACTCCCCGACGATATCAACGTCGACCTCACCGTTGTACTCGAACACGACGCGTCTCGCTGTTCCATCGGGAGTCCGATCGACACGAAGAAGCGACGAATAGTCGCCGAAGTGCTCGAGGATCTGGAGCGCCCGTCCCTCTTGCGTTCGAGCCACTTCCGCGAGGAGTCGACCGTTGCAGTCCTCGATTCGGAGGAAGGTCGGCGGCGAGGATGTCGACACGCGACAACCATGCTCTGTCTCTTCCCGGCTGCGCCCCTCTCCGAGGGGCGTTCGGGTACGCCGACTATCCCGTGCGCCGGGGGTCCCGTTGCTGTTGTAGGTCCTGTAGAACTCGACTTCATCTGCGAGGGCGTCGACGCGCTCGACATAGATCGTTCCATATGGAAGGAACGTGCGAACCTCCATGCCCCCGTCGTTCGATCGGACACGCTGCTCCAGCTCCAGGAACGTGGCGGGCCCATCGGCGCGACGTTCGACCAGGATCACGCGCTCATCATCGATGGGCTCCCTTCGCGAGACGTAGACGACACGGCCGTCCCGCCAGCTCCGTGTCGAGGCGTGCAAGCCGTCATCGAGTTCGATCGTCTCGCGTAGGGCACGAGGGCGCCCTACGCGTTGTCGGTGACAATCGTCGCCGTCCACCACCAGCCGACTGACCCAGTGTTCATCTGCGAAGATTTCGTCGGGCTGACCGACCCCGAGCTCTCCCGGCGCGCTCGATAGGGCCACGTCATGAATAAGGACCAGACTCGCATCGCGGCGCCGCGCGTACCACTCTCGACGGACGCGACGTTGCGGGCCTTCACGACGCATGAACACGAGCTCGCCGCCTTCATCGAAGCGCCACTCACCCGTGGTCGTGTCACCTCTCTCGAAGTGCACGGCGCATCCGGTCACGCACTCTCCGTTTCGTCGCCCGAATGGGCAGGATCCGTCCGGCAGGTCGGTTGAAACCTCTTCGGCCGTAATCTCGGGGTGACACTGGAGAGGCTGACGCGCGATGATTTCTGCCGGGTCGACGGGTGCGGCGAACGGGTCCGGGGGCACGTAGCGCCCGGTGGTAGGGTGGAGGCACCCGGGAGTCACAAGCGCGAGGAGCAGACAACCGACCGCCCATAGCCTCACGGACGTCGACGCTCCCGTCTCGCGGCGTGCAAGTACGCAGGGATCGATGATGCAGCAAAGCCATAGCCGCAGATGGGGCGGTACCAGCGCCGGCTGATCGGGAAGTCGTAGAAGATGACCATCAGCTCCAGTCCCTCCATCTCGGCTGGGTACGGCGTGGTGTTGAACCAGTCGGCAGGTATCCAGATTTGCTCGCCTTCGTGAAGCCAGCGAGGCCCCTTGAATATTCGCTCGAAGCGTACGCGGGACCACTGTCCGACCGGGTCGGGGGGGCTGTCGGCCATACGTTCGACTTCGACCAGGCTGACCTCGGCCACCACGGTCGCGCGTTCGAACGCGACTCGGAGGGGAGCCGGCTCACTGCAGGAGAGCGCCGCAGCGTGGTCCGGGATCCAGCCCCCACAGAGCGCCATGATCACCGCGGTCGCCACCCGAGCGACAGCCGTGCCAGGCATCCTCGGACGGGCCTCGCTCCTGCCGGTCTCCTCGCGGAGGCGGCGCTCGAAGCCGTGGCGACTCCCGCCCGATGTCTCGACCGCGCTCCAGCTGCCAGTTCCGATTTCCACGACGCCTCCGCTGCTCGAGTCCCCGACCATCCAGCGTGAGCGTATCGCACGAGACCCACGTCGCGAAGCTCCTCGGAATCATCAAGCGCATGAACCCACGAGCGGCCGTGACGCAGGGGCTGCTCCGCGCCTCGACTTGCGGTAGCGTCACGGCATGCCCGAGCACGTCGCCGCCCGCCCTCGCTTCCCGTTCCCACGCTACCCGCGTGGCTGGTTCTGCATCGGCTACGGACAGGACCTCGCGGTGGGCCAGGTGGAGCCCGTGGTCTGCTTCGGCCGGGACCTGGTCATGTTCCGCGGCGAGGACGAGGTGGTGCGCGTGCTGGACGCCCACTGCCCGCACCTCGGCGCGCACCTCGGCGTGGGCGGCAAGGTGGAGGGCTGCCGCATCCGCTGTCCCTTCCACGCCTGGGTGTTCGACGGGAGCAACGGAAAGTGCGTGGAGGTGCCCTACGCCAAGCGCATTCCCGCGAAGGCCGCGGTGAAGACCTGGCACGTCAGCGAAGTGAACGGGATGATCATGCTCTGGCACGACGTGGACGGTGCGCCGCCGGCCTGGGAGATCCCGGAGATCCCCGAGTGGCGTGAGCGCGACGCGTGGACGCCCTACAGCTTCCGCAAGTGGCGCATCCGCAGCCACAACCAGGAGATGGGGGAGAACGCGGTGGACCAGGCGCACTTCCGTTACGTGCACGGCATGAGCGTGATGCCCATCCCGCACACCATCGAGCTCGAGTACCCGAAGCTGCGCATGGTGACGGCCACCAAGATGAGCACGCCGCGCGGAGAGGTGGACGGTGAGCTCGAGGCCACCAACTGGGGCCACGGCTTCTCCACCAGCCGCTTCACCGGGCTCATCCCCATCACGCTGGTGGCGTCCACCACGCCAGTGGACGACGAGTACGTGGACCTGCGCTTCGCGTTCATGGTCAGCCTGAAGATGGGCCCCCAGGCCGCGGCCGGCGTGGGCAACGCGTTCAGCGCGGAGATCGCTCGCCAGCTGGAGCAGGACAAGCCCATCTGGGAGACCAAGATCTACCTGGAGCGCCCGGTCATCTGCGACGGTGACGGGCCCATCGCGCGCTACCGGAAGTGGTGCGAGGGCTTCTATCCCGAGTGGTACGCCCGACAGGCGCGCGAGGCGTACGAGCGCGCGCAGGCGGGGTGAGGCCGCTCCCGCCACGCTGTCCCGGGCGCGGCTCACGAGATTTTTTGGGGGCTCCCTTGACCCGTGTGGGGTTAGTAAGTAAATACTCCCTCACCATGGCGCGGCCACAGCAGTTCGACAACGAAGCGCTCCTCGAGTCCATGCGCGACACGTTCTTGGACTTGGGTCCTGGCGCGTCCACGCAGGAGCTGGCCAAGCGCGCCGGCGTGAGCGAGGGCACCCTCTACAAGCGCTTCGTCAGCAAGCGCCGCATGTTCACCGAGGCGCTGCGCCTGCCCGAGCTAGAGGACTTCGAGTGGTTCCAGAGCATGGAAGAGCGCGTGGGCGTGCAGCCCATCGAAGAGCACCTCCAGCACATCGCGCTGGGTATGCACCGCTACGCGAGCGAGCTCATCCCCTGCTCGCAGATGATCGGCGCCAACGGCAAGCTCAAGCCGCAGGACTTTGCGCAGCTGCTGGGGGACGACGAAGAGGCGCCTCCCTTCGTGAACATCAAGACCATGGCCTCCTTCTTCGAGCGCGAGATGGCGCTCGGACGCATGCGCGCGTGTGATCCCATCGGGCTCACGCGGCTGTTCATCGGTTCCCTCATTCACGACGTGCACTTGAGGATGCACTTCCCTGACCACATGCCCGAAGACGTGGAGGCGTTCACTCGCCGCATCGTGCGGACCATCGTGGAGCTCACCGCGGTCGACTCGCGCCCGTCAGCGCCTCCGGCAGCGCCGGCCCCTCGCTCCCCCAAGCGTTCTCGCTAACGAAACCCCACGCGGCGCGACTGTGCCAGCGCCGTCGGGCCCTCGCTCCTCCCCCACCATGGCTCCATCAGGTTCGATACATGAGTAAATACTCACTCGCTAATGCGGGTATCGTCGCCACGGCCCTCCTCATCCTGGGGAGCTCCGGCGCTGCGACCGCGCAGACACGCACGCCGACTTCGCCGCTCGACACACCCGAGCAGGCACCCACGGCTGCTCCTCCGGTCGTGACCGTCGTGCCCGCTCAGACCGACGACTCCACGGCCACGCGCCCCGCGGACATCGCGCTCCCGGACCCACGCGCCGTGGCGAGCGAGCCGCTGGACCTGTCCACCCTGCTGCCGGCGGGGCTCTCGAGTTCGCTCGGCATGACTCCCGAGGCGGCCCTGCTGCGCGCCCGCGAGGTGTCGCTCGACGCGCGGCGCGCACGGGCGCGCACCGAGTCGGCCGACGCGGCACTCCAAGGGGCCCGTCGGGGCTATGCGCCGCGTGCGTCCATCACGGCGCGCTACACCCGGCTCTCCAGCTACACCCCGGGCACCATCCAGTCGTTCGACACGCCCGGCTGCTTGGAAGACGTGGTGGCGTGCCAGGCCGACCCCGAGTCCTTCCTGTCCGAGGTGGTGCTCCAGCAGCCCATCCTCGACCAGTACGCGCTGACTGCGTCGGTGGCGCTGCCCCTCAGCGACTACATCGGGTCCGCTCGGCACGAGCTGGCGGCCGCCCGACTGGAGCGCGATGCCTCCCTGGAAGCCGAGCGCGGAGCGGAGCAAGACACGGTGCTCACCACGCTCGAGACGTACTTCGAGCTGGTGCGGGCGCGGGCGCAGCTCGAAGTCGCGCACGACGCGGTCGAGGTGGCCCAGCAACGCGCGGCCGACACCCGAGTGCGCGCCGAGAGCGGTGTGGCCACCGCGGGCGCCGTGCTCGAAGCCCAAGCCAGCCTCGAAGCGCTGGTGCGGCTCGAAGCCGTGTCTGGGAGTCGCGTTTCGGTGGCCGACCGCGCGCTGCGTGATCTCCTCGAGCTGGAAGACGACGTGGACCTGTTGCTCTCCGTGGAGCTCGCCGCGCTGCCCACCGAAGAGTCCCGCGACGCGAACGAGCTGCGCCTCGAGGCGCGCGCGAACGACCCCTACGCCAGGGCCGCGCTGATGCGCGCCGAGGCGCAGAGCAGCCGCGCGGACGCCGAGCGGGCGCGCATGTTCCCGTCGCTCTCGGTGGGGCTCAACTACACCTACGCCAACCCCAACACGCGCATCTTCCCGCAGACCACCGAGTTCCAGGGCACCTGGGACCTGAGCGCACAGCTCACGTTCTCGCTCGACGGAACGCTGTTGGCCGACGCGCGCCGGCAGCAGCGCCTGGCGCTGGCTCTAGAGAGCTCACTCGGCGCCGAGAGTGACTCGCGCCGTGCCGGTCGCGCCGCCGTTCAGGCTCAGGGCGCGTTGATCGCGTCACTGGCCGAGGTGGAGGCCCGCCGCGCCGCCGCCACCAGCGCGTCACGCCAAGATCGTGACGTCAGCGAGCAGTTCGCGGTGGGCCTCGCCACCAGCACCGACGTCCTCGCTGCCCAAGCCGGTGCGCTCCGCGCGCGCCTCGACCTCGTCGACGCCGTCGTCGACGCCCACCTCGCCAGCGCGCGACTCCTGCGCGCGCTCGGTGGAACACCCGCGCCCTGAGCGCGCTCGCCCCGACCTCCATCCCCCCACGTCCACGTCTCTGCCGCAGGTACCCCCATGCCACGCCACTCTCTCCACTTTGTGCTGCTTTCGCTGACCCTCGCGCTCGCCTCGGCTGGCTGCGAGAGCACCAGCGCACGGGCCGCACAGCCCACCGACACCACGCCGGATCCGGTCGCCGTGACCACCGCCACGGCGCAGCTCCAGCAGAACCCGAACGTGCTCTCGCTCGACGGGACCCTGGCTCCCCGGCGTAGCGCGCGCCTCTCCCCGCTCGTCGCCGGCCACGTGGCCGAGGTGCGCGTGGAGCGCGGTGACGTGGTGGCCGAGGGAGCGCCGCTGGTGATCCTGCGCGCCACCGACCTGCGTCTCACCGCGCGCGCTGCGTCGGCGCGTGCCCAGGCGCAGCTCGACCTGTTGGGCGTGGACCAAACGGACGACTTCGACCCGGAGGCGGTCCCCGAGGTGGTGGCGGCTCGCTCGGAGTGGGAGAACCTGGACGACCAGCTGCAGCGCCTCACCCCGCTCCACGAGCGCGGCGTGGTGGACGAGCGCACCTTCCAGCAGGCGCGCATCGCGGCCGAGGCGGCTCAGGCTCGCTACGACCAGGCGCGCACCCGTGCTCGGGGCTCACTCGCCAGCTACGTGGCGCTCTCCTCCGAGGCGCGCCTGCGCCGCAACGAGGCCGGGCACACCACGGTGCGGGCTCCGTTCGCGGGCGCCGTCATGCAGCGCTTCGTGGAGGTGGGTGAGTTCGTGGCCACGCAGGCCCCCGTCGTGGAGCTGGTGGACGCGAGCGAGCTGCGGCTCGAGCTCGCCATCCCCGAGCGCTTCGCGGCGCTGGTGCACGTGGGCCAGCGAGCGGACATCACCGTGGACGGCACCGAACAAGAGATCGTCGGCGAGGTGCGCTTCATCGCGGCCGCGCTCGACACCGCCACGCGCACGTTGATGATCGAGGTGGTGGTCGAGAACGCGGACGGTGCGGTGCGCGCCGGTCACTTCGCGCGCGCCACGCTACAGCTCGAGGGCGCCCGTCCAGTGCTGCAGGTGCCCAGCAGCGCGGTCACCGAGCGCGCCGGTGTGTACCGCGTCTTCGTCGTGAGCGAGGGCGCCGCGGTCACCACCGTGGTGCGCGTCATCCGCATCGAGGGCGACGTCGCCACGCTCGAGGCCGACCTCCCCGAGGGGGCCGTCGTGGTGACCGCCCCGCCCCGCAACCTCGCCGATGGCGTGCTCGTGCAGACCACGGGCGGGAACTGAGGAGTCCGTCATGCAGTGGCTAGCTCGCGTCTCCGTGTCTCGCCCCGTGTTCACGTGGGTGATGTCGCTGGTCCTCCTGGTGCTCGGCGTTGCCAGCGTCGGGAGCCTCCCGGTGGACCGCTTTCCCAACATCGACGTCCCGTTCGTGACCGTGGTGGTGCCGTACCCCGGCGCGTCCCCGGCGCAGGTAGAGACGGAAGTCACCGAGGTCTTGGAAGAGGCTGTTGGCAGTGTCTCTGGGCTCTCGGAGCTGCGCTCCACCTCGTACGAGGGGCTGGCTGTCATCGCGGTGCAGTTCGAGCTCGAAAAGGACGGCGACGTGGCCGCCCAGGAGGTCCGCGACCGCGTCAACCGCGTGCTGGCGCAGCTCCCCGATGGGGTGGACCCGCCGCGCATCGAGAAGCTGGATCCCGACGCGCAGCCCATCTATTACGTGGCGCTGCGCGGTCCCGGGACGCCGCAAGAGCTGACCGAGTTCGCGGACGACGAGCTGAAGGGCCCCGCTCGAGGGTTTGCCCGGCGTCGGGTCGGTGCAGATCATGGGTGGTCGTGAGCGCGAGATCGGGGTGCGCCTCGACCCGGCGCGGCTCGAGGCCCTGGGCCTGGCCATCACCGACGTCTCGCTGGCGCTGCGCCGGGAGAACCTGGAGCTCCCCGGTGGTGACGTGACCAACGGGGCGGTGACGCGGCAGGTGCGTGTGCCCGGGCGCGTGGCCACGGCGGCCGAGCTGAGCGACCTGCCCATCACGCAGGTGGGCGGACAGGTCATCTACCTGCGCGACGTGGCCACGGTCACGGACGACGCGGCCGAGGCCGAGTCGCTGGTGACCCTCGACGGCGAGAGCGTGGTCATGCTGACCGTCACGCGCCAGAGCGGGACCAACGCCATCGCCGTGGCCGACCGCCTGGCCGAGCGCGTGGAGGAGATCCGCGCCCGCCTGCCCGCCGGCTATCGCGCCGACGTGGTCCGCGACGAGAGCACGTTCTCGCGCACCTCGGTGCACGCCGTGCAGGAGCACCTCCTGCTGGGTGCCATCTTCGCGGTGCTCGTGGTGTTCTCGTTCCTCCGCAACGGGCGCGCCACGGTCATCGCCGCGCTGGCCATCCCCGTCTCCATCGTGGCCACCTTCGCCATGCTGAACGCGCTCGGGCTGACGCTGAACATGATCACGCTGCTCGCGCTGACCCTCGCCGTGGGAATCGTCATCGACGATGCGATCGTGGTCATCGAGAACGTGATCCGCTACCTGGAAGAGCGGAAGCTCGACCCACGCGAGGCCACGCTGCGGGCCACCAAGGAGATTGGTCTCGCCGTCATGGCGACTACGCTGTCGCTCGTGGCCGTGTTCCTGCCCGTGGTGTTCATGGGCGGCATCGTGGGCAGGTTCCTCTCCTCGTTCGGGATGACCATGAGCGTGGCGGTGCTGGTGTCGCTCTTCGTGGCCTTCAGCCTCACGCCCATGCTCGCTTCGCGCTGGCTGAAGCGCACGGGCCGCGGCCACACCGAGCGTCCGCATCCCACCGGCGCCGCGGTGGCCATGACTGGCCCGGAGGAGCGCGCACGCTACCGGCAGTTTGCGCGGGGCGAGTCGGGCTTCCACCTCGACGACGGCGTGCTCGAGCGCTGGTACGGCAAGCTCCTGGCGTTCTCCATGGAGCGCCGCTGGGTGGTGGGCATCGTCATGATCCTGGCGCTCGTCAGCATCCCCTTCGTGGGCGCGCGCGTGCCCACCGGGTTCTTGCCCACGGACGACGAGGGCCGCTTCGAGATCACGGTGGAGGCTCCTCAGGGCACATCGCTCGCGGAGACGGAGATCATCGCGGAGCGCCTGGCTCGCCAGGTGCGCGCGTTGCCCGAGGTGGAGCACACCGTCCTCATGGTGGGCAGCGCCGAGGGCGACATCAGCGGGCGCGGGAGCCACGAGGCGCTCATCTACGTGGGCATGGTGGATCAGACCGAGCGCGAGCGGAGTGAGCTCGACGTGGAGGAGTACATCCGCGCCGAGTTCCTGCCGGGCTTCACGGAGCGCGAGCAGGCGAAGGCCGAGATCTCGCGCATCTCCGGCTTCGGAGGCTCGGGCCCCCAGTCCGCGCCCATCCAGTACCTGCTGCGTGGCCCCGACTTCGCGGCGCTCGAGCAGTACTCGAACGCGCTGGCCGAGGAGCTGGGCCAACAGACCGGCGTCTCCCAGGCAGACACCACGTTCCGCGAGGGGCGGCCCGAGCTGCGCGTGGAGATCGACCGTCCGCGGGCGGCCGAGCTGGGCGTCACCGTGGCCGCCATCGCCGACGCGCTGCGCATCCTGGTGGGTGGCGCCGACGTGACGGAAATCGCGGTTGCAGGCGAACAGTTCGACGTGAACCTGCGCGCCGGAGAGGCCTTCCGGCGCTCGGCCGAGGACCTCGACCGCTACCAGATCCGCGCGCTCGACGGCCGCTTGGTCCCGCTCTCGCAAGTGGCACGCGTGGTGGAGGGCGTGGGCCCCGCCGCCATCGAGCACGTGGGTCGCGAGCGCAGCGTCATGGTCTACGCCACCACGTTGCCGGGCGCCTCCACGGCCCAGCTCATCCAGACCCTCGACCGCACGGCGGACTCACTGGACATGCCTCCCAGCTACTCCACGGCGCTCACGGGTCAGGCGCGCGAGTTCGGCAAGGCCGCGCGCGGCTTCGCCATCGCCATCGTGCTCTCGTTCATCTTCATGTACTTGATCATCGCGGCCCAGTTCGAGAGCTGGATCTACCCCATCAGCATCTTGGCCTCGCTGCCCCTCACGGTGCCGTTCGCGCTGGTCTCGGTGCTCATCTTCGGACAGTCGCTGAACGTGTACTCCATGCTGGGGTTGCTCGTGCTCTTCGGCATCGTGAAGAAGAACTCCATCTTGCAGGTGGACCACACGCTCACGCTGCTGCGAGAGGGCTTCTCGAGGCCCGACGCCATCATGCTGGCCAACCGCGACCGCCTGCGACCCATCCTGATGACCACCATCGCGTTCGTGGCCGGCATGGTGCCCCTCCTCCTGAGCAAGGGCGCGGGCAGCGGCACCAACCACGCCATCGCGGGCATCGTTCTGGGCGGGCAGACGCTGGCGCTGTTGCTCACGCTGGTGGGGACACCGGTGATCTTCTCCTGGCTCGACGACGTCCAGAAGGCGACCTCGCGCGGCGTGGCGAGGTTGCGGGCTCGCTTCGGTGGCCCCGTGATCGAGGAGCCTGCGGAGCTCGCGGCTCCCTGAGGCGGGAGGTTGCTTGACCGCCCGCCCCAGGTCCTATGGAATCCTCCGCTCTCGGAGGTTCCATGTTCCCCACGCGCCGCGCTCGCACCCCACTCGCACTGCTCCCCCTCGGCCTGCTGGCCGCCCTGACGGGCGGCTGCGGAGGCGCCAGCACCCCACGCACCACGCTGCCTGCCGAGGAGCTCGCGGTCCTCACGCTGATGCCGCGCGACGCGTTCCTGGCAGGGCGCCTCGACGTGGGCGAGCTGCGCGCCACCCCGCACTGGGCCGAGCTGATGGAGAAGCTGCGCGCGGACGAGCCCGCCCTGGTGGAGTTCGCCGAGGGCACGCGGCACGTCTACTTCGGCATCGGTGGCCTGGTGGACATGCCGCCGCTGCCGCCGCTGACCGACGAGCAAGGCGTCTATCAGCCGCGCCCCGCGTGGGTGGAGTGGTCCGAGCGCTTCGGGGGTCATGTGCCCGCCTCCGTGGTCATCATCGAGGGAGCTGGCGCGGGGATCTGCGCGATGGCGGTCGCGGAGCACGACCACCACATGCAGGGCGGCTACGAGGTGACCGACCTCGACGGCGTCGCCATCTTGCGGCGGGGCACGGACCTGTGCGCGCTCACGTTCACGCCCATGGTGTCGGCGCTCTTGAGCCAGCAGGAGGGCCACTCGGACATCGCGCATCAGCTGGGCAGCGAGGCCCCGGCCACGGTCGCGCGCGTGGCGCTCCAGCTCGACTCGCCCACCGTGTCGGCGCTGCTCGACCTGCTCGGTCAGCCGGACCCCGGCGAGGGGCCGGAAGTGCTCCCCGACAGCATCACCGAAGAAGAGGCCGAGAACTATCGCGCCGAGATGGCACGCCTGCGAGAGACCGAGCTGCGGCGGGCCGAGTTCGTTCGCAGCGCCATCCGCATCGTGGCCGACGGTCTCACCAGCGTGGCGTGGCAGGTGGCCGCGGACGGCGAAGGCTTCGAGACGCGCACCCACGTGGCGGGCATCGACGCGTCGCGCTTGGGGATGTGGCGGGAGCTCTCGCAGATGTTCTTCGACATCCTGACCGCGGCGGTGCGCACGGACACCCTCCCGAGCGACGATGGCTCGGCGGCGGAGTTCGTGCGGAGCGTGCGCATCGACGAGACGGACGACGGCTACGTCATCGTCCGCCACACGCGGCACCAGACCATCGCGCGGCTGCTCACCGAGATGCTGCCCGGCCCCGCGGGGACGGTGTTCGAAGAGGTCCGGCCGCCGGTGCCGGAGCCGGTGCCCGAGGCGATCGAGCTCATGCACACCGCCATCGCCGATGGCACGCCGGCCGAGATCATCGGCGCCGTCGAGCCCAACCTCGAGCTGGTGCGTTCGTGGATGAACCCGTACGACCAGCACACGTTCGTGACGGCGCTGATCAACGCCTACGGTGTCCGCGGCCGTTACGACGAGGCCGCCGCCCTGGTGGACCAGTCCCTCGAAGCGGCCCGCGCTTCCTCGACCGAAGACCAGGACGCCATGTGGCGCTCGCAGGCGGCGCACGCGACGGTGTGCCCGTATGCCGCCACGGCGTGTGAGCTGCACCTCGCCCAAGGGCATGCCGAGCGCGCGCTCGCGGCCACGCAGACGTCGAACCCCGACGAAGAGCGGACCTGCAGCCAGCAGAGCTTCCCCGTGTCGTCGTGCGCGAGTGCGGCGCTGGCGGCGCTCGGCCGGGTGGACGAGGGCCTCGCGCAGCTCGACACGGACGTCTCCAACGTCGACACGCTCGACTTCCTCGTGGCACGCGTGCGCGTGCTGGTGCTGGGTGGGCGCGTGGAGCAGGCTCACGTGCTGGCGCGCGACGTGTGCATTGGTGGCCCGAGTGGTGGCCGCTGCGACTCGGTCCTGGTCGTCCTGGCCGAGAGCCTGGCCCTCGGCGCCGTGAGCTGGGCCGCCGCCGAGCCCACCTTCACGGCCGTGGGGACCCGCCTGGGTCACATCGCCGGACCGAGCCACCCCGACCGAGTCCGGTTCGAGGCGGCCAGCTGTGCGGTGCGCGCGCGGCTCGACGGAGCAGCCGAGGCCACTCGCTCGGTGTGTGCAGCGGGCCTCGAGAGCGCCATCGCCTACCACGGCGAGAGCCACTTTCGGGTGGCGGCGATCCGCATGTCCTACGCGCGTGCGCTCGAGCGTGCCCGCATGCGCAGCGAGGCGGCGGCCCAGCGCGCGGCGGCGCAGCCCATCATCGATGGCCTTGGGCCACAGCACCCGCTGCGCGCGCGTCCGGCGCGCTGACGCTTTCCCGGTGCTCGCGATCCGCGATAGGCTGCGGCTCATGACCGAGCGCGCAGCCTTCCTCTTTGCCTCCGTCCTCGCTCTCTCGGCCTCCGCGTGCGGCAGCTCCTCCGACGGCGACCCCGACGGCGGCGGTGGGGGCGGCGGCGGTTGCGGCGAGGCCGCCAGCATCGCGCTCGGGTCGTGGGTGCAGCAAACAGTCTCGGTGCCCGGCGGCGGCAATCGGGTCTACTTCGTGCGGCTTCCTGCCGGTTACGATCCAGACGAGCACTACCCCGTGGTCTACCAGCTGCACGGCTGCTCCGACAGCGCCACTCCCGAGAACAACAACGTTCCCGTGGAGAACCAGAGCGGCGACGAGGCCATCCACGTGCGGGGTCGCGCAGCCGACAACTGCTGGGACACCACCACGGACCTGCCCTACTTCGACGCGGTGGTGGACGACGTGGAGGACTCGTACTGTGCCGACCCCGACCGACGGCTGCTGACCGGCTACAGCAGCGGCGCCTTCTTCGCCCATCGCATCGCCTGCGTGCGTGGCGACACCATTCGCGGCATCGCTACCATCGCGGGCGGGTCGCCCGGAGGGGGCTGCGTGGGCGAGGTGGCCGTGCTCCAGATCCACGACGCCAACGACCAGACGGTCATGATCGCGCCCGTGGGGTACCCCACGCGTGACCACTGGATCACCGCCAATGGCTGTGACGCCACGTTCACGCCGACGGATGACCCCCCCTGTGTGGCGTACGACGGCTGCAACGCGGGCGCCCCCGTCGTGTGGTGCGAGACCACGGGCCAGGACCACGCGCGTCAGGATGGCCTCGCGGGGCCTATCTTCTGGGAGTTCTTGTCGTCGCTCTGACGTAACGCTCGGCAGGCCTCCACGTCTCGTAGCCACGCTGGCCGTGGCCGCGTCTCCCACCATGCAAGCGCGCCCCGAGCACCAAGAGACCCCCGCAGGGAAGACGCTCGTCATCGTGGGCATCATCGCGCTGGCCTTCAACCTGCGCCCCGCCGCCGTGAGCGTGGGCCCGGTGTTGCAAGAGATCATTCGCGACATGCACATGTCCGCCACCGTGGCGGGGTTGCTCACGGCCATGCCCGTCATCGCGTTCTCGAGCTTCGGCGCGCTGGCGCCCGGGCTGGCGCGCCGCATGGGTGCGCACCGTCTCACGCTCGCGGCCCTGGTGCTCGTGGTGCTGGGCCTGCTCGTGCGCGCCCAGACCAGCAGCACGCCAGTGTTCCTCGCGCTGTCGTTCGTGGGGCTGTCGGGGATGGCCACCGCCAACGTGCTGCTGCCGTCGCTCGTGCGGGTGCACTTCCCCAACCGCGTGGGGCAGATGACCGCCGTCTACACCACCTCGATGGCCATCGGCCTGACGGCCGCCTCGGTGCTCACGGTCCCCGTCGCGGACCGCGTGGCAGGGGAGGGCTGGCGCGCTGGGCTCGGTGTCTGGGCGCTGACCGCGCTGCTGGCGGTGCTGCCCTGGCTCGGGCTGGCCCGCAGCGACGCGCAGACCGCCGGTCCTGCGCACGCCGTTCGCCTCCGCGACGTGGCGCGCACCCGCTTGGGCTGGGCCATGGCAGCGTTCTTCGGCCTCCAGTCGTTGCAGGCGTACGCCATCTTCGGTTGGTTCGCGCAGGTGTATCGCGACGCCGGGTTCTCCCCCGAAGTAGCCGGCTTGCTGCTGGGCCTGATCACGGCCATCGGCATCCCGCTGTCGTTCTGGGTGCCGTCGCGGGCCGCGCGCATGACCGACCAGCGTCCGCTGCTGGTGGGCCTGATCCTCTGCTACCCGCTGGGCTACCTGGGGCTCATGCTCGCGCCAGTGGCAGGCGCTGTGCTGTGGGCCGTGGTCATCGGCGTCGCCAGCGCGGTCTTCCCGCTCGCGCTCACGTTGATTGGCCTGCGCGCGCGCACCAGCGAAGGGACCGCCGCGCTCTCGGGCTTCACGCAGTCGGTGGGCTACCTTCTCGCCATCGTCGGGCCGCTCGGCGTGGGCGTGCTCTACGACCTCACCGGGGGCTGGGTGCTGCCGCTCGCTGCGCTCATCGGGCTCTCCTTCCTCCAGCTGCTCGCTGGGCTGGCCGTCGCGCGTCCGGCCAACATCGAAGACCAGCTTCGTCCGGGACCTTTGCTCGCTCCCATTTGACGCGACTCGCTCTGCCCGTGCTATCACGAAGCTTCATCCCGACCCTCTGCCAAGGCCGTCATGACCGACCCCGAAAAGCCACCTTCTGATGACTCGCGCCCACCGGTCTCCGCCGAGATCCGCGCCCGCATCGTGAGCGCGCGGCAGCGCTTCCATGCCAACGACAACATCTCCGCGTTCCTCGAGCCGGGCGACCTCGAGGCGCTCCTCGACGAGGTGGCGGAGAAGATGCAGGGCGTGCTCGAGAGCCTGGTCATCGACACCGAGAGCGACCACAACACGCGCGAGACGTCGCGGCGCGTGGCCAAGATGTACCTCACCGAGGTGTTCCGCGGGCGCTACGCGGCAGCTCCGCCCGTGACCGAGTTCCCGAACGCGGCGTACCTCAACGAGCTCATGATCGTGGGCCCCATCACCGTGCGCAGCGCGTGCAGCCACCACTTTTGTCCCATCATGGGCCGGCTGTGGATTGGGCTCATGCCCAACGAGCACTCCAACCTGATTGGGCTCTCCAAGTACTCGCGCCTCAGCGAGTGGATCATGTCGCGCCCGCAGATCCAGGAAGAGGCCATCACGCAGCTGGCCGACGTGCTCATGAACAAGGTCACCCCCGACGGCCTCGCCGTGGTCATGGAGGCGGACCACTTCTGCATGCACTGGCGCGGCGTCAAGGACGACGCCACCAAGATGATCAACAGCGTGATGCGCGGCTCGTTCCTGAAGGACGCCGCGCTCCGCCGCGAATTCCTGTCGCTCATCAACTTGAAGAACTGAGGACGAGATGCTCGTACGTTGTCTCTACGCCAGCCGCGCCGCCGCTCCCCTCACCCCGGCCGTCATGGACTCGATCCTCGAGCAGTCCCGCCGCAACAACCAGAAGTCGGGCATCACGGGCATGCTCTGCATGAGCGACGATGTCTTCATCCAGGTGCTGGAGGGCGGCCGCGACGCGGTCTGCGAGCTCTACAGCAACATCGTGAAGGACACGCGTCACACGCAGGTGCGCCTCCTGGTGTACGAGGAGATCACCGAGCGTCGCTTCGGTCACTGGACCATGGGCCACGTGAACATCGCCAAGGTGAACGTCGCCCTGCTCCTCAAGTACTCCGAGAAGGCCACCTTGGACCCGTTCGCGTCTTCCGGGCGCGCCACCATGGCGCTGCTCGACGAGCTAGTGGCCACGGCCGCCATCGTTCACCGCGGGAACTAGGTGGCGCGGCTCAGCAACAAGGCCAAGCTTCTGGCTGCGGCGGGGGACTTCGACCTGCGCCTGCCGGATCTTCGTGACCAACCGAAGGCCCAGGCCGGCCGCGTGCTCATCGAGCACTTCCTGGCTCGCTGGGATGGCGACGACGGCCTCGAGGCCATGCTGCGGGCGGCCGTCACGGACACGGCGGTGCGAGCGCGTCTGCTCGAGACCTTCTCGGCCCAGATCGTCCCCGTCGTGGCGTCGCTCACGGGGGACACGGAGCCGGCGGTGGCCGAGCGTTCGGGGCTGGTGGCCACGCAGCTGCTGGGGCTCGCGCTCTGTCGCTACGTGCTCGAGCTCCACAGCGTGGTGTCGCTCGAGCACGACCAGATCGTAAAGCGCATCGGGCCCACCATTCAGGCGTATCTTTTCGACGCCTAGCCGTCATGACCGAGCCCGTCGAACGCTTCCTTCCCAAGCCCGTGTTGGTGGACACGCTCGAGACCCGTCTCGGCCGCGCCATCCCGGTGCACCCGCACGTGCTGTCCGCCCTCAAGCTCCTGGTGGTCACGCCGCTGATCGCCGCGGGGCTCCTGGGAGGTGTCGAGGCGCTGCGCAGCACCGGCGCGGTCATCGGGCTGTTCTGCGCCTTCGGCGTGCTGGACGCGCTCGACGGCATCGTGGCGCGCGCGCACGGCTTGGACACGGACGCTGGTCGCATGGTGGACCGCCTCACCGACTTGCCGCTGCTCCTCATCGTGGGCGTGGCGTCGTTTTCGGTGCTGCCGCCCGGGCTGGTGGTCGCCAAGCTGGCGCTCGACGTGCTGTCGCTGGTGCTGTTCGTGGTGAAGCGCCGCACCACCGAGAACCGCGTCCGAACCACCCTCACGGACGCCACCATCCTGGCCATGCTCCTGCTGTCGCTGGGGCGCCTGGACGCGTTGGTCACGCGTGAGCTGGTCAGCGCGCTGCTCCTCGCGAACGTGGGCTTCACCGCGCTGGTGGTGCTGTTCCAGCTGGGCGTGCTGCAGAAGCGCTTCATCGCCGATGCGCTCTCGGGGGCCAACGCGCTGTGCGGCGTGGCCTCCATCTACTTCGCGTCCCAGCAGAAGATCGAGGCCAGCCTGCTCCTGTTGTTGGTGGGCGCCGCGTTCGACGGCCTCGACGGGGCTGCCGCGCGCAAGTGGGGCGGCACGCGCTTCGGGGTCTACTCGGACGACATCGCCGATGGAATCAACTACGCCATCGCGCCGGGCGTGGCGCTGGCCTACGGTGTGGGCGGCACGGAGGGCATCGTGGTGGGCGCGGTCTACTCCACCCTCACCATCTCGCGCTTGGTGTTCTTCACCCTGAACAAAGACGGCTCGGACCCCAACTACTTCGCGGGCGTCCCCTCCACCATCGGCGGGTTGGTGGCGCTGTCGTCGCTCCTGTTGTTCCGCGAGTCGCCTTCGCTGGTGGGGCTCTTCGTGGGCATCGCGGCGGTGCTCATGGTCTCGTTCGATTCGGCGTACCGGCACCTGGGGCGGATGATCTTCGCTGCCTCGCGGGCCAAGACGCTGGTGGGCCTGGTGGCGGCCGTGGTGCTCGTGGGCGGCGGCGCGCTCTTCGGGGTGCGGGTGCCGGCAGCCATCATCTTGGCCGGCAGCCTGGCCTATGGCTTCCTCCCGCAGGTGGCCCGCTTCCGCGCGCTGCTGGCGAAGAAGGCATAGCCGTGCGCGCGTGGTTCGACCGCCTCCGCGGGCAACGTTGGGCCAACCTCCTGGTCGTGAACCTGCGGCTGCTGCTCGGGTTCGCGTTCCTGCCCGCAGGGCTCAAGAAGGTGCTGGGGGAGCGCTTCACCGACGCGCACAACGTGGGCGCCTTCCACGAGTTCCTGCACGCGTTCTTTGCGACGGGGCTCTTCTATCGCTTCGTGGGGGCGCTCCAGCTCACAGTGGCGGTCCTGCTCATGACGCAGACCTTCGGCACGCTGGGCGCGCTCCTGGCGCTGCCCATCTTCACGGCCATCACGGTGCTCTGCTGGAGCACGGGCGCGGTCTTCACGGGCGTCATGACCACGCTCATGCTGCTGGCCACGCTGCTGGTGTGCGCCTGGGAGTACGAGCGCTTCATCGGGGTGTTGCGGCCGGCCTTCCACCCGGGCGTCGAAGCGTCTGCCGGTGTCGCTCGGCGTGCCGAGTCCGCGCTGGTGGACCTCGGCCTCTGGCGCGCCTGCGGGGTCGCTGTGCTGGTGCTCTACCTGGCGTCGTGCGCGCTGGCGGGCGGCATCTACCGGCCGCGCGGGCTCGACCTGGGGCGACCGGAGTTCTACGTGTTTCCGCTGATCGCGTGTCTGCCGGTGGTGACGTGGGCGTGGGAGCGGAGGCGACGGCGGGCGTGAGCGACCACGCCTCATCATGGGCGCGGGAGCTACTGCTCGGGCGGACCCATCATCGTGAGCGTGAGCATCAGCGCCACCAGCATGAGCACGCCCGTCACGAACGCGAGCGGCTTCAGGCTGCGGGCGCCCCAGCGGTCGGCCAGGGCCATGCCGCTGAATGCCCCCAGCACCACGCCCGCGAAGTTGCCGATGACCATAGGGTAGGCCGCGCCGAGCCACGCGCCCAGCCCCACGCTGCCCATCAGACCGAGGCTGGCACCCGAGAACCAGCCCAGCACGGTGGCTGCGCGCTGGGCCACGGGCGGCTCGGGCGGCGCGGGTGCAGGCGGCGGAGGGGACGCCTCGGGCGGGGCCTCAGGGGCGTCTCGGGTCTCGGGGCTGGCTTCGTCGGTCACGCGCGGGAGCCTAGCAGCGGCGGGCCCCCGCGGCCCGCTGAAGGGCCGTGCTGCTAGAGCAGGATGCCCAGCGTGACGGCGAAGCCCGCGCTGGGGCGCAGCTGGAGCGCCAGCCCACCCACGAAGTCGGTGCTGAGCGCGGCCGTGAACAGGGTGGAGAGCTCGGCCTTGGCGCGGATGGGGAAGCGCACACCCAGCTGAGCCTCGGCGGTGCCGCGCGTGGCGCGCCCCACCACGTCGCGCCCGTTGGCCTCGCGCACACCCACCACGCGCAGCGAGCCCATGCCGCCAATGAAGGGGCCCACACACGCGCGCCCATCGAAGTTGCCGAAGCGGCTGCGGCCCATGAAGTAGAAGCGCCAGCCGAGACCGAAGCCCGACGCGGTGGAGCGGAAGTCGCCGCGTGCGCGCCGCTCGAAGGAGTACTCCACCACGAGGCCGAGGCGAGTCTGCGGGACGGCGTACTCGTAGCCCGCGACCAAGCCGCGTCGCAGCAGGGAGTACGGGTACACGAAGATGGCGTGGCGGTGGGGCTCGTGGACGACCTCGTCGGTGGGCTCCTCGTCCGGCTCGCTTCCGGCCTCGGTGGCAGCCGCAAGCTCGGGCACGTCGGACTCCAGTGACGCGGTGGCGGCGGGGTCCTCGCCGGCGGGGTCTGCCTGGGCTCCCGCGCGACCAGACGCCACGTGGACCAGGAGAGTGCTCAGCAGCAACCATCGGAGTGACAGGCAGGCGCGGCTCATGGTTGTCCGATGTGGCGGTCGAGGAAGTCCAGGATGACCGCCCAGGCCTCGGGCGAGTCGTTCGAGAGCGCGATACCGAGCGACGATGCGTCGTCGTTCGGGTTGAACACGTGCCCCGTTCCGGAGAGCTCCAGCAGGTTGGCCTCCACGCCCTCGGCGCGCAGCAGGTCCCGCATGGTGCGGCTCTGCTCGATGGGCACGAACAAGTCCCAGCGGCCATGCACGAAGAGCGTGGGTGGGTCGTCTGGCGAGGCGTGCTCCACCGGAGACGCCAGCGCGTAGAGCTCGGGGATGTCCTCCTCGCGTCCACCCATGAAGCGGCGCACCAGGTCGGCGTCCCTCAGCCCGCGCATGTCCGTGGGCCCCGCGCCGCTCACCACGGCGGCAGGCTTCATGGGTGCGCCCTCGGCGCAGTCCGGCACCAGCAGTGGGTCACCGGGCTCGACAGCCACCAACGTGGCGAGGTGCGCCCCGGCCGAGTAGCCCATGACGGCGATGCGCGTGGGGTCGAGGCCCAGCTCGTCCGCGTGGTTCTGCAGGTAAGCGAGGGCGCAGCCCACGTCGTGCACCGAGTTGGGGAACACACCGTCTGGCACCAGCCGGTAGTTGATGTTGCCCACCACGTAGCCCGAGCGCGCGAAGCGCCGCGCGATGCTGCGGTAGCTGCGGTTGTCGAAGTACGTCCAGGCGCCGCCGTGCACCGTGAGGATGGCTGGCCGCCCCACCGCGCCGTCGCCGGGCAGGTAGAGGTCCATTTGGTTGCGCTCGAAGCGCTCGTCGTACTGCACGCGGCGCTCCACGGGGGCTTCACAGCCCAGCGCGACGAGGAGGCAACCGCAGAGCAGCGCGCGTCGCTGAGCACCCAGGAGAGAACACATGCCGCAGTAAAGCACGCGGATCCCCTGCGTGGGGCGCAGCGCGGTCGAATCCCGAGCCGCCTACTGCGCGATGCGCTCGGCGATCTTCCAGGCGATGGCGCAGATGGTGTGCTGTGGATTCACGCCCAGGTTGGTCGGGAAGAGCGACGAGTCCACCACGTAGAGACCATCCACGGCGTGGCAGCGGCCATCCGGACGCACCACCCCAGCACGCGGGTCGCGGTGCATCGCCGCGGTCCCGAACAGGTGCGCCGCGATGAAGTGAAAGCGGCGCGGGTCGTCGTCCAGCGTGTCGAGGGCGCGGGCTTGGTCCGGCGACGTGAGCCGCGTGGGCAGCCCGTGCACACCCGGCCACACTTCGCTGGCGCCTGCCGCGAACATCATCTCCACCAGCCGCTTCACGCCCAGGCGGTAGCGCGCCACGTCCGCGTTGGTCAGGTCGTAGCTGACACTCGCGCCGCCGGTGATGCCGGGGCGAACGCGCCCGTGGGCCTCGGCGCGCACCTGCACGCCCCACTGGGCCACGTGCCCCACGCGCGCGAGCCGTGCTTGCAGGTCGGCGCCGAAGCCCGGGAGGCGCGTGGCCGCGATCTCGGGCGGCACGGATACGCTCTCGAACTTCATGCGCTCGTCCCAGAAGTGCGTGGTCTCGTAGCCCTGCGTGGCCCCGAAGAACATGTTCACCTTGTCGTCGAACACGCCCATGACGCTGGTGCCTGGGTGCGACTGGAAGCGCCGCCCCACCTGGCCACCGCGCACGCCGCTCTTCATGAGCAGCACGGGCGTCTGGATGGCGCTGGCCGCCAGCAGCACGGCGCGCTTGGCCACCACGCGAATGCGTGGCCCGCGCGCGTCACCCGTGGGGTCGCGGAACTCCCCCAGCACCGCCACGGCCTTGCCGCCACGGATCTCCACCTTCGAGACGCGACACGCGGCATACACGCGCGCGCCCGCGGCGATGGCCTGCGGAATGTACGTCAGGTGCATGCTCTGCTTGCGCCCGTTGGGGCAGCCCTGTCCGCAGCGCGCGCTGCCCTCGCAGTCCTTCACGTTGCGCAGGATGAGGTTGCCCTTGGCCCCGATGCCCGCCACCCCCGCGCGCATGAGCGCGTTGTTCTGGCCCAGCACGGCTTCGGGGGCGGGCCCCACCGACAGCTCACGGTCCAGCTGGTCGAAGGTGGCCTCGAGGCCCGGGTAGCTCAGCAGGTCATCGATGGCGCCGTCGCGCTCCCACGCCGCGTGCACCTTCTCGGGGAGCCGGTGCATGATGGCGCCGTTGATCACCGTGGTGCCGCCCACCGCGCGCCCCTGCAGGATGGGCATCAGCACGCGCCCCCGTGCCGCCTGGAAGCCGAAGTCGCGCCACAACCCCTTGAACGCCGAGTAGGCGTCCTGGCGAAATCCGTCGCGCGGGATGGCGTGGCCCTCTTCGATCACCACCACGTCGAGGCCCGCTGCGGTGAGCACGCGCGCCGCGGTGGCGCCCGCCGCGCCGCTGCCGATGATGACGACGTCGGCGCTGTCTTCCACGACGGACTTGCCAGCCACATCGGCCAGGCTCTGCGTGCTGCCGCTCATGACTTGCTCCGCGCCCACTCGGGTGGCTCGCGGTCCACGCTCGGCACCCCGAGCTCGCGCTGCACCTGCGGCACGCCCAGGTAGCCGAGGCTGGCCACCATCTTCAGCAGCATGGGGATCTCGCGCAGCAGGTAGAGCCGGCTGTGGGCCAGCGCCTCGAGCACCTCACCGCGCTCCGGCACCGAGAGCCCCGCGAAGCGACGAAAGCGCCCAGTCAACAGCGGCCCGAAGAGCGTGACCACCCACGCGCCGGCGCGCAGCCCAAGCACGAAGTCGAAGGGCGCGCGCTTCGCGATGTCTTCGAGCAGGCCCTCGATGGGCACGTCCGCCGCGCCGAGGCGCAGCCCCTCCGCCGTCCCACCGGGGTAGATGGCGTCGAAGATGCGCAGCAGCCAGCGTCGCTCGAAGCGGAACATCGAGGCGCTCAGTCCTCGCGGCAGAGCGTGAAGTAGTGGTCGAGCGGCTTCTCGCCCTTGTAGGCGGCGCCAATCGAGACGTGCTGACTGACGCGGCGCATGAAGTCGCGCGTGCCGTAGTACACGAGCACCTGCAGGCCTTCGCGGTTGGAGCGCACGCGCGGCCAGCCCGAGGCCACCGGTCCGTCCGGGTGCTGGAAGTAGTCCACCACCCAGGCGCCGCGCGGCTCCCAGTTGGTGTTGCCCTTGGTGGCCTCGAGCACGAAGTAGCCCGGCCCCACCAATCGCTCGGAGGGCGCGTCGTTGTAGCCGAACGCGCGAGGTGTGCCGTCGGCGGGGCGCACCATGGGCTTGCGGAAGAACTTCTGCTTGTCCGGAAGGGGCAGGGTGTTACGGCCGTGGTGCACGATGGGACGCAGCGCCGGGAGGCCCTCCGGCAGGAAGTGCTCGAGCGTGATGCGGCCGGCTTCGACCGAGGCCTTCTCCCACATGGTGCGCTGATCCGAGCGCGTGGTGCGGCTGAGCTCGTGCATGCGCGAGCTGTGGGTCAGGCCGTCGAGGTGCGCTGCGATGTCGGCGATGGTGGTGCGCGGGGACTGGATCAGGGACGTGAGCTTCGGCATCGTGTTCGGGTCTTTCGAGGGGGGGCGGGCCACCCGTCAGTGGGCGGCGCGGGTCCAGGAGGAGGTGCGGTACGGTTGCTGCGGGAGGGTCAGGATGTGCGCGCGCAGCGCCTGGTGGTGCGCGCTCAGGTAGGCGGCGTGCGCGTTGATCAGCACCTCGGGCGGCAGCGGCGAGGTGATGGCGCCGTTGAACATGGCCCGCTGCGAAGCGCACTGGGCGCGCGCGTCCACGAGACCGAACTGCAGGCGCGTGAGCTTGCGCCGGATGCCGCGCGTGGAGTTGGCCACGAGCCGCAGCGTGACGTCGCCCAGCAGGTCCACCATGCGGTCCTGCAGGGCTATCTCGAGCTCGGTCACCTGGTCCAGCACAGCGTCCGTGGTGCCGTCCAGCGCGCGCAGCTGCGCCTCGAAGAACGCGTCGATCTCCCGCAGGTGCTCGGGCTGGGCATCCGCTAGGGCCGAGGCCACGAAGCGCGGCATCATGACGTTCCACTGGTCGAGCGCCTCGAGCAGGAACGCCCCACCCAGCTCGAGCCCCGGCACCTCCAACACGGCGGCCAGGAAGTCGATGCCCGCGTGGCGCCGGTAGTCCAGCACCGTGATGCCCGAGCCCTGCGTGGCGCGCAGCAGGTTCATGCGCGACAGCTGGCGGAGGGCCACGCGCAGCGACGTCCGGTCCACGCCCAGCTCCTCGGCCAGCGTCCGCTCTGGCGACAAGCGCTCGTTCGGGGCCAGTTCACCCGTGAAAATACGGGCGATCAGCTCGTCGGCCAGACGGTCGGGCAGCGTGCGGGTGCTCGGCTCGATCGGGACGTCGGGGCGGCGGGGGGACATTTGGATAAACCAATGTCCGGGGTTGGGCCTCACGTCAAGCGCTCGTGTCGCCGGCGCACAGCCGCACCAGCTGGGCGTACACCGCCGGGTGGTTCTGCAGCTCGTGGTGCATGACGCCGCCGTAGTGGCTGGTGTCGATGGAGAACGTGCTGCTGGCCATGGCGGGACCAGAGGCGCTGGGCACGCGCACCAGCAGGTCGCCCATGAGCCGGCCGACGGGGTGCTCGGGGTCCACCGTCATGGTGGCCGACATGAAGTGGTGGGTGGCGTGCGGCAGGGGCAGCGCCTCCCGCGCGAGGGGACTATCCGAGAGCCAGTGCTCGTCCACGATGGGTGCGTGGCGCATGTCGTGTACGGCGGCGCTGCGGCGCTCGAGGATGCGGGCCAGGATCTGCGTGGCGGGCAGGTCCACCCGGGCGAGCGCACCGGTCAGCGCGTGTCCGAAGTGCGCGAGCGGCGCCCCCTGGTGTGGCGAGCCCAGGTAGAACACACGGCGCACGTTCGCGGTCCAGGGCAGCTGGTCGGCCTCGCCGTAGTGGCAGGCGCTGCTGATCACCAGGCCTCCCATGCTGTGGCCAATGAGCGTGAGCTCGATGGGCTGCGCGGGATACACGCGCACCAGCTCGTCCAGCATCAGCGCCAGGCGGCGCCCGCACTCCGAGATGTGACGCCCGGTGTTGTACCGCAGGAAGAGCGGCGTGTAGCCCAGGTCACGCTGCAGCATGCTGCCGAAGTTGGCGGCCGGGTCGCCGTGATAGGTCTCGGACTTGAGCGACCACGACCACTCGGTGGTGGCCATGCCGTGCACGAACAGCGCCACCTTCGTGGTGGCTTCGGGCAGGGCGGCGCGCAGCGCCTCGGTGGTCAACGGCACGTAGCGGTCGCCCGCGCGCAGCTCCATCGACAGGTCGAGCCCGCTGTCGGTCTGGTGCAGGTGGTCCCCCACGGCCGCGTTCACCAGGCCCAGCGCCGCGTCGCCCACCCAGTGCAGGCTCGACATGGCGCTCGACGTGAGCGGAACGGGCACCACCTCGGGATCGTACTCGCCCAGCGCCACGTCCAGGCCCACGTCCGTGACCACCTGCACCGAGCGGTTCACCACCTTGATGGTCCCCAGCACGGAGCTCGTCCCGAGCCGCCGCACGGCGTCCACGACACGCGCGGGCTCGCGCAGGGGCGGGACCTCGTCGGTTACGCGCATCACCGTGCGCGAGGTGGACTCGTGCCCTTCGCGCACCAGCTCGACGGTGGCGTCCACCGCGTCGTGAATCAGGGACTTGAGGCCGCGCCAGCGTCGCATCTGGGGAGTGTGACACGGTGCCCGGGCGGCCATCGTCATGGTGGCGTCACGGTCGCGTCACGGCGCGAGCGGGAAGTAGTGCGTCCACACCAGCGCATCCAGCACGCCCGTCTGGAACAGGAACAGCAAGCTGCCGACCACCGCGAGCGCCCAGGACACCCGCGGGCCCCGGGGCTGCATGCGCAGCAACGCCACCACGAGCGCGAGTGAGCCGAGCCCCACCAGCGCGAGCACCACCCGGATGACTAGGAACAGCGCCCCCGACGGTGCGTCGAGGTAGGCAAAGGTCAGCGGCATCCACACCGCGGAGGGCAGCAGGATCAGCGCGAAGATCGCGTGGAGCGCCGTGAACGGCAGCCCGCCGAAGCGCGTCTCGTCCGGGTTCGCCCGCAGGAAGAGGTGCTGGGCGAAGGCGAAGTAGCCCGCCGTCGCGCTCAGCATGGAGGCGGTGTAGAGCGGCACCCATGCACGCGGTACGCCACCCCAGAGGGCGTCCCCCACGTCGGGGTGTGTGGCCAGCATGAAGCCGTAGCTTCCGAGGACGGCCAAGCCGCCCACGAGGTTCAGCAAGAGGAGGGAGAGGCGGCTGCGGTGCATGGCTCATCCCTGTTGCTCGCAGACGGGATGAGCAACCCTCTGACGTTCGGCACGTGCTCGGCGCGTGACTGCGCTTGCCAATCGCCACTCGTGGTATCGTCTCGGGCATCTACCTTCGCTTGGAGGTTCCTATGAGAACCGTTGGAAATCCGTCCCTCGTGCTTGCCGGCGCCATCCTGACGCTGGCGCTGCTGCCGAACCCCACCGCCCGAGCAGAGGGTTCTCTGGGTGCGGGGGCCGAGCTGGCTCCCTCGCAAGCGCTGCGCGGCACTACCAACGTGTTCGTCGACGTGATCGACGTCAGCATGGAGACGTTCGTGTGGACCGGGAAGGGCAGCGTCACGGTGTTCAATCCGGCCGGCACGTCCATCGGGACGTTCGCGAGCGGCGCCACCATCACCCCGACCATGAGCGGCAGCTACCGCCTGGACCTGCTGGAGGACCAGTTCGACTCCAACATGAGCGGCGTCATCCCCGGTACCCAGCAACCCTGGGACGTCACGCTCTTCCGCAACGGTGTGCCGCGCGATGGTCGCGTGTATTCGTTCGCCTGGGGCTTCAACACCGGCGGCTTCAACGTGGCCTCGGCCACCAACGCCAGCTTCTACGCGCGCGTCCCCGGCGGCGACGACGAGAGCTTCGCCGTGATGGAGCTGCGCACGGACGGCCTCGCGGGCTTCATCTTCGAAGTGCAGGGCAACAGCACGGGCGTGCGCGGCCCCAACGCCGGGCGCAGCGTACCCGAGGTGGGGAACAGCGCGGCCGACGAGTACCAGATCTATTTGAACCCACCGGACGACGCGACCTACAGCTTCCTCGGGCCGCAGGTGCGCGACTTCAGCTTTCAGGGCGGCACCGAGACCCCCGGGGGCGTGAGCACGTGCGACGAGTTCGTGGCGGGCAGCACCGAGGGCGAGTTCGTCTTCACCTCCAACGTGGTGGGCTCCTTTCACCTGGTGTGCGACCTCAACGACGACAACATGTTCGACATCGTGGACGACGGCGACTTCCTGATCCTCGGGTCGGCGGTGGCGGGCGAGAACCGCGTCACGTTCGACGGCCTCGACAACCAGGGCGACCCCTTCCCGGTGGGCAATCACCAGTGCCGGGTGCGCGTGACCGTGGGCGAGTTCCACTACGTGGGCCGCGACATCGAGACCAGCTTCCGTGGCCTGCGCATGTTCCAAGTCGGCGCCGATACGTCGCTCACGCCGCTCGACATGTACTGGAACGACAGCCTGGTCTCCGCGATGGACATCAACATGCCCGCGCCGTTCGCCTTCGTACCGGCGTCCACCTCCGGCCCGAACGGGCTCAACTCCGGGAGCCCGAGCGCCATGCCGGTGCCGTTGGGCGAGACCACGGTGCTCCCCACGGCCAACGCGCGCGCCTGGGGCGACTTCGTGTCCGTGGGCGGATCCGGCACCGGAAAGGGCAACGAGGCGTACCTCGACACGTACACGTGGCTGTCCGAGGCCAACAGCTCGCCCATCACCATTCGCTCGGTGGACGGAACGCTCGACACCGACGGCGAGGGCCTGACCGACTACATCGAGCGCTGCACCACCGGCACCAACCCGCTCCTGGCGGACACCGACGGTGACACGGTCAACGACCAGGTGGAGACCCGCAACGGCCGCCCCGGCGTGAACAACGACGGCGACGCGCTCGTGGACGCGCTCGACCCGAACGACGACAACGACTGCATCCCCACGGCGGACGAAGACGTGGACATGAACGGGGACCCCACCAACGACAACTCGGACCCGGACACGCGGCCCGACTACCTGGACGACGATGACGACGGCGACGGGGTGCTGACCTGCGCCGAGGACACCGACGACGACGGCGACCCCACCAACGACGACGCCGACATGGACGGCACGCCCAACTACTTGACGGAGGACAGCGACGGCGACTGCGCGCTCCGCGCTACCATCCCGACGCTGGCCTGCAACGACCTGGTGGACGCCTGCCCGCTCGTGGACGAGGACGCCAACGGGTACATGGACACCGATGGCTGCCCCGAGCCCGACCGCGACAGCGACGGCGACCCGGACGACGTGGACAACTGCCCGGACACGCCCAACCCCGGTCAGGAGAACCTGGACGAGGACGGCACGGGCGATGCCTGCGATGACGACATCGACGGCGACCTGCTGCTGAACGTGTGCGAGATCCCCGAGGCCGACGCATGCCCGGCTGCGTGTGCCACCATCTGCGCCACGCCGGCCGACTGCGACGGCTGCGCGGCCACCGACCCGCTCGACGCCGACACCGACGCGGGCGGCCGCAGCGACGGCGACGAGGTGGCGCGCGGCTCCGACCCGCTGCTCCCAGTGGACGACCCGCTGCCGGGCCTGCTCTCCGGAGGCGGCGTCTACACCTGCGCCGCAACCCCCGGTCGAGAGGCACCGCTGCCGCTGCTCGGGCTGTTGTTGCTCGGCGTCTTCGTGGCGCGTCGCAGCACGAGGCGCTCATGAAGAGGCGAAACGAATCCCGCCGCCGGCTCCTGGGCACAGCGGCGCTGCTCGCGCTCGCCCTCTCGGTGTTGGTGCTCGGCCCGCGGCAGGCGCTGGCCCAAGAGCGCTTCGACCCGCAGTTCTTCCACCCCAGCATCACGCAGCGCAGCAACGCCGCGGGCGTCTGGTCGGCCGACGTGCTGCCCAACGCGTCGTTCGAGCTGGGCCTGCTGGGTCACTACGAGTCGCAGCCGCTGGTGG
This sequence comes from Sandaracinaceae bacterium, assembly GCA_016706685.1. Classification (NCBI taxonomy): domain Bacteria; kingdom Pseudomonadati; phylum Myxococcota; order Polyangiales; family Sandaracinaceae; species Sandaracinaceae bacterium. The sequence goes on along the minus strand of JADJJE010000001.1, from coordinate 49,230 downwards.
TGCGCAGCGCGGACGGAAGCCGCATCTACTCGGTCATCGATCGCCAGGCCAGCGTGCACCTGCTGGCGGGCGTGGGCATCGCCGGCCGGCTCGAGCTGGGCATCGACGTGCCGGTCATCGTCATGCAGCGCGGCGACACCATCCCCACCATCCCCAACTTCGACCTGGATGCGTCGGACGCGGGGGCGGGGGCAGGCGACGTGCGCTTTGCCGCCAAGCTCCAGTTCTTCACCACGCACACGGACGAGTCTCCCGGGGGCACCGCGCTCGCGCTGGTGGTGGAGGTCTTCTTCCCCACCGGCAATCAGGACATGTTCCAGGGCGAGGGCTGGCGCTTCTCGCCCACGCTGGTGTTCGACGGCGTCACCGAGAACCGCCACCGCATCTCGCTCAGCGCGGGCTACACGCACCGCAGCGACCTCGAGTCGGCGGGGCTCAGCGTGGGCGGCACGTTCGACTGGGGCTTCGCGGTGCAGTTCCGCAGCCAGTACGTGCACGTGGTGCCCGAGATCCGTGGGTCTATCGTGGTGGCCGCCGAGGACCTCGACTACGAGGAGATGCCGGTCGAGACCGCGCTCAACTTCCGCTTCCTGCCCGTGCCGCAGCTGCAGATTCAGGTCGGCGGCGGGGTGGGGCTCTTCCAGGGCGTGGGCTCGCCGGACTACCGCGTGATGTTCGGCCTCAGCTGGCTGCAGGTGCCGGATGGCGACCGCGACGGCGACGGGATCCGCAACGCGAGCGACGCGTGCCCGGACGTGGCCGAGGACATGGACCAGTTCCAGGACGAAGACGGCTGTCCGGACCTGGACAACGACAGCGACGGCATCCCCGACACGGCGGACGCCTGCCCGAACGACCCGGAGGACGGCGACGGCTTCGAGGACGAGGACGGCTGCCCCGACCCGGACAATGACGAAGATCGCATCCTGGATGCGGACGACCGCTGCCCCAACGTCGCGGAGGACCACGACGGCTTCGAGGACGAAGACGGCTGCGTGGAGCTCGACAACGACGGCGACGGCATCGTGGACGGGGTGGACGAGTGTCCGCTCGAGGCCGAGGACATGGACGGCTTCGAGGACCGCAACGGCTGCCCGGATCCGGACAACGACCGCGACACCATCTTGGATGGCGTGGACACCTGCCCGCTCGAGCCCGAGGACATGAACGGCGTGCACGACGACGACGGCTGCCCCGAGGTGGACACCGACGGTGACGGCCTGCTCGACCCGCGCGACACCTGCCCGCACGAGCCCGAGGACCGCGACCACTTCCAAGACGAAGACGGCTGTCCGGACCCGGACAACGACGCCGACGGCATCTTGGACCCGCGCGACCGCTGCCCGCTGCAGCCCGAGGTGATGAACGGCTTCGAGGACGAGGATGGCTGCCCCGACGAGAGCGTCATCACCGTGACTTGCGCGGCCATCGAGATCCGCGAGCGCATCCACTTCGAGAACAACCGCGCCGTGATCCAGCACCGCTCCTTCGGGCTCTGAATCAGCTGGCTGCGGTCATCGCCTCACGCCCGGACATCCGGCGCGTGAGCATCGAGGGCCACACGGACTCGCGCGGCCGCGATCAGCACAACCTGCGGCTCTCGCAGCAGCGCGCCCATGCGGTGCGTGAGTACCTGGTGGCGCAGGGCATCGCCGGGGACCGCCTGGCGTCGCAGGGCTTCGGCGAAGAGCGCCCCGTGGAGTCCAACAACACCCCCGCCGGCCAGGCCGCCAACCGGCGCGTGGAGTTCGTCATCGTCGAGCAGTCGGGCTGTCAGGACTGAAACGGGTCTAGCGGGCTGGGCGCCGGCGAGCCTCCGTGGTACACGCTGCGGATGCTCGAAGGCGCTCGGATTCTCATCACGGGCGGTGCTGGTTTCATCGGCACCGCTCTCACGGCACGGCTCGCGGACAACAACCAGATCCGCATCCTGGACACGCTGCGGCGCAACGCCCTCGGCGCGGCCGGGCTGGACGGCCACCCCAACGTGGAGCTCGTGAAGGGCGACGTGCAGGACCGCGCCACCGTGGACAAGGCCATGGAGGGCATGGAGTACGTCATCCACATGGCCAGCATCGCGGGCGTGGACACGGTGCTCAAGAACCCGGTGCCCACCATGGAGATCTCCATCGAGGGCACCATGAACGCGCTGCGCGCCGCGCGGGTGCACGGCAACATCAAGCGCTTCATCGACTTCTCCACCAGCGAGGTGTTCGGCACCTACGCGTTCCGCGTGCGCGAGGCCGACGTGACCAGCCTCGGTGCCGTGGGCGAGGCGCGCTGGACCTACGCCGTGAGCAAGCTGGCCACCGAGCACTTGGCGCACAACTACTACAAGCAGTTCGGGCTGCCCACGTGCGCCATCCGGCCGTTCAACATCTACGGGCCCGGCCAGGTGGGCGAGGGCGCCATCCACGCGTTCGTGCTGCGCGCGCTCAAGAACGAGCCCATCCAGATCCACAACGAGGGCGATCAGATCCGTGCGTGGTGCTACATCGACGACATCGTGGACGCCATCGTGGCCGCCATGACGCGCGACGAAGCGGTGGGTGAGACCTTCAACATCGGCAACGCGCGCAGCTCGGTGACCATCTACCACCTGGCCAAGCTGGTGGTGCAGATCGCCAACAGTCAGTCCACGCTCGAGTTCGTCCCGTGGGACTTCGCCGACGTGGAGCTGCGCATTCCCGATGTCATCAAGGCGGAGAAGCTGCTGGGCTTCCGCGCCAAGGTGGACCTCGAGACCGGCATCGAGCGCACCCTGGCCTGGTACCGCGCGAAGCTCGGCCTCTGAGCGTCAGCCCGCCATGATGCCGCCGTCGGCCTCGATGGTGGCACCCGTGACGAAGCTGGCCTCGTCCGAGCAGAGCCAGGTGACCACCGACGCGATCTCCTCGGGCTTACCCATGCGCCGGATGGGCTGCATGTTGGTGTAGGCCGCGATGGCGGCCGGGTCGTTGTGCGCGGCGCGCTGGATCATGGGGGTGTCGATCACGCCCGGGCAGACCGCGTTGATGCGGATGCCCGCGGTGGCGTAGTCGAGCGCGGCGCACTTGGTCATGCCGATGACGCCGTGCTTGGACGCGGCGTAGATGCTGGCGGTGGCCAGCCCCTTGAGTCCGGCGATGGAGCTGTTGTTCACGATGGCGCCCCCGCCAGTCTTCAGCATCTCCGTGATTTGGAACTTCATGCCCAGGAACACGCCGCGCAGGTTGATCCCGAAGAGCTTGTCCACGTCCTCCGGATTGCAAGTGTGCAAGGGGCCCATGGCGCCCTCCCAGCCCGCGTTGTTGAACGCGATGTCCAGTCGCCCGAAGCGGTGCACCGTCTCTTCGATGGCGGCTCGCATGTCGCCCTCCGAAGACACATCGCACTTCACGAAGAACGCCTCGCCCCCGTCTCCGAGGATGTGCTGGGCCACCGCGTCCCCCGCTTCGACGTCCACGTCAGCGATGACGACGCGCGCGCCCTGCCTCGCGAAGCGCAGGGCCGTGGCCGCGCCGATGCCCTTGCTGCCGCCCGTGATGAACGCCACGCGTCCGTTGAACTGGTTCATGTGTCTCTCCTGGATGCTGGCCCGCTCAGGCCGTGATTCGCCGGATGACGCCCACCACGCTGTCCGGGTTGAGTGAGATGGAGTCGATGCCGAGGCCCACCAAGAACTCGGCGAAGTCGGGGTGATCGCTGGGCGCCTGTCCGCAGATGCCCACGCTGCGGCCGCTCTCGTGGGCCACGCGCACCAAGTCCGTGATGGCGCGCTTCACGGCGTCGTTGCGCTCGTCGAAGATCTCCGCCAGCAGGCCGTTGTCGCGGTCCACGCCCAGGATGAGCTGCGTCAGGTCGTTGGAGCCGATGGAGAAGCCGTCGAAGCGCTCGGCGAACTCCTTCGCGAGGATCACGTTCGAGGGGATCTCGGCCATCACGTAGAGCTTCAGGTCGTTCTCCCCGCGCACCAGGCCGTGGCTGGCCATGACGGCGATGACCTTGTCCGCCTCGCCCAGCGTGCGGCAGAAGGGGATCATGAGGATGACGTTGTCGAAGCCCAGCTCGTCGCGTACGCGCCGCAGCGCCTCGCACTCGAGCCCGAACCCCTCGCGGTACATGCCGCTGTAGTAGCGCGACGCCCCGCGGAAGCCGATCATGGGGTTGTCCTCGTGCGGCTCGAACATGCGCCCGCCGATGAGCTCGGCGTACTCGTTGGTCTTGAAGTCGCTGGTGCGCACCACCACCGGGTGCGGGTACTGGGACGCCGCGATCTTGGCGACGCCCTCGGCCAGCTTGTCCACGAAGTACTGGGTCTTGTCGGTGTAGCCGGCGGTCAGCGCCGTGATCTGCGCCACGGCGTCTTGGTCCTCGAGCTCGTCGAAGCGGATCAGGGCCATGGGGTGGATCTTCACGCGGTGCTCGATGACGAACTCGAGACGCGCCAGACCAATCCCCTTCACCGGCAGGCGCCAGTAGCGCAGGGCCGCGTCCGGGTCGGCCACGTTCAGCATGATGCGCGTGGGCGGCTCGGCGAGGCCCGTGAGGTCGAGCGCGGTCTTGGTGAACGCCAGTGCGCCGGCGTAGACGCTCCCCACGTTGCCCTCGGCGCACGACACGGTGACGGTGCTGCCGTCCACCAGGGCGGCGGTGGCGTGCTCGCTGCCCACGATGGCCGTGATGCCCAGCTCGCGACTCACGATGGCGGCGTGCGAGGTGCGGCCGCCGTAGTCGGTCACGATGCCCGCGGCGCGCTTCATGAGCGGCATCCAGTCCGGGTCGGTGTTGCGCGCCACCAGGATGCCGCCGTCCTCGAAGCGGTCGGCCTCGGCCATGCTTCCCATGACGAACACCTTGCCGGTGGCGATCTGGCTTCCGACCGCCACGCCGGTGACCAGCACGTCACCTCGCTCCGTGAGCGTGTACGTGGCCGGTGTGTGCCCCCCCGAGTGGCCGTGCACGGTCTCCGGGCGCGCCTGCAGGATCCACAGCTCGCCCGTGATGCCGTCGAGGCCCCACTCGATGTCCATGGGCTTCTGGTAGTGCGCCTCGATGCGCGCGCACCAGCGGGCCAGCTCCAGCACCTGGTCGTCGTTCAGCACCAGCCGCGCGCGCTCGCTGTCCGTGGTGGTGCGGTCCACGGTGCCCGTGGCGTCGTACACCAGCTTGCGCTCCTTGCTGCCCACGCGGCGGTCCAGGATCGGACGGAGCGCGGGGTTGGCCAGCAGGGGCTTGAAGACGCGCCACTCGTCGGGGTTCACCACGCCCTTCACCACATATTCGCCCAGGCCCCACGCGCCGTTGATGAGAACGATGTTGGGGAAGCCCGTCTCGGTGTCGAGCGTGAACGCCACGCCCGCTGCGCCCTCGTCCGAGCGCACCATGAGCTGCACGGCCACGGAGAGCGCCACCTGCTCGTGCGCGAACCCATGCAGGCGCCGGTAGGTGATGGCACGGTCCGTGAACAGCGACGCGAAGCAGCTCTTTACGGCGGCCAGCAGCGCGGCGTCGCCCTCGATGTTCAGGAAGGTCTCCTGCTGCCCCGCGAAGCTGGCGTCCGGCAGGTCTTCGGCGGTGGCGCTCGAGCGCACCGCGACGGACGGTGTGGCGCGCTCCGTGCGAGTGCCCAGCTGCTGGTACGCGGCGGTGATGGCCGCCGTGAGCGGGGGAGGCAGCTGGCTGGCTTCCATGAGCGACCGGATGGCGGTGCCCACTTCGTCGAGACGCGCGCCGGTGTCCAGGCTGGCCAGCAGGCCCGCGAGCGTGGGCCACAGGTCGTTGTGCGCGAGGAAGTCACGGTAGGCCGTGGCGGTGACCGCGAAGCCACCCGGCACACGGATGCCCTCTTTGCCCAGCACCTGAATCATCTCGCCGAGGGACGCGTTCTTGCCGCCCACCAGGCCGATGTCGTCGATGCCGACCTCTTCGAACCACAGGATGGAAGACACGTTGCGCGCGGTCATGCGGAGCGCTGGGAGCACGTGCCGTGCCGTACGTCCGCCACCGGATGATCCAAGCCGGAATTCACTCCTCTCACGCCCGCTCGGCGCCTGTCGCGCAACGGTTGCGCGTCGCAGCCCGCTCATGCGCGACGGGAGTCGGTCAATTAGACGCGATCCAACGTCAAGCTGAAGCCGCCCCAACCGCGGGTGCGCGGGCCGACTTCAGCGGGCCGTCAGTCGCGCGTCTCCGTGCAGATCCCCACGCGGCAGGCACAGTCCACCACGCAGTTGGTGGGCGTGCCGCAGTCCACGCCCCCGTCGCCCGGCAGGCAAGTGGGTGTCTCGCACGAGACGGTGCAGGTCGGGTTCTCGCAGTCGAGCTCGCACTCGGCCGTCTGGCACTCCACGTACGGGCCGCTCGAGCAGCGGATCTCGCACTCCGGGCGTTCACAGACCACGCCCCAGTTCCCGGCCCCCGCGTCGGCCTCGCAGAGGGAGCCCATAGCCCCCTCGATCGCCTGTGGGCGACCGCCCGTGCCCAGGCCACACGCGCCGGCGTCGGTGGTGGGCACGCCGGCGTCGTCCACATCGTCGAGGTTCACCCAAGCGCAGCTGGGCGTGTTGCACGTGGTGGTGCACGTGGCGTCGATCCGGCGGCATTGGAACACGTCTGCGCACTCGGACACGCCATCGCACGTCGTCGCGCAGGCTGCCTGACCGCAGGTGGCCTCGCACGACGGGCAGCCGTCCTCCACGCACTGCCCGGACTCACACGTGGTGCCGCAGCGTGGCGGCTCGCACACGGCGTTGCACGTGGGGCCGGGGTAGGTGCACGTCTCGGGCCCGCTGGTGGCCGCGCAGGTGCAGGTCGGCGTCGGGCACGACCAGGTGCAGTCCTGTGGGTCGCCGGCTTCGCATTCGAGGGTGCACGCGGCGATGTCCACGGCTTCGCAGGTGGGGTCGCAGTCGCGCACCGGGCACACGGGCTTGATGCGATGCAGGGCGGGCACGCACGTGGCAGGTGGGCCCGCGTCCACGGGGCCTGTATCCACTCCGGTGTCCATCGGGCCGGCGTCCACACCCACGTCTTGCGAGGCGTCGAGGACGCCCTCGTCGACGCCGGCGTCGGTGGGAGCACCATCGCCACCACACCCGAGGGTGGTTGGCGCGAGCGCCAGCGTGGCGAGGAACAGCATGAGCGAAGCGTGGGGGCGGCTGCCGAGCATGGGCCCGGTCTAGCACGTATGGTGGAAAATGCCGTCCACAACGGCATGTGGCCTGAAAGGGCCCGTGTTCAGAGGCTCCGCGAGCGGAAGACCACCATGCGCTCGAGGCTCATGTCGCGCATGGTGTGGCCGATGCCCCCGAGGCCCAGCCCCGACTGCCGGTGGCCGCCGAAGGGCATCCAGTCCACCCGGAACGCGCTGTGGTCGTTCACCAGGACCGCCATGCCGGCGAGCCGCCGAGAGGCGGACAGCGCCGTGTCCAGATCGCGCGTGAAGATGGAGGCCTGGAAGAACACGTCCGGCGCGTTCGCGCGGGCGATGGCCTCGTCGAGGTGCGCGTACGGGTAGATGGCCACCACGGGGCCGAACACCTCCTCACACGAGACGCGCGCGTCATCAGGCGGCGAGAGCAGCACCGTGGGCGCGTAGGTGGTGGGCCCGAGCGCATGGCCTCCACACAGCAGCCGCGCGCCCGCCGCGATGGCCTCTTGCACCCACGTGTCCACGCGGGTGACTTCGGCGCGGCTTATCAGCGGGCCCACCTCGGTGGTCTCGTCCAGCGGGTCGCCCGTGCGGAGCGCCTGAGCGGCGGCGACGAAGCGCTGCGTGAAGTCGGCGACGACGGACTGGTGGACGTAGATGCGCTGCACCGACACGCACACCTGGCCCGCGTGATAGAAGCCGCCGCGCACCAAAAGCGGGATGGCGTCGTCGAGGTCCGCCGTGGGGTCCACGATGACGGGCGCCACGCCGCCGTGCTCGAGGGCACACGCCGCGCCCGGGGCCAGCTTCGAGCGCAGCTGCCAGCCCACCTTGGCCGAGCCGATGAACGTGAGGAACGACACGCGTGGGTCCGCCACCAGCGCCTCCGTCACGGCGGGGGTGGTGAGCAGCAGCTGACACCAGCCCGCAGGCAGCCCGGCCTGCGCCAAGAGCTGCACCACGCTGCGGCACGAGAGCGGCGTGGCCGTGGCGGGCTTGACCAGCACCGGGCACCCCGCTGCGATGGCCGTGATGACCTGGTGGATGATGAGGTTGAAGGGGTGGTTGAACGCGCTGATGGCCAGCACCACGCCACGCGGCTCGCGGAAGGTGTGCGCGATGCGCTGCGCCGACGAGGCCGTCTGGCCCATGGGCACCTCGGTGCCGTGCAGCTGCGGGATCTCTGCGATGGCCACCTCCACGCCGTTGATGGCGCGCGCGATCTCCACGCGCGAGTCGGCGAGCGGCTTGCCGCCCTCGCGCGCCGCTTGCCGGGCCAGGGCCTCGGCTTGCTCGCCGACCAGCGCGGCGAAGCGCTTCAGGACAGCCACACGCACGGGCACGCTCAGCCAGCCGGCGCGACCCTCGTGGAGGCCATGCGCTACCTCGAGCGCGGCGTGCGCCGCGGCCTCGCTGGTGTGGGCGAGCGTCTCGATGCGCACTTCGTCGAAGGCGCTGGTCACGTGGAACGACGCTGGGGCTTCACCGGTCATGCGAGCAGGCTAGCAGGCCGTTCGCTAGCAGGAGGGACCAGCACGCCGATCATTCCCCAGGTTGCAGGGTCACTCGCGCCTCGAAGCGCGCCGGCTCGTCGGGCAGCGGGGTGATGCGAAAGCGGGCGACGGCCGTGGTCACACACGCGGTGACCTCTTGGTCGAGGTCCGGGCTGGTGGTGGTGACGTCCACCACGTGACCGTCCGGGATGATGCCAAACGTCAGGACCAGCTGACCACGAAGCGTGGGGTCTCTGCGGAGCGCCTGTTCGTAGCAGCGCAGCACCACCGCACGGCGGGAGTGGAGCCAGCGATGGATCGCGGTCGGGTCGTACCCTTCCGACGGGATCCCGCCGGGAACCAGCGGCACCGAGACGACCGCACCGAACGCGATCCGCCCGCGCATCCGGTCCAACCCGCGGGGCTGGACGCGACGGAAGACCACCAGCACGCCGGTCGGTCGTCCGCTGTTTCGCAGCAGCGGGCGCAGACTCTCCGCGTCGGTCGTTCCCAGCAGCACAGCCTCGTCGGCAGCGCGGGCGGCTCGGTACCCGCGGAGCAGGCGCGCGCTGCGCACGTCGCGTGTGACCCCTCGCCCTTCGCTCGCCGTCGTCACCGCCGCAGACACGGTCTCGGGGCTCCCGTAGAACTGGCGCTGGTACAAGCGGCCCACGAAGACGGCGTGGATGTAGAACTGGCCCTCGCTGCCCACGGGCGCGGCGAGCGCAGTGTCCGGCGCCACCTGGTACACCGTCTCGATGTCCGCCACGCGCACGTAGCCGTTGGCCTCGGCGCGACGCATCGCCGCTGCCGCGGGAAATGCGCTGGCGTTCGCCGTTGCCTCGCCCGAGGCCAGCGAGGTCCGCACCTCACGCGCGATCCCCGCGCCTGCGAAGGTGACCACCTCCTCCGAGACGAACGTGCGTCCCACGGGGTTCCAACTGGCGTCCACCAGCCGGCCGACGTCGTTGGGCCCGTAGCTCCGGCGGGCCACGCTCACCACCTCGTCCTGGGCGCGTGCCGCCTGGGGCAACACCAGCGCGGCGCACAGCACGACGAGACCGAGGCGACTCCCGCGAAGCGCGCGTGACGCGAGTGGCTGCTCTGAACCGCTGCGGGTGGATGCCGTGGCCATCGAGCCACATCTTGCCGCAAATCCACCGGGATCGTCTTCACCCAGAGCGACCTGCATGACAGGCTGCGCGGCGGGCCGTGAGAAGCCTGCGCTGCGGATGACCAGACTGATGCCCAACCGAAGCACCCGGAGCGCACGAATCGAAGCCATCCTGCTCGTCTTCCTGACCATCGCTTCGCTCAACGGCTGCGAGCGCACTCCGCCTCTCGATCCGGTGGTGCGCGAGGACCGCCTCGTGGTGTTCGCCGCCACCTCGCTGCGCGACGCGTTCACCGCGCTGGGGGCCGACTTCGAGCGCGCTCACCCCGGCGTGGAGCTCACGTTCAACTTCGCCGGCACGCAGGAGCTGCGCACCCAGCTCGAGCACGGCGCCGCGGTGGATGTGTTCGCCTCGGCCGATCAGGGCCACATGGACACGCTAGTGCGGTCGGCGCGCGCCACGGCGCCGGTGGTGTTCGCCCGCAACGAGCCGGTCGTGGTGGTGTCCACGGAGGCCGCGGCCAGCCTGCGCAGCTTCGCGGACCTGCCCTCGGCGACCCGCATCGTGATCGGCACGCCCGAGGTGCCCATTGGGCGCTACACGCTGCAGGTCCTGGACCGCGCGTCGGCGACCGCGCTCGGGGCCGACTTCCGCTCGCGCGTCGAAGCGCGCGTGGTCTCGCGCGAGCTCAACGTGCGCCAAGTGCTCGCCAAGGTCAGCCTCGGGGAAGCCCAGGCTGGCATCGTCTATCGCACGGATGCACAGTCGGCGCGGAACCAGGTGAGCGTGGTGACCATCCCCAGCGACATCAACGTGACCGCCGACTATCCGATCGCCGTGGTGAGCGACGCGGCGCACCCCACGCTCGGGCGCGCGTTCGTGGCCTTCGTGCTGTCGGCTGCGGGGCAGCGCACGCTCCGCAGCGCGGGGTTCCTGCCGGCACCGGGGAGCGCCTCCGCGCCGTGAGCCGCCGTCGCATCTCCATGGAGCACGCCACGCTGCGGGTCGTGGGGGGCCTGCTGGCGGCGTTCCTGGTGCTGCCGCTCCTCGCCTTGGTGGTGAGCACCTCACCCACGGAATTCGAGGAGGGGCTGCGGCACCCGCTGGTCTGGCCCGCGCTACGCCTGAGCCTGCTCACCACCAGCATCAGCCTCGTGCTGGTCGTGCTGCTGGGCACGCCGCTCGCGTGGTCGCTCGCGCGCGCGCAGGGGCGGCTCGCGCGCGCCGTGGAGACGGCCGTTCAGCTCCCCATCGTCATTCCGCCCGCCGTGGCCGGCGTGGCCATGCTGTTGGCCTTCGGGCGCCGCGGGATGCTCGCCGGTTGGCTCTACCCCGAGGGCTGGGCCGTGACGTTCACCACCGCGGCCGTGGTCATGGCCGAGGTCTTCGTGTCAGCGCCGTTCTTCGTGCAGGCCGCCACCAGCGCGTTCCGGCGCGTGGACCCCAAGCTCGTGATCGTGGCGCGCACCTTTGGCGCGTCTCCGCTGCGTGTGTTCTTTCGCGTGGGCCTCCCCATCGCCGCGCCCGGGTTGGTGGCAGGCGCCGCCATGAGCTGGGCGCGCTCGCTCGGCGAGTTCGGCGCCACGCTCATGTTCGCCGGCAACCTGCAGGGCGAGACGCAGACCCTGCCGCTGGCCATCTACACCGCGCTCGAGTCGGACATGCGCGCGGCCCAAGCGCTCTCCATCGTGCTGGTGGTGGTGGCGTTCGGCCTGCTCGTGTTCGTGCGCGGCGTGCTGCGCCGCTCCACCGAGCGCGCGGAGGGCCCGACGTGAGCCTGCACGCACGTCTCACAGCCCGCGTGGGGCGTCTGCTCATCGATGCCGAGCTCGACACGGGCGCGGGGACGCTGGTGCTGGTGGGGCCCAACGGCGCGGGCAAGAGCAGCCTGCTGTCGCTCCTGCTCGGCGCGCTACCCGTGGAGCAGGGCAGGGTGACCATCGGCGACACCGTGCTGCTCGACACGGCGGCGCACGTGGACGTCCCCATGGAGCAGCGGCGCCTGGGCTACGTGCCGCAGGACTACGCGCTCTTCCCGCACCTGAGCGTGCGGCAGAACGTGGACTTCGCGCTCGGCAGCGTGTCCCCGCCGCCGGGCCCGGGGGAGCGTGCGCAGCGAGTGGACGCCATGCTCCACGACCTCGGTCTCACGGCCCATGCCGGCCGCCGCACGCAGGCGCTCTCGGGCGGCGAGAAGCAGCGCGTGGCGCTGGCGCGTGCCCTGTCGGTGGGTCCCCGCGCGCTCTTGCTCGACGAGCCGCTGGCTGCGCTGGACGTTCACTCGCGCCACGAGGTGCGCGCGTTCCTCGCGGGCTACCTGGGCAAGCTCGCCTTGCCCACCATCGTGGTCACGCACGACGCAGAGGACGCCCGCACGCTGGGGCACCGTGTGGCGGTGCTGGAGGCAGGGAAGGTCACACAGACGGGGACCTGGGCGGAGCTCGTAGCGCAGCCCGCGTCGCGCTTCGTCAGCGAGTTCGTGGCCTCGGCGCGGGGCTGAGTCGCGCTCCTCCCCACAGGGGGCGCTCGGAAGCTCTGCCATGTGCGGACAAGCGCACGCACCCTTGGTACCCTCAGGACCACTCATCCACCGAGAGGAAGCCGCACGTGCTCGCGTGTCCGAAGTGCCGAGCGGGGATCCCCGCGTCCGACGTCAACCTCGAAGCGCTCGTGGGCAAGTGCGTGGCCTGCCACCACGTCTTCCGCATCGACCCGAGTACGCTCGCCTCCGAGACCTCGGTTCCGGCGCCGAGTCCAGGTCGCCCCTCGAGCATCACCCTCGTGCGTGACGAGCCTAGCGACGTCTTCCAGCAGGCCTACCGCGACTCGAGCGCGCGCCCTCCGGGAACCTTCACCCTCCGGAGGCGCTGGTTCCAGGCCCAGCACGTCTTCCTGCTCTTCTTCTGCATCGCTTGGGACTCGTTCCTGGTGTTCTGGTACGGCAGCGCCTTCGGCACCGACGCGCCTTGGCTCATGATCGTGTTCCCCCTGGCTCACGTGGCCGTGGGCGTGGGGCTCACCTACTCGGTCATCGCCGGCTTCCTGAACCGCACCACCCTGGCCCTCACGCCCGAGACGCTGAGGGTGCAGCACGGCCCCATCCCGTGGCGCGGCAACGGCTCCTACCCACGTGGCGACATCCGTGGCGTGGAGGTGACGACCCACGTCAACACAGGCACTCGGGGCAGCAACCCGGCCAGCTCCAACGTCGTGTCCCTGAAGCTAGCCGACCAAAGCCTCACCAAGCTGGTCTCGGGGCTCACCGACGAAGAAGCGCGCTTCATCCAGTGGACGCTGGAGGACGCGCTCCGGCCGTAGTGGCCAACCGCACCTCGGAGAGGCCGACGACCGCGCCCCACCCAGCGACGCGTACCGCATCGTCGCCCCGCTCACGCATGCCCACGTGGTCGTGGTCCCGCGTGCCGACCACGAGGACCTCGCCCTCGGCGCCTCCACCGACGTGATGCGCCGGCATCTCCGCGCCTTCCTCGACGCGGTGGTCCCGGACCAGGGTGCGACCTCCAGGTGAGACCTCGCTAGCGCTCTTCACCTCCGGGGGGATCATTCGGCACGCGCGCGATTCGCGCTCGCCGCAATTTCCACTCGCGGTTGAGGATCCAAAGCCCGGCGAGGGCAACCCAGGGACTGCCGACGGGGAGGAGGCAGCACACAACCAACGAGTAGTTGTGAATCGTGTAGTTCTCTGATGCCCCGAACGAGTAGAGGAGCATCCCGATCGATGCCGCGAGCAGCGCAAACGCGAGGGTGATGCGGAGTCGCATGGACGCAGTATGTGGCCAGCGCATCGTGGATGCGCCTGGGCAGTTGCTGCCAGGTGGAGAGTGGCTGGAGCGCTTGGGGTGGGGGATGGCCGACGGTCGGCCGCCTCGCTGCCGGTCGCCCCGCTTGACGCTCCCCCCGCCACCTGAGATCCTCACCGACTCTCGCCCGCTGGGCGCGCCTCATGAACGACCGCCGCCACTACCCCCTCACCGCCGTCAGCGCCGACGGCTGGTTCGACAAGCTCGGTGAGAGTTCTCCTTCGTTTCGCCAGCTCTGCGATGCCATCGGCAAGCAGTTCCTGGCGTACTCGGTCATCGCGGGGGTGCGCATCACGGCCGTGAGCATCGACCAGCGCTCGCAAGACGCTTCGCTGGTGGACTTCATGCTGGACGACCAGCAAGAGCACCGTCTGGCCCTCGGGGAGTTCCGGCGGCGCGTGGCGGCCACCATGCTGGCCGAGGAGCCCGTGCCAGACTCGCTGCCCCCAGCGCCCACGCCCGAGGACCTGCAGGGGTTCTTGGGTGGCCGCTTCGTGTTGCTGGCGCCGCTCTTCGGGCTGGGTCTGCGCGAGCTGCGTGTGGGCGGGGGAAAGCCTCCAGCCCTGCTCATCGACCTGGGCGGCGCGCGTGACGAGGTGCCGCTCTCGGAGCTCCACGACCTGGTGCGCGACCGAGTGCGTGCATCTGCGCAGGCGGCACGGCCGCAGTCGCCGTTCGCCATCGACCTGAACGTCATCCCCAAGGCCGAGCGCGCCAACGCCGATGGCGACTGGGAGAAGACGGTGGAGCTGTTGGGCCCTTGGCCCAGCCCGCTCTCGCTCCTGCTGCGCACGGCCGAGGGGCAGTCGCTGGCCCCCGAGGTGCGCGCCACGCTGGCTCGCAGCCTGGCGCTGCTGGGCACGGCCTACGCCGAGACCAACCGGCACGACTGGGCCGAGGACGTCATGCGCCTGGGCATTCAGTGGGGGCAGGACGGCCCGGCCGCGGGCGACCTCTTCCGCCGCCTGGGGCAGTCGTACGTGGAGCGTGGCCGCTCGGGGCAGGCCATCGGCTTCTTGCGCCGCGCCATCGCGCTGGGCGCGCGTGAGCGTGACACGCTGCCGCTGCTCGCGCGCTGCTTCGTGGAGCGTGGCTGGATGCTGGCGGCCGCTGTGGTGTGCGATCAGGCCTCGGCCGTGGGCACCCCGGACGCCGAGCTGGCGGGCGCGCGCAAGGCCGCCGAGGGCGCGCTGGGCGACGCCTGGAAGAAGTTGCGCGCGCAGGTGCCGCCGCCTCGGCGCATCGAGTCGCCGGTCTACCGCGCGGAGTCGTGAGCGCGGGCCTCCCGGAGCGGCCCGTGCCGCGCTTCGACATGACGCTGCGGCGCGGTGAGGCACGCCTGCGCACGCGTGCCCCGTTGCCGCTGCCGCTCGGTTCGCTCGATGCCCTCGAGCTGGTGGCGGGCGAGTTGGGTGGCCCACTCGACCTGCGCGCCGGTGCGCTCGCGCTGCGCGACCGGCGCACGCACGCGGTGGCTGCCAGCCTGTCGCTGTCGGTGCGTGCGCTCGAGCAGGCGCTCCGCGCGCTCGGGCTGCCCGTGGGTCTTCACGCGGGGGCCCTGCCAGCGACCGGCGCGTTCGGCGCCACGCTGTGGCTCGAGGACGGTCCGGTGGACTGCGAGGTGCGCGGCGTGCTCGACGCGGGCGTGCTCGCGCTGAGGCTCGAGCGCTTCGCCAGCACGCTGCCTCGCGAGGGGCTCGCCGCCAGCTGCGGCGCGGCCCTGCGCCCGCTGGAGTGGACGCTCGCCGCGCGTGGCACGCCGCTGCACGTGAGCGTGGACGAGCACGAGCAGCGCCTCACGCTGACCATCGACCACGCGCTCGAGGCCCTGCTCGCGGGTGGTCTGCTGGCCGCAGGCTGGCGCGTGCCGCGCACACGCGGGCTCGCGGGCTCCCTGCGGTGGTGCGACGGGGGCGAGCGCCACGGGACCACGCTCACGCTGCTGGCGCAGGAAGCGCTCCCCGAAGGCGCGGCACCCAGCGCCGAGCGCGCGGTCGGGCCAACGGAGGCCGGTGGCTCGGACGGTGTTCGTCCCCACGAGCAGGCTCGGCACCGCCTGGCCGAGGTGCTGGACCAGGCGCTCTCCGCGCCCCTCGACCTCGCCCACGCGAAGCGACTCTTCGACACCTACGCGGCGCTCGACCCGTCGCCGCTCATGCGAGCCGACGCCGCGCTCACGCTCGCCGAGCTGCTCTGCGTCTGCGAGCTGGCGGGTGACGTGACCGACGTGGACACCGACATCACGCAGCTTGCCCTGCGCGCGCTGGGCAGCGCCGGCCGCAGCCCCAACGTGGCTGCTCGCGTGCTGGGCCTCGCGCTGCGCTCGCGTGCGGGCTCGCGTGATCCTGCGCTCCTCAACGCGCTGCTGGCGTCCCCTTTGCCAGCGGCCCAGCAGGCAGCACTCATCGCCGACGCCATCCCCGACTTGGCTCGCCAGTCGCCGGCGCGTGCGCGCGCGTGGCTCGAGCGCGTGCGGCCCTTCGTCATGGACCTTCCCCAGCTGCGCGTGGCCGAGGCCGCGCTGCTGGACGCGGAGCGCGTGAGTGAGCGTGCGCCCGAGTCGCTAGGCCACGCGCAGGAGCGCGCGGCGGCGTCGCTGGCCACGGCCGGCCGCAGCGAGCAGGCGGCCAGCGCCTTCGCCCAGGCGGCCCGCGCCTATCAGCAAGCGCGCGATGCCGGGGCTGCCGCGCGCTGCTGGGTGGCGTGCGTCACGAGCGTGCCTGCTGACAGCCTGGCGCTCGAGTGGATCATCCCGGGTGCCTCGGCGCTGCAGCTGGCCGGCCGCAGCCAGGACGCGCTGGCGCTGCTGGCCACGCTGCTCACGCGCGATGCGTCTGGCGGTCAACACGAGGCGCTGGCCCAGGCGCTCGAGGCCGCTGCGCGGTTTCACGGCTCCCTGCCCGCCACGGTGGCCAGCCCCGAGCTGTTCCTCGCGCGGCGCCGCGACTTGCCGCTCCGCTGATGCATGGGTAGCGATCCTGCCTATTTCAATGCACATTGGGCACCCACCGCTTCAGCCTGATGATTCAACACAAGTCTTGGCAGGCTCTGGTCAGTATGAATCGGGCCTGTTTCAAGCGGCATTGGCACCCCGGCTTGAAAGCCGGGGCAGCATCCCCCGCCCTGACAGGCGCGGAAGTCCAGCCCCTAACGGGCCCGGACTAGGCCGTTCCAAGCAGGAGAACGGTCGAGATCCAAGCAGTGGATGACGCTGAACTCGAGACACATCCGACCTTGAACGACGCAGTCCGCGCCCGTTAGGGGGCGGACTTCCGCAGGCGCTCCAGGCCCGGGATGCTGCCCCGGACTTCAGTCCGGGGTGCCCATAGTGCCTTGCAGCAAGGCGAATTGGTCCCCCAGCAAGATGTGTTGAATCATCAGGCTGAAGCGGTGGGTGCCCAACTGCCTTGGTCGGGGTGCGCCTCGCGGTTCTCAGCGCAGCACCGATGTGGTCTCATGCCGCGCATGAGCGACACCGGCAGTTCCAGCATCAAGAGCGTCTCCACCGAGACGCGCGTCTTCCCTCCGCCGGCCGAGTTCGCCGCCCGCGCCGGTATCGGCTCGCGTGAGGCCTATGACGCGCTCTACGCGCGCAGCGTGAACGAGCCGGACGCGTTCTGGGACGAGCAGGCCCGCGCCTTCCACTGGTTCACGCCGCACCAGCAGGTGCTGGACTGGCAGCCGCCGCACGCCAAGTGGTTCGTGGGCGGCACCACCAACCTGGCCTACAACTGCCTCGACCGGCACCTCGCGGGGCCGCGCGCCGACGCCACGGCCGTCATCTTCGAGGGCGAGCCGGGCGACGTGGTGCGCTACACCTACCGCGAGCTGCACGCCGAGGTCTGTCGCATGGCCAACGCGCTCACCAAGCTGGGCGTGGTGGAAGGCGACCGCGTGGGCATCTACATGGGCATGGTGCCCGAGGCCGCCATCGGCATGCTGGCCTGCGCGCGCCTCGGCGCGGTGCACACCGTCATCTTTGGCGGCTTTGCGGCCGAGGCCATCCGCGACCGGCTCAACGACGCGGGCGCCAAGGTGGTGCTCACGCAAGACTCCGCGTGGCGCCGCGGCGCGCGCGTGCCGCTCAAGGCCCAGGTGGACAAGGCCCTCGTGGATGTGCCCAGCGTGCAGCACGTGGTGGTGCTGCAGCGCATGGCCGAGCCCGTGGTTCTCGGTGAGCGCGAGCACGACTGGCGCCAGCTCGTGGCCGGCGAAGCCCCCACCCACGAGGCGCCTGCGCTCGACTCCGAGCACCCGCTGTTCATCCTCTACACGTCGGGCACCACCGGGAAGCCCAAGGGCGTGCTGCACACCACGGGCGGCTACATGGTGGGCGCGGCGCTCACCACCAAGCACGTGTTCGACCTGCGCGACGACGACGTGTACTGGTGCACGGCCGACGTGGGCTGGGTGACGGGCCACAGCTACGTGGTGTACGGGCCGCTCTGCAACGGCGCGACGGTGATGATGTACGAGGGTGCGCCCAACCACCCGGGCCCCGACCGCCTGTGGGACATCATCGCGCGCCACAAGGTGAGCATTCTCTACACGGCGCCCACGGCCATCCGTGCCTTCATCAAGTGGGGCGACGAGCACCCGCAGCGCCACGACCTGAGCACGCTGCGCCTGCTGGGCACCGTGGGCGAGCCCATCAACCCGGAGGCCTGGATGTGGTACCGCGAGGTCATCGGCGGCGAGCGCTGCCCCATCGTGGACACGTGGTGGCAGACCGAGACCGGCGCGATCATGATGACCCCGCTGCCCGGCGCCGTGGCCGCCAAGCCGGGCTCGTGCTGCCTGCCGTTCTTCGGCGTGGTGCCGAAGGTGCTCCGGGACAACGGCGACGAGGCTGGCCCCAACGAGGGCGGCCTCTTGGTCATCGAGCGCCCCTGGCCCAGCATGCTGCGCACCATCTGGGGCGACGACGCGCGCTTTCAGGCCACCTACTTCTCGCGCTTCGAAGGCAAGTACTTCACGGGCGACGGCGCGCGCCGCGACGAGGACGGCTACTTCTGGGTGATGGGCCGCGTGGACGACGTGGTGAACGTGGCCGGGCATCGCCTGGGCACCGCCGAGGTGGAGAGCGTGCTGGTGGCGCACGAAGCCGTGGCCGAAGCCGCCGTGGTGGGCCGCCCCGACGCGCTCAAGGGGCAGGCGCTCGTGGCCTTCGTCACGCTCAAGGGAGGCGTCACCGCCACCGAGGAGCTCCGCACCGCGCTCATCGACAAGGTGAGCGACGACATCGGCAAGTTCGCGCGGCCCGACGCCGTGATCTGGGCCGACATGCTGCCCAAGACGCGCAGCGGCAAGATCATGCGGCGCCTGCTGGCGCGCCTGGCCGCCGGCGACACCGAGGTGGGCGACGTGACCACGCTCGAGGACGCCGGGGTGCTGGAGAAGCTGCGCAACGCCGAGAGCGACGAAGAGTAGGGCGCTCTGCTCAGCGGACGCGCGCTCAGCGCCCGAGGATGTCGCGGGCGATGATCTCTTTCATGATCTCGCTCGTGCCGCCATAGATGCGCTGGATGCGTGCGTCCACGAAGTCCCGTGAGACCGGGTACTCGGTGGTGTAGCCGTACCCGCCGAAGAGCTGGAGGCACTCGTCCGCGACCTTGCCCTGCAGCTCGGTGGTCGTGAGCTTCGCCACGGAGGCGTCCACGGCGGTGAGCTCGCCGCGGTCGTACCGGTCCTTGCAGGCCTCGATGTACGCCTTGTTCACGCGCACCTGCGCCTCGAGCTCCGCCAGCTTGAAGCGCGTGTTCTGGAACGCCGCGATGGGCTGCCCGAAGGCCGTGCGCTCCTTCACGTAGGCGATGGTGCGCGCGATGGTGCCCTCGCAGGCGGCCAGCGCGCCGATGGCGAGGATCAAGCGCTCGCGCGGCAGCTCGTTCATGAGGTTCGCGAAGCCCTTGCCGAGGCCACCGAGCACCTCGCCCGCGGGCACCGTCACGCCCTCGAGGAAGAGCTCCGACGTGTCCGCCGCGTGGTGGCCGATCTTCTCGAGGTTCCGGCCGCGCGTGAAGCCCGGCAGCGTGCAGTCCACGGTGAAGAGCGTGATGCCCTTGCCGCCCGCGGCGGGGTCGGTCTTGGCCGCCATCACCACCAGGTCGCAGTGCTGGCCGTTGGTGATGAAGGTCTTGGCACCGTCGAGGACGTACGTGTCGCCCTTCATCTCGGCCTTCATCTTCATGGCCTGGAGGTCGGAGCCCGCGCCGGGCTCGGTCATGGCGATGGCACCCACGGCCTCGCCCGTGACCATCTTCGGCAGCCAGCGCTCCTTCTGCGCCGCGGACCCCAGGTGCAAGACATAGGGCGCCACGATGTCGCTGTGGACCGAGACGTTCGACGCCAGCGCGCCGAACCCGAGCCGCGACAGCTCCTCGACGACCACCGCGGACAGCCGGAAGACCGACCCCGCGCCGCCATACTCCTCCGGCACGTCCACGCACAGGAAGCCGTTCTCGCCGAGGGACGTCCAGAGCGAGCGCGGGAAGATGCCGTCCTTCTCCCAGCGGTCATAGTGGGGGAGCACCTCCTTCTCGAGGTACTTGCGTGCGTTCGCGCGGAAGAGGTCGATCTCGCTGGTGTCGATGGCGGCGGCGGTGGTCATGCGTGGGTCTCCGGGGGGGTGGGGGACGCATACGGCCAAAACCGCCGAGGCGCGAGTGCCGGCATCGCGGCGGTGCGGGGCCGCTGGTGCCGCCCCAGCGCAGCGTGGGCAGCGAGGGGCTCGCGTGGTGAGTTGGCGCCGGAGTCATGGGCACCACGGCTCAAGCCTGATGATTCATCACAAGTCTTGGCAGGCTCTGGTGAGCATGAATCGGGCCTGTTTCAAGGGGCATTGGCACCCCGGCTTGAAAGCCGGGGCAGCATCCCCCGCCCTGACAGGCGCGGAAGTCCAGCCCCTAACGGGCCCGGACTGGGCAGTTCCAAGCAGGAGAACGGTTGAGCGCAAAGGCGTGGATGACGCGGAACTCGAGACACATCCGACATTGAACGACTTCCGCCATTGATCCAGGCCAGGGATGCTGCCCCGGACTTCAGTCCGGGGTGCCCATAGTGCCTTGCAGCAAGGCGAATCGGCTGTGTGATCAATAGTCGCCGAGGTCGTCCTGGTCGCTCCCGCCGCCCGTCTCCGCGCCAGCCTCTTCCCAGCTGTCCCAGTCTTCGTCGCTGGTGACCACCGTGGAGAAGGGCAGGCGCCCGGCGCTGCCGGGGATGTCGCGGTGCTCGGGCGGGCCGCCACGGCCGCGGAAGCGAAAGCGCGAGAGCTCGTCGAGGCCGTAGTCGAGCGCGGCTTGATCGAGGCGCCCGCGCTCGGCCATGTGGCGGAGCAGGCTGGCCATGCGGGTGCGCGTGACGGGGCCGAGGCGCCCCTGGGTGTACTGGTTGTGCATGCGGCGCGGGGCGGGCAGCACGGTGGCCAGGAAGGCGCCCTCGGCCGGGCTCAGCTCGTCGGCGTCGCGCCCGAAGTAGTGCCGCGCCGCGTGGCGCACCCCGTACACGCTGGGGCCGTACTCGATGATGTTGAGGTACAGCTCGAGCAGCTTCTTCTTGGTCATGGCGGTCTCGAGCCACCACGTGAGCAGCGCCTCCTGGACCTTGCGCGCCAGCGTCTTCTCGCGGTTGAGGAAGAGGTTCTTGGCCAGCTGCATGCTGATGGTGCTGGCCCCCAGCACGAAGCGCCCCTCGCGCAGGTTGCGCACCAGCGCGCGCTCCACGCTGAGGATGGAGAAGCCGCTGTGGTTGAAGAACCCCGAGTCCTCGTGCGCCAGCACCGCGTGGATGAAGTAGGGGCTCATGGCGTGGATGCTCACCCAGTTGGCCGTGCCGGGGCCGGTGGTCATGCTGAAGACCTCGCCGTTGGGCTCTTGCACCTCGTGCCGGAAGGGAACCTGCACGCGACGCAGGTCCGCGAGGCCCGGGACCGAGAGGAACGTGCAGCCGTCCGACACCTCCACGCGCAGGGCCGTGGCGTCCAGGTCGCGCGAGTCGATGCGCAGCGACGCGACGCCGCCAATGTCGCCGCTGAACGAGAAGCCCCGCAGCTCACCCAGCAGGTCCTCCGGCACGGCGCGCAGCACCGTGTCGCAGGGGGTGGCGTTCATCGACGCGCGCACGTCCACGGCGTAGTGGTCGGTGCCCAGCTCGAGGCTGCCTCCCACGCGCAGCTCGGCCTCGCCCACCTTCAGGGTGGCGCGCGTGACCTCCAGCCGGCGCTCGAGCGGCATGAAGTACGCGCTTCCGTCGGCTGCGAGGTTGATGTCGAAGACCGGCACCGGCGCGATGCGCGGCGACGACACGGCCGCGTCCGTGAGCGCGATGTCGCCCTCGAGGGAGATGCGCGCGGTGCTCTCGGCGGCCATGCGCAGGTGTCCCGATACGCGCGCGCGGTCGGCCTCGTACCAGGGCATGTCGGGCAGGAGCGGCGCCACCAGCGCCAGGCTGATGCCCTCGAAGTTGGCGTGGCCCTCGCCCCGCAGCTCCTCGGGGGACACGCGCACGTTCCACTCGAGCGAGCCTTCGCCCGACGGCTCGCCGTTGCCGCGCAGCCGGAACCAGCCGTCGTCCTCGGCCAGGAACTCGGCGTCCAGGTGATCGATGCGCACGGCCGGGCGGCCGAGGCCGTGGGTCTCGAGGTCCACGTCGCGGATCACCAGGCGCACGTCCGGGGCCAGGCGCGCGAACCAGCCACGCATGCCATCGTCCTCGACCGGGGCGGCGTCGGTCTCGGGAGCTGGCGGCGGCAGGAGCGTGGCCAGCGCGGCGCGCACGCGGTCCAGGTAGCGCTCGGCGTTGGGCTGCTCGCCGAGCGACGCGTCCTCCCACACGATCTGGCCGCCGCTCACCTCGGCGTCGGCCAGGGTCCACCCGGCGTGTCCGCGGTAGAAGCGCGCACGCGCGCCCAGCAGCACGGAGTCCGCCGCGAGGTCGGGGTCACCTTCGAGCCGCGTGGCGCCCAGCTCGAGACGGGGGCCGTCCAGGCGCACGTCGGCTTGGCTCGTGCGCATCAAGAGGCCGTGCTCGTCGCGCCAGGTGATGTCCGCGTTGCGGGCCTCCAAGATGGGGCTGCGGCGCGCACTGGCGTCACCATCCTCCTGGGCGGTGTCGTCCGAGCCACTCGCCGGCCTTCGTCGCAGCGCGCGCGACAGGACGGCCCGCAGGTCGCCGCGCGACGAGTCCACGGCGATGCGTGCGCCGCGCACCTGCACGTACTCCACGGCGGCCGCCCCGCGCGTTGCCAGCCCGAACAGCTGGCCGCGCACCCCCACGGCGTCCAGCTGCACGTCCAGGCCGCCGCTCGCGCTGCGCAGCCGGATGTCGCTGAGCACCACGCCCCGCAGGCGCAGCGAGGCCCCTTCCACCGTGACCTCCACGCCCAGCCGTTCCTCTAGCGCCGCCTCGGCCCGCTGCCGCACCACCCCCGGCGCCACGCCGAACCACGCCACCGCGGCCAGGAGGGCCGGTGCGCTGATGGCGGCGCCGCGCAGGAGCTGTTGTCGTCGGGTGGCCATGAGCGCTCGAGCCGTCGACACCGCGATGGCGTGCGAAGTATGGAGGCATAAGCCACCCCGAGAAAGGCTCGCGTTTGCTACACCCCGGCCGGCCCTCAGGCCTCGACGCTGGCGCTGGGCGACGACCCCGTGCGGGCGCCCTCGTGCGTGTCGCGCTGCTTGACCGCAGCCCCCACGAAGCGTGTGAAGAGCGGGTGCGGCTTGAGCGGCTTGCTCTTGAACTCGGGGTGGAACTGGCAGCCCACGAAGTGCGGGTGGTTGGGCAGCTCCACCATCTCCACCAGGTGCTTGTCCGGCGAGAGGCCGCTGAGCACCAGGCCGTCCGCCAGCAGCTTCTCGCGGTGCTGGTTGTTCACCTCGTAGCGGTGGCGGTGGCGCTCGGTGATCTCTTCGCTGCCATAGATGCTGGCCGCGATGGAGCCCGGGGTGAGCGTGCAGGGGTACGCCCCGAGCCGCATGGTGGCGCCCTTGTCCTTCACGCCGCGCTGGTCGGGCATGATGTCCACCACCAGGTACTGCGCGTCGGGGTTGAACTCCGCGCTGTTGGCGCCGGTGAGGCCGCAGATGTTGCGGGCGTATTCCACGACGGCCATTTGCATGCCGAGGCAGATGCCGAAGAAGGGCACGCCGTTCTCGCGGGCATACTGGATGGCGCGGATCTTCCCCTCGGTGCCGCGGTCGCCGAAGCCACCTGGGACCAAGAGGCCGTGGTGCTTGGACAGGCGCGCGGCGATGTCTCCCGACTCCAGCTCTTCGCTGTCGATGTAGGTGAGGTCCACCTTCACGTCGTTGGCGATGCCGCCGTGCACCAGCGACTCGTGCAGCGACTTGTAGCTGTCGCGCAGATGCACGTACTTGCCGACCACCGCGATGGACACGCTGCCGTGCTCGGGCGCCACGACCGCGTCCGAGATGCGCTTCCAGGCGCTGAGGTCCGGCTCGCGCGTCCAGATGTTGAGGCGCTCGCACAGCTGCTTGTCCAGCTTCTGGGCGTGCAGGACGATGGGCAGCTCGTAGATGTTCTTCACGTCGGGCGCGGCGATGACGGAGGCGACCGGCACGTTGCAGAAGTGGGCGATCTTGTTGCGCAGGCCCTGCGGCAGGTCTTCCTGCTCCACGCGGCAGATGAGCATCTCGGGCTGGATGCCGAGGCCCAGCAGCTCTTTCACGGAGTGCTGGGTGGGCTTGGTCTTGAGCTCGCCCGCGGCTTTGATGTACGGGATGAGCGTGACGTGCACGGAGATGGCGTTCTGCGGCCCCTCCTCCACCTTGATCTGGCGCACGGCCTCGAGGAAGGGCAGCGACTCGATGTCGCCCACGGTGCCGCCCACCTCCACGATGGCCACGTCCACGTTGCTGGTGGCCTCGCGCACGCGGGCTTTGATCTCGTCCGTGATGTGCGGGATGACCTGGATGGTGGCCCCCAGGTACTCGCCGCGCCGCTCCTTCTGGATGACCGCGTCGTAGATGCGGCCCGTGGTGAAGTTGTTGGCGCGGCGCATGGTGGCCGACGTGAAGCGCTCGTAGTGGCCGAGATCGAGGTCTGTTTCCGCGCCGTCGTCGGTCACGAAGACCTCGCCGTGCTGGTACGGAGACATGGTGCCCGGGTCCACGTTGATGTACGGGTCGAGCTTCATGTTGGTCACGCGCAAGCCGCGCGCCTCCATGAGGGCACCCATCGACGCGGCCGTGAGGCCCTTGCCGATGGAGCTCACAACTCCGCCAGTGACGAAGATGAACTTGGTGTGGCGCGTGTTCATCGCGGTCGTGTACTCCGATTCAGGCCCAGATCGAGGGTCCTATACTCGGTCCTCTTCGGCAAGTCACGTCCTCAGGTCTCGTCGGGGTCTCTGCGCACCGGCACCATCTCGCGGCTGACCCCCTCGAACCCCCGCGGCGCACGCTGATCCACCAGCCTGGCGCGCTCGATGGCTCGTTCCCCGAAGCGCTCCCGCAGGGCGGCGCTGACCGACTCGAGGCGTTCACGTTTTTCACGCGCAGGGTCGCCGAAGAGCGGGGTGGCCGGATCGCCGGTCAGGCCTCCGGCGCTGATTCCGGTCAACCGCACCCCCCGCTCGAGGTGCTCGAAGCGCCCCAACAGCGCCTTGGCGGCCTGGTAGAGCGTGTCGGTGTCGCGCGCCGGGGAGTCCAGCTGCTGCTGCCGCGAGCGCAGCGTGTGGTCACCGTACTTCACCTTCAGGGTGAGCACGGTGGCGTACAGGCCCGCACGCGTGAGCCGGCTGGCCACCCGGGCGCACTGCTCGAGGATGGGCGTGTGCAGGTCGTCCGGTTGGCGGATGTCGGTCTCGAACGTGTGCTCGGCGCCCACCGTCTTGGCCTCGCGCTCGGGCTCTACCGCGCGGTCGTCGATGCCCAGCGCCAGCTGCTTGTAGTGCGGGCCGCTGTTGCCCAGCAGGGCCTGCAGGCGCGCGTCATCCGCCGTGGTGAAGTCGCGGAAGCACTGGAAGCCCGCGGCGCGCAGCTTGACCGCCGAGACCTTGCCCACGCCCCACATGCGCTCGATGGGCATCGGGGCCAGGAACGCGCGGATGGCGGCCGGGTCGCGCGGCACCACGGTCACGCCGTTGGGCTTGTTCATGTCGCTGGCGAGCTTGGCCAGGAACTTGTTGGGCGCCACGCCCGCGCTGGCCGTCAGCCCGAGCTCTGTGTGGATCTCGCGGCGGATACGTTCGGCGATGACCTCGCCGCTGCCGAACAGGCGCTCGCTGCCCGTGACGTCCAGGAAGGCCTCGTCTAGGGAGAGGCCCTCGATGATGGGTGTGTAGCGCCCGAAGATGGCGAAGACCTGCGCGCTCACCTCCACGTAGCGGCCCATGCGTGGGGGCACCACCACGGCGTGCGGGCAGCGCTGCATGGCCTCCACCATGGACATGGCCGAACGCACCCCGAAGGGGCGCACTTCGTACGACGCCGCGGTCACCACGCCGCGCCTGCCGCCGCCGCCCACGATCAGCGGCTTGCCGCGCAGGCTGGGGTCGTCGCGCTGCTCGACCGACGCGTAGAACGCGTCCATGTCGACGTGCAGGATGGTGGTCACGGCCGCAGCGTAGCGTGAGGGTGGGACCTCGCGCTCGGGCCTTCAGCGGAACGCGTAGCCCACGGTCAGGTTGATGCGGAAGTAGCTGTCCTGCACCGCATCGCGCAGGCCCCCCGAGACGCGCGGCGCGCCGCCCATGCTGCTGGGCAGGGTGGGCCACGGCTCCCACAGTTCACCGGGCGCACAGCCACCAGCTGCGTCGGGGTCGGCGCACGCCGTCTGGCCGCGGAAGACCGTCTGGAAGCGGAAGAACTCGGCGCCCAGCCCCAAGTACATGCCGGGCGCGATGTACGGCATCTCGGTGCGCAGCTCGCCCAAGATGCGCACGCCGCGGATGCTGTAGGTCTCCTGCCCCCAGATCGCCAGCGCGTCGTCGCCGATCTGCGTGCCGAGGCGGTAGTGGAAGCGCCCCACGAAGCTCAGGTACACGGGGATGATGCCCACCTCGAGGCCGGTGCCCAGGTGCAGCTGGCGATAGCGCATGGGCGGCAGGATTTGGTCTGCGCGCACCTGCTGCAGCCCGTCGGCGTCGAACGAGTAGCTGAACATGCCGTAGCCGATGTCCGCCATGATGGTGGGCGAGTGACGCCACCTGCCGAAGCGGTGCCGAAGCCGGATCCCCATGTCGAGGTCCGTGGTGCGCGTGCTCAGCGAAACGACACCGTCCTCGTCCGTGCAGCGCGGGGCGCTGTTGAGCGGGCAGCCGTCGAAGGTGGTGCGCAGGCCCAGGCTGCTGCGATACGCCAGGTAGAAGCCGAAGAAGCCGAGGCGGTCCTGGTCGGCCAAGAGCGCGCCCGGGTAGAACTCGAGGCGCAGGCCCAGCTCGAGGCCGCCGAGACCGCTACTCGAGAAGCCGCGCGGCTCGATGATGGGCGCCGAGCCAGCCACGCCGCCACGCAAGGCAGGGTCCACCTCGGCGGTGGCGTCCAGGTTGCGGCGCAGGGTGCTCACCAGCAGCTCCATGCGGAACGCGTCCATGCGGCGCATCTCGTAGGTGCGGCGCGGGTCGTCGTCGTCTGCCATCACGTCGGGGTCCACGGCAGGCGGGACCTCTTCTTCCAGCACGGGCGGCGGCTCGGGGGGCTGCTCGTCGTCGCTGGGGCCCCGAGAGCGCGCCGGGGACCAGGCCAGCTCGAGCGGGCCGGTGAGCTGTGCATAGGCCTCGAGCTCCAGCACCGAGAAGCCGGACGGGCGGGTCACGCGCCACTCGGCTTGGCCCACCACCTCGCCGGTCTCGCCGCTGCGGACGGTGACCGTCAGGACGTAGCGCCCGCTTCGCCGCGCGATGCGCCCCGACAGGAACGCGCGGATGTCTTGGTCACGCGCCAGG
The DNA here is from genome assembly GCA_016706685.1 of Sandaracinaceae bacterium. NCBI lineage: Bacteria > Pseudomonadati > Myxococcota > Polyangiales > Sandaracinaceae > Sandaracinaceae bacterium. Next base: position 21,766 of record JADJJE010000001.1, on the reverse strand, counting down.
GCAGCGTACTGCTCTGCCGAGAGGCGCGTGGTGTCGAACAGCTCGCGGCCGCGGGTGCGCACGGCGTCCTGGTCCACCAGACGGAAGAGGGGGTGGTCCGAGAGCCCCGCCACCAGGAAATCATGCGTGTTGCTGGCGGAGATGCCCGTGAAGGCTTCGACCACGATGTTGTCGGGAGTAGCCGGGGTGGCCGCGCGCTGCGCCTCGGCTGGCGAGACGGTGCGCTGGGCGCTGGCCGGCGAGGGGGGCACCGCTAGCAGCACGGCCAGAAGGCCCTGCAACATCGTCCGCGCGAGCCTGTGCGGCAGGGCGCTTCCATCCAAGGCTCGTTGGCTTACCCACACGGCCTATTAGGTTATCAGAGTAGTTCTGTCAGCGAAGAATTTTGCGCGGAGGGCAGCGGGAGCAGGCGCGCCGGGCCCCGCCGCTGCTTGAGCGCGCGCTCGATGCGCAGGGCCTCGCCGCGGGTCTCGAACGGGCCATGCAGGCGGGCGTGTTGCCATGGCCGGCCCGCGCGCGTGCTGCGGGCCCCGCCTGGGCGCTCGCCGTTGTGCTGCAGCAGGCGGCGGTCCGGGTCGGTGCTGATGCCCACGTAGGTGCGCTGCCCTGTCTGGCTGACCAGCACGTACACGTACCAGTCGGTGATGGGCTCGGTCACTCCGCGCGCTCCACGGCCACCTCGAGCACGCCGCGGTGGACCACCACGCCGTCGCCGGTGCGCACCATGCGGAACGCGTGCCGCGCTGCGGGGAGGGAGTGCCCTTCGGCCGGGCTCCCGGATCCCAGCTCGATCACGAGCGTGTCGCCGGCGAGCGTCTCGCGCTCGTAGGACAGGCTCACGCCGAGCAGCCGCCCGAGCCCGGCGCTGCGACGCGCGTCGTCCGCGAAGTCGAGGTAGCGCGCCTGGTTCACGTGCCCGAACGAGTCTTGGTCACTGAGCCGCACGTGCACCGTGTAGGTGGGCGTGCCCGTCCAGGCGGGCTCGGGCAGCGTGAGTGGGGTGGGCGCTTCGAGCGTTCCGTCCACGTAGTCGCGCAGGTAGCCCGGGGCCGCGGCGGGCCGGTTGGACCCATCCAGCAGCACGATGACCGTGCGCGCCCGGACCACGACCTGGCCGTCGCCGCGCGTGATCTCGTGCCCGTAGTGCAGGCTGGACCCGCCTACCTGGATCAAGTGCGTGCGGCCCGTCCACGTGTTCGGGAAACGCAGCTCCCCCAGGTAGCGGTGGGTCTGCGCGCGCACCACGCCGCGCTTCGGCATCTGCGGGTCGGCCAGGTGCCCACGGCGCCCCAGCTCCCAGCGCATGTGCTCGAAGTAGCGCGCGAAGCCGGAGAAGGGCAGGCAGCCGTCTTGGCCCATCTCGTAGCCGCGCACGGGCTCGCTGAGCGTCACGCGCGAGGCGGCGAGGAGCACGCGGTGCATGTCGGGATCGGGGTGCACCGGCCGGGTATACGTCATGTCTCTCGGGCGAGCACCTTCGAGACGGGCCGACGCGACCATCGAGGACCCCCCGCGAGGTTTCGCTGCTACACCTACACCCATGGCCACAGTGACGAAGAACGTCAGGATCAAAAAGCCCACCGCTACGCAGCGGCTGAGCCGCTCCTTCGCGCGCGGGCTGCTGGCCGTGCTGCCCTTGCTCTCCACCGCTGCGCTGCTGTGGACGATCGTACGAATGCTGGACGGCTTCGCGCCCCTGCCGATTCCAGGGCTCGGCTTCGTGGTGTTCTGCGTGTTCATCACGCTGGTGGGCATGCTCGGTAGCACCCGGCGCGGGCGCGGCCTCGGGCTCGCGGTCGACCACCTGATCGAGAAGATCCCGATCGTGAAGGTGGTGTACACCGCGATCAAGGACCTGCTCAACGCGTTGGTCGGCGACCGCAAGAGCTTCGATCAGCCCATCGTCGTGGACCTCGTGCCCGACGGTTCCATCCGCACCTTGGGCTTCGTCACGTGCGAGCAGTTCGACGACCCCGTGCTCACCGGCTTCGTCGCCGTCTACCTCCCACAGTCGTACAACTTCGCGGGCAACCTGATCCTCGTGCCGCGCCAGCGAGTGCACTTCATCGACGCGGACGCAGGCGCCTTCATGGCCTTCATCGTGTCGGGCGGCGTGGCGGAGATGTCGGCCACCCGCACCACCATCATGGACCTCTCGGCGTTCCGGTCGCGCTGAGCCCGAGCGTGACGACGCCGTGAGACCCCCCCGAAGCCCCTGAAGCGGGGGGCTGACGACCAGCACGGCAGGCGGCATCGCGACATGCGCGCGCGAGCGCCATGGCGCCCATCGGGCGCCGACTGCTGGCGCTGTAGTGATAGCGTCTCCGCTTGATGTCCTCGTTCGCACTCCCACGCGTCATCCTCTTGGGCCAGATCCTCGCGGGCGTGCTCTCGTTGGCCCTTCCCACCGAGGCGAGCGCTTGCGCGTGTTGCGACGGTGGCGACCGCGCCGACGTCTTGGGGTTCACGGACACGGACGCCGCGCTGCTGGAGCGTCATGGCGCCGAGGCCTGCGAGGCGCTCGACCGCCTGGAGGTGTGGCGGGCCCGGAGCACCTCACCGGTGCGCTGCTTCGACCTCCACGCGAGCGAGGCGAACCGCGCTCGCCGCTGCGACGACTGGACCTACGCGGAGGACTTCGGTGAGCCCAGCGGCGCGAGCCACCCGCGGCGCAGGTTCTTTCCTCACGCCGCGCGCTACCTCGCGCCCACGGACATCCGCGCCACGCTGGCGCGGTACGAGCCGCCCACGCAGGCAGGCACTGCCGGCTCGGACGACGACGACGACGACGACGAGTTCGGCGGGCACTCCCACACACTGGTGGTCGAGGTGCGCACCGCGTCGGGGTTCGAGCAGGTCATGGTGATGGACTTGACGTTGGGCGCGCCCGAGCGGGTGGAGGAGGAGGGCGAGGACGAAGACGCGGAGATAGCCATTCCGCCCCCCGACGCCGTCGAGGTGCACGTGGCCGTGTCGCCCGGCGGAGCGAACCTCGTCGTGCTCGTGCACGGCTTCAACAGCGCCCCCGGAATGGGCCACTTCCCCACCGAGGTGCGTCCAGCTGCCGTCGAGGGCCTCGACGCCGCGCGCTTCGTGAGTGAGCGCCCGGTCGCGTCGCTCGCCATCGCCACGTCGGGGGCGGTCTCGCCGTTCGACGAGGCCTCGAGCGCGACCACCGTCGCACGCTACAACCGCGCCGCGTTGGCCATGCATCGGGCACGCGACTATGCGGGGGCCATGCAGCTCTGGGTGCGTCTGCTCGCGGTCGCCCCGGCAGACGCGAACGTGCGCTACAATCTGGCTTGCGCGCTCGCGAAGCTGGGCGATGGCGAGCGCGCGCTGGAGCTGCTGCGCGACCTGCACGCACGCGCTGGTGCAGGCTGCATCGTGTGCCGAGAGCGCTTGCGGCGTGCGCGGCGTGACCCAGACCTGGCCACCGTGCGCCAGCTGCGGGGCTACAGCGAGCTAGGCGCATCCCAACCGCCCGCCTCACGCTGAGAGGCCCCATGCCAGCCCGGCATCGTGGCACGGCCACTCGCTGGGTTCGCCGGCGCGGGTTCGGCATTGCGAGCGCGGGGCGCTTGGCACGCCATCGGGGGGTCAGTCGCGTCTCCGCTGTGGGCGGACGAACAGATCGGCCCGCGTCCCACGGGTGACGACCAGCCCGTTTCGGTGGACGACCTTACACGAGGATGCGGACCCCGCCTCGCAGTGCTAAGGCACGGCCCAGCCATGACCAAGGAGCCCCGGTGAGCCGCAGCGAGAAGATTCAAGTCAGCACCGAAGAGGGCGTCCGCGAGATCGTCATCGCGCGCCCCGAGACCAAGAACTCGCTGCTCGTGACCATGTACGAGGCGCTCACCGAGGCGCTGCTGGACGCGGAGCGCGACCCCGAGGTGCAAGTCATCCTGGTGCGGGGCGAGGGCGGGCAGTTCAGCAGCGGCAATGACCTCAAGGACTTCCTCGAGAACGCGCCGGACGGGCCCGAGAGTCCGGTCTTCCGCTTCATGCACGTGATCGCCGAGTGCAAGAAGCCCATCGTGGCGGCCGTGGACGGCTTCGCGGTGGGCATTGGCAGCACGATGCTGTTGCACTGCGACGTGGTCTACGCCGCGCCCGAGACGCAGTTCATCCTGCCGTTCGTGAACCTGGCGCTGTGCCCCGAGGCCGGCTCCGCGCTGGTGCTGCCCAAGGTGGCCGGCCATCGCCGCGCGGCCGAGGTGTTCTTCTTTGGCGAGCCGTTCGACACCGCCTTGGCCCTGGAGCTGGGGCTGGTGAGCCGTGTGGTCCCCAAGGACGAGCTGCTGGACCACGCCCGCAAGCGCGCCCGTCGCCTGGCCGAGAAGCCGCAGCGCGCGCTGCTGGCCACCAAGCAGCTGCTCAAGCGCCACAGCGCGCCCGAGCTGAACGCGCACATCGACGCCGAGTCGGTGGTGTTCTGCGACCTGCTCAAGAGCGACGAACTCAAGGAGGCCATCGGGGCCTTCTTCGAGAAGCGGAAGCCCGACTTCAAGCGCTTCCGCTGAGAGGCGCCTCTCAGGCTCGGGATAGGAGGCTGCGCGTGCGGCCCAGCACCTCGGCGACGGCGATGGCCGCGACGGGCACCACGCCGCCCATCGTGAAGAAGCCGTGGATCAGGCGCGGGTAGTCCAGCAGCTCGACGGCCACGCCGGCCTCCTTCAGACGCTTCGCATACAGCAGGCCCTCGTCCCGCAGCGGGTCGCTGGCCACCACCACGATGGCGGGTGCGAGACCCGTGAGATCTTTGGTGAGCAGCGGTGAGACGCGCGTGTCCTGCCGGATGGCGTCGTTGTCCACGTAGTTGGATGTGAACCAGTCGATGGTGGCTTTCTCGAGCCCGAAGCCCACGGCGAAGCGCTGCTTCGAGGGGAGCTCGTTGAAGAGATCGAGGCCCGGGTACACCAGCACCTGCAGCGCCGGCGGGGTGAGCCTGCGCTGCTTCGCCTGCTGCGCCACGGCGGCGCTCAGCTTGCCGCCCGCGCTGTCACCCATGACGGCCATGCGCGTGGCGTCCAGCTGCAGCTCGGCGGCGTGCTGCACCAGGTAGCTCCACGCGGCCACGCAGTCTTCGGTGGCGGCCGGCGCCGGGTGCTCGGGCCCCATGCGGTACTCCACGCTGGCCACCGGGAAACCCGTCTGCGCGGCGATGTCGCGGCACACAGCGTCGTACGAAGGCACGTCGCCCACGGTGAAGCCGCCCCCGTGCATGTACATGATGGCCGGTGACGCGGCGCTCACGGGCAGCGGGTAGTGCACGCGCACCAGGATCTGCTCGGCTCGCGAGGCCCCCGTGGCGGGCACCGGCACCTGCAGGTCCACGCTCTTCGCCATGGGCACGGGGGCCGGGCTGAGCATGTGCATCATGCCGCTGTAGCTTGAGCGTGCGGCGCGCACCGTCTGCGCGTGCATCTTGGGACGCGTGGCGTTGGCGGCCAAGAGCGCCTGGAACTGGGGGTGGAGCAGCTCGCGCGCCAGCGGCGTGGTGGGGGCCAGACGTGCCAGCCCGCGCTGGGCGGCCTCGGGGAACTGCATGAGCCCGCGGGCCACGACACGCTCGACTTGCACACGGAGAGTAGGGCTGCGCGGTTTCGTCACGGGGGAGGTTGTATCAGGCCGGGTCCAGGCGGGGAACTGGAGACGCCCCCGCGCGTCGCGTGGACGCCGCCGTCAGCTCCTCGCTCTGAAACCAGTCCACGTCCAGCATGGCGGCGTCCGTGGGACGCGCCCCGAGCGCGCGGAGGCTCGCCACCAGCGGCGCGATGTGGCTCGCAGCAGCAGCGCGCGAGGCCCCGGACGCGTCGTTCAGGTCCACGCGCAGGCGGGCTCTGCGAAGCACCGCGGCGAGCGCGGCGGTGGGCAGCCTGGGGGCTTCGCCTGCGGACACTCGCCGAACGAACTCCGGGTAGTCGAGCAGCACGAGCGGGTCCAGATCCTCTGCCAGCGCCAAGAGGCGCACCACGGCCTTGCTGCCGGCCTTGATGGCCATGTCCACGGGCAGGCGCCCCTCGTTGTCCGCCAGTGCGGGGTCGAGCCCGGCTTCCAGCAGCAGGCTCACGAACGCCGGCCCCTTCGACGCGGCCGTGTGGAGCGCCGAGCTGCCGTTGAGACCCAGCTCGCGCAGGAGCAGAGGGTGGTCGGCGGCCAAGCGCGCGAGCAGCTTGAGCTTGCCCCGTCGCACGCACCACGCGGCGAACGTGATGGCGGTCTTGGATCCGGGCAGGGCGTGCACGCCGCGCAGCTCGTCCACTTTCACGGGGACGGGCGTCTTTCCCTCCAGCACGCGCTCGATGTCCAGCTTCTGCGGCTTTTTCGCAGGTGGCTTCCTGGCCGCCGACCGCCCGGACGTTGCGCGCCCCCCTGAGGTGCCCTTGGTGCTTGGCTTTTTGGCGCCCTGCGGTGTGGCCTTGGCCATCAGCGGCCCCCTTCGCGCGAGTGCTCGCGAACGTTCGATTCAGGGAGGACGTGTGGGTGGGTCATCGCGGCCCGGACCACGTACTCGAACAAGTCGCTCGCCGCCAGTGCACCTGTGGTCTCGAGCCGACCCGACGGAGCGTTGATCACCTGAAGTAGCCCGTGACTTCGTAGGTGTAGGGACCGTACGAGGGAACAGCCTCGTCGCCAGGTGGAGGCCGCTCCGTGGCCTCCACAGCCTCCTCGACGACGATGGGGGCCGGCGGCGCGGGCTTGAACACCTCACCAGGAGTCTCTGTGGGGAGCGCACAGGTGGCGGCCGCGAGGGCGCTCACCCCGAGCAGCAGTGCGCGAGCAGCAGCCTGAGGGGACCGCAGGGGAGCGGTCGCGGGGCTGCAGTCCGACGTGATGAGCGTTCCGTCCGCGCGCGCGAAGAAGCGCACGCACGTGGCGTCCCCCGTCGCGAGCAGCCGCACGACTTGCACGGCGGACAGGCCCGACAGGCTGTAGACCTGCTTGTTGCATTGCCCGCAGTGACGCACGTGCTCGCCTCCCTGCATGGACGACCACGGCACACGGCAAGGCTTGGCCACGTGCAACGGGTGCAGCGCCAAGTGCTCGACGCTGGCCTGCCGTCGTCGTACGCGCAGCGCATCGAGCTCCGCTCGGAGGTGACTGGCTTCCGCTCGACGGACGGCGTGCGCGGCGAGCTCCGCGTCGACGATGGCCAGCTCGGCGCTGACCGCCCGCTCGCGCGCATCAAGGGCCAGGATGTCGTCTCGATAGGTCATGGGCCACCTCGCCGCCTTGTAGACGCACGAGCGGCGCATGCGATCTGTCACGCAGCGGGTGACGGCGCGCTGCCCAGGCTCATGGCGGCGAATTCCCGCCTGATGCGGGTCACCTGCTCCCCGAAGCACCGGAACAGCACGAAGGGGCCGAAGCACACGACGCACCGAGACTGTGACTGTCTACCGGCGCACGAGGGCTCCGCCTCCACAGCACGCCGCTCCGCGCTTGACGTCGCCGTCCGCAGTACCATGAACGGCGCCGCGTCGTCATCGCGATGACGCCACCCGAATCATGCGCGCACTCGCTTCCATCCAACGCATCCGCACTCTCCAGCCCATCCGCGGAGCGGACGCCATCGAGGCAGCCACCGTTCTCGGCTGGCAGCTGGTCGTCAAGAAGGGGGAGTTCCAGGTCGGTGACCTCGCCGTCTACTGCGAGGTCGACTCCATCCTTCCCGCGCGGCCCGAGTTCGCCTTCCTACAGGCGCGTGGCATGCGCATCCGCACGGTTCGCCTGCGCGGCGAGATCTCGCAGGGCATCTGCTTTCCCCTCAGCATCCTTCCGGCGGGGGTCGAGTGCGCCGAAGGCACCGACGTCACGGCGATTCTCGGCGTCAGCAAGTACGAGCCACCCATGCCCGCCAACCTTGCGGGCGTGGTCAAGGGTGCGTTCCCCGGCTTCATCCCGAAGACCGACGAGACACGCGTCCAGGTGCTGCAGGAGGTGCTGGACGAGTACGCCGGCACGGCGTGTTACGTGACGGAGAAGCTCGATGGCAGCTCCGTGACCTACTACCTGAGGGACGGCGAGTTCGGCGTCTGCTCTCGCAACCTGGAGCTCCTCGAGTCGGAGCAGAACAGCCTCTGGAACGTCGCGCGTGCGCTCGGCGTCGAAGAGAAGCTGCGCGCCCGGGGCGGCAATCTGGCCCTGCAGGGAGAGATCATCGGCGAAGGCATCCAGGGCAACCTGTATGCGCTCCGTGGGCACCGCGTGAGCTTCTTCAACGTCTTCGACATCGACCGATACCGGTTCTTCGACTTCGTCGAGCTCGTGGACGTCCTGCGAGGCATGGACCTCCCCATGGTGCCCGTGCTGGAGAGCGACTACCGGCTCGAGAACGACATCCCCATCCTGGTGCGGAAGAGCATGGGCACGAGCTCGCTCCACCACGTCGAGCGCGAGGGCATCGTCATCCGTCCCCTCAACGAGGCGCGCTCGAACACGCTGGGTCGCGTGTCGTTCAAGGCTATCAGCCCCGAGTTCTTGCTCAAGCACGACCACTAGCCAGAGCGCATGCGGGCGCGGAATGGCGCGGGCCTCAGCGGAGTTGAGCGCTCGCTGAGCCCGCCCTCATGCGCATCACGTCCCTCTTCCATCCCGCCACCCTCTTGCGCGCTCTGTGCTCCGTGTTGAGCGTCGGGATGTACGCATACGAGATGTACGGGTGGTTCCTGGTGGGGTTGCGTCCGAGTCATGTCGTGGTGCTCGGGGCCGTGTGCCTGTTCGCGGTGGGGTTCGCTCCCTTCACCGCTCGTCACGAACCGGAGCGTGCATGGCGAACGGCCGCAGCGGCGGGGCTCGCCGTGCCGCTCGCGCGACTGAGGTTCGGCACGCTCATGCACGATCTCGCCATCGTGTACCCGTGGTTGGACCACGACAGGTGGTGCTTCCCGAGCGCTGAGCTGATCGTCACCGGCGAGACTGCGCCGGCGCTCGTCTTCCTGCCCGTCGTCATCTGGGCGGGGCTCCTGGGTTGGTGGCACACGCGCATTGGGAGGCGTGGTGTCCGGGGCACCACCAAGGTCGAGGGCCACAACCGGTCTACATGAGCGCCTGGACGCGCGCCACGTCGGCGTCCGCGTAGACGTCGTAGTAGTCCTTCATGGCCTCCGCGTACCTGCCGAGCGCCTCGTAGCACTTGGCGCGCAGGTAGCGCGCGTCGTTCAGCCGTTGCTCGTGGTTGGCGTACAGCGTGGCCGCCTGCGTGAACTCCTCGATGCCCTGCTGGAAGTCCTGCTTCTTGTTCAGGTAGACGCGACCGCGGTTGTAGTAGGGCGAGCCCGAGTTCGGGTCGAGCTCCGATGCGAGCGCGAACTGTGCGAGCGCGGCGTCGTCTTGGCCGAACGCGGCGAGGTAGTTGCCCAGGTTGTTGACGGCGTCGAAGTACAGCGGGTCCATCGCGATGGCCTTCTCGAGGTGCTCCTTGCCAGCGGGGTTGTTCAGCAACGTCATCGCGAAGCCGATGTTGTTGTGGCACGACGCCAGGTTGATGGAGCTTCGGTCGCCCTCGAACTCCACCATGCCTTCCAGCAGCGGGATGGCTTGCTGGAAGCTCGCGATGGCCTGCTCGAGCTGGTTGCGGTCGAAGTAGTAGGCGCCGTTGTTCATGTGATCGGCGGGCTCGTTCGCACCGCAGGTTTGGTGGCGCAGCGCCTGGGCGCCCTGGTGCCCGCACTGCTCGGCGTAGAGCAGGTGTTTCCGGGCCAGCTCGACCTCGCCCTTGGCGCTGTACACGACCCCCAGCTGATAGTGCGTGTTCACGTGGTAGGGGTCGGCCGCGTTGGCCTCGAGCAGCGCCGCGAGCGCTTCGTCCGTGCTGCCCCGGGCGTGCAGCGCCATCCCGTAGTTGTGGAGGCGCTGCGCGTTGCCGGGCTCGAGCCGGAGCGCGTCCGGGAACTCTCGGCACGCCGCGTCCAGCTTCTCGGGCCCCTGGCGGAAGAGCGCCATGGCCAGGTTGCCTCGGAAGTTGGCCTGCGACTTCGCGTCCGCGCCTCCGCCCAGCGCGAGCGCCTCTCGAATCTTCGCTTCGGCCTCCGCGTACAGCTCCGTGAAGTAGAGCTTGAGCGAGTACGCTTGCAGCACCTCGCAGCGCTGGTCGGGCGTGAGCGCCGGCAGCGCCAGGGCCTCCTCCAGGTGCTGGAACGTGAGGTGTTGCTGGTTCTGGTCCCAGTAGTGCTGCGACAGCGCGACCAGCTGCTGGTGGTCGAGCGTGGCGCCATAGGTCCACTTCAGGGTGCAAGCGGACAGCGGGTGAGCCCGGTCGGCAGCCTTCCGGACGAACGGCTCGGCTTGCTCTCGCTGCCCCAGCTTCAAGAGCTCCTGCCCCAGCGTCTGGGTTGCCAGGACGTGCGTGGGGTCGAGGGTCACGGCCCTGGTCAGGTGCGGCACGGCCTCGGCCGACCGCTGGCTGAAGGCGTACACGAGCCCGAGGCCAGCGTGAGCCGCGGCGTTGTCGGGACTGAGCTCGATCGCCCTCTGATACGCGGCGATCGCGTCGCTGTCGGCGCCCTTGTCCGTGAAGATGTCGCCGCGCAGCACGTGCGCCTCCGCGCACCCGGGGTCGAGACGCAGCACGTCATCCACCCGGTGCAGGGCATGCAGCGAGCGACCCTGTGCCTTCTCGGCTCTGGCCAGCGTGAGCAAGAGCCCCTGTCGCTCGCGGGCGTCGTCCACGCTCCCCAGCAGTCGCTTGATGTCGTTCGCGAGCTCCCACGCGGGCTGCTTGCCAACGCGTTGCGCGGCCTGTTCGGCGGTCAGTGACATGGATTCCATCCCTGGTGTTGGCGCATCCCCCTGACGCGCCGACGTGACGCTATCACGCGAGGCGCCCCGCAAGCCACGGTAGTGCAATATTCCGTTCTGGCCGCTACGCTGTCCGAATGCGGAGTCGCCTGTCCAGGTCGGTGGTCTTGCTCGTTCTCTTTGGCCTTCCGCTCGCGCTCGGCGCGGCGGGCTGCTCCTGTGAGAGCGGTACGCCCTCACGAATGGACGGTGGCGACGGGGACCAAGGTGGCCCTCGAGACGGCGCCGTGGACCAGGACATGATGGTCGTGGACGCGTGCGACCCGAACCCCTGCGGCGCGAACCAGACGTGCGTCAACATCGGTAACTCGTACCGCTGCGCAGCGGACTGCACCGGGGTTGCGTGTGACCCCGGCTACAGCTGCCGCGACGTGAGCGGGCAGCCGGCGTGCGTGCTCGACTGCGTGGGCTTCCCTTGCCCCTCGGGCGAGACGTGCAGCGCGGCCAGCGGTGTGCCCACCTGCGTCACCGGCTGCACGGCCACGTGTGGTCTCGGCCAGCGCTGCAGCACCGTCGATGACGACTTCGAGTGCGTGGACAACTCGTGCGCCGAGCTCGCGTGCTCGCCGACGGAAGTGTGCGAGCCGGCTGTGGGCGGGGGCTTCGTGTGCCGCGACAACTCGTGCAGCGACGACCTCGAGTGCGACCCGACCGAGAGCTGCGTGAGCGACGTGTGCGTGGGCGACGTGTGCGTGCCCGGCGCGCGGAGCTGCGCGGGCATGCAGGTCCTCGAGTGCTTGGGGAACGGCTCGGGCACCTTCGTGCGGCTCGAGTGCTCGCAGGCGTGCAGCGAGACCTCCGGCGAGGCCACCTGCCCCTGCGCCGACGACTGGGACTGCCCCGCCAACACGGAGTGCGTGGTGGACCGCTGCGTGGGCACTGGCGTTGCGCCCACGTGCTTCCTGGCGCCCCAGCCCTTCACCAGCGTGCTGCCCAGCAACGAGATCACCTGGGGTGGCACGCAGGCCAACCGCGACGCGGTAGGGAGCCCCTTTCCGCCGTCGTCGCAGGCGGTGATCGCGCCGCTGGTCATCAACCTGGACGACGACAACGGCGACGGCGCGATCAACGAGCTCGACTTCCCGGAGATCGTGTTCGCCTCGTTCTGCGGCACCGTGGCAGGCAACGCGCGCTACCAGCAGCATGGTGTTCTGCGGGCCATCCACGGAGGCGGCCCCAACAAGGGCGAGGACTTCTTTGCGTCGTGCGGCAACGCCGTGTGGGCCGAGGGCGAGCCCACCACCACGTTCGACGCCGCTTGCAGCTGCACCGCGGGCATCGTGGACCCCACCGCGAGCCTCGCGGCGGGTGACCTCGACCAGGACGGCATCCCCGAGATCGTGGCCATCCACGAGGCGGACGAGGTGCTCATCTACAGCAACCGCGGCGCGCTGCTGAGCAGCTTCGATGTGACACTCGAAGGTCCGAACCCGTCGCCGTCCATCGCCAACGTGGACGGTGTGGGCTTCGCCGAGATCGTGATCGGGCGTCGCGTCTTCACGCTCGAGCGCAGCGGCGCAGGCGTGCTGCAGGTACGGGACGCGTTCGCCGGCACCGGCACCGGGGGCACGGGCATCAACACGCAGGGCTCCATCGCGTGCGTGGCCGACATCCTCGGAGACGGACGCCTCGAGGTCATCGCGGGCAGCACGGCGTACGAGTTCCCCAACCCGCCGGCGGGCGTCACGCGACGCTCGGAGTGCAGCGGCAGCGAGACGGTTCCCGAGGAGGTGGCCTACTGCGCCGGGCGCCTGGTCACGCGCTGGGACGCGCGCGCCATCGACAACACCGCCATCCGTGAGGGCTTCTGCGCGGTGGCCGACGTGCTCGGAACGAGCCAGAGCGCTGCCCCCGGGCCTGGGAACGCGCTCGACGGCGTGCCCGAGGTCATCACCGTGGCCGCTGGTCGCCTGCAGATCATGAACGGCCAGACCGGCCAGATCTACGTGGACATCGACATCCCCGGCACGCTCGGCGGCGCGCCCAACGTGGACGACTTCGACGGTGACGGGTTCCCCGAGATCGGCACGGCGGGGTCCACCGGGTATCAAATGGTCGACCTCCAGGCCACGACCGCCAGCTGCGCGGCCTGGCCGAACGCCATGGTGGACAACATGCCGCTGCCCGCGGGGAACCCAGTGAGAACACCCAACGCGGTGCCCTGCAGCACGGACGCCGACTGTGGCTTCCCGGGCGAGGCCGTGTGCAACACGCGCGCCGGCACCTGCACCTGCCTCCACAACGGCTGGACGCGCCAGACCCAGGACGCATCGAGCCAGGTCACGGGCTCCACCCTCTTCGACTTCAACGGCGATGGTGCGGCCGAGGTGGTCTACAACGACGAGTGCTACTTCCGTGTGTACGACGGGCGTGACGGCACGGTGTACTTCCGCGAGCTGAGCGAGAGCCGCACGCGCATCGAGTACCCCATCGTGGCGGACGCGGACAACGACGGGAACGCCGAGATCATCTTCTCCACCAGCAACGAGTCCGGCTTCTGCGGGCTCCCGGGGGTGAGCGCGTCCTTCAACAACGGCATCGAGATGTGGGGCGACTCCGGCGACTTCTGGGTGAGCGCGCGCCGCATCTGGAACCAGCACGCCTACCACGTGACCAACGTGTACGAGGGCGGCGGCGTACCCATGAGCGAGCCGCCCAGCTGGGAGCCGCTGAACGGGCGCCTCTACAACTCCTATCGCAGCAATCCGCAGAGCCCCTTCGGCATCGCGCCCGACCTGCAGGTCACGGGCCTGCAGGTGTCATCCCCGGATGCAGCCTGTGGGACGTTCTCTTCCGAGATCGACCTGTCGGCGCGCGTGGTCAACGCGGGCGACCTGCGCGTGGGCCCCGGCATCGAGGTGAGCTTCTTCGGCACGTGGGGCGGCACGGAGAGCCCGCTCATGACCAACAGCGGTCCTTTGACCGTGCCGCTCACCACGTCACTGGAGGCGGGCGGGGTGGTGTTCCTGGTGGCGCGCTACGACGCCACCGGCATGACACCCAGCGGGCTCCCCGACTCGGTGCGCGCCGCCATCGATGCCGCGAACGTGGAGCGCGAGTGCCGTGAGAGCAACAACGACGCCGTCGCCACGCTCACCACGGGGGCGTCCGAGGCCGACCTGCGGCTGGTGATCGACACCGTGAGCAGCGCGTGTCCGGCACCCCTGGTGTCCTTCACGGTCTTCAACGACGGCAGCGCGCCGGTCACGGACCCGGTGGTGCGCTTCTTCGCCGGCAACCCCAGCGCCGGTGGCGTGAGCATCCAGACGGTTACCGTCACGGGCACGGTCCCTGCGGGGGGCCAGCTCTCCTTCCAGCAGTCGCTGACCGTGCCAGAGACGATGTTCCAGCTGTACGGAGTGGTGGACCCCAATGACGTGGTGCCGGAGTGCAACGACGGCAACAACGGGGCCGTGCACCCGACGCTCATCGACTGCAGCCAGTTCGAGTGAGGCCTCGGTCCGTGCGGTCCCCGTGCGCGCGTCCAGCCCGCGTGACAGGGTTTTCGCGTGAGCGAGAAGACCGAGCAGGCCACCGACAAGAAGCTGCGGGAGGCGCGGCAGAAGGGGCAGGTGCCCAAGAGCCGGGAGCTGTCGTCGGCGGTGGTGCTGCTGGCGCTGACGGCCGCGCTCGCGTCCTCGGCCGCGCCGCTGCAGGTGGGCTTTCGCAGCCTGTTCGAGCTCTCCCTGGCCAGCATGCACACCGGGGCCGAGGGCTCGCTGCGGGCGCTGACGGCGTCGCTCACGCTGGCCAGCACGCTGGTGCTGCCCATCCTGCTGGCGGGCATGTTCAGCGGCGTGGCGCTCACGTTCCTGCAGGTGGGCCCGCTGCTCACGTTCGACCCCATCTCGCCGGACCTCTCGCGCGTGGATCCGCTGAAGGGCACCAAGCAGCTGTTCTCGCTGAAGCGCTTGGTGGAGCTGCTCAAGTCGCTGGCCCTGCTGGGGCTGGTGACCGCAGTGGCGTGGGTCAGCCTGCGCGCGGCGCTGCGGGGCGTGCTCACGCTGGTGCTGGCGCCGGGCGATGCCGTGCTGCGCAGCCTGGGGCTGCTGGGTGAGCAGCTGTTCCTGCGCGTGGGCCTCGCGCTGCTGGGCGTGGGCGTGCTGGACCTGCTCTACCAGCGCTGGCAGTTCCAGCGCGACCAGCGCATGAGCAAGGACGAGGTCAAGCGTGAGTACAAGAACGCCGAGGGCGATGGCCAGCTGAAGCACGAGCGCAAGCGCAAGCACCAGGAGATCATCGAGCACCAGACGCTCGAGCAGGTGCGCGGCGCCGACGCGCTCATCGTGAACCCCACGCACTTGGCGGTGGCCATCCACTACGACGAAGACGGGGAGGGCGCGCCCGAGGTGCTGGCGAAGGGCGCCGACCACCTGGCCCAGAAGATGATCGCCGCAGCGCGCGAGGCGGGTGTGCCGGTGCTGCGCGACATCCCGCTGGCGCGCAGCTTGTACGAGCTGTCGCTGGGCGAGGAGATCCCCGAGGAGCTCTACGACGCGGTGGCCGCCATCCTGCACGTGGCCTGGCAGGAGCGCGAAGCCGCCGAGGACCTGCGGGCACCGTTGGGTGACCAGGAGCCGAGCGCGCCGTGAGCGACGACATCGCCGGCTACGTGGACGTGGCGCTGCCCGTGCCGCTGCGGCGCACGTTCACCTATGCCGTGCCACGCCACCTGGCCGGGCAGGTGAAGCGGGGCGCGCGTGTGGCCGTGCCGTTTGCGCGCCGCAAGGCGGTGGGCATCGTGGTGGCCGAGCGCGCGGCGCCCCCCGAGGGGGTCACGCGCATCATGCGGGTGGCGGGCTTGCTCGAAGCCGAGCCGCTCTTCACGGACGAGCTGCTGGCCTTCCTCGAGGAAGCCGCGCGCTACTACATGCACCCGCTGGGGGAGGTGCTGCGCTCCGCCGCGCCGGCGCTCCCGCGTGGGGCGCTCGCGCGTTTGCGTCAGGATGGCTTCCTTACCGGCGGGGACGCGTTGAAGGGCGCCGCCGTGCGCGTGCGCGAGGAGACGTTCGTGCGCGCCACGGAGGCCGCGCGCGAAGGCCGGTTCGGCGCGGCCCAGGCGCGCGTGCTCACGCTGGTGGACACGCGCGGCGAGGTGAGCCTCAGTGAGCTGCGCGTGCACGAGAAGACGGCGCGCACCGTGGTGGCCAAGCTGGTGGAGCGCGGCCTGCTCAGCTGCGAGGTGCGCGAGGTGCTGGCGGACCGCTTCCTGACGGCTGCGCCCACCATCGAGGCGCCACCCCAGGCCACCGCTGCCCAGGCGCACGCTACACAGCGCTTGGTGGAAGCCCTGGCGGCGCCCACGCGCCCCTTCCTGCTGCACGGCGTGACCGGCTCCGGCAAGACCGAGGTGTATCTGCGCGTGATGGACGCCGCGCGCGCGCAGGGGCGCGGTGGGTTGCTGCTGGTGCCCGAGATCGCGCTCACGCCGCAGCTGGTGGGCCGCTTCCGTGCGCGCTTCGGCAACGAGATCGCGGTGCTGCACAGCGGCCTCGGCGAGAAGGAGCGCGACGACTACTGGCGGGCGCTGCGGCGGGGTGATCTGCGCATCGCCGTGGGTGCGCGCAGCGCGCTCTTCGCGCCGGTGCGAGACCTGGGCGTCATCGTGGTGGACGAGGAGCACGACCCTTCTTTCAAGCAGGAAGATGGCTTCCGCTATCACGCGCGCGACATGGCGGTGCTGCGCGCCACGCGCGCGTCGGCGGTGTGCATCCTGGGCAGCGCCACGCCCAGCCTCGAGAGCTTTCAGCACGCGCGCGACGGGCGCTTCGACCTGATCAGCCTGCCCGAGCGCGCCACGGGGCAGGTCATGCCCCGCGTGGAGCTGGTGGACCTGCGGCGCCTCAAGAGCAGCGGGCCCGAGCGCCGCTTCGTGTCGGAGCCGCTGCTGCGTGCGCTGCGCGAGTGCCTGGCCGACAAGGGCCAGGCCATCTTGTTCCTGAACCGGCGCGGCTACTCGCCCACCATGCAGTGCGCGGGCTGCGAAGAGCTGGTGGGCTGCCCGGCGTGCAGCGTGCCGCTCACCGAGCACCGCCGCGAGGGCGCGCTGCGTTGCCACTACTGCGACTACAGCGAGCCCCTGGTGGCCGCCTGCCGCTCGTGCGGTGCCACCGAGCGCGTGCCCCTCGGTGTGGGCACCGAGAAGCTGGAGGACGAGCTGTCCGACCTGCTGGCCCCCGCGAAGGTGGCGCGCCTCGACCGCGACACCGCCAGCGGCGAGGGCGTGGAGCAGGTGCTCGACCGCGTGCGCTCGGGTGAGATCGACGTGCTGGTGGGCACACAGATGGTGACCAAGGGGCACGACATCGAGAACGTGACGCTGGTGGGCGTGCTGCTGGCCGACCAGAGCCTCGCGTTCCCCGACTTTCGCGGGTCGGAGCGCACGTTCCAGCTGCTGGCCCAGGTGGCAGGGCGGGCCGGCCGAGGCGCGCGCAAGGGCCGCGTGCTGGTGCAGACCTTCCAGCCCGAGCACCACGCCATCGCGTCGGCCGCGCGGCACGACTACGAGGCGTTCTACACCGCCGAGATCGAGCAGCGCCGCGAGCTGGCCTACGCTCCCTTCGGGCGCATGGTGGCCGTGCGCGTGGATGCCCCGGACGACCTCGAGGCGCGCCGTGCGGCCGAGGCGCTGGCCAACGAGGCGCGGCGTCACCCGGCCGTCAAAGACCACCGCGTGCAGCTGCAGGGCCCCGCGCCGGCGCCGCTGGCCAAGGTGCGCTCGCGCTTTCGCTATCGCTTCCTGCTGCGCAGCCCGGACCGCAAGGCGCTGCGCGAGGTGGCGCTGCTGGTGCTGGCCGCCATCGAGCGCGGCGGCGGCACGGCGCGGGCGAGCGTGGACGTGGACCCCGTCTCCATGATGTGAGGGCGGGAAGTGACGCCGCGCGTCACTTCCAGAGCGACTCGAGCCAGCCGATGAGCGTCTCCTCGCTGGGGCTGACCTCGTCGCCCGCCGCGACCTCGCGCACCAGCCCGAGGATGACGGCGCGGGCCTCGGGGCGCGTCACCTTCGCGGCGCTCGCGCGGATGGCGGCGTCGTTGGGGCAGGCTTGCGCCGACGCGGAGATCACGCGCCAGAGCTCGCCCGCGCCGCCCAGGTGCTTCTCGCCCAGCTGGTTGACGGTCTCCTCCTCGGCCACCGTGAAGTCTCCATCCGAGCGGATGATGAGGCGCAGCAGGCCTCCGAGGGCGATGCGTTCTTCCTGCTGGAGCTCGTTGATCGTCATGGCGCGGGAACCTACCAGCACTGCGCCGGAATGTCTCGGCACCAGGCGACTCACGGTGCAGCGGTGGGAGCGGGGGCGGGCAGCGCGGCGTTCGGGTTGGTCTCGAGCCACACCCAGCCCAGCACCAACAGGATGATGACCAGGCACAGCGCCGCGGCCACCCACCAGAGGCCGTCGTTGCTGGCGCTCTTCACACGCGGCAGGCCCGCGGGCCCCGGGATGGTGGGCACCGCGGGTGCCCCCGTGATGGTGGGAGGCGCCGCCATGGACGGGCTGACTACGATGCGCACGGGGATGACCGACTGCGGCATGCTGGGCGAGTGCGAGCCTCGCAGCATGCCGGGCGGCGGCGCCGAGGGAGCGCGCGGCGGCCGCGAGGTGCGGCGCACCGGCAGCACGTCCGTGGACGCCGCGTTCAGCTGCGGCACCGGGATGTTCCCCACGATGGAGTACTCCATCCACAGCGGGATGTCCTGCGTGTGCGGGCTCATCTTGGACGAGATGACGTCCAGCCAGTCGAGCGCGGCCAGCATGCCCGCGGCGTCGGAGTACCGCTCGGCCGCGTCGCGCGCGGTGGCACGCCGGATGACATCCGGCATCTGCGGGATGTCGGCGAAGCCATCGCGTGAGTCGTAGCCCTCGGGCGGGCGCCCGATGACCATGTGGTGCATGAGCACGCCCATGCAGAACAGATCGGAGCGCGACGACGCGCGCTGCCCACGACCCACCTCGGGCGGCAGGTAGTCGAGCGCGAACGCCCCCGACATGGGGTTGTTCTGCTCCACCAGCCCGTACTCGCGCAGCAGCGGCCCGAGCCCCACCCCGATGACACGGATGATGGGCGACTTCATGTCGCCGCCGCGCGTGACGATGACGTTCTCGGGCGTGAGGTCGCCGTGCACGATGGACGCGCGATGGCAGTGCACCAGCGCGCGCAGCACCTGGTCGGCCACCTTCAAGAGCGGCACGGACGGCAGCGGCGCCTTCACGATGGCCGTGCTGATGGGCTTGCCCTCTTCCCAGCCCATCTCCAGCAGCGGCACGTCGTCCACCACGGCCCACGCCTTGATGGGCAGCACGGTGGGCACGTCCAGCTTCATGAGCGACTCGGCCAGGGCCACGAACGCGTCCTTGGCGGCACCCGTGGCGAACAGCTCGGGCAGCGTGCAGAGGATCAGGCGCTGGCCATCGCGCTCGGCCTCCAGGTACGAGACGGCGTCCCCGCCCCACTCGAGGGTGCGATGGATGATGTAGTGGTCTGCCAGCGTCATCGCCAGCAGATCCTCCATCTCGAGCGTCGGGTCGTCGTTCACGCGGCGGAGCTTATCAGGTTGGAGTCGCGTTTCACGTACCGTCCCGCAGCCACTCGCCGAAGCGCTCGCCCATCATGAGGGTGGGGAGGTGGATGTTCCCGCTCGGGATGGTGGGCATGAGGCTGGCGTCGGCCACCCGCAGGCCGGTGACCCCGCGCACGCGGCCCCGCCCGTCGGTGACCGCCAAGGGATCGTCGTCGGCGCCCATCTTGGCCGAGCCGCACGGGTGGTACCCGCTCCCGCACTGGCGCCGCGCGATCTCCCGGAAGCTGGCTCGGCTCCCGAGGCCTCGTTCGGACGGCAGCGCCAGGGTGGCCAGCTCCCGCATGGGCGCGGTGGACCCCAACAACCAGGCCAGCTCCAGCGCCTCGGCCGCCTGCTCGAGGTCGTCCGGGTGCGCCAGGGCGCGCAGCTCGATGACCGGCTTCTGGTGTGCGAGGGCGGTGGGGAAGCGCAGCAGCCCGTGCCCGCGCGGCTTTCCCACGGCGGCCATCAGGCTCACGGCGGGCAGCTCGGCGACCGGGAGCGGCACCAGCGACCCCGGCTGCAGCTGCATGTCGTTGAGGCGCGAGCTGCCCTCTGCCGCATAGCGCAGGTGCGTCTGCACCAGCGCGTCGCGCACATCGGCCACGCCCGGCTTCGGCAGGTAGAACATGGCCACGCCCGGGTGGTCCAGCAGCCGCGCCGCCACGCCCGGCACGTCGGCTACCCGGGGGACCCCCAGGCGCTCGAGCTCCGCGCGCGGGCCCACCCCAGAGCGCAGCAAGATGCCGGGCGTGCTGATGGCGCCGCTGGCCAGCACCACCTGCTCGGCGCGAATGACGGAGCGCTCGCCCCCGCGCGTGACCTCCACGCCGATGGCGCGCTGCCCCTCGAAGACCACCCGCACCACGTGCGTGTGCGCCATGATGCGCAGGCCCGGCCGCGCCCGCACCTCGGCCGTCAGGTAGCAGCGCGCGGCGCCCATGCGCTGGCCGTCCACCTTGTTCATGGGGTGGGGCGCACAGCCCGTGGTGTCGGGCCGGTTGGCGTCGGGGTTCTCCGCGTAGCCCAGCTCGTCGCAGGCCGCCATGAACGCCGCCTGCCAGCGCGTCAGCTCGGCGGGCGGGTGCCGGCGAATGGGGATGGGGCCCGCGCTCCCGTGGTGCTCGTCCCGCTTGTCCAGGTCGGTCTCGAGCCGCAGGAATGCTGGGCGGCAGCGCTCCCAGGACCAGTCGGGCAGCCCCAGGGCGGCCCACTCGTCGAAGTCGTACGGCATGCCGCGCAGCGCGATGCACGTGTTCACCGCGCTCGACCCGCCCACCACCCGCCCACGCGGGAAGTCCATGCTGGACGCGCGCGGCGTGGGCGTCATGGCGTAGCCCCAGTCGTGCGCGCGGGTGGAGTTGCGCGTCCCGTCCACCAGGTCGGCCGGGAGCCGTGTGCCGGGCGGGTAGTCCGGACCCGCCTCCAGCAGCAACACGTCGTGGGCCCCGTCTTCGGTCATGCGCGCCGCGATGACGCTGCCTGCCGCGCCGGCGCCCACGATCACGGTGTCGGCGTGGGTCACCTCAGCGCTTCTCGGGCTCCTCGGTCTCTTCGCCCGCGCTCGGGTCCACCCAGTCGTCTTCGACTTCCTCTTCGACGGCGTCCTCCTCGCCATCGTCGAGCGGCGGGTCTTCGGGCGTCGGGTAGTCCGGCGCGGGGCTAGGCGAGCCACACCCGAGCGCCACCAAGGTGGCCAAGAGGGAGAGGGCGCGCACCGCGCTTGCGAGAGAGGTCAGAATGGACGGCATCCGCGGGTTAAGCCACGGGTCGGGGGCCGGGCGCAAGCCCTGCGCTAGCGGAGCGCCTCGGCACGGGCGAGGGCTCGCTCGAATTCCGGCCCGATGCGACCCTCCGGGAGCGCCACCCCGCTGCCCCCGAGCGCGCGGGTCACGGCGGCCACGCTGTCCTCGAGCGCCCGCAGGTCGTAGCCCCCCTCGAGCACCAACCCCAGGCGCCCGTGCCCGAGCCCTTCCACGTGGTCCACCAGCGAGCTGGTCATGGCCCCGTAGGTGGCCGCGTCCAGGTTCAGGTTGGCCAGCGGGTCCCGCTCGTGGGCGTCGAAGCCCGCCGACACCAGCACCAGGTCCGCTCGGAACGCCTGCAGCGCGGGGAGCACCAGGCGCCGGAAGGCCTCGCCGAACACGGCCGGGTCGGCGCCCGCCGGTAGGGGGATGTTGAGCGTGGTGCCCTGGCCCGCGCCGCGCCCGGTCTCCTGCGCGGCGCCTGTGCCCGGGTAGCAGGGCCACTGGTGCAGCGAGATGAAGAGCACGCGCGGATCGTCGTAGAACATCTCCTGGGTGCCGTTCCCGTGGTGCACGTCCCAGTCCACGATGGCCACGCGCTGCGCTCCCCGTGCGAGCGCCGCTGCTGCCGCGATGGCCACGTTGTTGAGCAGGC